>NZ_JBIRFV010000012.1:0-267004 GCF_044327655.1 Streptomyces sp. NPDC018029 | reverse complement strand
TCGAGCACCTCCACCCGGCGGCCCTCCGCACGCAGGCGGCCCGCCAGTTCGTACGCGATGGTCGTCTTGCCGGCGCTGGGCAGGCCGGTGAGCCAGACGGTGGCTCCGGTCGTCACGTGGTTCTCCCGGGTCTGTTGCTGCTGGGTCTGCGGCGCGGTCATCCGTGGATCCCGCATTCGGTCTTGGCGTTCCCGGCCCAGCGGCCGGCCCGCGCGTCCTCGCCCTCCAGGAGGCGGCGGGTGCAGGGGGCGCAGCCCACCGAGCCGTAGCCGTCCATGAGGAGCGGGTTGGTGAGGACGCCGTGCTCGGCGACGTACGCGTCGACGTCGTCCTGCGTCCAGCGGGCGATCGGCGAGATCTTGACCTTGCGGCGCTTCTCGTCCCAGCCGACCACCGGGGTATTGGCCCTGGCCGGCGAGTCGTCGCGGCGCAGTCCCGTGGCCCACGCGGAGTATCCCGCGAGGCCCTCCTCCAGGGGCTGCACCTTCCGCAGCCTGCAGCACAGGTCCGGGTCGCGGTCGTGCAGCCGCGCGCCGTACACGGAGTCCTGCTCGGCGACGGTCTGACGGGGCGTCAGGGTGATGACGTTGACGTCCATGACGGCCTCGACGGCGTCACGGGTGCCGATGGTCTCGGGGAAGTGGTAGCCGGTGTCCAGGAACACGACGTCGACGCCGGGCATCGCCCGCGAGGCGAGGTGGGCGACGACCGCGTCCTCCATCGAGGACGTCACGCAGAAGCGTGTCCCGAAGGTGTCGGCGGCCCACTGGAGGACCTCCAGGGCGGAGGCGTCCTCCAGGTCGCGCCCGGCCTGCTCGGCGAGCGCCTTCAACTCGTCGTCCGTGCGCGGCTTCTTGTCCTGAGCGGTCGTCATATCTGGTTCTCTCCACTGCTGGTGCGCTGAACGCCCCGGGCGAGCAGCCCGAGGAACTTCAGCTGAAAGGCCCGGTTGCACGCCGCGCATTCCCACGCGCCGTGACCGGCCTCGTGGGGGCGCAGGTCCTCGTCGCCGCAGTACGGGCAGTGGAACGGGGCGGCACGCTCGCTCACTTGAGGGCCTCCTCGGACGCGCGGGCGGTCCATGTGGCGAAGCGCTCGCCGTCCTCGCGCTCCGCCTGGAAGTGCTTGAGGACCCGCTCGATGTAGTCGGGCAGCTCGGCCGCGGTGACCTTCAGGCCGCGGACCTTGCGGCCGAAGCCGGCGTCGAGCCCGAGGGCGCCGCCCAGGTGCACTTGGTAGCCCTCGACCTGGTTGCCGTCGGCGTCGAGCATGAGCTGGCCCTTGAGGCCGATGTCGGCGACCTGGATGCGGGCGCAGGCGTTCGGGCAGCCGTTGATGTTGATGGTGATGGGCTCGTCGAACTCCGGGATGCGGCGCTCCAGTTCGTCGATGAGGGAGGCGCCGCGCGCCTTCGTCTCGACGATGGCGAGCTTGCAGAACTCGATGCCGGTGCAGGCCATGGTGCCGCGCCGGAAGGGCGAGGCATTGACCCGCAGGTCGAGCGCTTCGAGGGCGGAGACGAGCGAGTCGACCTGGTCCTGCTCGATGTCGAGCACGATCATCTTCTGCTCGGCGGTGGTGCGCAGCCGGCCCGAGCCGTGCGCCTCGGCGACCTCGGCGATCTTGGTGAGGGTGGCGCCGTCGACGCGGCCGACGCGGGGCGCGAAGCCGACGTAGAAGCGCCCGTCCTTCTGCCGGTGGACGCCGAGGTGGTCGCGCCAGGTGCCGGCGGGCTGCTCGGGGGCGGGCCCGTCGACCAGCTTCCGCCGCAGGTACTCGTCCTCCAGGATCTGCCGGAACTTCTCCGGGCCCCAGTCGGCGACGAGGAACTTCAGGCGGGCGCGGTTGCGCAGCCTGCGGTAGCCGTAGTCGCGGAAGATGCCGATGACGCCGCCGAACACGTCCGGCACCTCGTCGAGCGGCACCCAGGCGCCGAGCCGCACCCCGAGCTTGGGGTTGGTGGAGAGGCCGCCGCCGACCCACAGGTCGAAGCCGGGGCCGTGCTCGGGGTGGTGGACGCCGACGAAGGCGATGTCGTTGATCTCGTGCGCCACGTCGAGCTGCGGGGAGCCGGAGATCGCGCTCTTGAACTTGCGCGGCAGGTTCGAGAAGTCGGGGTTGCCGATGAAACGCCGCTGGATCTCGTCGATGGCGGGGGAGCCATCGATGATCTCGTTCTCGGCGACGCCCGCCACGGGGGAGCCGAGGATGACGCGGGGCGTGTCGCCGCACGCCTCGGTGGTCGAGAGCCCCACGGCTTCCAGCCGCCGCCAGATCTCGGGGACGTCCTCGATGCGGATCCAGTGGTACTGGATGTTCTGCCGGTCGGTGAGGTCGGCGGTGCCGCGCGCGAACTCCTGGGAGATCTCGCCGATGACGCGCAGCTGCTCGGTGGTCAGCCGCCCGCCGTCGACGCGCACCCGGAGCATGAAGTACTCGTCGTCCAGCTCCTCCGGCTCCAGGATCGCGGTCTTGCCGCCGTCGATCCCGGGCTTGCGCTGGGTGTAGAGGCCCCACCAGCGCATCCGGCCACGGAGATCGTTCGGGTCGATGGAGTCGAACCCACGCTTCGAGTAGATCGTCTCAATGCGTGTCCGCACATTGAGACCGTCGTCGTCCTTCTTGAACTGCTCGTTCCCGTTGAGCGGCGTGAAGTGACCTGCGGCCCACTGGCCCTCGCCGCGGTGACGGCTCGCCTTGCGGCGGGGCGTGGCTGGGGCGGGCTTCTCTGGCGTGGCGGCCATGCTGGTACGTCCTTCGGGGCAGCGGGAAAGCAACTCTGACCTGCGAAAATGGCACGTTCCCGAACCTGCTGGGCAGGAGGGGGGACGTGCGCGCGGCGCTGCGCAGGGAGGGGGATCAGTGGATGGGGTGCGGCGGTGCTGAGTCGATCAGCGGGCCGGACACATGGCGCTGGACATGCGGCCGAGGTCGACGTGACGTCGACTCACCAAGGCGTTTCCAGTGCGATCCATGCCGGAAGCGTGTCATGGGACTTTCGGCCCAGTCCAGCATTATCCAAAATGCGGACACCGTTGTCCCGCATCGTGGACAACGGTGTCGTGGGTCACTTCCGGGATTCAGCCGGGATTCACCTGCGGTGGGCCCCCGGCCAGGGCCCCGGCGCCGGAACGTCCGCCTCCAGCTCGACCTTGGTGTCGAAGAGCTTGAAGCCGCGCCGCTGGTAGTTCTCCATCGCGTGCTCGCCGTCCTTGGAGCAGGTGTGCAGCCAGACCCGCTCGGTCGGCGCGAGCCCCGGCCACCGCCCGGCCAGGTCCCAGGCGCGCGCGACGCCGTACGACAGGAGGTGGCCGCCGATGCGGCGCCCACGGAAGGCGGGGAGCAGACCGAAGTAGACGATCTCGACGACACCCTCCGCCGCGTCCCCGTTCTCGCCGCGCGCCGCCAGCTCCACGTATCCGGCGGGCGTCCCCTTCTCGTACGCGACCCAGGTCTCCACACCCGGCCGCTCCAGCAGCTTCTGCCACTCCGCGTAGGTGAGGGAGAGCCGGTCGGTCCAGCGGATGTCGCCGCCGACGGACGCGTACAGGAACCTGCTGAACTCGGGCGAGGGCACTTCGGCGCGCACGATCCGTACGTCGCCGTCGGGTGCGGCGGCCGGGAGCAGATCGGTGGGCGACGTCTGCTCGAGGGACCAGGTGGTGACTGTGATGCTCATGCGGCACAGAGAATCATGGCCGCTCAGAGCTCCGCGACCCGTCTCGCAGCACGGACCGCCGGTGCCGTCGAGTGGGGCAGCAGGTCCACCGGCCGCTCCGGCATGATCACGTCGACGTCGACGTCCTCGTGGAAGCGGTAGGGCCGGTGGGCGAGGAGACCGCCCAGGTAGCGCCGCACGCGCGAGAGCTCGGCGCGGACCGTCACCGTGCGCGCCGGGTCGCCGAACATGTCCTCGGCGAGGCCCGAAGCGGTGCGCCCGGTGCGGTATGTGCAGAGGAGATAGAGGAGTTCGGCGTGGCGCGGACTCAGCTCGTGCGTCCAGTCGTGGGCGCCGCCGAGCACCGAGAGTGTCCAGCGGCGCGGGCTGCTCACGTCCAGGACGAGCCGGGTCGCGGCGACCGGCGTCGGCACGTCACCGGGCTCCTCCACGCGCAGCAGCCAGCCGCCGGCCAGCGGCTCCACCAGGCAGGAGCCGAGGGACGGCAGCCAGGTGCGGCCCGGGCCGAAGGACTTGGGCAGGGCGAGGCGGTCCGCCGGGGGCATGCCGGTCACCGCGGCGGTCCAGCCGTGCGCGTCCACGGCGAGCGCCCGCCCGTCGAGCCGGGCGAGGACCGGCGCCGCCACCGCGCGCAGCCGGTCGAGCGCCGTCACGTGCCGGTCCCGCAGCCGGGCCTCGGCGAGCTTGGCCACCGAGTCGACCAGCGCGAGGGTCGCCGGATGAATGGTCTGCAGCGGCCCGCTCACGTCGACCACGCCGAGCAGCCTGCCGTCGCGCGGGTCGGTCACCGGGGCGCCCGTGCACGTCCACGGGTGGTGGGTCTGCACGAAGTGCTCGGCGGAGAAGACCTGCACGGGGCGGCGCACCACCAGCGGGGTTCCGATGCCGTTCGTGCCGACGACGCTCTCCCCCCAGTCCGCCCCCGGCTGCAGGCCGTGCGCGTCCGCTTGGCGCAGCACCGCGGCGCTGCCCTCGCGCCACAGCACCCGGCCTTCCGCGTCGCAGACGATCATGATGTGCTGCGCGGCGTCCGCCACGGAGACCAGGGCGTTGCGCAGGACGGGCAGGACCTCCAGGAGCGGCGAGGCGCGGCGGCGCTCCTCCAGTTCCTCCTCGGTCAGCAGCCGGGACCGGATGTCGTGGTCGGGGTCGACCCCGCCGAGCAGCATCCGCCCCCACGAGTCGCCGATCACCGGGCGCGGCAGGACCCTCGGCCGCTGCCCGGAGAGCGTGGCGTCGCGCACCCCCTTCAGGAGGTGCGCGGCGTGCGCGAGGTCCATGGCGGAGATCCGCGCGAGGTCGATCGTCGACGGGGCGTTCATGACCACGGGGTCCTTTCCGGCCAGACCAGTGTGGAGGGGCAGGGACCCATGGTGCCCCCTGCGCGCGTCCCCGGGGGCCGCATCGGGGTGCCGAATCCTCCGGAGGTCACGGTGCGTTGCAACCTCCTGCAACTCTGGCCAACGCCCGGCCGGTGCCCGAATCTGGACACCACACCGCCCGTGCGGTGTTCACGCTCCTCAAGGGGCCTGAAAGACGGGGGTGGTGCCGTGTCGGCGCAGCACCACCCCCGTGTCAGCCCGGGAACCGCCCGGGGCTCTCCCCCCGCTGACGGAGCGGCCCTCTAGACCCCCGGCGCGGACCGCGCCACCACGGTGGCCAGATCGAGTGTGTGCGGCAGCGTGCCGAACGCCGCGCCCCAGTCCCCGCCGAGCCGTGAGGCACAGAACGCGTCGGCCACCTCCGAAGGCGCGTACCGCACGAGCAGCGACCCCTGGAGCACCAGCGCCATCCGCTCCACGAGCCGGCGCGCCCGGCCCTCGATGCCGTCCAGGTCGGCCAGTTCGGTCAGCAGGTCCTTGATCGCACCGTCGAGGCGGTGGTCGGCGCCGCGCGCCGCGCCGACCTCCTGGAGGAACGCGTTGAGGGCCCGCGGCTCGCGCTGCAGCGCCCGCAGCACGTCCAGCGCCTGGACGTTCCCCGAGCCCTCCCAGATCGAGTTGAGCGGCGCCTCGCGCAGCAGCCGCGGCATGCCCGACTCCTCCACATAGCCGTTGCCGCCCAGGCATTCGAGGGCCTCGCCGACCAGCGGCGTGCACCGCTTGGTCACCCAGTACTTCGCGGCAGGCACCGCGAGCCGCAGGAACGCCTGCTCCTGCTCGCTCCCGTCGTCGTACGCCGCCGCGAGCCGCAGCGCGAGCGTCGTGGCCGCCTCGGACTCCAGCGCCAGATCCGCCAGTACGTTGCGCATGAGCGGCTTGTCGACGAGCTTGCCGCCGAACGCCTCCCGGTACGTGGCGTGGTGCACCGCCTGCGCCACGGCCTGCCGCATCAGCGCCGCCGAACCGATCACGCAGTCCAGCCGGGTCGCCGCCACCATCTCGATGATGGTGCGCACCCCGCGCCCCTCGTCCCCGACCCGGCGGGCCCACGTCCCGTCGAACTCCACCTCGCTCGACGCGTTGGACTTGTTGCCCAGTTTGTCCTTGAGCCGCTGGATGGCGAACGGGTTCCGCGTGCCGTCCTCCAGGACGCGCGGCACCAGGAAGCACGTCAGCCCCTGTTCGGCCTGCGCGAGCACCAGGAACCCGTCCGACATGGGCGCCGAACAGAACCACTTGTGCCCCGTCAGCGCATATGTCCCGTCCTCCGCGAGCGCCTGCGCACGCGTCGTGTTGGCCCGCACGTCACTGCCGCCCTGCTTCTCCGTCATGCCCATCCCGAAGAGGACACCGGCCTTCTGCGACGCCGGGCGCAGCCCCTCGTCGTACACGGTCGAGGAGAGGCGCGGCTCCCACTCGGCGGCGAGCGCCGGGTCGGCGCGCAGCGCGGGCACCGCGGCGTGCGTCATCGAGACGGGACACCCGTGCCCCCCTTCGGCCTGCGTCCACACCAGGAACCCCGCGGCTCGCCGCACATGCCCGCCGGGCCGTGACCAGGCGGTGGTCAGGCCCGCGGAGACGGCCTTGCCGAGCAGCCGGTGCCAGGCCGGATGGAAGTCGACCTCGTCGATCCGGTTCCCGTAACGGTCATGCGTGCGCAGAACGGGCGGATTCTCGTTGGCCTGCTCTCCCCACCTCTGTGCCTGGGCGGAACCCGCGGTGCGGCCGAGCAGGGAGAGTTCGTCGCGGGCGGTGTCGAGGAGCGCCGGATCCAGATGCCGCTCGACGCCCTCCACGAGGGCCCGGTCGGACGCGAATACGTCATATCCCACCAGGGGCGGAGCCTGGTTGGTCACTGTGTGGGTGCTGGCTGCCATGCCGCTACGGTAAGGAGGTGCACCAGGCAAAAGAAACACCCGGGCGGCCGTCGGGCCGCTGGACCCGGGCCCGCGCTCTCTACCGGAACGTCTCCAAGCGCAGGACCGCCTGGCTGCTGCTCAAGGACACCGTCAACTCGTGCATCGAGTACCGCATCCTGGGGCTCGCGGCCGAGGCTGCGTTCTTCACGCTGCTCTCCGTTCCACCGTTGCTGCTGAGCCTGATCGGCCTGCTCGCCTACGTGGACCGGTGGACCGGCGCGGACACCATCGCCAGCGTCCAGAACAACATCCTGGAGGCGTCCCGCACGATCCTGTCCGACCGGGGCGTCCACCAGATCGCGGAACCGATACTGGACGACGTGATGCGGGTCAGCAGACCCGACGTCATCTCCATCGGCTTCCTCTTCGCCCTGTGGTCCGGCTCGCGCGCCGTGAACGTCTTCATCGACACCATCACCGTGATGTACGGCCTCGACGGCGTGCGGGGCATCGTCAAGACCCGGATACTCGCCTTCGGGCTTTTCCTGGTGGCGCTGCTCATCGGCTCGGTCGCGCTGCCGCTGATGGTGGCGGGTCCGGACGCGGTGGTGAAACTCCTGCCCGGTTCCACGACGGTGGTCCAGATCCTCTACTGGCCCGTCGTCGTCATCCTCTCCGTGATCTTCCTGACGACGCTGTACCACGTGTCCGTGCCGGTGCGTTCGCCGTGGGTGGAGGACATGCCGGGCGCGCTCATCGCGCTCGCCATGTGGGTGCTCGGCAGCTTCCTGCTCCGCATCTACCTCACCAGCACGGTGGAGGGCCCCACCATCTACGGCTCGCTCGCGGCCCCGGTCGCCGTGCTGCTGTGGATCGGCGTCTCGGCGTTCGCGGTCCTGGTCGGCGCCGCGGTCAACGCGGCGATCGACCGGGTCTGGCCGTCCGTCGCCACGGCCGTGGCCCGCGCCGCCAACGACCGCATAAGGGAGGCCCAGGCCGCGGAGGTGGTCGCCCGCGCGGCCGCACGCGAGGCGGCGGGGTACGGCGAGGACCCCGACGACGCCGACGACCCGGAGATGCCGTCCGAGTTCCCGGAACGCTGGTCGCGCTTCCTGCCGCCGGACGACGTCACGTCGCGGCTGCGGACGCCGGCGAAGCAGGGGAAGCACGCGAAGCGGCCGGGGTCGGGCGGCTCGGACGACAGCCCCTCCGGCGATTGAGGAGTGGGTTCCGGGGCAGAGCCCCGGAACCTCACCCCGGCGCCGGGGCTCATGACGTCCAGACCCCGGCGCACTCACGGGCGAAGTCGGCGAAGTCCCTGGGCGCCCGGCCCAGCACCTCCCGAACCCGGCGAGGGCCGCCCCGTCGCGTGCGCCTGTTCCTCGCCCCGCACCGAGAGCAGCGTGAGCCGCCGTACGCCGAGGACGACCGCCCGCCGGTCGGCCATCGGCTAGAGGCTCACCCCCAGGCGCATGCGTCTACGCTGCCGCCATGGACGTACTGGCCGGTCTCCTCGAAGGGCCGCGGGCGCGCGGGGCCTTCATGATCCGTGCGCTCTTCGACCCGCCCTGGTCCGTCCGCATCGCGGACGAGGCGCCCCTGTCCGTCATGGTCATGGTGCGCGGCACCGCCTGGCTCGTCCCCGCGGACGGCGCGCCCGCCCAGCGCATCGGCCCCGGCGACCTCGCCATCGCCCGCGGCCCCGACCACTACACCTGCGCCGACGAGGCCACCACCGCACCGTTCGCCGAGATCCGGCCGGGGGAGCACTGCGTGCCGCTCGACGGCGCCCCCGTCGCGCGCTACCGGGACCTGGGCCTGCGCGCCTGGGGCGAGTCCCGCGACGGGTCCGTGGAGATGCTGATCGGCACCTACCAGCTGCGGGGCGAGCTCACCGGACGCCTCCTCGACGCGCTGCCGCCACTGCTCGTGCTGCCCACCGAAGTGTGGGACTGCCCGCTCACCCCGCTGCTCGCCGACGAGATCCGCAAGGACGAACCGGGCCAGGACGTCGTCCTCGACCGGCTCCTCGACCTGCTCCTGATCGCCGCGCTGCGCGCCTGGTTCTCCCGCCCCGAGGCGGCGGCCCCCGCCTGGTACCTGGCGCTGGGCGACCCGGTCGTCGGCCGCGCGCTGCGCCTGCTCCAGGACGACCCGGCGCACCCCTGGACCATCGCGGACCTCGCGGCGAAGGCGGGCGTCTCGCGGGCCGCGTTCGCCCGGCGGTTCACGGACCTCGTGGGGGAGCCCCCGATGACGTACCTGACGAACTGGCGGCTCGCGCTCGCCGCCGACCTGCTGCGCGACAGCGGGCTGACCATCGGCGCGATAGCCCGCAGGGTCGGATACGGCAGCGCGTTCGCGCTCTCCGGCGCCTTCAAGCGGGTGTACGGGATCAGCCCGCAGGAGCACCGGGGGGCGTGATGTCCGACGGGACCTACCGGGAGCGGCCGGCGGCGCTGACCGGCGCGGTCGTGTGGACCCGGGTCGCCACGGGCGCCCCCGGCGACACCCGGCCGGTGCTGCCCGACGGCTGCATGGACCTGCTGTGGACCGAGGGCAGGCTGTTCGTCGCGGGCCCCGACACCCGCGCGTACGACCCCGAGGGCGGGCCGGGACGGTACGTCGGCATCCGCTTCCACCCCGGCACCGCCCCGGCCTTCCTGGGCGTGCCCGCCCACGAACTGCGCGACCGGCGGGTGGAGCTCGCCGACCTGTGGACCGCGGCCGAGGCGCGCCGCCTCACCGAGCGCGTGGACGCCGCGCGCGACCCGGTGGCCGCCCTGGAGGCGGTCGTGACGGACCGCGCCGTCGGCACCGGGCCCCCGGACCCGCTCGTCGCCCACATCGTCAGGTCCCTGAGCGCGGGCCACTCGGTCGCGCGGACCGCGGCGGACGCGGGTGTCAACGCCCGGCTGCTGCACCGCCGTTCACTGCCCGCGTTCGGCTACGGACCCAAGACGCTGGCCCGGGTGCTGCGTCTTCAGCGGGCCCTCGCGCTGGCCCGCGACGGCCTGCCGTACGCGGAGACGGCGGCCGCCGCGGGCTTCGCCGACCAGGCCCATCTGGCGCGCGACGTCAAGGAGTTCACCGGGCTGCGACTCGGTGAGCTACTCGGCGGGGGCCGCCCCTAGAGGAGCGAAGAGGTCGACGCCGTTGCCGTCCGGGTCGAGGACGACGGCGTACCGCTGGCCCCAGGGCGCGTCGAACGGCTTGAGCTCGCTCGCGTATCCGGCGCCCGTCAGGTCCTCGTGCACGGCGTCGACCCCGGCGGGCGTACCGCAGTGGAAGGCGAGCCCGATCCGGCCCCCGCCCGCGGGCGGCCGCCAGTCCGGGTGGAAGGAGCGGACGGTGTCCTCCGTGTCGAGGGCGAGGCGCAGACCGCCGGGGAGCGCCGCCTCGACGTGCGGCGCGCTCTCCGACCCGGCGGGGAACTCCAGGCCGAGCCTGCGGTAGAAGGCGAGCGACGCGGCCAGGTCGGAGACGACGAGACCGATCAGATCGAAACGGGGAGTGGGTGACTCAGATGTGCTGTTCATGCCCGGCAGCGTAGGCAGCGGCTTCGCGCCAGGTCTTGAAGGAATCGGACACCCCGACTGTCATGGGACCCGAATCCCCGCTACGTTGGAAGGCATGGACTATCCCGGTGACAACCGGCTCGCGGCGGCTGTGGTGATGCACCGCGACCGGGTGCTGCTCGTGCGACGCAGCCGGACCGAGCGGTTCCTGCCCGGTGTGTGGGGTGTTCCGTGCGGGAAGCTGGAGCCCGACGAGAGTCCGATGGACGGCGTCCTGAGAGAGCTCAAGGAAGAGACGGGACTGCTCGGCCAGGTCGTCCGCAAGGTCGGCGAGTCCTCCTTCGTCAGTACGTACCGCGGGCATGAGGTGAAGAACTGGCAGGACAACTTCCTGGTCCGCCCCCTCACCTTCGACGTGACCCTGCCCCTGCCCGACCAGGACCACCGCTGGCTCGCCCCCGCCGACCTCGGCACGGTCCGGATCGACGACTACAACCGCGAGATCGTCCGCCAGGCCCTCGCCTGAGCAACGCCTCAGCCCCGTCGACTCGCCGGCTCGTCAGCCGAGCAGCTCCGCCAGCGTCGACAGCTCCGCCAGGTAGTCGTTCACCTCCAAAGGCTTCTTCGCCACCGCCCGGCCTCCCACGTCCGGCCCCGCGTACACGTCCGTGTACCGCCGCCGCCCCGCCCCCGTCTCCAGGAACAGCGAGACCGCGGGCCCCGGCGAGGCGCACCACGCCCGGTGCAGCACGTGCGACGGCAGCGCGTAGCCGCTCCCGGCCGCGTACAGCGCGGTCTGCGTGAGGCGCAGCCGCGCCCCGCCCGCCGGCTCCAGGAGCCAGTCGCCGTCCTCGCCCGCGAGGGACTCCCGGTACCAGGACGTCGCGATCCCCTCATCGGCGGCGGGACCCGCGCGCTCGTACAGCTCCACGCCGAGGGCGCCCCGCACCACGTAGGAGGCCAGCGGGGAGCGGTGGTTGTGGATGTCCTCGCGCATGTCCCGGCCCGGATGCCACACATGCGCGCGCAGCATGTGGCGCGGGCCGCCGTCGATCAGGAGCAGCTTGTCGAAGCCGAGGATGTGGCGGTACGAGAGGAGCGCGCACCCCGACGGGTCGCCCGTGCCGCCCGCCAGCTCACGCAGCAGCGGCACCAGGCGCCGCGGGTCGCCCAGTTCGGCGACGACCGCGCGGGCCGCCCGCAGCAGTTCGTCCCCCGTCGACCGGTCCAGCGTCTCCTCCAGGAGCCGCCTGGCGTCGTGGACGTGCCGACCACCCAATGCACTCTCCCCCTCGTCCACGCGCCCGCCGGCGTTCAGCCACCCGGCTGATACATCCATACGGCATGTGCCCGCAGCGCGGAAAGGCCTTGGTAGGTCATCCACAGCGGGTAGGCGAGATCGACCCCGTCCCACGTCCAGATCCCGTTGTCCTGCTGCCGCCACACGCACGCGGCCGACCCCGACAGCATCTCCTGCCAGGTCGCCTCCCTCTCCTCGTCGGCGGCGACCGCGGGGACGTCCGGGGTGAGCAGCGCCCGCACCACCCAGGCCGCCGAGAAGTGGCGCACGGAGAGCACCTCGTGGCGCGAGGCGTCGACGGGGTGCGGGCGGCGCACCGTCTCGTGGCCGCTCTCCAGGTCGTCGCAGCCGTCGTGCGCGGGCCCGGGGCAGGAGAGCAGCCAGCGGATGCCCTCCTCGCGGGTGGCGCGGGCGTTCGCGTCCTCGCCGAGCACCCGCGCCGCCCGGTCGAGGGCGACGACGGCCTGCGCGGTGTGCACGGCGGACGGCGCCACCGCCCTGCCGCGCGGCGGGGTGAGCCGTGAGCCCCAGCAGCGGCGGTGCCCGCGCGCCGGATCGGTGACGGCCCCGTCGACGAGCGCGTCCCGCAGGAGCGGCAGGGCGGGCGAGTCGGGCGCGGCGCGCAGCAGCCCGCGCAGCACCGTGGTCACGACGTGCGTCAACTCGGCTCCTGCGGGCTCCAGTTCGCGGCTGAACCGCTCGGTGCACCGCTCCGCCTCCGTGGCGAGGAGGCGCGGGTCGGCGCCGGCCCGCGCGAGGGCGCCGAGCACGAGCGCGGTCACCTCGGGGCGCCCCACCGCGCCCTGCGAGCGGGCGGCCCAGCCGCCCTCGGGCAGCCGCAGCCGCCACAGCGTCTCCACGAGCTCGGAGGCGCGCAACCGCCCGTCGGGCATGCCGAGTTCTAGGACGATGTGCAGGCCGTACGCGGTGCCCGTCGGTGTCGGACGTACCGGTTCCGACTGCTCGTCGAGGGCGTGCGGCCAGCCCACGAGGCGGCCGCGCAGCGGGTCGTCGAAGACCGTCAGGCGGTCGGCGAGCGTGGTGTACGCGGCGGCGGAGAGCCCCGGCAGCGGCCCAGGACCCACCGGTTCCGCCGCGCCGGAGGCCGCTCCCGCCAGGGGGCGGCGCGGCGAAGGAACCCCGTCCAGATCACCGCCCGTCCCGTCGTCCGCCCCGCCGCCCGCCGCCGCCCGTGCCCGCAGCAGCGCGCCGGCCAGCCAGGCGGAGATCCCCGTGCCGAGGCCGCTGGCCACGGCCAGCGAATAGCGGGCCGTGTCCCCGAAGAGCCCGTCGGGCAGCAGCCCCACCAGGGCCTGGAAGACGGCGTATCCCACGGCGACGGGGCCGAATCTGCCCAGCCATGCCACGAGCCGCCCGGGCGGGGGCTCGGGGGGTGGCTCGGGCGGCTCGGACCGCCCGGTGGGGTCTGTGTTTCCGCGCATGGGTGCTGTAGGCATGAACTCCACCTACCCATCAGGCACTTGTGACGAAAGGGAGTGAGCGCCGTGCCCGGTTCGGAACCGACAGCGGACCTCACAGGATGGCACGCGGCCCCGTTCACGGGGGCCGGCCTCACGCATGATGTCCATGAGAAGGGGACAGGCCCCGGCGTCGTCCTGGTTCCCGAGATCCCCGGTGTGCATCCCGGTGTCCTCGGCCTCGGCGAGCACCTGGTGAAACAGGGCTTCACCGTCGCGATCCCGTCCCCCTTCGGCGAGCCGGGCCGCCCGATCTCCACGCCGTACGTCCTGGGGGTCTTCGGCCGGGTCTGCGTCGCCGCCGAGTTCCGTGCCTTCGCCACCAACGCCCGGCGCCCCTTCGCGGACTATCTCCGTGCCCTCGCCCGCGATCTGGCGTCCCGCACGCCGGGTCCGGGCGTCGGCGTCATCGGCATGTGCTTCACGGGCGGCTTCGCGCTGGCCGCCGCCACGGAGGAGGCCGTCCTGGCCCCCGTGCTCAGCCAGCCCTCGCTGCCCCTCCCGGTGAGCGCCGCGCGACGGGTCGACCCCGGCCTGTCCCGCGCCGAGTTCGACACGGTCGTGGCCCGCACCAAGAACGACGGCCTGTGCGCGCTCGGCCTGCGCTTCAGCGAGGACAAGCTGGTCCCGCGCGACCGCTTCGCCACCCTGCGCCGCCACTTCGGCGACGCGTTCGAGGTCATCGAACTGGACTCGTCGCCGGGCAACGCGACGGGCTTCGCGAAGTCGGCGCACTCCGTCCTCACGGAGGAGGTCCGCGAGGAGCCCGGCCACCCCGCGTACGCCGCGCGCGAGCGGGTCGTCCAGTTCCTGCGGGAACGCCTGACGACCACGGGGTGACCGGGCGGCGCCCGGCCCGGTCCGTCCCGGGCTCAGCCGTCCACGCGTGAGAAGACGCAGCTGAAGGAGGACGGCCGGGGTGTCGCGCGGAGTTCGTACTGCGGCAGGACGCCGGGGCCGCACGACTGCGTCCCGATGCCGTGCCGGGCGATGTCGAGGTTGACCCAGACCGTGTCGCCGGGCGTGAGGTCGGTGCGGTGCCGGGCGGCGTCGAGCTGCTCGGTCGTCCAGCGCCGGACGGTGAACGCGGGGGCGCCGTCGCTCTCGACGCGCAGCCCGCCGACCTCGGCCCAGCGGACGGCGGGGCGGGCCCCGTTCTCCTGCGGGCGCACGTACGGCGTCTGCATCGCGTCGACGTCCGACTCCCACACGCCGATCAGCGAGGCGGCCGCGGTGTCGGGGTAGGCCTCGCCGGGCCCGCCGCCGAACCACCGCACGCGGCCGGCCGCGCCGGGCAGCCCGAAGCGGATGCCGAGGCGCGGCAGCGGCACGGGCCAGTCGCCCTCCGGCGTCACGGACATCCGCAGCAGCAGCTTGCCGCCGTCCGACGTCCAGTGGTACTCCGTGCGCAGCGCCAGGTCGCTCGCCGCGGGCGCCACCCGGGTGCGCACGGTGAGACCTTCCCCGGTCGTCTCGACGGAGTCGACGCGGTGCCGCATCCGGTGGAGGCCGTGCGTGCGCCACAGCGAGGCCACGGACGGCTCGGGCCGCCACGGCATGCCGTTGTCGTTGTCGGTGGGGGCCCGCCACACGTCCAGGCGCAGCTCCCTGACCTCACGGCCGTGGAAGGCGAGGAGCGAGCCGGTGCGGGCGTCGAAATCCGCGGCGCCGAGGGTGATGCGCCGGCCGGCCGCGTCGCGCACGGGTGCCGCGCCGCCGGGCACGGGCAGGACCATGCCGTACTCGACGGGCAGCTGCGCCCACGCCACCACGTGCCCCTTCGGCGCCCACGCCGTGTCCTCGGCGAGTGACGCGCGCACCGTCCACTGGGTCTCGGCGTCCGGGTCCCGGGGCGGCGGGGGCGGCAGCTTCACCTCCGTGCGCTCGCCGGGGCCGACCTGCGGCACCGTGAGGACGCCGTCCGCGACGGTCGTGCCGTCCTTCTCGTACGACCAGGTGAAGGCGAGGTGGGAGAGGCCGGCGAAGTCGTGGAGGTTGGTGACCGTGACCGTACCGGCGCGCCCGTCGCCCTCGATCCGGACCGGCTCGACCACCTTCTTGTACTCGACGAGGCCGGGGGACGGCGTCCGGTCGGGGAAGACGAGGCCGTCGCAGACGAAGTTGCCGTCGTGCAGCTCCTCGCCGAAGTCGCCGCCGTACGCGTACTCGTACGTGGGGTGCGCGATGCCGTGGTCGATCCACTCCCAGACGAAGCCGCCCTGGAGCCGGTCGTACGTCTCGAACAGCCGCTGGTACTCGCTGAGTCCGCCGGGTCCGTTGCCCATGGCGTGCGCGTACTCGCAGAGGATGAACGGAAGCCTGCGCCGCTCCTTCGGCCCCTCGTCCTCACCCCGGCCGATGCGTTCGACCTCGGCGTGGTCGGCGTACATCCGCGAGTACACGTCCGTGTCCTCGCAGGACGCGTCGCCCTCGTAGTGGAGGAGGCGGCTGCCGTCCCGGGCGCGGATCCACTCGGCCATGGCGGTCAGGCCGCGGCCCGTCCCGCACTCGTTGCCGAGCGACCAGACGATCACCGAGGCGTGGTTCTTGTCGCGCTCGACCATGCGGGCGGCGCGGTCCAGGAGGGCGGGCGTCCAGCGGTCGTCGTCGACCGGGTTGCCCCGCCAGCCGACCGCCTGGAAGCCGTGGGTCTCCAGGTCGCACTCGTCGACGACCCACAGACCGAACTCGTCACAGAGGTCGAGGAAGGCGGGGTGCGGCGGATAGTGGCTGGTGCGGACGGCGTTGATGTTGTGACGCTTCATCAGGAGCACGTCGGCGCGCATCGTTTCGAGGTCGAGGGCGCGGCCCCTGCGGGGGTGGAACTCGTGGCGGTTCACACCGCGGAAGAGGATCGGACGGCCGTTGACCTTGATGAGTCCGTCCTCGACGGCGACCGTGCGGAAGCCCACGCGCAGCGGGATCCGCTCGCCGGGCGTGGCCAGCGTCGCGTCGTACAGCCGTGGCGTCTCGGCCGTCCACGGCTCGACGGTCACGGTGACCTCCTCGCCGGTCGCCACGTCGATCCCCAACTCCGGGACGACGACGCGCCCTTGGACGTCCGCCTCCGGGATGTCCACCCGGAGCGTGCCCGTCCC
Organism: Streptomyces sp. NPDC018029; assembly: GCF_044327655.1. Taxonomy (NCBI): domain Bacteria; kingdom Bacillati; phylum Actinomycetota; class Actinomycetes; order Kitasatosporales; family Streptomycetaceae; genus Streptomyces; species Streptomyces sp. NPDC018029. The sequence goes on along the minus strand of NZ_JBIRFV010000012.1, from coordinate 250,690 downwards.
CGTGCGGTGGTCGTACGCGGCGTGGACGAAGAAGTCGCCGACGCAGCCCTCGGGCCGGTGCAGCAGCGTCACGTCGCGGAAGATCCCGGGCAGCCACCACTGGTCCTGGTCCTCCAGGTACGAACCGGCGGACCACTGGTGGACGCGGACCGCGAGGACGTTGCCCTCGGGCCGCAGCAGCTCGCCGACGGCGAACTCGTGGGGGAGGCGTGAGCCCTTGAAGTCGCCGAGCTCCGTGCCGTTCAGCCAGACGCGGGCACAGGACTCGACGCCGTCGAAGCGGAGGACGGCGGCGCCGTCCCGCGGCCAGTCGGCGGGCAGGTCGAAGAGGCGCAGATGGTCGCCGGTCGGGTTCTCGGTGGGCACGCGGGGCGGGTCCAGGGGGAACGGGTAGAGCTGGTTGGTGTACTGGGGCGCGCCGTGGCCCTGCAGCACCCAGTGGCCGGGCACGGCGATCTCGCCCCAGGCGCCCTCGGCATCCGAGGCGTCGGGGTCGTACCCGTCGGCGGCGAACGAGTCGTCCTCGGCGTCGGCCGTGGGCGAGAGGCGGAACCGCCAGTGGCCGTTGAGGGAAAGGGCGGCGGCGTCCGACGCCGCGTACCACGCGCGGGGCGGGAGAGCGCCGGTGCCGGGGGACACGTCCTCGTGGTGGGAAAGCTCCATGGTCTCCATGAGACCGCGCGTGCCCCGCGCCCCGCCATCGCCCCGGCCCGCAAGTCGTTGGATTCTTCGAGCCGGACTTGGACCCGCCACGCTCTAGTCCTCCGGCCGAGTCCTTCCCGGTGGGTCCCTCAGGAAGGGCCCGTGGCCCGCCAAGCTGCTTCGATCATGTGGAAGATCTCGTCCACCGCGGCCTCCGGGTCGTCCGCCTCGCGGGCCACCGAGAAGGCGTCGATCGCGAACCTCGCGATCGTGCGGCAGGCCGTGTCGGTCCGCGACAGACCGGGTTCGGCGGCGATGGCGGCCGCCAGCGCCTCCGCGTGGCGCAGCCTCATCGACTCCTCGTACTTCCGCAGGGCGGCCGTCTCCTCGATCATGCGCCAGATCGGGGCGGCGCCGTCCGCCGTGCAGTGCCGCACCAGTGCGTGGATCTCGCGTCGCAGCGCGGGGATGAGCGGCTCGTGCGGCGCCCGGTCGGTGACCGCCCGCGCGAGGCGCTGCTCGAAGTCCTCGTCCTGCTCGAACACCAGCGCCTCTTTCGAGGCGAAGTGGGAGAAGACCGTGGTCACGGCCACGTCGGCCTCGGCGGCCACGTCCCGGATGCCCACCGCCTCGTAGCCGCGTTCCAGGAAGAGCCGCAGGGCGGTGTCGGCGATCTTCTGACGGGTCGCGGCCTTCTTGCGCTCGCGGCGTCCGGTCGGCACGGTCATGCGCGCACGCTACCAAATGCAAAGCTGAAGCTGTCAGGAAAAGCTACTCGTTGTGAAACACTAACCGTTAGTGCTAGCGTTCGCCGCATGAAGAAAGTGAGCTTCGCCGAGTTCGGCGGCCCGGACGTCCTGCACCTCATCGACGCCGAGGAGCCCCACGCGGGCCCCGGCCACATACGCATCGCCGTACGGGCGGCGGGCGTGAACCCCGTCGACTGGCGGGTCAGGGAGGGCCAGGTGCTGTCTGCGCATCCGATCGAGCTGCCCGCCGGAGTCGGCCTCGATGCCGCCGGGGTGGTGGACGAGGTCGGCGAGGGTGTCGAAGGGGTGCGGGTCGGAGACCATGTGTTCGGTGAAGGGGCGAGCACGTACGCGGAGTTCGCCGTGCTGTCGGCGTGGGCGCTGATGCCGGAGGGGCTGACGTTCGAAGAGGCGGCCGGGTACCCCTCCGTGGTGGAGACCGCGCTGCGCGTCCTCCGCGAGGTCGGCGTCCTGCCCGGTCAGACGCTGCTGGTCAGCGGCGCGTCCGGGGGAGTGGGGTCGGCGGTGCTGCAGATCGCCCGCGAGCGCGGCATCACGGTCATCGGCACGGCCGGGGCCGCGAACCAGGACTATCTGCGGGGCCTGGGCGCCCTCGCCACGACGTACGGGGAGGGGTGGGTCGAGCGGGTGCGGGCCCTCGGCCGGGTCGACGCGGCCCTCGACCTCGCGGGCTCGGGTGTGCTCCGCGAGCTCGTCGAGCTGACCGGCGACCCGCGGAAGGTGATCTCCATCGCCGATCTCACGGCGCCGGAGCACGGCGTCCGGTTCTCCGGCGCGGCCGGCAGCGTGCCGGACGCACTCGCCGAGGCCGCCGACCTCATCTCGCGGGGAAGGCTCCACATCCCGGTCGACAAGTCGTACGCACTGGCCGACGCCGCGGCGGCACACATCGACAGCCAGGCCGGCCATACGCGCGGGCGCCGGGTACTGGTCGTCTGAGGTCCGCGAGGGGAGGGCGACCTCCCCCGTGGGGCGGACCCGGCCGCGACTTCCGGACGATGCCGGGGTACGGGGCGGGAGGCGACGATCAAGACGCGTGCCACCGCACGCATCCCATGCAACAGATGCCGTGCTGTGGCGCGCCTTGCATGCCATGACGGGCCGTCACACGCCGAGATCGGAGCCTGACCGTGCTGAACCAGACCGTGCTGAACCAGACCGCGATGAACCAGGCCGTGCTGAACCCGGCCGCGACGAACCCGGCCGCGATGAAGTGGACCCTGCGAGCCGTCGCCACCCTCGCCATCGTCGCCGCGATCGCCGCGCCTGTCGCCCTGCCCGCGCCTGACGCACCCGCCGCGCCCGACACGGCGGTCGCCGCCCCCGCACCCACCGCTGCCCTGTCCGCCCCACCCGCCCTCGACGCTCGGTAACTTGTCGCGTCGTGAACGATGACCATGAGCAGCCCGAGCCCCAGCCCCAGCCCCAGCCCCAAGCAACTGTGGGAGACACTGCCACGCTCCCCGCCGTCCTGCCCCTCACCGACCGCACCCGCCACCGCCGCCTGCGCGATCAGGGCAGTCTGGACCGTGCCGACCTGGAGGCGATCCTCGACGCGGGCTTCGTCTGCCACCTCGGCGTCGTCGTCGACGGCCACCCGATGGTCGTGCCCACCGTGTACGGCCGTGACGACACCCACCTCTTCCTGCACGGCTCCGTCGCCAGCCGCAGCCTGGCGGCCGACCCCGAGGCGCCGGTCTGCGTCACCGTGACGCACGTCGACGGGCTGATACTCGCCCGTTCGGTGTTCGAACACGGCGTCAGCTACCGCAGCGCGATGATCCACGGCGTCCCGCGCCGGGTGACCGACCCCGAGGAGAAGCTGCGCGGCCTGCGGCTGCTCACCGAGCACGCGACGCCGGGCCAGTGGGACTACGCCCGCCGCCCCAGCCGCAAGGAACTCGCCGCGACCACCCTGCTGGCCCTCTCCCTCGCGGAGGCCTCGGTCAAGACGGCGGCGGGTCCACCGGACGACGGCGACGGCCCGGACGCCGGACTCGACGTCTGGGCCGGCAACCTGCCGCTCACGGCCACCTGGGGCGAACCGGTGCCGGACCCGCTGCTGCGGACAGGGATCGCACTCCCGCCGCACATCGCCGGGCGTGCCGGGACCCGGCAGGGGTGAGGGAGGAGGCCGCCCAGCCCGGCCGGGGGCTCAGGGCAGGGCCGGGGCTTCGCAGCCGTGCGCGCGGGCCGAGTGGCGGGCGAACTCCGCCAGCGCGGCCCGCTCGTACGCCAGGTCGGCCGTGGACGGCTTGGCCCGGTCCTTCCCGTACGTGCCGGAACGGTCCCCGTGCCACGCCTCCTCGTCCCGGACCGTGAACAGCGCCGGGCCGCTCCCGTCCCGGCACGCCGCGGTCGCCCAGTGGCCGCCGCCCGCCAGCCGGCCCGCCGGGGCCTCGCCGGGGACCGGCTTCTCGGTGTACTCGCCGTGGCGTTCCTGGTGGGCGAGCCGTTCGGCCTCCGCGTACGGGCCGTAGAAGGCGACGAGGTGGTAGCGGCGCACCTCGTCCGCCGCGCCCGTACCCGTACCCGTACCCGTACCCGTCTCCGTCCTCGTCCCCGGCAGGTCGGGCCCTTCGCCCGCCACGACGCACACCTCGACGGGAGCGCCGGAACTCGCGCTCTCCCACGCCCGGGACAGCCGCCCGCCCCGGCCGGGGACACCCCGGCAGGTCCCGGACGCGTCGGCGAGCGGCACGCTCTCCTCGGCGTTGACGGGGAGCGCCACCGTACGCGGCGGCTTGCCCACCTCGGCGTCGCAGCCCCACTTCGCCGACGCCTTCGCGGCCGTCGCGGTGGCGATCCGCGCGACGGCGGTGCGGCGGCGCGGGTCGTCCAGCGTGACGTCCTCGTCCTGCGCCGCGACCGTGACGAGGAGCCCACCGCGGTCCCCGGCACAGTCGAGGAGCGTCACCGCGGTCCCCCAGTTGTCGCCGTCGGAATCGCTCGTGAAGGATTCACCGGTCGAGAACAGGCCCCGCCAGCCGCCGCCGAGCCCCACGGGCGGCAGCTCGGTCTCCGGCTCCGGGTACAACGGGCCCTCGCCGTAACCTCGTCCGGCGTCACGGTCGGCCCCGGCCTCGGCCGCGGTTCCGTCGCCGCGCCGCTGCGGCACGCTCTGCACGGTGACCTCGACCTCGGCCTCGCCCCCGGCGCCGCCCGCCACGGAAGTACCGTCACCACTGACGCTGCACGTGACCGTGCGCCTCACGTCCTTCTCCCCGTCCCCGGCGCTGTCCGAGGCCCGGTGCGCCGACCGCACGTCCACCCGGCCAGGCCCTGTCTCGAACGGCCCGTCGCCGAGGACGTCCCGCATCTCCCGCGAGGGCAGCACGCCTTCGCAGGCCTCGTCGAGCACCCGCTGCGCCACGCGGCGCTCGTGCGGGCCGCCCCACCAGTAGAAGCCGCCCGCGGCCAGGGCAAGGGCGACGAGCGCCCCGCAGGACGACAGGACCGCGCGCCCCGTCCTCGTCCGCCAGGTCAGTCCCGCTCGCGCCACTCCGCCACCTCTCCCACGATCTTCGTCTCACGGCAGTGCGAACGGCGGGGCCACCCGTCGGGCGCCGCCAGATAGCGGTCGAGCACGGCCCGCGCCTGCCGGGAGATCCGCCGCTGGTCCTTCGGGCCGAGGACGACCTCGTCCTCCTCCGGCCCGCGGCCGAAGTCGAACGCGGGGGTCACCGTCACGCGGTGGTAGGTCGGCCCCGCCACGCACGCGGACCGCGCCCACAGGGCGAGTCGCGGGTCGTCCCCCGACCGTTCGACCGTCACGGGCTTGTCGTGCGCGGCCGGCGCCCCGGGGCCGGGCCCCGGCGCCTTCTCCGCGTGGTCCTCGTAGGCGCCGCGGGCGAGGACGCCCGACCAGCTCTCCACATCCGCCGCCACGACCGCGAGATGGTCGGGGGAGCCCGCGGTGTCGTCCCACCGGCCGCCGCACGCGCCGGCGCGCCGGCTGTACGCCGAGTCGTTCCCGTCGAACGTCCACTCGCCGGGGGCCAGCCGCTGCGCCTCGGGGGAGAGCCAGGCGCAGAGCTTCGGCGCCTTGTCCGGGGTGCCGCCGGGCTCGGTGCGCAGCGGCTCGCTGCCGCACCCCTGCTTGCGGGACACCCAGTTGGCGACCTTCGCGGCGGTCCTGGCGGTGGCGAGCCGGTCGGCCTCGGGAATGTCGGACTCGTCGGCGTACTCCCCGGCCTCGGACGGCAGGTCCACCGACACGAGCAGGTCCCGCGTGGACCGGCCTCGCCCCTCCAGCCCCTTCGGGCAGTCGACGAGCAGGGACGCCGCGACCGAGTCGCCGTCCCAGCGGTCCACGGCGCCCACACCGCCCGCCGCGCTCGGCGGGAGAGGCAGGCCGAAGTCGCCCGTCAGCGCCGCCGGTGACATACGCTCCGGCACCGCCTCGGCCCGCACCCGCGCCTGGACGTCCGCCTCCGACGTCCCGCCGTCGCCGCCCCAGGCCAGCGTGCAGTCGAGCAGCGCGCGGCTCTCCTGCCGGGGGTGCAGCAGCGTCCCGAACTCGTCCATTACGCCACGCTCGTCGTCCGGCACGGAGGCGTACAGCTCCTCCTGGAGCAGGCCCGCGCAGCCCCGCGCCACCAGTTCCCGGTTGGTGTCGAGCCGGTCCTCCCGCTCCTCGGCCCGCGACACGGCGACCCAGGTCACCGACGACGCGGCCAGCAGCGTCACCGCCAGCACGGCCACCAGCCAGGTGCGCCGCCGCACCGTGCGCGGCGAGCCTCCCTCGGGCACGGCGCCCCCCTTCCCCCGTGAACGGCGCCCAGCGCGGCACCATGATCGGAGTGGACGCTATCAATCTGCCCGGACCTCCCCGGCCGGGGACCCTTGTCGCCGGTCGGGGCGTCTGCTTGACTCCGCTCGCCGCACGCCCCCGGAACGCCACGCATGCCGTCGTACGCCGTCGTTGGAGGCCGTCATGGAGCTCACCCGCAGACGCCTGCTGTCCGCCCTGTCGGCCGCCGGTCTCCTGGCGGTGGTCCCCGTGGGCCGGCTGACCGCCGCCGCGAGCGAGGCGGGCCGCGCCCGGCTCCTCGCCAACACCGTGGCGGTCTTCGCCGGTACCGCCGCGTCCAACGCGCGCCCCGAGGCGGCCGCGAAGCTCGCCGCCGTCGAGCGGACCGCGCGGGCCGACCTGAAGGCGATGGACGACGCCGGCGAGGGCGAGCTCTTCGCGGGCCTGGTGCTCGGCACCGACGAGGCCAACCTGAACACCGCCTACCGCAGGCTGTACGAGATCGCCCTGGCCACCCGCACGCCGGGCCTCCCCGCCGACCTGTACGACAACCGGGCCGTGCGGCGCCGGGTGATCGACGCTCTGGCCTGGCTGCACGAGCGCTACTACGCGGACCAGGCCAAGGGCTACTACGGCAACTGGTTCCACTGGGAGATCGGCATCTCGCAGCACGTCAGCAAGACCCTCGTGCTGCTCGCCGACGAAGTGGCCGCCCACCGCCCCGACCTGCTGCCCGCCTACGTCGCCTCGATGGACGCCTACCTGCGCAACGGCACCGACGGCGACGTGGACCTCGACTCGCGCTTCCACACCGGCGCCAACCTCGCCGACATCACCACCAACCGGATCCTCCAGGGCGCGCTCCTGGGCGAGCCGGGCGAGGCGCGGATCCGCAAGGCCCTCACCGACCAGCTGACGGTCTTCCTCACCATCGACCCCTACCGGCTGCGGCACGGCGTGACCGACGGCCACTACGCCGACGGCTCCTTCATCCAGCACGCGTCCGTCGCGTACACCGGCTCGTACGGCAAGGGGCTGCTCACCCGCGTCGTACAGACCCTCAAGATCCTCGAAGGCACCGGGTTCGCGCACGGCGAGGAGCTCGTGCCGACCGTGTACGGCTGGGTGCGGAACGGGTTCGCCCCGCTGATCTTCGAGGGCTGGATGATGGAGATCGTCAAGGGCCGGGCGGTGTCGCGCCCCGACTCCGGATACACCGACGTCGCAGTGGTCGTCGAGGCCGTCGTCGACCTCTCCTCACTCGCGACGGGCGCCGCGGCCACCGCCCTCAAGAGCTACGTCAAGCACGTCAGGGCCACCTCGCGCACCGCCCTGGACCCGGCCCGCTTCGTCTCACCGGTCAGCGTCGTCCGCTACGCCGACATCCTCGGCGACACCGCCGTCCCGCCCGCCGACCTCAACCCGGCCGCCCGCAGCGTCGCGTTCAACGCCATGGACAAGACCGTGCACCGCAGGCCGGGTTACGCCTTCGCGCTCGCGCGGAGCTCCGACCGGATCAGCAAGTACGAGTACATGAGCGGCGAGAACCTCATGCCGTGGTTCCAGGGCGACGGCGCGTACTACCTCTACCTCTCAGGGCAGGACCAGACCCGGGCGTACGGTGTCGACTACTACACCACGGTCTCGCCGTACGGCCTCGCTGGCGTCACCGCCCCGGTCGAACAGCGGCGCACGGTACCGGAGTTGTACGGCAAGCCGTTCTACGACAACCCCGGCCACCCCCTCCACTTCACCTCCTCCTCCGAGTCGCAGAACAAGTACGTCTACTTCCCGCGCGGCACCGCCCGGTACTCGGGCGGCGCCGTCCTCGGGGCGTACGGCGCGGCGGGGATGGTGCAGTCCGACGACGCGGCGTACCGCGACCGGGCGCTGCTGCCCGACGACTTCGTGGTGTACCGGAACGCGACGGCGACGAAGTCGTGGTTCCTGCTCGACGAGGAGATCGTGGTGCTCGCGGCGGACGTCGGCGACGCGGCGGGGCGCGCCGTCACCACGACCGTCGACGCCCGCACCGCGGCCGCCGACGACCGGATCACCCTCACCGGCATGCTCCGCGACGGCCGCCCCTGGACCGGCCCCGGCACCGCCGACCTGCGCTGGCTGCGCTACGCCAACGCCACGGAGGGCACCGCGGTCGGCTACATCCTCCTCGACACCCCGCGGGTGCGGGTCACCCTGGATCGGGTCACCCGCAGCCGCAGGGCCGTGCGCACCGCCAACCCCGATACGGCGGTGACGCGTTCGGTGTTCGGCGTCACCGTCGACGGGGCGGCGGGCGCCCGACCCGCGCGGCTTGCCTACGCCTTGGTGCCGAACGCCGACGACGACCGGTTGCGCGCCCACCGCCATGGGCCGCTCAAGGTCCTCGCCAACTCCCGTCACCTGCAAGCCGTCTCCCACGCGGGGCTCGGCATCACGGCCGCCAACTCCTTCACCCGGGGGTGGCACGAGACCGCGGGCCTGCGCGTGCACGGCCCGGCCTCGGTCATCGTGCGCCGCCAGGATGCGAAGGGGCGCAGGACCGTCTCCGTCGCGGTGTCCGACCCGACGACGGACCGGAGCGCCGTGACGGTCCTGCTCCGCGGCCGCCCCCTGCGCAAGGTGACCGCGGATCCACAGGTCCGGGTGAGCAGGGCCCCCGGCGGCACCCGGATCGAGGTGGACACCCACCACGCGTACGGCGGAAGCTTCACGGCCACGCTCGAAGAGTGAAGTCCCTTGCACGCTTGCCGTGTTGGTGGTGTATCAGCCCGGCTCGACGCTGATCGCCTGCACCGGGCACACCCGCGCGGCCTCCCGCACCAGCGGGTCCCCGCCACCGTCCTGGCGGCCGGGCAGCACCTCACTGAGGCCGTCGTCGTCCTGGGTGAAGACGCTCGGCGCGGTGAGCGCACACATGCCCGCGCCCACGCACCGGTCCTTGTCGACGTGAATCGTCACGCGCTCCAGCTCCACGGTGGCCGCCCCCTACCAGGTGACGGGGAGTTCGAGCATCCCCTGGATCGTGTCACCCGGCTTGAAGGGGATGTCCTCCGGAGGCGCCGCGAGGCGCAGCCCCGGCAGGCGTTCGAAGAGGGTCCCCAGCGCGATCTCCATCTCGGCCCGTGCGAGGTTCTGGCCCAGGCACTGGTGGATGCCGAAGCCGAAGGCGAGGTGGTGCCGGTCGGCGCGGTGCCAGTCCAGGCCCTCCGGATCCTCGTACACCGTGCCGTCACGGTTGATGAGGGACGTGGCGAAGATGACGCCGTCGTGCTCGCGGATGGTGCCCGCGGAGGTCTCGATGTCCTCCTTCGCCACCCGCAGCAGCCCGTCCGCGATGGACAGGAAGCGCAGCAGCTCCTCGACGGCGGCCGGCATCAGCGGTGGGTCGGCGCGCAGCCCGGCCCGCAGTTCCGCGAACCGCTCGGGGTGCTGGAGCAGCGTGAACGTACCGAGGGAGATCATGTTCGCCGTCGTCTCGTGCCCGGCGATCAACAGGATCGTGGCGAGCCTGACCAGCTCGTCCCGGTCCACCGCGCCCGACGCGAGCTGCTGCTGGATGAGCTCGTCGAGCAGCCCGTCGCCCGGGGTGGCGCGCTTGAGGTCGATCAACTCGTAGAAGTACGCGTCCAGTTCTTCCCGCGCCTGCTGCGTGTCGTCGGGGGTGGGCCCGCGCAGCAGCCGCCGCGACTGCTCCTCGAAGAACTCGTGGTCGGCGTAGGGCACTCCCAGCAGGGCGCAGATGACCATCGAGGGGACGGGCAGCGCGAACGCGCTCACCAGCTCGGCGGGCGGGCCCTGTTCGACCATGTCGTCGAGGAGCAGGTCGACCGTCGCCTGGATCTGCGGGCGCAGGGCCGCGATCCGTTTGACGGAGAAGCTGGGGATCAGCATGCGGCGCTGCGTGTTGTGCTCCGGGTCGTCGACGCCGAGCAGGGCGACGCGGCGGTCGCGGAGCCGGGCGAAGCGTTCGGTCGGGATGGGGAAGGCCTCGTTCTCGCGGTCCGCGGACAGCCGCGGGTCGACGAGCAGCTCACGCGCCGCCGCCCGGCCGGTGACCAGCCAGACGGAACGGCCGTCGAACAGACTGACGCGGGAGAACGGCGGGTCCTCGCGCAGCGGTGCGTAGGCGGTGGGCGGGTGGTACGGACACGTGCGGTCCTGGGGGAAGGTGATGGATTCGATCGGCTTCGTCGTCTCGGCCATGGAAGCACCTCGCAAGTGCGGTTCGTCCCTGATCCATCCCCATTGGATGGCTGAGGCAACTAATTCGTCCACGACAAGACCGGCCACATCGCCGGGGCGCCACATCTGTCCGGAACAACCCCCTCCGCTCAACCTGGCTGCGTCTATGGCTCCGGGACGGCGCGCCGCGGTCATTTCTCCGTCTCACGACTGCGGTTGGCCGCAGTTGGCCGCCGCCGACCGCCGTCGGTCACTGCCGACGGATAAATTCCGGCCGAGTGCGCGCACAGTCGTGCGAAGATCCGGAGCGACCGAGCGGCCACTGTGGAGGAAGAGGATGTTCGCGATACCCCTGGGTGACGGAGGCGATGGAGGCGACGGGGCCGAACTGCGGCCGCTGGAGCCCTGGCAGGCCGAGGAGTTCCTCGCCCACATGGACCGTGGCCGCGACTTCATCGGCCGCTACGTCGGACTCCCCGACATCACGGCCGACCTGGACTCCGCCCGCTCCTGGCTCCAGGCGTACGCCGACAAGGCCGCCGACGACACCGGCCGGCTGTACGGCATCCGGCTCGACGGTCGACTCGTCGGCGGTGTCCTCCTCCGGGCCTTCGATGCGGCGGCGGGCACCTGCGAAGTCGGCTGCTGGCTGGAACCGGACGCCGCCGGACGCGGCCTCGTCACCCGCGCGGTGCGCGTCGTCATCGACTGGGCGATCGAGACCCGCGGCATCCACCGCGTGGAGTGGCTGGTAGCCCCCGAGAACACCCCGAGTGTCAATGTGGCCAAACGGCTCGGCATGAGCCGCGAGGGACTCCAGCGAGAGAACGACCCCTATCGGGGCGTGCGGCAGGACACCGAGATCTGGTCGGTACTGGCACCCGAGTGGCGCGCCGCACGCGCAGCACACGCCACTCACGCCGAACCGGTCACGAACTAAGGGGGCATCACATGGCCGACGAGGTCGACGGCACCGTAGCCGCCGAATTCGGGCACCCCCGCCTCGCGGCGCTCTACGACGCGCTCGACCCCGACCGCGGCGACCTCGACCCGTATCTCCGCATGGCGGAGGAGTTCGGGGCGCGCCGGGTCCTCGACATCGGCTGCGGCACCGGCGTGTTCGCGCTGCTCCTGGCCGCGCGCGGGGTCGACGTCGTCGGCGTCGACCCCGCGGAGGCCTCCCTCGACGTGGCCCGCGCCAAGCCGGGCGGCGATCGGGTGCGCTGGCTCCACGGCGACGCGACCGCGCTGCCGCCGCTGCGCGTCGATCTCGCGACCATGACGGCGAACGTCGCCCAGCAGATCACCGATCCGGACGCGTGGCGCGAGACCCTGCGAGGTGCTCGTGAGGCGCTGCGCCCGGGCGGGCACCTGGTCTTCGAGACCCGGGACCCGGCCCGCCGCGCGTGGGAGGACTGGAACCGCGAGGCCACGCACGGCGTCACGGAGGTCCCCGGCGTGGGGGCGGTCGAGAGCTGGGTGGAGGTGACGGAGGTCAACGGCCCGCTGGTGTCGTTCCGTTGGACCTACGTCTTCACCGCGGACGGCGAGGTGCTGACGTCGGACTCGACGCTGCGCTTCCGCGACCGCGCGGAGGTCGAGGCGGAACTGGCCGCTGGAGGTTACGTGTTGGACGCCGTCCGCGACGCGCCGGACCGGCCGGGCCGGGAGCTGGTGTTCGTGGCGCACCGGCCGGGGGAGGACCGCGACTGACGGCCGGGCCTCAACTCCTCTCGTCGGGAGTGACCTTGTGGACGACGGTGTCGTCCGGGCGCAGCCGTCGCCCGTCCGCGGCCAGCACGTCGAGTGCGCGCAGAGGCTGCCCCTGTCGGCGGTCCACCAGCTCCGAGTGCGGTTCGCCGGGGGCGAAGAAGTTCTCCTCGCCCCACTGCCGCAGGGCCACGATGACGGGGAAGAGCGCCTCGCCCTTCGCGGTCAGTACGTACTCGCGGTAGGCGCTGCCGTCCGAGGCCGGGGCGGACTCGAGGATGCCGCCGGCGACCAGCGCGCGCAGGCGCGCGGTGAGGATGTTCTTCGCCACGCCGAGGCTCCGCTGGAACTCCCCGAAGCGCCGGCTTCCGTCGAAGGCGTCCCGCACGATCAGCAGGGACCACCAGTCGCCGATCGCGTCCACCGACCGGGCGACGGGGCACTCGCTGTCGTCGAAGCGGGTCCTGCTCACCATGGCGTCCCTCACTCTCGTGCACTCGTGTCTCTCGCGTCCGGCACTCCCGCACCCGGCGCTCCCATCTTGGTTGCAACATGCTACCAAGACGGTTACCGTCGACGCCGTCGCCACTGGTAGCAAGATGCAACCGCCTAGGGAGGGGAGTGCCCATGTCCGGCAACTGTGCGGCCGTGCCACGACGGACCGAGGCCGAGAGGGAAGGCGGCGAGGGCTCCGCGTACGTCCTGTCCCGCGGCGTCGTCGCCCTGTTCGCCGTCGCCTGCGGTGCCGCGGTGGCCAACGTCTACTTCTCCCAGCCGCTCCTGGTCACCATGGGCCACGACCTCGCCATGAGCCCGGCGCTCGTCGGTAGCGTGGTCACGCTCACGCACGTCGGCTACGGCCTCGGACTCTTCTTCCTCGTGCCGCTGGGCGACATGGTCGACCGCAGGCGGCTCGTCGTCGCCCAACTGCTGCTCCTCGTATCCGCGTTGGCCGTGGTCGCCACCGCCCCCACGGCGGCGACACTGCTCGTGGGCGTGGCCGCGACCGGGCTCCTCGCGGTCGTCACACAGACCCTGGTGGCCTTCGCGGCGTCACTGGCACCCGCCGCCGGGCGCGGCCGCGTGGTCGGCCTCGTCACCAGCGGCGTCGTCATCGGCATCCTGCTCGCCCGCACCGCCTCCGGCCTCATGGCCGATCTCGCGGGCTGGCGTTCCGTCTACGCCGCCTCGGCGTCGCTCACCGCCCTGCTCGCCCTGGTCCTGTACCGCGTGCTGCCGCACCACGGCGCCGCTCCGCCGACGACCCTGCGCTACGGCCAACTCCTGCGCTCCACGGTCACCTTGTTCGCGCAGGAACGACTCCTGCGCCTGCGGGCCCTCTTCGGCCTGCTGGTCTTCGCCGCGTTCAGCACCCTGTGGAGCAGCGTCGCGCTGCCGCTCAGCGAAGCGCCGTACTCCCTGTCCCACAGCGCGATCGGGGCGTTCGGACTGATCGGTGTCGTCGGCGCCCTGGCCGCGGGCGTGGCGGGCCGCCTGAACGACCGCGGGCTCTCCCGGCGCACCACCGGCATCGCCCTGGCGCTGCTCACCGTCTCCTGGCTGCCGTTGGCCTTCACCCGCACCTCGCTCTGGGCCCTGGCAGCCGGGGTGATCCTCCTCGACCTCGCCGTGCAGGCGGTCCACGTCACCAACCAGACCCTGATCTACGCGCTGCACCCGGAGGCGGGAAGCCGGCTGATCGGCGGCTACATGGTCTTCTACTCGATCGGCAGCGCCACCGGCGCCCTCGCCGCCACCTCCCTCTACGCGGCGGCCGGCTGGGGCGCCGTCTGCGCGCTGGGCGCCACGCTCAGCTTCCTGGGCCTCGCGCTGTGGGCGTTCACCGGGCACAACGCCACGGAATCCGGGGCGCGGAAAAACCAGTGGTGGTCCGGGAGGGGGCGGGGCTAGGCTCTGCGTGTTGCCAGGTGGCCGGTCGGCTGTCCGGCTGGGGCGCCCGGTTCGCCGGGCCGAGCAGGAAGTGGAGGTGTAGACCGATGGCTGTCGTTGCGATGGGCGCTGCCCGCATCCGGAAGTTCATCAAGTCCACCTCCGTGGCCTCCGGCTGACCTGAATCTCTCCGCGCCGACAGCGCGTGTGCCGGGGCCACCCTGTGAAGGGTCACCCCTTGTCTTCCTCTTCAACCTCTTCATCCCTCCTCCTCAGCGCCTATGGCTGGGACTCCTACTGGGAAACCGAGTTCGCGCCGTACGCGGCGCGAGGCCTCGTGGCCGGGCGCGTTCTCCGGGTCGACCGCGGACAGTGCGACGTCGTCACCGCCGAAGGAACCGTGCGGGCCGACACCGAGTTCGTCACCCCGCGCGACCCGCTGAAGGTCGTGTGCACCGGCGACTGGGTCGCCGTGGATCCGGACGGCGCCGACCCTCGCTACGTACAGGCGTATCTGCCGCGGCGCACGTCCTTCGTACGGTCCACCTCGTCCAAGCGGTCCGAGGGACAGGTCCTCGCGGCCAACGTCGACCACTCGATCATCGCGGTGCCGCTCACCGCTGAGCTCGACCTCGCGCGGATCGAGCGCTTCCTCGCCCTCGGCTGGGAGTCGGGCGGGCAGCCCGTGGTCGTGCTCACCAAGGCCGACCTCGTGCCGGACGCCGCCACGCTCGGCCACCTCGTCGAGGACGTGGAGACCTCGGCGCCCGGCGTGCAGGTGCTGCCGGTCAGCTCCACGACGGGAGAGGGCGTCGACATCCTGTCCGCCGTCGTCTCCGGCGGTACGTCGGTGCTGCTCGGCCAGTCCGGCGCCGGGAAGTCGACGCTGGCCAACGCGCTCGCCGGCGCCGACATCATGGAGGTCCAGGCGATCCGTGACGTCGACGGCAAGGGCCGCCACACCACGACGACCCGCAACCTCATCCTGCTGCCCGGCGGCGGAGTCCTCATCGACACGCCGGGACTGCGCGGGGTCGGCCTGTGGGACGCCGAGAGTGGCGTCGGACAGGTCTTCTCCGAGATCGAGGAACTGGCGGCCGACTGCCGGTTCCACGACTGCGCCCACGCCGCGGAGCCCGGCTGCGCGGTGCTCGCCGCCGTCGAGGACGGCACCCTGCCCGAACGCCGCCTCGACAGCTACCGCAAGCTGATCCGTGAGAACCAGCGCATCGTCGCCAAGACGGACGCGCGGGCCCGCGCGGAGATGCGCCGCCAGTGGCGGCTGCGGGGGGCGGAGGGGCGTGCGGCCGTGGATATCAAGCGAGGTCGCTTGCGCTGAGCAGGAGCGGTGGGGGTGCGTGGGCCTCAAGGGGTGCGTGGGCTGCTGCGGGAGCGTCGTGGTTGCTCGCGCAGTTCCCCGCGCCCCTGAAGGGGCTGCGCCCCCCCAGGGCCGGTGTCGTGTCCGAAATCCGCCAGCCCGCGGCCTCCCGCCGCTCCACAATGGACCTGTGATCGATGAAGAGACCAGGTACGAGGCCGTGCGCAGCCGGGACGCCCGGTTCGACGGGGAGTTCTTCTTCGCCGTCGCGACGACCGGCATCTACTGCCGGCCGAGCTGCCCCGCCGTCACCCCCAAGCGGCAGAACGTCCGCTACTACACCACCGCGGCCGCCGCCCAGACCTCCGGTTTCCGTGCCTGCCGCCGCTGCCGGCCGGACGCCGTGCCCGGCTCCGCCGACTGGAACGTACGCGCCGACGTGGTGGGCCGCGCCATGCGCATGATCGGCGACGGCGTCGTCGACCGCGAGGGCGTCCCGGGGCTCGCCGTGCGCCTCGGCTACAGCGCCCGGCAGGTGCAGCGCCAGCTCACCGCCGAGCTGGGCGCGGGACCCGTCGCCCTGGCGCGGGCGCAGCGCGCGCACACCGCCCGCGTGCTGTTGCAGACCACCGACCTGCCGATCACGGAGATCGCGTTCGCCGCCGGGTTCGCCAGCGTCCGGCAGTTCAACGACACCATCAAGGCGGTGTACGCGCTGACACCGACCGCCCTGCGCGCCGCCGCCCCGCGGCGGGGCGCGGCCCGGGCCACACCCGCCGCCGGCATCCCGCTGCGCCTCGCCCACCGGGGCCCCTACCGCGCCGACGCCGTCTTCGACCTGCTCGCCG
This sequence comes from Streptomyces sp. NPDC018029, assembly GCF_044327655.1. NCBI lineage: Bacteria > Bacillati > Actinomycetota > Actinomycetes > Kitasatosporales > Streptomycetaceae > Streptomyces > Streptomyces sp. NPDC018029. Next base: position 234,574 of record NZ_JBIRFV010000012.1, on the reverse strand, counting down.
CCGAAGCGGTCACCGGGATCGAGGAGGTCACCGGCGAGCGCGGCACCCGCACCTACCGGCGCACGCTCCGGCTGCCGTACGGCACGGGCATCGTGGCCGTCGAGGAGGCGCGCGACGGGGCCGCGGCGGCCACCGGCGGCGGGTCGGGCACCGAGGCCCTGCACCGCGGCGGCTGGCTCGACGCCCGCCTCCACCTGACCGACCTGCGCGACCTCACCACCGCCGTCCAACGCCTGCGCCGCCTCTTCGACCTGGACGCCGACCCGTACGCCGTGGACGCCCGGCTCGCCGCCGATCCCCGGCTCGCCCCGCTCGTCGAGGCCCGGCCGGGGCTGCGGTCGCCGGGCGCCGCCGACCCCGACGAGTTCGCGGTGCGCGCGCTGGTGGGCCGGGAGGGCGCCGAGCGGCTCGTGGCGCGGCACGGCAAGGTCCTCGACGCGGCGTGCGGGCGGCTCACCCACGTCTTCCCGGCACCCGCCGAGCTGGCCGCCGAGCCGGGCCCCCTCGGCGTGCTGGCCGCGGCGCTCGCCGACGGCTCCCTGCGCCTGGACGCGGGCGCGGACCGCGACGACGCCGAGGCGGCGCTCCGCGCCCTGCCCGGCCTGGATGCGCGGACGGCCGCGGTCATCCGGATGCGGGCGCTCGGCGACCCCGACGTGGCCCTGCCCGGCGCACCGGAACCGCCCTCCGACTCCTGGCGCCCGTGGCGCTCCTACGCCCTGCGCCACCTGGCCTTGGCGGCCCCCGCCGGTTTCTAAGAGGCCCTCTCATCCCGGGGAGGGAGACTGCGCGTCGTCACCCCGACCGATGGAGGTGCCCGTCATGCGCAGCCATGTCCGCCGAGCCGTGATCGCCGCGGCTGCCGCGGCCGTGCTGGCCGGGACGACCGGCGCGGCCTTCCCCACCGTCCCCGTACACCGGAAGCCCACCGCGGTGCTCCAGGAGGATCCGGCACCGCACGATCCCGGCGGCGGCACCCACAAGCTCATCAGGGACCAGATCGACATCGACCTGGTCGAAGAGGACCGGCACCGGTCGGGATGAGGGCGGCTCAGCCCCAGATGAGCGCGCCCAGCCATGCGCCCAGGATCAGCAGGCACGCGAACAGCTCGGTCAGCACGCTGCCACCGCCGCCCCGCATGGCCGCCCGCGTCGCCGCCACCGCCTCGCCGTGCCCGCCGAGCCGCAGCCGCTCCCCGGTGTAGATCCCGCCGACGAAGCCGGGGATCGCCCCGATCACCGGCAGCACGCAGAATCCGATGAGCGCGCCGGCCCCGGCGAAGACCCCCATCCGGCGCGTGGCACCGCTCTCGCGCAGCCGCCGGGGCGGCAGCTGCCAGCGCACGGCCTGCGACGCGAGCAGCACGGCCGTCGCGCCGACGAGGATGCCCCAGGCGAGGCCGTTCGGGTCCTGCAGCGTCCACCACAGGACCGCGGCCCACACCAGCCACGACCCCGGTACGCCGGGCACCAGCACTCCGCACAGGCCGAGCAGCATCACCACACCGACCAGCAGGAGTTCCCACGCTCCCATCTGCCCAGAGTGCCCGAGATCCGGCGAAACCGCAGGTCAGGTTTGCCCCCGGGCGCCCGGGGCCCGGTTCCGGTGCGGCCGCGGGCGCCGCGCCACCCAGTCGCGCTCGTACGCGTGCCAGCCCAACTGCAGCCGTGTCGTCACGCCCGCAAGCTCCATCAGGCGCTTCACCCGGCGCTGCACCGTGCGCAGCCCCAGATCGAGCTGTTTGGCGACGCTCGCGTCCGTCAGGCCGGCGAGGAGCAGCGACAGGATCTCCAGGTCGGTGCCGTCCGGGCCCTCGGGGGCGTCCTCGGTGAGCGTGCTGCCGTCCTCGCCGATGCGCAGCGGCAGTGCCTGTCGCCACACCGCCTCGAAGAGGCCCGTCAGCGATTCGAGCAGACCGCTGGCGTGCACGACGAGGGCGGCGGGCTCCGCCGTGCGCGAGGTCAGCGGGACCATCGCGAGCGAGCCGTCGGCGATCACCAGCTTGGTCGGGACGCGGTCCACCACCCGCACCCGCTCGTCGCGGCCGATCGCCGTCGACAGCTCGACCAGGCCCGTCGGCAGGTCGAGCACGGTGCGCTCGATCACCACGCGGTAGCGCACACCGCGCCCCGCGGCCTGCTCCTCGGCGCTGTTCTCCATGCCGGTGACGGCGACGGGGCTGCCGGTCACCAGCGCGCACACCTCGTCGCTCGCGCCCAGCTGCAGCTGGAGGAAGCGCTGCGAGACGGCGGCCGCCCCGGTGACCACCTCGACCAGGTCGTGGACGGCCGGTTCGGCGGCCTGCGCCCGGTACTCCTCGGCGAGCAGCGTCGCCGCGAGCTCGGCCCGCTCCAGCTCGTGCCGCCGCTGGGTGAGGAGCGCGCCGAGCGCGACACCGGGCGGCGCCGCCACCCAGCGGCCCGCCCTGCCGGACGCCTGCGCGGCCAGGCCGTGCCGCTCCAGGCGGCGCAGCGTCCGCTCGGTCTCCGGCTCGCCGAGGCCGAGCCTGCGCGCCAGGTCCGCGACGTCGGCGGCGCCCACTGACACCAGCGCCCGGTACGCCGACTCGTGCGTCTCGTCCAGACCGATCGCTGCCAGCATGCGGGACATCATCCCCGCACCACCCGCGACTCCGGAACGGGGCGGTGGGCGACGAGGACGATTGAACTCAGCGCGGCTGGGAACGCGGGTCAGGAGCCCGGTTCGCTCACAAAAGCGAATCCGTCCTGTTCGTTCTCCGGGACAACAGGTCCGGCTCAGCAGTCGGCTGACGGGCGGTCACGACACCTCCGTCACACAGACCGTGGCCCGCGCCGATGACGCGCGCCGGCCACACCGGCCCCGCCGGGCGGTCCTCCTGTGGGGGGTGGGCCCGCCCGGCGGTCCCCACCGTCCCCGGAATGGCCGGAATTTCCGGATGCACCGTTTTCGTACGGCCTCCGCGGTGGAAAATAAGGGCATGAGCCAGCAGGGGGACACACCCACCGGCCGCGACGACGACTGGTGGGGACAGCTGTACGACGACGCCGCGCCGGACACGGGTCCCGCGCCCGCGCCGGACACCCTGGACGACAGGTTCGCCTCGGCGGCGGACACCCTGAAGACGGACCTCCCCGCCCCACGCGCCCCGCGGCCCGCCCCGCGCATCCCCGAGCCCGCCTCGCCCACCCGGGCGAGCGGGATCTTTGCGGATGCGGACGGCCCCGGCGGACCACCCGGCGACACGGGCGGCATCGGTCACGTGGGGGACGGGCCGCCCACCTATGAGGCCGAGCCCACCGTCCTGCCCGCCGCCGATCCCGACGACCTCGCCGATCTCGTCCCCGACACCGTGCTCGAAGGCGCGCGGTACGGCGGCAGCACCCTGCGCGCCGCCTCCGTGCGCGGGGACTCCGCCAGATACCGGGGCGAGCCGCGCCGCGACGCCCTGCTCACCGCCCGCTTCGGCACCGGCGATGACGCCCTCGTGCTCGTCGCCATGGCCACCGGCGCCCGCGCGACCCCGGGAGCGCACCGCGCCGCCGCCGAGGCCTGCGCGTGGATCGGCCGCGCCGTGGGCCGCAGCCACCGGCGGCTCGCCGAGGACATCGGGGCCGCCCGGCGCGGCGACCTCAAGTCGGGCCTGCACCGCCTCACCGACCGCAGCCTCGGCAGGCTCCGCGCGCACGCCGCCGACCTCGGCCTGGCGCCGGAGGAGTACGCGGCATCCCTGCGCTGCCTCCTCCTTCCGGCCGATCCGCGGTGTCGTACGCGCGTCTTCTTCGGCGTCGGCGGAGGCGGCCTGTTCCGGCTGCGCGACGGCGAGTGGCAGGACATCGAGCCCCGCGTCGCCGACGCCACCGGCGACCCCGTGGTCGGCTTCGGCTCGCCGCCCCCGCCCCCGCCGTCCCCGGACGCGGACCGGCTCACCATGGACCTGGGCATCACCACGCCCCCCAGTCCCTACGAACCCGCCCCCGAGCCGCCCCGCGACCCCTTCCGTTTCCGTGCCTCGGTCGCCCGCCCGGGTGACACGCTCGTCCTGTGCAGCGGCGGCCTCGCCGAGCCCCTGCGCGGCGAGCCCGAGCTGGCCGCGCACCTCACCCGCAGATGGGAGAAGACGGGCCCGCCGGGCCTCGCCGCCTTCCTGGCCGACATCCAGGTCAGGGTCAAGGGGTACGCCGACGACCGGACGGCCGCCGCGGTCTGGGAGGCATGACCGCCGCACCTGTGAATTCATGGACCGAGAAAGATCGGGCAAGAGACACCAAGACAGCCCATACGGTCCAAAAGAGGTGCGTGCAGCATGGCCAAGCAGAACGTCGCCGAGCAGTTCGTCGACATCCTCGTCCGCGCGGGCGTGCAGCGTCTGTACGGAGTCGTCGGCGACAGTCTCAATCCGGTCGTGGACGCCATCCGCCGTACGAAGGAGATCGACTGGGTCCAGGTGCGGCACGAGGAGACCGCCGCCTTCGCGGCCGGCGCCGAGGCCCAGATCACCGGCAGGCTGGCCGCCTGCGCGGGCTCCTGCGGCCCGGGCAACCTCCACCTGATCAACGGCCTGTACGACGCGCACCGCTCCATGGCGCCGGTCCTCGCCCTCGCCTCGCAGATCCCCTCCAGCGAGATCGGCCTCGGCTTCTTCCAGGAGACCCACCCCGACCGCCTGTTCCAGGAGTGCAGCCACTACAGCGAGCTGATCTCCAGCCCGAAGCAGATGCCCCGGCTGCTCCAGACCGCCATCCAGCACGCCGTCGGCCAGTCCGGCGTCAGCGTCGTCTCGCTGCCCGGGGACATCGCATCCGAGCCCGCCCCGGACAAGGCCGCCGAGACCGCCCTGGTGACCTCGCGGCCCACCGTGCGCCCCGGCGACGAGGAGATCGACAAGCTCGCGAAGATGATCGACAAGGCGGGCAAGGTCACCCTCTTCTGCGGCAGCGGCACGGCGGGCGCGCACGCCGAGGTGATGGAGTTCGCCGAGAAGATCAAGTCCCCGGTGGGCCACGCCCTGCGCGGCAAGGAGTTCATCCAGTACGACAACCCGTTCGACGTGGGCATGAGCGGCCTGCTCGGCTACGGCGCCGCGTACGAGGCCACCCACGAGTGCGACCTGCTGATCCTGCTCGGCACGGACTTCCCGTACAACGCGTTCCTGCCGGACGACGTGCAGATCGCCCAGGTCGACGTGCGCCCCGAGAACCTCGGCCGCCGCTCGAAGCTGGACCTCGCCGTCTGGGGCGACGTGCGCGAGACGCTGCGCTGTCTGATCCCGCGCGTCTCGCCGAAGACGAACCGCAAGTTCCTCGACAAGATGCTCAAGAAGCACGCGGACGCCCTCGAAGGCGTCGTGAAGGCGTACACCCGCAAGGTCGACAAGCACATCCCGATCCACCCCGAGTACGTCGCGTCGGTCCTCGACGAGGTCGCCGCCGACGACGCGGTGTTCACCGTCGACACCGGCATGTGCAACGTCTGGGCGGCCCGCTATCTCACCCCCAACGGCCGGCGCCGCATCATCGGCTCGTTCAGCCACGGCTCCATGGCGAACGCCCTGCCGCAGGCGATCGGCGCCCAGTTCGTCGACCGGCGCCGCCAGGTCGTCTCGATGTCGGGCGACGGCGGCTTCTCGATGCTGATGGGCGACTTCCTCAGCCTCGTCCAGCACGACCTGCCGGTGAAGGTCGTCCTGTTCAACAACTCCTCGCTCGGCATGGTGGAGCTGGAGATGATGGTGGCCGGTCTGCCCAACTACGGCACGGCGAACCACAACCCCGACTTCGCCGCCGTCGCCCGCGCCGCCGGGGCCTACGGCGTGCGCGTGGAGAAGCCCAAACAGCTCGCGGGCGCCCTGAAGGACGCCTTCGCGCACAGGGGCCCCGCCCTCGTCGACATCGTGACCGACCCGAACGCCCTCTCCATGCCGCCCAAGATCAGCTCGGACATGGTGACCGGCTTCGCCCTCTCCGCCAGCAAGATCGTCCTGGACGGCGGGGTGGGCCGCATGCTCCAGATGGCCCGCTCGAACCTGCGGAACGTGCCGAGGCCATGACTCCTGCCCGCATGGCCCCGGCACGCGGACGCGTCAGGCGGGACGCAGTCGCAGCGTGACGATCTGGAACGGCCGCAGCGCGAGCGCGAGCCCGGCCTCGCCCGTCGCGGCCTCGTGCAGCGGCCGCTCCAGCAGATCGGTCACCTCGGCCCGCGCCACCGGGAACGACGTGGCGAGCGTGGCCGCGGCCCGCCCGCCGCGCGACTCGTAGAGCCGTACGATCACGTCGCCGCTGCGGTCGTCGGCGAGCTTCACCGACTCGACGGTCACCGCCGGATGGTCGACGCTCACCAGCGGCGGCAGGACGGGCGCGTCGGCCACCCGCAGCGGCAGGTTGAGCGCGAGCCCCTCCGCGACCGCGTCGCCGGTCGTCGCCCCGGGCAGCAGCGCGTACGTGAACCGGTGCGCGCCCTGGTCCGTCTCCGGGTCCGGGCTGTGCGGGGCCCGCAGCAGCGTCAGCCGCACGGTGGTGCCGAGCGTGCCGTCGTGCTCCGTGCGCGTCACGTCGTGGCCGTACGTCGAGTCGTTGAGCACCGCGACGCCGTACCCCTCCTCGGCGACCCGCAGCCAGCGGTGCGCGCAGATCTCGTAACGCGCCGCGTCCCACCCGGTGTTCGCGTGTGTCGGCCGGTGCACATGGCCGAACTGGATCTCGGCGGCGGACCGTTCGGCGTGCACGTCCAGCGGGAACGCGGCCTTGAGGACCTTCTCCGACTCCCGCCAGTCGACGTCCGTGACGACGTCGACCCGGCGGCTGCCCGCCGCGAGCCGGATCTCCTGCGTGATCCGCGAGTTGCCGAAGGCCCGCACCACCCGCACGGCGACCCGCAGTGGCCCGTCCTCGACGAGCTCGACGGACTCGGCGTCCGTGAGGTCGGTGTGCCGGCGCCGGTAGTGCTTGTCGAGGTCCCAGGCGTCGTAGTGCGTGGGGTGGTCGGGGTGCAGCTGGAGGAGGTTGCCGGGCGCCGCCAGGACTTCGCGGCCCTCGGCCAGGTCCATCACGGAGACGAGGAGCCCGGCGGCGTCGACCGTGACGTTCAGGTGCTCGTTGGTGAGGAGGATCGTGTCGCCGGTGGTGTGCGCGACCGCGCCGGACCCGGCCGCACGGGCGGCGTCGAGGCTCTGCGTGCCGAGCGCGGGGACGTCGACGCGCACCAGCGTGCCGTCCCCGGGATCGACCACCTCGTCACGGGCGTACGGCGAGGCGTTCAGCGCCACGGGCCCGCCCGCGCCCAGCGACCGCACCGCCGACGCCGTGAGCTCGTCGAGCTCCGCCAGGACCCGCTCGTACGTGTCGCGCGCCTCCCGGTGCACCCAGGCGATCGACGAGCCGGGCAGGATGTCGTGGAACTGGTGCAGCAGGACCGTCTTCCACAGCCGGTCGATCGTGTCGTACGGATAGACGTACGCCGGATCGCGCACCGCGGCGGCCGTGCACCACAACTCCGCCTCGCGCAGCGCGTGTTCGCTGCGGCGGTTGCCGCGCTTGGTGGCCGCCTGGGTGGTGTACGTGGCCCGGTGCAGCTCCAGATACAGCTCCCCGGACCAGACCGGGGCCTGCGCGCCGTACTCCTCCTCGGCCGCCGCGAAGAACGCCGACGGCTTCTCGATCTCCACCCGCGGCGACCCCTCCAGGGAGCGCAGCCGCCGCGCCCGCTCCATCATCTCGCGGGTGGGCCCGCCCCCGCCGTCGCCCCAGCCGAACGGCACCAGGGAGCGGCTCGCCCGGCCCTTGTCGGCGAAGTTCCGCTCCGCGTGCGCCAGTTCGGCGCCGTGGATCTGCGAGTTGTAGGTGTCCACGGGCGGGAAGTGGGTGAAGACGCGGGTGCCGTCGATGCCCTCCCACCAGAAGGTGTGGTGCGGCATCTTGTTGGACTGGTTCCAGCTCAGCTTCTGCGTCAGGAACCAGCGGACGCCCGCGAGCTTCGCCAACTGCGGGAAGGCCGCCGTGTATCCGAAGGAGTCCGGCAGCCAGATCTCCTCCGTCTCGACCCCGAGCTCCTCGCGGAAGAACCGCATGCCGTGCGTGATCTGCCGCGCCAGCGCCTCGCCGCCCGGCATGTTGGCGTCCGACTCCACCCACATCGAACCCACCGGCGCCCAGTTGCCCGCGGCCACCGCCTTCTTGATGCGCTCCCAGATGTGCGGCTGGTGCTCCTTCACCCAGGCGTACTGCTGGGCCTGCGAGCAGGCGAAGACCAGCTCCGGATACTCCCCGGCGAGCGCCGTCACATTGGCAAAGGTCCGCGAGGCCTTGCGCACCGTCTCGCGCAGCGGCCACAGCCACGCCGAGTCGATATGCGCGTGTCCGGTTGCCGATACGCGGTGTGCGCTGGCGTGTGCGGGCCGGGCGAGGACGTCGGCGAGCTCGGCGCGGGCCGTGGCGGCGGTGCCGGACACGTCGTGCAGATCGAGTGCGTCGAGCATGTCCTCAAGAGCCCGCAGAATCTCGTGGCGACGCGGACGTTCGGCGTCCAGTTCGCGCATCAGCTCGGAGAGGACCTCGATGTCCAGGGTCAACTGCCATACGTCCTCGTCCAGTACGGCGAGATCGGCAGACGCGAATCGGTAGATCGGGCTATTGCCTGCGGTCAGTACGTCGCCGAGCGGGGTCGGCACGAAGTCGTGCAGAACGGCGGGATTGGCCGCCGCTTCGAGGAGTAGGTGCACCGGTTCGCCGCCCCGGGCCGGGGAGGCCACCGGAATATGCCGGTTGCGCGGGTGAACACCCTTGAGGGGAACGCCCGCCGCGTCGTAGACCAGACCCTCCGCCTGGAAGCCGGGCCCCTCCCCGGTGAAGCCGGGGTCGATCACCACTTCGACCCGGCTTCCCCGCCACTCCTCGGGCACCTGCCCTTGAAGCCGGAACCAACTGGTCGACCAGGGGTTTCCCCATTCCGTGCCGGTCTCGAAGGGCACGTACTCCGCTTCGAGCGCGGTCCCGACGGGCACCGGCTCGCCCGGCGCGTGCCAGACGGAGAGGGTCAGCGGGGTGCGCCGCGCGTACTGGGCGGGGCGGATGAACTGGCGCAGCGCCCGCTCCAGGCGGCCTTCCACCAGCAGTCTGTCGTCGTGCACTCGGGGGCTCCTCGGAACGTTCGGCGGTGGGGTCCACCGCTTCACTTCCCCCCGATCCCCGGACGCACCCCCCGCGATTGGTTGATGATTCGACAGGCTTGCTGCCACGGGCCCGGGGCATGCATCCCGTGAGGCTGTTCGAGCAGGGAGGCTGACACATCGCTTTGTGGGCGGGGGTCATGAGGAGGCAATCACGAGGGGGCGGCTCCGGGGCGATCGGGGCCTCTTCATCGAACGTACGCGACGAGAGGACCGGTGAAGCGCCGGGCGGACCCCATCGGGGTCAGCTCACGCGCAGGCTGGGGAGAGCGGATCTGCGCGCGGTGTCCGAGGTCAGGAAGGCCCTGAGGGAGCTTCTGAGGCACTGGGGGAAGCCGGGCAGGTCCGACATAGCCGAACTGCTCACCAGCGAGCTGGTCACGAACGCACTGGTGCACACCGATCACGACGCCGTCGTCACCGCGACCGTGGGCCCGCGCGGCCTGCGCGTCGAGGTGCGGGACTTCGTGGGGCGCCGCCCCGAACCCCGGGTGCAGAGCGCCGGCGAGGGCACGAGCGGCCGGGGCCTGGTCCTCGTGCAGTCCCTCGCGGACGCGTGGGGCGTGCGGACGCACGGGGTCGGAAAGGCGGTGTGGTTCGAGCTGGACGGCGGCGGCACGGCGTGAGCCCGCCGCCGCCCGGCGGTCAGCCGAACTGCTGCTCCAAATCCTTCAGCTTCTGCTCCAGCGAGTCGAGCCGGGGCAGGGTCTGCGTGTCGTCCTCCGCCGTCAGGTCGACGGTGACGGGGGCGGCAGGGTCGGCGTCGTCATGGCCGTCCCTGACGGCCTGGAGGGAGGGACGGGGGCGTACCGGCAACTGCTCCTGCGCCGGTATGGCAGGGTCCGCGCCGACCTGCGCGGACCCGGCGGCCGGTGCGACGGCCTGCACCTCGACCTGCCGGCCGCCGCCGCGGGCGTAACCCCGGTGGCCCCGGCTGATCGCCTTGAGCCGGGCGCGCTCCAGCTTCTCCCGGTCGCGCCTGTGCAGCCGGGTGCGCTCCTTCTCGCGACGGTCCTCCCGGACCTCCTCGACGGCCTCGTCCAGGGTGCGGACGCCTTCGAGGAGCATCAGCGACCAGGCGCCGAAGGTCTCGCGCGGCGCGCGCAGCCACCGCACGATGCGGATCTGCGGCAGCGGGCGCGGCACCAGGCCCTGCTCGCGCAGCGCCGCCCGGCGGGTCTGCTTCAGCGCGCGGTCGAAGAGCACCGCCGCCGACAGGGACATCCCGGCGAAGAACTGCGGAGCGCCCGCGTGGCCGAGGCCTCTCGGCGCGTGCACCCAGTTGAACCAGGCGGCCGCGCCCGCGAACGTCCACACGAGGAGGCGCGAACCGAGCGCCGCGTCACCGTGGCTGGCCTCGCGCACGGCGAGGACGGAACAGAACATCGCCGCGCCGTCGAGGCCGAACGGGACCAGGTACTCCCAGCCGCCGGTGAGGCTGAGGTTCTGCCGGCCGAAGCCGACCAGGCCGTGGAAGGAGAGCGCGGCGGCGACGGCGGCGCAGCAGAACAGCAGCACATAGGAGGCGGTTCCGTAGATGGCTTCCTTGCGTCTGCGGCGTTCCTCGCTGCGCTCCCACGAGTCGTCGCCCGCGGTTCCCTTCGCCGTCTTGTCATGGCCTCGCTTGCCGCGCGCGAGCACCGCCACCGCCACCAGCATGCCCAGGAGCAGGACGCCGCCGGGAAGCAGCCAGTCCAGCGATATATCGGTCAGTCTCATCTGGGGTCCCTTGCGTCGCGGTAGGGCGTATCGGGCGCCATATTGACCCAACCCGGATGGCCCTCAAGGGGTTTCGGGACAAGAGGACGCCATGGGGGTGCAAGGGAGGGCGCACGGCGTACTTTTGCTCGAACTCGCGGCGGGGAGCCGGTGGTTGAGTTCGATTAACCGTGCACGAAGGGGTGGTTCGGGCGGCTGTGGGGGATCAGCTCGCCGCGGCGTCCGCGCTCAGCCGCACGATGCGCTCGGCGTCGCAGGTGCGCGGGCAGGTGACGCAGGCGTCGTCGGGGCGCAGCGTGTAGAACATGCAGCAGCTCGCCCGGTCGCGGGTCGGCAGCTTCTCGCCGTTCGGTCCCGTCAGCTCCCGGAAGCCGGCCGTGCCGACGTACGGCTTGGTGGCGCCGGGCAGGAGCCGCTCCAGCTCCGTCATCGCCCGCTGCTCCTCGCCGAGGAGGTGGGCGACGTACCAGAGGCCCTCGACGATCTCGTCGGTGGCGAGGCTCCACAGGGCGCGGGAGCGGCGCCGCATCCGGGGGCCGAAGCCGTCCAGGAGCGGGCCGAGGTGCTCGGCGACGGAGGCCCGCACCTCGGCGCGCAGCGCTTCCTCGTCCGGCACGACGCGGGCGCCGGGGAGGGACGCGGCCGGGTCGTCGGGCAGGCAGGCGAATGCGCCCGTGCGTACGGCCAGATGGCCGAGGGTGCGCTGGAAGGAGACGTCGGCGACCGGGAAGCGGGGCACGCGGCGGTGCAGGAACCACGGGACCGTGATGAGGAGGGTGGCCGGCCAGGCGTAGCGGTGCAGGCCGAAGCTGGCGACCACGTCGGGGCGGGCCTGGGTGCCGTAGTCCTTCAGGATCTGTGCGTTGTCCCAGGCGAGGAACGCGTCGAGGTCGGCGCCGCCCTCCGCGAGCCGGGCGGCGGTGACCCAGCCGGCGCCCTGGGGGATCCGTTCGCCGGGGGCGAGCTCGGTGATGCGCAGTCCGGAGTACACCTCGTTGAGGCGGGCGTACGAGCCCGCTACGGCACTGGAGGCGCCCTGGAGGGGTGCGGCCAAGGTGGGTACGGACATGCGGGGAACCACCGAATCGCGATCGATAGCAGGTAAGCCTTACCTTACCCGACGTGATCGAGGTTTCAACTCGGGTCCTGTCCGCCTATGGTGCCTCTCGTACCTTTCGGAGCAGTGGAAAGCGGGGCGGGCGGACGTCGTGGAGCAGACCGGAGCACGCGACGGGGCTTCCCTCGCCGGGGTGCCGCGCGTCCGGGTGCCGGAGCAGGCGGGCTCCGGGGTGCGCGGGCCGCGCCGCACGGTCCGGCGCAGCTCCGTGCGCGGACAGGTCCTCGCTGCGCTGCGGGCCGCCCTCGTCGGCGGCGAGCTCGCGCCCGGCGAGGTGTACTCGGCGCCGGTCCTCGGCGAGCGCTTCGGCGTCTCCGCGACGCCTGTCCGCGAGGCGATGCAGCAGCTGGCCACCGAAGGTGCCGTGGAGGTCGTGCCCAACCGCGGCTTCCGGGTCACCGAGCGCAGCACCCGCGAGCTGGCCGAGCTCGCGGAGGTGCGGGCGCTGATCGAGGTGCCGGTGATGCTGCGGCTCGCCCGCACGGTGCCCGCGGCGCGCTGGGCCGAGCTGCGGCCGCTGGCGGAGGCGACCGTGACGGCCGCGGCGGTCGGCGACCTCGCGCGCTACGCCGAGTCGGACCGCTCCTTCCACGGTGCCGTCCTCGCCCTCTCCGGCAACCAGCAGCTCGTCCAGGTCGCGGACGACCTGCACCGCCGCTCGCAGTGGCCCCTGTCGAGCGGCCCTGTCGCGGGCCGCCGCGCCGACCTCATCGCCGACGCGGCAGAACACATGGCCCTCCTCGACGCCCTCGCCGCCCAGGACTTCTGCGTGGTCTCGTCCCTGGTCCAGGAACACTTCACGGGGTCCGGCTCGGCCTGACCCCGGCGTGGTGCTTCCCTGTGCCGGAGGGCCCAGCGACCCCGTGGGCGCCGGTGTATGGGGGAGCCGGCGCCCGTGAGGGAGCTAGACCGCTGCTGCGGGCGGTTGCAGGTGGTGGGCCAGCCAGGAGGGGACGCCGCCGAGGAGGCGGAAGAGGCGGGTGGCCTCGGCGCGTAGGCGGGTGGCTTCCGGTTCGGGTTCTGCGTCCGCGAGTGCGGCGAGGGCGGGGGCCGTGCCGACCAGGTAGCCGAGTTCCTCGCGGATGCGCAGGGATTCGGCGAAGCCGTGCCGCGCCTCCGCCAACTCCCCGTCGCGCAGGGCGAGTCCGGCGAGGTGGCGCCAGGTGAAGGAGAGCAGCAGCGAGTCGGAGCGCGCGGTGGCGCCCGCGTGCGCCCTGCGGTAGGCCGCCTTCGCGGACTGCGGCGAGTCCGCGATGTGCTCCGCGATCAGCCCGCGGCGGAAGTCGAGGAGCGGCCGCCCGGAGGCGTTCGGGGCGAGCAGCGCCGCCGCCCTGCCGAGTGCCGTGCGGGCTTCGTCGGCCCGGTCGCGTACCCCCAAGACCGTTGAGGCGTACGCCAGTTGGCCTCGCTCGCAGGCCGCGGCACCCCGGCCGTCGTCGTTCTCGGCGAGGGCCTCCGCGGTCCGCAGGACGTCCTCCGCCTCACCCCAGCCGTCCCCCGTGAACAGGCACCGCTCGACGAGGAGGGCCGCCCTCTGAAGTGCCGCCGCGGCCCCCGCCCGTGAGGCGAGCAGCTCCGCAGCGTCGGTCCAGCAGCCGCGCGAGCGCAGCCGCCATACCGCGGTCTGGAGTGGATCGTGCTCTGCAGTCGTTCCGGTACCAGACATGGCGGTATGCGCCACGTTGCCCTCCCCGAGCACACCATTGAGCTGTTGAGTCGTGGGCGAATCTCAGCATGGATCGCGGCGTGCGGCCAAGAGGTCGGGTGAAAGAATTCACAAAGGGAGGGTAAGGAGACCTGCCGGGCCCGGTCGGCGGTGACTTCCCTCCGGCCGGGCCCGCGCCGGATTCCCTCAGCTCATCCGCAGGGCGAGGAAGAAATCGAGCTTGTCCTCGAGCCGCGAGAGGTCACGACCCGTCAACTGCTCGATACGGCCCACCCGGTAGCGCAGCGTGTTGACGTGGAGGTGTAGCCGCGCGGCGCAGCGCGTCCACGAACCGTCGCAGTCGAGGAACGCCTCCAGGGTCGGGATGAGCTCGGCGCGGTGGCGCTGGTCGTACTCCCGCAGCGGGTCCAGGAGCCGTGCCGTGAACGCCCGGCGCACGTCGTCCGGCACGAACGGCAGCAGCAGGACGTGCGAGGCCAGCTCCTGGTGCCCGGCCGCGCAGACCCGGCCGGGCCGGGCCGCCGCCACCCGGCGGGCGTGCCGCGCCTCCTCCAGGGCGCCGCGCAGCCCCTCCGCCGAGTGCACGGAGGCGCTGACGCCCAGCGTGAGGCGGCCGTCGCCGTCGAGGCCCGCGGCCAGCGGGTCGTGGACGGAGGCGAGGAGCGCGTCCGCGAGCAGGCCCGTCTCCGGGCCGTCGTGCTCGCCGGCGACCGCGGGCAGCGGCACGAGGGCGATCGCCTCGTCGCCGGTGTGCGCGACCGCGATCCGGTCGGACGGCTCGGGGCCCGCCGCATGGGGGTCGACGAGGATCTCCTCCAGGAGCGACTGGGCGACAGGGCCGCCGTCGATCTCCCCGCCCTCCCACTCGACCCGGGCCACCACGACCTGCCAGTGCGGGGCCGTGCCGAGCCCAGGCAGCAGCACCGGCGCGGCGACGCGCAGCCGGGCCGCGATCTCCGCGGGGGCCGCGCCCGTCTGCACCAGCTCCAGGACCTCCTGGGCGAGACGGCGGCGCACCGTGCGGGCCGCGTCGCGCCGGTCGCGCTCCACGGCGATCAGCTGCGTCACGCCCTGCAGCAGGTCGAGCCGCTCCTCGGGCCAGTCGCCCGCGTCGGCCTCCACCGCGAGGACCCAGTCGGAGAGCACCGACTCGCGCACGTCACGCGACGCGCCGGCCGTGCCGCGCCCACTGGTCCGAACGGGGAACAGCGAGTACGTCACGGAGTCCACCGAGACGCGGTGCGGGCCGCGCCGCCCCGTCCGGACGGCCGCCAGGTGCTCCCCGGCGAGGCGCGCGCAGAGCGGCCCCGGCAGGGCGGTCCCCGCCGCGCTCGACCCGGCGATCACGCGCCCGGCGGGGGAGAGCACCCAGGCCCGCAGGTCCAGGTCGGTGCCGAGCAGGTCGAGGACGACGTCGGGGCCGCCGCCCGCCGGGCCCGACGTCATCAGACGCCGGTGCCGGTCGACGACGGCCGCCAGGTCCCCGGCACGCTCGCCGGAGACCTGCCGCACCACGTGCTCGGTGATCGTCGCGAAGGCCACGGATTCGTTGACCGCGAAGAGCGGAAGGCGGTGCCGGGCGCAGGCCTCGACGATGTCCTCGGGGATGTCGCCGAGCTCGGCCTCGCCGGCGGCCAGGGCCGCGACTCCGGCGCTCGCGAGGATCCGCACGAAGGGTTCCGTGTCCGAGGCGTCGCGGCGCCAGGCGAGGCCGGTGAGGACCAGCTCGCCGCCCGCCAGATAGCGGCTGGGGTCCCGCAGGTCCGTGGTCATCACACCGCGCACGGTGCGGTCAAGCTCGTCCTCGCCGCCGAGCAGCCGCAGGCCCAGCGCGTCGGTGTCAAGGAGTGCGCGCAGCCGCATGGGGTCGTCGCCGCCGATCTGTCTCGAATGGTGTGTACAAACATGTGCGCTCGGTAGCGCCGGGGCCCTGTGCCGCCGGGCGTCCCCCGTTTCCCGGGGGAATCCGCGAGGTTACTGGGGCCCGTTCTTCATACGAATCTACAAGACGCACGGCTTGGCCAGCCAACTCCTTCATGGTTTCGGTGACTGACCCCATCGGACGAGCGGGCGGTGTACTTGCCCCACTCCGCGTTAACAGCACATGAACGAGCAGTCGAGGGACGAACGGCCCGAGTGGCCGGAACGGAATCCTCCCGTCCCTTGAAGCGAACGACCCTCGATACGAAGAAGAGAGCCTCATGGACTTCCTTCGCCCCGCCAGCTGGGAGGAGGCGCTCGCCGCCAAGGCCGAGCACCCCACGGCTGTGCCGATTGCGGGTGGCACCGACGTGATGGTCGAGATCAACTTCGACCACCGTCGTCCCGAGTACCTGCTTGACCTCAACCGCATCGTCGAGCTGCGCGAGTGGGAGGTGGGCGAGGAGACGGTCCAACTGGGCGCCTCTGTCCCGTACACCCAGATCATGGAGGAGCTCCGAGCCGAGCTCCCCGGCCTCGCGCTCGCCTCGCACACCGTCGCCTCCCCGCAGATCCGCAACCGCGGCGGCGTCGGCGGCAACCTGGGCACGGCGTCCCCGGCCGGCGACGCCCACCCGGCGCTGCTCGCCGCCGGCTGCGAGGTCGAGGTGGAGTCGGTGCGCGGCTCCCGCCTGATCCCGATCGACGACTTCTACACCGGCGTGAAGCGCAACGCCCTCGCCGCGGACGAGCTGATCAAGTCCGTGCACATCAAGAAGGCGGACGGGCCGCAGCAGTACTCGAAGGTCGGCACCCGCAACGCCATGGTCATCGCCGTCTGCGCCTTCGGCATCGCGCTGCACCCCGAGACCCGCACCGTGCGGACCGGCATCGGCTCCGCCGCCCCCACCCCCATCCGGGCGAAGGCGGCCGAGGAATTTTTGAACGCGGCGCTCGAAGAGGGCGGCTTCTGGGACAGCAAGAAGATCATCACCCCCTCGATCGCCAAGCAGTTCGCGGAGCTCGCCTCCGGAGCCGCCAACCCGATCGACGATGTGCGCGGCACGGCGAACTACCGCCGCCACGCCGTCGGCATCATGGCCCGCCGCACGCTCGGCTGGACCTGGGAGTCGTACCGCGGCGAGGGCCGCAGCACTGAGGGAGTCGCATAATGCGCGTGAACTTCACGGTCAACGGCCGTCAGCAGGAAGCGGACGACGTGTGGGAGGGCGAGTCCCTGCTCTACGTGCTGCGTGAGCGCATGGGCCTGCCGGGCTCCAAGAACGCCTGCGAGCAGGGCGAGTGCGGCTCCTGCACCGTCCGGCTCGACGGCGTGCCGGTGTGTTCGTGTCTGGTCGCGGCCGGTCAGGTGGAGGGCCGCGAGGTCACCACCGTCGAGGGCCTCGCCGACTACGCCAGGCACCGCGCCGACGCCCACCCCGGCGGCGGCTGCGTCTCCGGCGCCTCCGGCGCCTGCGGCACCTCCCTCCAGGAGGCGCAGAACTGGAGCGCCAAGGGACAGGACTCGCAGACCGGCGAGGGCGCCGAGCTCTCCCCGATCCAGCAGGCGTTCATCGACGCGGGCGCCGTCCAGTGCGGCTTCTGCACCCCCGGCCTGCTCGTCGCGGCCGACGAGCTCCTCGAGCGCAACGACACGCCGTCCGACGCGGACATCCGCGAGGCGCTCTCCGGCAACCTCTGCCGCTGCACCGGTTACGAGAAGATCCTGGACGCGGTCCGCCTGGCCGCGGCCCGTCAGGGAGAGGCGGTCTGACATGGCTGGCACCACCACCGGCATCCCCGCCAACGTCACCCAGGGTTCGCAGACCAAGGGCGGCGTCGGCGAGTCGATGCTGCGCCCCGACGGCACCCTGAAGGTCACCGGCGAATTCGCCTACTCCTCGGACATGTGGCACGAGGAGATGATCTGGGGCCAGGCCCTGCGGTCCACGGTCGCGCACGCCGAGATCGTGTCGATCGACGTCTCCGAGGCCGTGGCCATGTCCGGCGTCTACGCGGTCCTGACCGCCGACGACCTGCCGGCCGCCAAGAACTACGGCATGGAGTACCAGGACACCCCCGTCCTCGCGTACGGCAAGGTCCGCCACCACGGTGAGCCGGTCGCCCTCGTGGCCGCCGATCACCCGGAGACCGCGCGTCGCGCCGCCGCGAAGATCAAGATCGAGTACCGGGAGCTCCCGGTCATCACGGACGAGGCGTCGGCGACCGCCCCCGACGCGGTCCTGGTCCACGAGAACCGCGGCGACCACCACGCCGGCCACGTCCCGCACCCGAACATCGTGCACCGCCAGCCGATCATCCGCGGCAACGCCGCAGAGGCCGCCAAGAAGGCCGACGTGATCGTCAAGGGTGAGTACACCTTCGGCATGCAGGACCAGGCCTTCCTCGGCCCGGAGTCCGGCCTCGCCGTGCCCGCCGAGGACGGCGGCATCGACCTCTACGTGGCCACCCAGTGGCTGCACTCCGACCTCAAGCAGATCGCCCCCTGCCTCGGCCTGCCCGAGGAGAAGGTCCGCATGACGATGGCGGGCATCGGCGGCGCGTTCGGCGGCCGCGAGGACATCTCGATGCAGATCCTCGCCTCGGTCCTCGCCCTGCGCACGGGCAAGCCCGTGAAGATGGTCTACAACCGCTACGAGTCCTTCTTCGGCCACGTCCACCGGCACCCGGCGAAGCTCTACTACGAGCACGGCGCCACCAAGGACGGCAAGCTCACGCACATGAAGTGCAAGATCGTCCTGGACGGCGGCGCCTACATGTCGTCGACCCCGTCGGTCGTCGGCAACGCCTCGTCCCTCTCGGTCGGCCCGTACGTCGTCGACGACGTGGAGATCGAGGCGATCGGCCTCTACACCAACAACCCGCCCTGCGGCGCCATGCGCGGCTTCGGCGCGGTCCAGGCGTGCTTCGCGTACGAGGCGCAGATGGACAAGGTCGCCGCGAAGCTGGGCATGGACCCGGTGGAGTTCCGGCAGAAGAACGCGATGGAGCAGGGCACGATCATGCCGACCGGGCAGCCGGTCGACTCGCCCGCCCCCGTCGCCGAGCTGCTGCGCCGCGTCAAGGCCCGCCCGATGCCGCCCGAGCGCCAGTGGGAGTCCAGCGAGGGCGCCGACGTCCGCGCGCTGCCCGGCGGCCTGTCCAACACCACGCACGGCGAAGGCGTCGTCCGCGGTGTGGGCTACGCGGTCGGCATCAAGAACGTCGGCTTCTCCGAGGGCTTCGACGACTACTCGACCGCCAAGGTCCGCATCGAGGTCATCAACGGCGAGCCCGTCGCCACGGTCCACACCGCCGCGGCGGAGGTCGGCCAGGGCGGTGTCACCATCCACGCGCAGATCGCCCGCACCGAGCTCGGCGTCCAGCAGGTCACCATCGCCCCCGCCGACACCCAGGTGGGCTCGGCGGGTTCGACCTCCGCGGGCCGCCAGACGTACATGACCGGCGGCGCCATCAAGAACTCCTGCGAGATCGTCCGCGAGAAGGTCCTGGAGATCGGCCGGCGCAAGTTCGGCTCGTACCACCCGGCCTGGGCCAACGCCGAACTCCTCCTGGAGGGCGGCAAGGTCGTCACCGACGGCGGCGAGGTCCTCACCACCCTCGTGGAGGTCCTGGAGGACGAGGCCGTCGAGGTCGAGGAGGAGTTCAGGCACCGCCCCACCGAGGCCTTCGACCTGCGCACCGGACAGGGCAACGGCCACGTGCAGTACGCCTTCGCCGCGCACCGCGCGGTGGTGGAGGTCGACACCGAGCTCGGCCTCGTCAAGGTCATCGAACTGGCCTGCGCCCAGGACGTCGGCAAGGCGGTCAACCCGCTCTCCGTCATCGGCCAGATCCAGGGCGGCACCACCCAGGGCCTCGGCGTCGCGGTGATGGAGGAGATCATCGTCGACCCGAAGACCGCGAAGGTGAAGAACCCCTCCTTCACGGACTACCTGCTCCCGACCATCCTCGACACCCCGACCATCCCGGTCGACTACCTGGAGCTCGCCGACCCGAACGCGCCCTACGGCGTACGCGGCATCGGCGAGGCCCCCACCCTCTCCTCGACCCCGGCGGTCCTCGCGGCGATCCGCGCGGCCACCGGTCTGGAGCTCAACAAGACGCCGGTGCGTCCCGAACACCTCACCGGAACCTGATCCCTCCGCGGATCTGATCCCCCGCTCGGGGATCAGCGCAAGTCCTCCGAGCGGTGTGTGCCTCCCAGGAACGTCACACTTCCCGCCGCCCGCACCGCTCGGAGCCCAACTCCCCCTCGCCCCGAGGGAGATGTCGTTCGTCTCGGGCCGTCCCCCGGGTCGTGCAGCCAACGCACCATCCCAAATCCCGCAACTCTGCGGGTGCCCCTGTGAACCTTGGGAGTAGGCACCATGACCCAGTCTTCAGTGGAGCCCAAGACCACCGCGGAGGACGCGGGCTCCGGCTCACGCGTCCCGGCCGGCAGATCTTGGCTCGACCGGTACTTCCACATATCCCGGCGGGGATCCACGGTCGCGCGTGAGGTGCGCGGCGGAATCACCACGTTCATGGCGATGGCGTACATCGTCCTGCTCAACCCCCTGATCCTGTCCGGCAAGGACGCGGCGGGGGACACCATGGGCCAGAAGGCCCTGATCACCGCGACGGCGCTCGCCGCGGCGGTCACCACGCTCCTCATGGGCTTCGTCGGCAAGGTGCCGCTGGCCCTGGCCGCCGGACTCTCCGTGTCCGGTGTGATCTCCTCGCAGGTCGCGCCCGAGATGACCTGGCCGCAGGCCATGGGCATGTGCGTGATGTACGGCGTGGTGATCATGCTGCTCGTGGTCACCGGGATGCGCGAGATGATCATGAACGCGATCCCGCTCGCCCTCAAGCACGGCATCACCATGGGCATCGGCCTGTTCATCGCCATCATCGGCCTCGTCAAGGGCGGCTTCGTGCACCCCGGCAAGGCCACCCCGCTCTCCCTCGGCCCCGCCGGCGAACTCTCCGGCTGGCCCGTGCTGATCTTCGCCTGCACCCTGCTCCTCATCTTCATGCTGCAGGCGCGCAACACCCCCGGCGCGATCCTGATCGGCATCGTCACCGGCACCGTGATCGCCGTCGTACTCAACGCACTCGACGTGATCGACCCCAAGCAGTGGGCGAACGGCGCCCCCGAACTGCACGGCAGCGCGGTCTCGTCGCCCGACTTCTCGCTCATCGGCGAGGTCGAGTTCGGCGGCTGGGGCGAGGTCGGCGCGATGACGGTCGGCATGATCGTCTTCACGCTGGTGCTCGCCGGCTTCTTCGACGCGATGGCCACCATCATCGGCGTCGGCACCGAGGCCAACCTCGCCGACGACAAGGGCCGTATGCCCGGCCTGTCCAAGGCGCTGTTCATCGACGGCGCAGGCGGCGCCATCGGCGGCGTGGCGGGCGGCTCCGGCCAGACCGTCTTCGTCGAGTCCGCGACCGGCGTCGGCGAAGGCGCCCGCACCGGCCTCGCCTCGGTCGTCACGGGCCTCTTCTTCGCGGCCTGCCTCTTCTTCACGCCGCTGACCGCGATCGTGCCCCAGGAGGTCGCCTCCGCCGCGCTCGTCGTCATCGGAGCGATGATGATGATGAACGCCAGGCACGTCGACTGGGCCGACCGCGCCACCGCCATCCCGGTCTTCCTGACCGTCGTGCTCATGCCCTTCACGTACACCATCACCACCGGTGTCGCGGCGGGCGTCATCTCCTGGGTCGCCATCAAGATCGCCCAGGGCAAGGCCCGCGAGATCGGCGCCTTCATGTGGGGCCTGACGCTGATCTTCATCGTCTACTTCGCCCTCAACCCCATCGAGAGCTGGCTGGGCGTCCACTGAGGCGCCGGCCCTTCACACACCCGTAGAGCCTTGTGAGCCTGAGGAGGCCGAGATGCTGGACATCGCCGACGAGCTGAACCGGTGGGTCGGGCAGGGACGTGACTTCGCCGTCGCCACCGTGGTGGCGGTCGGCGGGAGCGCGCCCCGGCAGCCGGGCGCCGCGCTCGCCGTCGACAGCGAGGGCACGGCGATCGGCTCGGTCTCCGGCGGATGTGTGGAGGGCGCCGTCTACGAACTGTGCCGGCAGTCCCTGGAGGACGGCGAGACCGTCCTCGAACGCTTCGGCTACAGCGACGACGATGCCTTCGCCGTGGGTCTGACCTGCGGCGGCGTCATCGACATCCTCGTCACCCCGGTCCGCGCGGACGCCGTGTCCAGGCCGGTGTTCGCCGCGGCGCTCGCCGCCGCGTCGGCGGGGGAGGCGGCGGCCGTCGCCCGCGTCACGTCCGGGCCCGCCGAACTGCTCGGCCGCGCTCTCCTCGTACGCCCCACGGGGGAGTACGAGGGCGGGCTCGGCGGCCACCCCGAGCTGGACCGCACGGTGGCGGAGGAGGCCCGCGCCCTGCTCGACGCGGGCCGCACCGCGACCGTGGAGATCGGCGAGGACGGCTCCCGGTGCGGCAGGCCGCTGGTCGTCCTCGTCGAGTCGAGCGTCCCGCCGCCCCGCATGATCGTGTTCGGCGCCATCGACTTCGCGTCGGCGCTGGTCCGGATGGGCAAGTTCCTCGGCTACCACGTGACCGTGTGCGACGCGCGGCCCGTCTTCGCCACGGCCGGACGCTTCCCCGACGCCGACGAGATCGTCGTCGACTGGCCGCACCGCTATCTGGAGCGCACCGAGGTCGACGGCCGCACCGTGCTGTGCGTCCTGACCCACGACGCCAAGTTCGACGTCCCCCTGCTGCGGCTCGCCCTGCGCCTCCCCGTCGCCTACGTCGGCGCGATGGGCTCGCGCCGCACCCACGAGGACCGCAACGCGCGCCTGCGCGAGGTCGGCGTCACCGAGCTGGAGCTGGCGCGCCTGCGCTCGCCCATCGGCCTCGACCTCGGCGCCCGTACGCCCGAGGAGACGGCCCTGTCGATCGCCTCGGAGATCGTCGCGAACCGCCGGGGCGGCACGGGGACCTCCCTGACCGGCGCCCACACCCCCATCCACCACGACACGTCGAACCGGCCCTCCGGGCGAATCGGTTCCGTAGCCTGAAAGCCGCGGCGCGGGGAGTCCGCCGCGCCGGCGCTCAGGGTGCGAGGAGCTGGTCCACCGCGCGGCCGAACACCCGGCGTGACACGGACGACAGCACCCCGTCGCACAGCGCGGGCAGCCACCGCACGCGAAGATCCTCGCGCCACACCACGGCGGAGCCGCCGGCCGTGGGGTAGACCTCGATCTCGGCCCAGCCCGTCATGAACGTCCCCCGCTTCTCCAGTCGGCACCGCCCCGGAGCGGTGCCGTCCGGCGGGCACCACTCGACGACCTCCATGACGTCGTCGAAGCCGACGGGGCCGAGCGCGCTGCGCGCGACGAAGACCGTGCCCGCGTGGGTGGGCGGGGGAGTCCGGACCGCGATGCGGGTGAGCGGGACGACGTCGGCGTGCCGCTCCCACGCGGTCAGCCTGCGCCAGGTCTCGGCGGCGGGCAGGGGCGTGTCTCGGGTGATCTGGAAGATGGCCACACCCCGAGCCTGCCAGCCGAGCGGCCGGAGCGCTCCTAGGGCTGTCCGGACCGATTCAAGAGACACGCCCTAGCGGTAGACCTTGCCCGGCTCGGCCTTGCCCGGTGCGAGGAGCTGGGGCACCGTCACGAAGACGTAGCCGCGCTTCTTGAGCTCGGTGATGACACCGGGGACGGCCGGGACCGTGCCCTTGTAGATGTCGTGCAGCAGGATGATGCCGTCCCGCTTCGTCTGGTCGATGACCCGCTGCTGGATCAGCTTGGAGTCATTGGTCGTGTAGTCCTTCGCCGTGACGGTCCACAGGACCTCCGAGAGGCCGAGCTCCTTGGAGAGCTTGTTGACGTCGTCGTTGGTCCGGCCCTGCGGCGGACGCATCAGCGTCGGCTTCTTGCCGATGAGCTTCTCGATCGCCTCGTTCGGGCGCTCCAGCTCGCGGCGCGCCTCCTTCGGGCTGATCTTCGTGAGGATCTTGTGCGACCAGGTGTGGCTGGCCACCTCGTGCCCCTCGGCGTCCATCTGCTTCACCAGCTCGGGGTACTTCTCTATGTGGTTCTTGCCGAGCGTGAAGAAGGTGGCGGGGACCTTCTCTCTCTTGAGGATGCTCAGGAGTCTCGGCGTGTTCTCGCTGGGGCCCGCGTCGAAGGTCAGCGCCACGCACTTGGCCTTGCGGCAGTCGACGGTGCCGAACTTCCCCTGGTCCGCGGCCTTCGCCGCCGCCCCGTCCTTGCGCACGGAGCTGGGCGACGTGGTGTCGAGCTGGGTGCACCCGGTCAGCGCGAGGGCGAGAGCCGCCCCCGCCGCGAGGACGGGGGCGGTGCGACGCAACCTCTTGGCCGAGCGCGTCGTCTTGAAGGCGGAAGGTTTGTTCACGGCAGGCATGCAAGCACTATACACATGACGTATACACCCTGTTCATAGTGCTTGCGGCCTGAAGCGTGGCCCGGCGTCGGCTAGACGGGGATCACCCGGATCGACGGATGGATGGCCGTGTTCAGGTACAGCCGCTCCTTCTTGTTCTCCTGCTCCAGCTCCATCACGAGCCGGTACCGGTACAGGCCGGGCTTCGCGGTGCTCATGACCGTGCCGGCCCAGTAGTAGTAGACCGGCGTGAACTTGTCCCGCATCCGGTCCGGCATCCCGTAGATCTTCAGCTCGTTGAAGATCCGCCGCTCCGCCACGTCCTCCTCGTCACCCAGCTCGGTGTCGAGGAACACGATGTTGTTGATCTTCGGCATGGGCGGCCAGGTGCCGTCCAGGCGCTTCTCCATGTCGATCGGGCGGACGATCCAGTTGATCACCTGCCCCTGCTTGCACACCGTCTCCAGCGACGAAGTGCCCTGCCCCTTGCCGCCGATGCTGTTGTCCATCATGTACATCGAGTCGCTCAGCGAGCCCGTCGCCGTCGCCCGCTCCATGTTGATGAGCGTCACGATGTTGAGCTGGACCGAGTTCAGCTGGCCGGGGTTCTGCTTCTCCACGTCACCGCGCGTAGTCGTGCTGCTCACCCGTTCCTCCTTCGCGTACGCCGTCATGACTGGCCCCTAGCCGACGAGGGACGACGACAGGGTGGTGGTGATCGGCTCGTCCCTCGTGCCCAGCTTGAACTTGATCTGGTACGCGACCGGCTCCAGGTCCGCCTTCTTCACCGTGGCGACCCAGTACGACACGTCGGTGCCGGGGTACACCTTCCGCACCGGCTCGCAGATCTCGCGGTCGATCACGATGTCCTCGATCGACACGTACGCCTCGCACTCCAACGCCAGGCAGTTCCAGAGCAGTTGGTCGCCGCGCCGGACCTTCGTCCGGAGTTCCTCCGTGCCGAACCCGGTGGATCCCCCGGCCCGGTTCGTGTCGTACATGTACAGGTGGCCTTCCATGCTGCCGGCCGCCAGGGCGCCCACGCAGTCCACGACGGCGGTGATGGAGATCGGCCGCTTCACCGTGGTCTCCCGCGGCTTCGATTTGGTCGTCATCAGGTCCTCCTCCTCGTCCGGTGGGGGTCAGGCGCCGCGGGCCGGGCGCGAGGGCGGGATGGGGAGCTGGCCCAGGCCCGCCTTGGTGAAGGCGTTGCGCCGCGGCTCGGAAGTGATCTTCAGGGCCGACGAGCACGTCAGGTTCACCGGCTCCCACCGGAGTTCGCCGTTGGCCTGGGACAGCTTGTGCAGCTGGATGCGCATCATGTACGAGTACGTCCCCGGGCGGGACGTGTCGACCGACGCCGACCAGTACCAGCCGTCGGTCACCATGTCCGGGGAGCCGTACTCCGCCGGATACATGATCTTCGCGTCCACGGCCTCGCCGTAGATGTCGGTGATCACCGGGGCCGGAGGGCTGGCCGCCGCCGTGGCGTCCTCGGTGACGACCTGGCCCTGGACGTCCACGATCTTCTGCCCGGACAGCCGGCCCCGGGTGCGCCGGGTGGTCTTGACCCGGGTGCCCACGCTCCGCCGGATGCGGTTGAGCTCCGCGGCGGCGTCGGCGCTCGGCACCGTCGACTTGGCGGCGAGCTCCTGCAGTTCGGCCAGCGCCTGCTCGTCGGTCTGCCGCGCCCGCTCGGCCTCGTAGCCGCGCGGGACGGTCGGCGGGATGGAACCCAGGCTGTACGGCAGCCAGTTCAGGACCTGCTCGCTTGCCTGAGAGCCGTCCCGCCAGTAGGAGCCGTGGATCGCGGTCACGAGATCGCCGGTCCCCTGGTTCTCGGAGCCGTGCAGCTTCATGTTGTCGAACAGGTAGGTGTTGCCTTCGAGCGTGCTGGTGGCCAGCGCGTTGCCGACGTCCACGAGCACGATGATCGCCAACTGTTGGGGCATGATTCCGCCTTCGTCGTCGTTCCCGGCTTTGCCGTCGTGGTGCGGATCGCTACTGACACATCAACGCGGGCGAGTCGATGGTCATGACGCTGTTGGCGCCCTCGTACATCTGGAGCTCGAGGCGGTACTGGTAGGGCACGCCCGGGGTCATCCAGTGCGGCACCACTCCGGTCCACACGTCGAGGTCGAGCTTGTCGCCGTCGGATTCCTGCGAGGCGTGGGGCTGGTGGGGTTGAGGGGTTTGCTGGGCTTGGGGGGTCTGGTGGGCCTGTGGGGCCTGGGCGCCCGTGGGGCCGGGGACCGCCGTGCCCATGCCGGGGGCGCTCGGCGTGGCGGTGGCGACGGCGGGCCCACTGGGTGTGCCGTGCCCCTGCTGTCCGATAGGGCTCTGTTGCCCCTGCTGCCCCTGCCGGCCCTCGGCGGGTGCGAACGAGATGCTCTTGATCTCGACCGGGGTCTGCAGGTCGACGGCGAGCGCGGTCCAGGACACGACCTGGCCGGGCTTGACGACGGTGACGAGATTCGGCGTGCCCTGGTGGGTGCTGTCGAACGCGCTGTCGTCCACCATGCAGAGGTTGCCGTCGGACAGCGACTTGATCGACAGCGCTCCGATGACGTCGACGACGGCGATGATGTTCACCTGCGACTTCATTCCGCTCCTGTTCATTCCACTCCCTGTTCTCGGGTGCCTAGCCGCGGTCCCGGACCAGCGGGACCTTTCCGACGGCGGTCCGCTCGATCTCGGCGGACAGCCTGGGCACGAACTTGAGCTGGAGGGTGTATCCGGTCCTCTCGATCGACGCGGCGTTCGCCTCGCCGTGGTTGAACAGCGACAGCGCGCGCGGCAGCGCGTTCACGAAGACCTGCTGGAGGCCGTACGGGCCGAGCACCGTGTCGGCGCGGTAGGTCAGACCGAGCACGTCGTCGACCGCCGCGTACAGCGTGATCGTCCTGCCCTCCCGGTGGTTGACGAACTGGACGTCGTGCGCCACCGCGTCCAGGTCCACCACGTCGGCCGCCTTCAGCTCGTCGCGCAGCGCGGCGTAGGCCCGCGCCGCCGAGTACTGGCTGTCGTTGAGGTGCAGTACGTCCCCGGTGCGTCCCGCGAACTCGAACTGCCGCGTCTTCAGGCCGGGTCCGTCCGTGCGGGGCCGGTGGATCATCCGGTCGCCGAGCTTCAGCCGCAGCAGCGGCGTCTCGTGCGCGTGCAGGCGGGTGACGACGAGTTCGCCCTCCTCGCCCTCGGGGACCTGGCGGCCCTCCTCGTCGACGATCTCGATGAAGTGCAGCCCCGGCACCGCGGACAGCCAGGGCGACGCGGCGTCGAGCTGCAGGCCGATGGTCTCCGCCTGGGTGGCGGCGAAGTAGCTGAGGATCGCGAGGTTCGGATACAGCGCCTGCAGCTCCACCCGCTTGCGCTGCGGCAGCACACCGCTGCCGTACAGGGCGACGCGGAAGCTGTCGCGGTACTCCTGGCGCATGCCCGCGCCGAGTTCGGCGAGGATCGCGATGCCCGCGGAGATGCCCATCAGGGCCTTGGGGCCCCGGTAGGAGAACATGTGCTCCAGGACGGGGGCGGTGACGGGGCCGGCGCCCACGTAGTTGACGCCCGGCACGTGCTGGAGCACGCCGCCGACCATCGTGCCGCTGCTCCACATCTGGTAGTCCGCCAGCGTGGTGAAGAGCCACTTGGGGTCGGTGCCCGCGAGGTGCCGGGCGAGTTGGTAGGCCCCCATGAAGCGGCCCGCGATCTCGTACGTGTCCTTCAACTCGCGCAGGGCGTAGACGACTTCGAGCGGCTTGCCGCCGCTGGTGCCGCCGCTGGCGACGATCTCGAACTCGCCGCGGGTGAGCGGCACGACCATGCCCGGCCGTGTGTCCATGAAGAAGTCGCGCTGGACGTCCTTGTCCGACAGCGGTACGCGCTGCCACTCCTCGTACGTCTGCGGGGCGTGCGTGATGCCGGCGCCCCGCAGCCGCTCCCGCCACAGCGGGTTGAGGAGCACGGTGTTCACCATCTGCTGGAGGCGGCGCAGCACGACCGCGTCCTGGATCTCGTGCGGGATCTCGCTGTACAGCGTCTGGCAGACCCGCTCGCACTCGCGCATCTTGCTCGCGAAGGAGGGGAGTACGGTGACGGCCTCGACGGATTCCGGCTGCAGCTCCCAGTCGGGAATGAGCCAGTTGGCCAGTTCGCGGGCGCCGCCGGGAGCCGGCGCGGGCGGTGGAACATGCGTTGCCTGTGGAGCGTGAGATGTACTCAACATCCGTCCCCTCTACGCTTTACCCGTTCCCTTTGCTGTGCCTTGTTCTGCGCCTTTTGCTGTGCCTTTTTCCGGGTCCTTTTCGGCGACTGCTCCCGTTGCTTCTTCGCCGGTGAGCAGGTCCTGGGCCGTCCTTCTGATCTCGGAAAGCAGCATGCGGAAGTGCTCGCCGGTTATCCGGTGGTTCATCATGACCACGCGCAGCGCGGCCACTCCGTCGACGTTCACCTTCGAGATGAAGAAGTTCCCCTCGAATTTGATGCGGTTCCTGATGGCGATCTGCAGGTGGTGCACGTCCTTCTTGTCGAGGCCGGGCGGGTGGTAGCGGAAGCAGAGGATGTTCGCTTCCGGGCGGTGCAGGGTCTCGAAGTCGGGGTCGGCCCGCAGGGTGTCGTGGGCCTCGCGCGTCAACTGGCAGAGGTACTCGATTTTCTCCGCGAACAGGGCCCGTCCGTAAATGGCCCACAGCGCCCAAAGGGTCATGATCATCGGGCGCTTCGTGCACTCGAAGTTCTTTCCCCCGCTGTCGAACGCGGTGTAGACGTCCTGCTCCTCCTCGAAGACGTAGCTGGCCTTCTGCCGGAATGCGGAGAGCGCGGTCTCCTTGTTCCGGTAGAAGAGCATCGTGCAGGGCGCGGGCACGAACATCATCTTGTGCGCGTCCCAGGTCAGGGAGTCGGCCTTCTCGATCCCGCGGAGCCGGTCGCGGAGGGCGTCCGAGACGAGCAGACTCGCGCCGTGGGCGCCGTCGACGTGCAGCCAGAGGTCCTTCTCGCGGGCCACCTCGGCGAGCTCGTCGAGCGGGTCGAAGGCGCCCACCGACGTACTGCCCGCCGACGCGACGAGGCAGAACACCTTGAGGTTCTGCCGCTCGGCCGCCTCCAGGGTGGCGCGCACCTCGCTCGGGCAGATCTGCTGCTGCCGGTTGAGCGGCAGGCGTACGAGCTGGGCGTCGCCGATGCCGAGCACGCCGGCCGCCCGCGCCACGCTGTAGTGGACATCGGCGCCCACCGCGATGGCCGGCCTGGGCTGCCCGCGCACCGCGGACCCCCCCTGTGACCAGTACCCGGGCAGTTTCTCGTTCCTGGCCGCGAGCAGGGCCGTCAGGTTGGCCAGGGAGCCGCCCGACGTCGTGATCATGGTGAAGCCGTCCGGGTCCCACCCGATGAAGCGGTTCAGCTCCTCGGCCATGATCCGCTCCACGGCGCTGGGCAACTGGCCCGCCTCGTAGAACGAGGCCGGCTGGTTGACCACGGAGCTGACGAAGTCGATGACACCGGCGAGCGGTACGACGCCGGAGAACTGCCGCCCCATGTAGCCGGGGGAGTGCACCTGGATGCCCGTCCGGACGTACAGGTCGATGATCCCCGCCAGGCGCTCCTCGTCGAAGGCGGTGATCTTCTCGTGCTCGGTCGTCATGAGAGCTCTCGCGGCCCGGGACAGCGTCGCGGGCTCGATCAGCTCAAGGCCCCTGATCGACAGGTCCGACAGATGTTTCTCCAGCTTCGCGAGCGCGGTCTCCGAATGCTCCCGGAACTGCTGTGGATCAAAGGCTTCCAGCAACAGGCCGCTCCGGTCCGACAGTGAGCCCCTCCGTTCCGCTTCGGGATCGCTCGCGTGAGATTCCGTCACTAGGGTCCCCCCTTGGAAAGCCCCGTGTAACCCGACATGGATTGTTCCGGCGCGCGCCGGCCGGACAGGGGGGCAGGTTTCATCGAGCGGCAGAGCGCGGAATTACCGACCGGCTGGTCAAACCGGACGGTAACTCTTTCCGGCGGCGCGCGTTCTGCGCCGGCCGCACGGATTCCCCCTCGAATGCGTCTGCGCAGCGGCCGTGTCTCCGGCATGGTCAGTGCCTGCCCCCACGGCAACAACCGTAGGCGGTTCGGATTCCGCGAGAAATCGAAAGTCCGGGGTCTGTCCGAAAGGGAGCGCGGACCACCTGATGGTTTGTCAATCAACTGTGGTCCCATGCGCAACCGGAGGCATCGGGAACTTCGCGGCCGCTCCACCCTTTTCGGACACCATGCCGTGGGCATGTGCGCGGCAGATAGGCAGAAACGCAGGACCGGGGGCGGGTGCCGGGCGGTGCAAGACGTTTCCTGCCATTCTCCGCCCCGTCCGCGGGGCCGCCCTCTCCCGGTCCGGGCGGCGTCCTGTTCGGGACGGGTACTCGCCGCTCCGTCACGGGGATCCGGCCACGGAAAACCGCCGGTGGACGGGAATATCGAACGGATCGGGGCCGAATACGCGGGGTGCGGTGACCGCACCGGCGGAAGTTTCGCCGGGGCGGCCACCGCTCCTCCCCCGTTTCCGAAGGGGCGTGCCGTGGCCGGCACGCCGCGTGGTCGTGGTGCGCCGGGTCAGGAGCTCGTGGCGTCCGACGGTGCGCAGCGGTACAGGGTCTGCTCGGGCGCCTTGGGGGCGGCTTCGTCCCGAGTGCCTCGGTCTCGTGAGTCGTCGCCGCCCGGTGCCCCGTAGGCCCGCGGGTCGACCTCGGCGCAGGCCGACGCGATCCACGAGCTGATCTTCGACGTCTTCTTGCCCTGGTCGCTGACCAGCGCGAAGCGGATGTCGCCGGTGGCGACGAGTTCGCGGTACTCGGTGAGGGCGACGGACTCGGCGTGCAGCCCGGCGAGCGGCAGCACGGGCGCGCCTTCGGCGTAGATGTACGGGGCCGACGCTTCCCACGTCTCGGTGGACAGGGTGTACTTCGCGGCGCCGTCGCGTTCCTGGACGTAGCCGAGCAGCCTGCTCTGCGCGGGTGTCGGCGAGGTGCGGACGCTGACGTCGGCGGCGCGTATGGTGCGCTTCCCCGTCGCGATCCGGATGTCCTCGGCCGGTCCGGCGTGGGCGTCGACCACGGTCCCCGCGTACCGCTCGTTCAGTACGGACAGCGACCATGCCGTGGGCGCGGCGAACATCGCGACGCAGCCGACGAGCAGCCCGGCGCGTGCGGTCCCGCGGCTGGTTCCCCGCAGCGGGCCGAGCGCGACGACGGCACCGAGCGCGGCCACCACGACGAGCGGGAGGAGCCAGGGGACGAAGTCGGTGTGCCGCGACGCCAGATGGACGGTCCAGGCGACCTCGATCACGATGACGGCAGGCAGGACCCAGGCGCGCGGCCCGCCGGCCGCGGCGCGGTGGGCGCGCCACAGGGCGACCGTCCCGGCGGCGGACAGGGCGACGAGCGGGGGCGCGAGGAGTGCCACGTAGGCGGTGTGGGGAAGGTTGCCGAGGGCGCTGAGCACCGCGGCCGCCGTGACGAGCCAGGTGCCCCACATCAGGTGGCCGGCGCGGCCCTGGTGGGTGCGGGCGGCCTTGCGGTGCCCCACGAGTCCGATCACCAGGGAGATCAGCGCGAGCGGATACAGCCAGCCGATCTGAGGTGTGAGGCGGGGGCTGCGGAGAAGCTTGAGCCACAGGTCGGCCTTGGACGGCGCCCCCCGTCCGGCCTCGGCGCCTGAGGGCGTGGCGCCGGCGGGCGTGGCGCCTGCCCGCCCGTTCCGGCCGCCGTCCTGGGACGACGGCGCGCCGGTGGCGCCGTTCGACGGTGCGCCGGACGGCCCTCCGGGACCGGCGTCGGCCGGGCCGCCGGGCGTTCCGGCCGACGGCGTTCCGGCCGACGGCGCGCCGGACGGCCCGGCCGACCGCCCCTCGGACGGCCCCGGGGCCCCGCCGCCCCGCTCCTTGCCCGTCCCGCCGGGTCCCGGCCCGCTGTCGGTCGTGGCGGGGTTGCGCATCTGGCCGCCGCTGCCCCAGAGCCCGTTGCTGCTGACGGGCGCCGCCCCGTCGACCAACCCCGCGTGCAGCCGGTTGAAGCCGTTGTAGCCGAAGACCATCGCGGCCGCGCTGTTGCCGGTGGAGCCGTCCGCGTACGGGCGGTCGTCCTCCGGTGTGAAGGTCATCAGGGCCACCCAGGACAGCGACACCGAGAACATCACGACGCCCGCCACCGCCAGCTGGCCGAGCCTGCGCCGCAGCCGGACCGGCGCCGCCACGAGATAGCCGACGAAGAGCGCGGGCACGATGATCCAGGCCTCCATCATCTTCGCCTGGAAGCCGAGCCCGACCCACAGGGCGCTCAGCAGCAAGGACCGCAGCCGGGCGGTGCCCACCGCCTTCTGGTACTGGTCGGCGGCGAGCACGAGGCACATGGTGAGCGAGCCGTCGAGCATGGCGTGGCCGAACATGGAGGCCAGCACGGGCGTCACCGTGAGCAGCCCCGCGGCGAGCAGCCCGGCGGCGGGCCCCTGCCAGCGGCGCACCATCCGGTACATCACCAGCACGGAGATCACGCCCATGACGCACTGGGGCAGTGTCAGCGCCCAGTCGTGGAAGCCGAAGATCCGCGCCGAGAGCGCCTGCGGCCACAGGAAGCCGCCGACCTTGTCCAGGGTGAGCGTGGCGGACGGATCGAGGCTGGTGAACAGGAACGCCTCCCAGCTCACCGACATGCTGCGCGCGGCCACCGAGTAGTAGGGGGTGAAGCCGCTGCTCGTGATGTTCCAGGTGTAGAGCAGCGCGGCGAGCGCGGCGATGCCGAGGAGCGTGGGCCGCGCCCACCGGGGCTGGTCGGCGGGGGAGCGCCAGAACAGCAGCCGGCGCCGTGGCGACGGGCCCGGAGAGGGGCCGGCCGTCCCGGTCGCGGTCGTCGTGAGAGACGTCATGGCCATGCTTCTACCGGTACGGGGTTGTCCGGGGTCGGCCGCCGGGCACCGGACAACAAGCCCCGGACAACAAGCCCCGGGCAACGTGTGCGTCCCGGCGCCTTCCTGACGTCGCGTCAGCGCACGCACGCCCTGCGGGGCCACTCACCGCCCGGGGCGTTGAGGTAGCGGTCGCGTTCCTGCCGGGTCAGGTCCCTGCGGAGCGAGCGGCAGATCCTGTCGATCGCCTCGTCGGCGTTGCGGAGCACGCCCCACAGGCGCAGTGTGCCGTCGTCGCCGCCGCTGGCGACGGTGTGCCCGTCCGGGCTGAACGTCACGGACCACACCGTGCCCTCGTGCCCGGCCAGCACGGAGTTCTGCAGCCCCGTGGCCGCGTCCCACAGCCGCACCACGCCGTCCCGGCCGCCCCCGGCGACGGTCCGCCCGTCCGGGCTGAACGCCACCGACTGCGCGCCGCGAAGCTTCCCCGTCAGGGTGACGCGGGTCTTGCCCGTGGCGGTGTCCCACAGCCGTACCGTGCCGTCCTCTCCGCCACCGGCGACGGTGCGCCCGTCCGGGCTGAACGCCACAGTCCGCACGGGGGACTTGGCGCCCGTGCGGAACGACCGGGTTTCCCCAGTGGCGGCGTCCCACAGCCGAAGAGCCCCTTTGTCGCCGCCGATGGCGACGGTGTGCCCGTCGGCCCCGAACGCCACCGACCACACGGTGCCCGGCTGCCCCTCCGACACACCGCGGGGTGCCCCGGTCACCGCGTTCCACAGGCGTACGTCCCCGTCGTCACCGCCACCGGCGACGGTCCGCCCGTCCGGGCTGAACGCCACCGCCCGCACGGGCCCCTGATGTCCCGTCAGGATGCCCCGCGCCTCACCGGTCGTCGTGTCCCACAGCCGTACGTTCCCGTCGTCGCCCCCACTGGCGACGGTGTCGCCGTCGGGACCGAACGCCACCGACCGCACCGGCCCCCGATGCCCCCTCAGCACGTCCCGCACCCTGCCGTTGGCCGCGTCCCACAGCCGTACGGTTCCGTCGCGTGCGCCACCGGCCACCGTGCGCCCGTCCGGGCTGAACGCCACCGACCCGACGGGCCCCTGCCGTCCCGGCACCGCGATGCGCTCCTTGCCGGTGGCCACCGCCCACAGCCGCACCGTGCCGTCCCGGCCCCCGCTGACCACCGTGCCGCCGTCCGGGCTGAACGCCGCGGCGGACACCGTCCCCCGGTGCCCGGCCAGCACGGCGCGCAGTGCCCCGGTCGCCGCGTCCCACAGCCGAACGGTGCCGTCGTGCCCGCCGCTCAGCACCGTGCGCCGGTCGGGGCTGAACGCCACCGACTCGGCGTCCCTTCGGCGTTCGGCGAGCGCGCCGCGCTCCTCGCCGGTGGCCACCGCCCACACCCGTACCGTGCCGTCGCGGGCGCCGCCGGTCACCGTACGGCCGTCGGGGCTGAACGCCACCGACTCCACGGCGCTGTGCCGCCCGGTCTCCGTGACGCGCGTCCCGCCGGTCCTCGTGTTCCGCAGCCGTACGGTTCCGTCCCGCCCGCCGCTGGCCACCGTCCGCCCGTCCGGGCTGAACGCCAGGGCCGAGACGGCCCCCTGATGTTCCGTCGCCCCTCGACGGTCCTTGGCCGCGCGCCGCTCCTTGCCCGTGGCCACCGCCCACATCCGTACGCTGCCGTCCTGCCCGCCGCCCGCCACCGTGCGGCCGTCCGGACTGAACGCCACCGCCCCCACATCGCCCCGCCTCCCGGTGTCCATGGCGCGCGACGTCCCGGTGGCGGTGTTCCACAGCCGTACGGTCCCGTCGTCGCCACCGCCCGCGACCGCGTGCCCGTCCGGGCTGAACGCCACGGCGGACACCGGACCCTGATGCCCCCTCAGCACCTTCAGGGTCTTGCCCGTCACCGTGTTCCACAGGCGTACGGTGCCGTCCCGGCCCCCGCTCGCCACGGTCCGCCCGTCGGCGCTGAACGCCACCGCCCGCACGTCGCCCCGGTGCCCGGTCATGCGCTGCTGGAGCGGGAGCGAGGCCGCGGCGAAGAGACCGGAGGTCGCCTCGGCGGTGGGACGGACACGGTAGGCGTAGACCGCGAGGAGCGAGGCGAGGTCGGACTCCTCGGAGAGGAGCGCCGCCGACTGCGCCGCGAGCTGCCGGGAGAGGGCGCTGCGCTGCTCGGAGACGGCCTCCCGCCGGTGGCCCTCACTGGTCCGGTACTGGTCCCAGGCGAGCAGACCGGAGAAGAGCGCGAGCACGAGCAGGACGGACAGGGCGAAGGTGAGCCGGCGCAACCGCCGCGTGGTGCGGGCCGCGGCAAGGCGCTCCCGGTCACGGGCCGCGCCGCTCGCCGTGAGGAAGTCGCGTTCCAGCGTGGTCAGTCCGCTGTCGGGGGCCGCGAAGGAGTCCTCGGCGGCGTCGAGCCGCGTGCCGCGGTACAGCGCCCCCGGATCGCGGCGCTCCCGGTCCCACGCGGTCGCCGCGTCGCTCAGCCGCTGGCGCAGCAGCAGCTTCGTCCGGTCCTCGTCGATCCACTGCCGCAGCCGTGGCCAGGCCTCAAGGAGGGCCTCGTGGGTGAGCTCGACCGTCTCCGTGTCCAGGGTGATCAGACGGGCCCCGGCCAGCGCGTCGAGGACCGTCTGCACGTCGGCCGGGTCGGTGCCGAGGGTGTCCAGGTCGGCGCGGGCGAGGCGGCGCCGGGTGGCGTCGGTGCCCTCGCCGATCGCGACGAGGCGCAGCAGGAGGGCCCGGGCCAGCCGCCGCTGGCCGCCGTCGAGCCCGGCGTGGACCGCCTCCGCGGTCTGGGCAAGGGCGTGCCGGATGCCGCCCGCGGCCTCGTACCCGGACAGGGCGAGCGTGCTGCCGCGGCGCCTGCGCCAGGTCTCGCGCAGCGCGTGGGAGACCAGCGGCAGGACCGTGGCGCGGCCGGTGGCGTCGGCGATCACGCGGGCGAGGAGCGCCCCCTCGACGGTGCAGCCCGCCCGCGCGGCGGGCCGGCTGATGGCGCGGCGCAGCTCGTCGGTGGTCATCGGCCCCACCAGCAACTGGGCGTCGCGCAACGCCTCGACGAGGTCCGGGTGGCGCGCGCAGCGTGCGTAGAAGTCGGCGCGTACGCCCAATACGACGCGGGTGCGGCTGTTGGGCGCACGGACCGCCGTGAGCAGCGCGGTGATGAACCGCGTACGCTCCCGGGCGTCGGAGCAGAGCGTGAAGACCTCCTCGAACTGGTCGACAACCAGCAGGAGTTCGGATTCGGGCGGACGGCTGGCCAGGGCCTTCAGCACGGTCAGGTGCAGGGCCCGCGGATCCGTCGCGAGGTCCCTGCGCAGGACGGTCGCCGAGCCGTCGGTGGCGGCGGCGAGCCGCGCGGCGCACTCCTCCAGAGGGTGGGCGCCGGGCGCGAACAGGACGGTGACCCACCCGGACCCGGCCCCCGAGTCGCCGCCGGTGTCCCCGCGGACGCGGGGCAGCAGCCCGGCCCGCAGCAGCGACGACTTCCCCGACCCGGAGGCACCGAACACGGCCAGGAAGCGCCGGGAGCGCACCCGTTCGACCAGGTCGTCGGTCAGCTGCTCCCGCCCGAAGAACCAGGCGGCGTCCTCCGGCTGGAACGCGGCGAGCCCCACATAGGGGCCGCGCTGGTCGCGGCCCCCTGCGCCGGGCGCCTCGTCCGCGCGGTCCGCGGCCGCGAGCCGGGCACCGAGCGCCCGCCACCGGTCCTCCCAGGCGGCCACGTCCCCGCCGCAGGCCCGCACATAGGCGAGCGTGACGGGCAGGCTGGGCAGTCTGCGGCCGCTTGCCGCGTCGGCCAGCGTCGTCGAGGAGTAGTGGGCGTCGCGGGCCAGCCTGCGGTACGGCGGACTGCCCGCCTTCTCCCGCAACCGCCGCAGGTCGGCGGCGAATTCGGTCAGCAAGCCACCGTCGTCCTCCAGCGGACGCTCACCCCGCGGCACCGCCATCACCCCCGCCCCTCATTGTCCGGCCCGGCCGCCCGCAGCCGAGCCACCGGAACCGGACAATCCACCGACCGCTCAGCTCGACGGGGGCCCTGCCGCCCCCCTGGTCCCGGGCGGGCGTCACGGAGCAGGAGCGACGCCCGTCAGGAAGCCCCGTCGACGACGAAGCTGGTGACCGACTCGGCAGGCACGGTGAAGGTGGCGCGCCCGTCCGCGACCGGTACGGGGTCCCGCTCCTGGAGCGCTCCGCCCGCGCTGGTGACGATCGGAGTCATGGTGGCGTCCGGCGCCACGTGGTCGAACGCCGAGAGGTCCACCGTCACGGTCCGCTCCTCTCCGGTGGAGTTGACGTGGACGACGGTGGCGCCCTTCCCGTCGGCGCTCACCGCCGCGGCGCTGGAGGTGTCGTCCACCGTGACGAGGCGGTCGCCCGGCCGGATGGTGTGGGTGAAGTTGCGGGCGGTGTCGAACTTGGTGTTGGTCCTGATGGGGCAGGTCTTCAGGGTGTCCTTGGCGGTGCAGTCGAAGGGGAGCTGGATGCTGCCCCAGTTGCCGCCCTTCGCGCTCTCCCCGCCGGGCTTCATGTTGTTGTAGTCCTCGACGGGCTGCCAGAACACCCAGGCCGAGGGCTCCAGTTCGCGCAGGTCGTCGACCATGTGCTGGGCCAGGCCGAGGCCGGACTTCATGTCGGTGAAGTCCTGCCCGTCCGGATCCCACTCCCCTTCGACCTCGCTCATCCACAGCGGCTTCTTCGCCGCCTTCGCCAAGTCCCGTACGAGGGTGCGGTCCCGGGTGCCGTACGTGTGGACGTTGAGCTGGTCGACGAGGTCGCGGACCTCGGCGGGGTAGGCGTTCCAGTTCTGGGCGAACAGGGTGGGGTTGGTCTCGTCCATCGCCGAGATCTTCGCGTCCGTACGGGACTTCGCCAGCGCCGGGGCGAGTGCGCGGATCACCTTCTGCTGGAGTCCGGGGCCCATGTGCGCCCCCTCCTGCCGCCCGCCGACGGGCCGGCCGTCGGGGCCGAGCCGGGTGCTCCAGTAGGTGGTGTTGGGCTCGTTGAAGGGGTCGATCGTGTCGACCTCGATCCCGTGCGCCTTCTCCAGGCGTTCGGTCGCGCCCGTGAGGTAGGCGGCGAAGTCGTCGACGGACTCGGTCTTGAGCTGGTCCTCCGTGGCGTCGAAGCCCCCGGAGACGTATCCGCTCTTCGTCATGAACCAGGGCGGTGAGTTGCTGAACGTCTCCCAGTGGTCGATCTCGCCCTTGATGCGGTCGACCCACCACCGCTGTGTCCTGTCGGCGCGGCGGTTCCAGTCGCCGGGATCGTCCGGGTCCCACCAGCCGGTGTCCTCGCGGGTGGTGCCCGCCGGCGCCTTCCACCAGCCCTGGACGGCTCCGCCGGGCCGCAGGTAGTCCTTGACGTCGGGGGCGTTGCCGCCGCCGATGTTGTAGCGGGCGATGTTGAGCCCGAGCCCGCTGTCGCCGAAGACGAGGTCGGCGAGCTTCTCGCGGATCTCGGCCGGGTAGCCGCCGGTGGCGTTGGCGAACCAGACCAGACTGGTGCCCCAGCCCTCGAACTCCTCCTGGGCCAGGGCGGGGTCGGGCCGGACGGTGACGGCCGCGGCGGTGCCGTCCTCCGTCGCGGCGGCGGGCGGGGGCGGGGCCGCGCCGAGAGCGGTCGTGGTGACCAGGGCGGTGGCGCCGAGGGCCGTGAGCAGCCGCGTACGCCGTGTGCGGTGTGCCATTGCGTTCCCTTCCGGGGCGGGATCGGATTCCGTGCACGTCGTGGCCGGTGTGGTCCTTCAGGGGGTCACAGGGCCGAGGTCGGGGGCCGTCACCAGGTGGGCCCGGGTGCCGGTGGTGGCCTGCAGCTCCAGGAGGACGAGGTCGTTGCCGCCGGGGCGCAGCACGGGCGCGGGGACGTACAGGGTGCGCTGCGGCCCGCGGTTCCAGTAGCGGCCGAGGTGGAAGCCGTTGACCCAGGCCTGGCCCTTGGTCCAGCCCGGCAGCGAGAGGAAGGTGTCGGCCGGGGTGGTGACGTCGAAGGTGCCGTGGTGGAAGGCGGGCACCGAGTCTCTGGTCGCCCTGGAGGGGGTGAAGGGCACCGCGTCCAGGTCGTCGAGGGGCAGGGCGTGGCAGTCCCAGCCGCGCAGCACGGTGCCGTTCAGGCGGACCGGGCCGAGCAGGCCCTTCGGGGCGCCGATCCGGGGGCCGTAGTTGACCCCGCCCATGTTCTCCACGAGCACGTCGAGGGCCGCACCGGCGCGCGGCACCCGGACGGGCAGGCTCTCTTCGTGCCGCTCGCGTTCCAGTACGCCGACGGGCGCGCCGTCCAGGAAGACCTGGGCGCGGTCGCCGACACCGCCGGAGAAGTGCAGCAGCCCGTCACCCGCCGCGGGCAGGGTGGTGCGGTAGAGCACGTACCCGGCCCGCAGCCCGAGCTCGTCCATCGTCACCGGCAGGTCCGCGCGTACCGGCTCGGCCAGGGCGCGCGCGTACGGCAGGAGCGGCGCGCGGCGCGTCAACTCGACAGCGGTGGCCGGGAGTTTCGGAGCGGGCGCCGGGGCGGGCTCGGCCGGCACCGGCGCGTGGCGGGCGATGACCTCCCGGAAGGCGTGGTACTTCGGGCCGGGGTCGCCGGATTCGGTGAGCGGGGCGTCGTAGTCGTAGGAGGTGACGATGGGGGAGTAGGCGTGGTCGTGGTTGGCGCCGTTGGTGAACGCGAAGTTGGTGCCGCCGTGGAACATGTAGATGTTGACCGAGGCGCCCGCCGAGAGCAGCGCGTCGAGGTCGGCCGCGGCGTCGGCCGCGTCCCGCACGTGGTGCGGTTCGCCCCAGTGGTCGAACCAGCCGATCCAGAACTCCGCGCACATCAGCGGCCCTTCGGGCTGGTGCTCGCGGAGGCGGGCCAGGGACGGCGTGACGCGGCTGCCGAAGGTGCCGGTGGCGAGCGTGCCGGGCAGGGTGCCGGCCGTCAGGTGCTCGGCGTCGGTCTGGTCGCAGGTGAACAGCAGCTCCTCGACGCCGCGCGAGCGCAAGGCCAGTTCCAGGTGCTTCAGGTACGCGGAGTCGTTGCCGTAGGCCCCGTACTCGTTCTCGACCTGTACGGCGACGACGGGGCCGCCGGACGCCGCCATGTGCGGCAGGAGCGCGGGCAGCAGCAGGTCGAGGTAGCGGTCGAACGCGTCCGTGAACCGGGGATCGCTGCTGCGGAGCCCGATGCCCGGGTCCGCGGTGAGCCACGCGGGCAGTCCGCCGCCGTCCCACTCGGCGCAGATGTAGGGGCCGGGCCGCAGGAGGACGTGCAGGCCCTCGGCCTTGGCCAGCCGCAGGTAGCCCGGCAGGTCGAGGAGGCCGTCGAGGACGACGGGGCCGTCCGGGTCGGGCTGGTGGAGGTTCCACGGGACGTACGTCTCGACGGTGTTGAGGCCCATCAGGCGCGCCTTGCGGAGCCGGTCGGCCCACTGGCCGGGGTGTACGCGGAAGTAGTGCATCGCGCCGGAGACGATCCGGAACGGCTCGCCGTTCAGCAGGAAACCGTCGGACGTCGTGGTCAGTGCGGGCATGCGGGATCTTTCCTTCGACTACGGGCGACTACGGGGAAGTTCGTGAGGGCCTGAGCGAGGGGGCGGGTGCGGAGGGCTATTCCTTGACGCTGCCCGCGGCCAGGCCGGACCGCCAGTACCTCTGGAGCAGCAGGAACGCGGCGATGAGCGGCAGAATGGTGATCAGCGATCCGGTGATGACCAGGTGGAAGACGGGCCGGCCGCCGGCCGTCGCCGCCTGCGCGTTCCAGGCGTTGAGGCCGAGGGGCAGCGGATACCAGTCCGGGTCCTTGATCATGATGAGCGGCAGGAAGTAGTTGTTCCAGGTGTGCACCATCGTGAACAGCAGGACCGTCACGATGCCGGGCGCCAGCTGCGGCAGACACACCTGGCAGAAGACGCGCAGCTCTCCCGCACCGTCCACGCGGGCGGCCTCCATCAGCTCGGTCGGAATGGCCTCGGTGGCGAAGACCCACATCAGATAGAGGCCGAACGGTGAGATGAGGGACGGGATGATGACCGCCCATGGTGTGTTGGTCAGGCCCATCTCGCTGAACATCAGGAAGGTGGGGATCGCGAGGGCGGTGCCGGGCACGGCGACCGCGCCGATGACGACCGCGAAGACC
This sequence comes from Streptomyces sp. NPDC018029, assembly GCF_044327655.1. NCBI lineage: Bacteria > Bacillati > Actinomycetota > Actinomycetes > Kitasatosporales > Streptomycetaceae > Streptomyces > Streptomyces sp. NPDC018029. Next base: position 193,625 of record NZ_JBIRFV010000012.1, on the reverse strand, counting down.
GCGCGCTTGCCGGGGAAGGCGAACTTGGCGAGGGCGTACCCGCCGAGGACCGCGAGGACGGTGGCGCCGCCCGCGCCGAGCACCACGTACAGCAGGGTGTTGAGGAGCCAGCGGGTGAAGACGCCGTCGTCGTAGGTGAACGTCTCGGTGATGTTGTCCCACAGCGCGAAGTCGCCGCCGAACCACAGACCGAAGGACGAGGCCAGGCCCTTCTGCGTCTTGGTGGCGCTGATCACCAGCCACACCAGCGGCAGCAGCGAATAGACCACGACGAGCCCGGTGAGCGCGGTCAGCAGCACACTGCGGCGGGGCCGGGCGACGCTGCGCCGCGGCCGGGAGCGCAGCCGGGGGGCGGACGGCGCGCCGCGCGGGTGACGGGCGGGCGCGGCCTTGGAGGTGAGGGTGGCGGGACTGCCCATGGGTCACGCTGCCTTTCGCATGCCGCGCAGCTGGACGACGTAGGCGACCACCATGGTGATCAGGCCCATGACGATGGCGACGGTCGCGGCGTAGTTCTGCTGCTGTCCGTTGAACGACAGCGAGTAGGTGTAGAGGTTGGGGGTGTACGAGGTGGTGATGGCGTTCGGCGCCAGGTTCTGCAGGATGCTCGGCTCGTTGAAGAGCTGGAAGCTGCCGATGATCGAGAAGATGGTGGCGATGGCCAACGCGCCCCGGATGGCGGGCAGTTTGATGGCGGTGATGACGCGGAGCTGTCCGGCGCCGTCGATCTCCGCGGCCTCGTACAGGGAGTGCGGGATGACGCGCAGCGCGGAGTAGAAGATGAGCATGTTGTAGCCCGCGAACTCCCACGTCACGATGTTGCCGATGGACGCGAGGACGAGGTCCGGCGAGAGCGGGTCGGGCAGGGTGCTGTCCAGGGCGTCGTTGAGGTCGCCGACCAGGCCGAACCGGGTGCCGTAGAGGAAGCCCCACATGAGGGCGGCTACCACCGCCGGCACGGCGTACGGCAGGAATATGGCGATCCGGAAGAAGCTCTTGCCGTACAGCCTGCCGCTGTCCAGCGCCAGCGCCACCAGCAGCGCGAGGCCCAGCATCACCGGGACCTGCACGGCGAGGAAAAGACCCACCCGGCCGATGCCCTCCCAGAACTCCCGGTCCTGCAGGGCGCGTTGGTAGTTGTCCAGGCCCACGAAGGAGGTGCCGCCGATCAGCCGGTCCTGGAAGAGGCTCAGGTAGACCGAGTAGGCGATGGGGGCGAGGAAGACCAGCGCGAAGACGAGGGCGAACGGGCCGATGAACCCCCAGCCGGTCCAGGACCGTCGCGTCTTGCGTACGGGGAGCGTCTGTCGCGCGGGGGCCGGGCCCGCGGCCGCGGAGTGCAGAGTTGCCATGGTGTGTGGTGTGTCCTCGGTTGGGCCGGGCGTGGGCTACTTGACGGTGAAGCCCTGCTCCTTGCCGTACTCGACCGACGCGTCCTGCCAGGACTTCAGGCCCTGCCGCAGGGTGGTGCCGCTGACGTACGCCTTGCCGACGGTGTCGTTGAAGACGCTGTTCGCGTAGACCTGGTAGGGCAGGTAGGACCAGCCGGGCACGACCTGCTTCGCCGACTCGGCGAGGACCTGGTTGATCCGCTGGCCGCCGAAGTAGGCGACCTTCTTGTTCCGGAAGGCCCGGGAGCCGAGGTGCTCGGTGGTGGCGGGGAACGTGCCCTGGTCGATGCGCGTCCGCACACCCGCCCCGACGGTGGCGTACTCGAGGAAGGCGTACGCGAGCGCCTTCTGGTCGCAGGCCTGCGTGATGGCCAGCGAACTTCCGCCGTTCTCGGCGGACTTGGCGGTGCCGCGCTCCCACTGGGGCATGGGTGCCACGCGCCACTTGCCCACCGCGGCCTTGACCCCGGACTGCAGGCTGGACGGCATCCACGCGCCGATGACCAGGGTGGCGATGGTGCCGTCACCGAGGCCCTTGTACCACTCGTCGCTCCAGGACGTGACGGGCGCGAGGAGCTTGTCGTCGATGAGCCGCTGCCAGGAGGCGGCGAACTTCTCGCTGCCCGCGTCGGTGAAGTCCACGCCGACGTCGGTGCCGTCGACCGTGTAGGGCTTGCCGCCCGCCTGCCAGATCATGCTGGTGGTGAAGCCCGCGTCGCCCGTGTCATTGGTGATGTACGCCTTGGGATCAGCGGCGTGCAGCTTCTCGGCGGCGGTGAAGTACTCCTCCCAGGTCTCCGGCACCTTGATCCTGTGCTTGTCGAAGACTTCCTTGTTGTAGAACAAGGCCATCGGGCCGGAGTCCATCGGCAGCCCGTACACCCCGTCGGTCCCGGCGCGCACCGCGGCCCAGGGACCGGGCGTGAAGGACCCCTTCAGCTTGTCGGCGCCCAAGTCCGCGAGATTCGCCAGTGACTTGGCGAGGGTGAACTGCGGCAGCGCGTAGTACTCAATCATGGCGATGTCCGGGACGCCCTTGCCGGCCTTCACGGCGTTCTGGAGCGCGGTGTACTCGTCGGTGTTCGTACCGGCGTTGACCAGGTCGACCTTCACCTCGGGGTACTTGGCCATGAAGTCCTCGGCGACCTGCTTCATCGGCTCGTTCCAGGACCAGACGGTGAGGCTGCCGCCGGCCTTCAGCGCGGCCTTCAGGTCGGCGTCGGACAGCGGCTCGGCGCCCGAGCCGCCCTCGTCGGACGAGCCGCAGGCACCCGCGGTCAGCGAGACCGACAGGGCGGCGCCCATCAGCAGGGCCTGACGCCGGGATATGGCCATGGTGGTGTTCCCTTTCGTACGCGTGCGCGGTGCGGAGGAGGGACGGGGGGAGACATGGTGGTTACGTAAACATGAGCCGGGCGAAGCAGCGGCCGGGACGGAATGTTTACGTAAACTTCGGTAGCGCGTACGGTGGCACCCGTCACATCGACGGGTCAAGGTTTCTCACACGTAAAGTTCCACGCGGTGTCCGCGAGGTGGAGGAGGAGAGGCGATGGGGCTGCACGAAGAGGGGAGCCCCCTGCCCGGCCACGGCGGCGCGCAGCGCGGCGGCTCGGGCATCCCCGGCGGGCGGCGCAAGCAGCGCGTGTCCATGGCCGACGTCGCGAAGCGAGCGGGCGTCTCGTCCCAGACGGTCTCCCGGGTCTCCAACGGCCACCCCGGCGTGGTCGCGGCCACCCGCGAACAGGTCCTGGAAGCCATGCGCGAACTGGGCTACCGGCCCAACAGCGCGGCACGCGCCCTGCGTTACGGCCAGTTCAACACCATCGGCGTCATCCTCCTCAACCTCTCCGCCACGGGCCGCAGCCAGACAGTGGGCGCGATCTCCACCCACGCGGCGGCGGAGGGATACGCCATCACGATGATCCCCATCGACGTGCCGACCCAGGACAACGTCCTCGGCGCCTTCACGAGGATGGGCGAACTCGCCGTCGACGCCGTCATCGTCTTCATCGAGGTGCACCTGCTCGACGCGGGCACGGTGACGCTGCCGCCCGGCGTGCCCGTCGTCGTGGTGGACACCGACTCCGGCGACCGCTACCGCGTGGTCGACACCGACCAGGTCGGCGGCGCCCGGCTCGCCGTCCGCCACCTGCTCGACCTCGGCCACGAGACCGTCTGGCACGTGGCGGGGCCCGAGGAGTCCTTCGCCGCCCAGCGCCGCGCGAGGACGTGGCGCGCCACCCTGGAGGAGGCCGGACGCCGGGTCCCCGAACCGCTCGGCGGCGACTGGTCGGCCGATTCGGGCTACGCGGCGGGTCTCGTCCTCGCCGAAGTCCCGGACTGCACCGCCGTGTTCGCCGCCAACGACCAGATGGCGCTCGGCCTCCTGCGCGCCTTCCACGAGCGGGGCAGGTCCGTCCCCGCGGACGTGAGCGTGGTCGGCTTCGACGACGTCCCCGACTCCGCCCACTTCATCCCGCCGCTGACCACGGTCCACCAGGACTTCACGGAGGTGGGACGCAGAAGCGCGGTGGAGGCGCTGCGGCAGATCCGCGAGCGGACACCGGCCACCCCCGGCACCGACCTGGTGCCGACCCGGCTCGTGGTGCGCGAGAGCACCGCGCCGGCCCCGCGCTGACAGCCTGCCTTTGCACCCACACGAGCACGACAGCACATCGCACCGCCCGTTCGACGAGGAGGAAGATGTCACCGTCCCACCGGCCCCGGGCCGCTCTCGCCATGTCGCGGAGGGCGGCCGAGGCCGTCCTGGAGCCGTCCGCCCTCGACGCCCTCGCGCGGACAGTGGAGCTCGAACCTCCGCCCGTCCTCGACGACTTCGGCACGGACCGCGCGAAGGCCGTACTGGCCGGCACCGAACTCCTCGTCACCGGCTGGGGCTGCCCGCCGCTCACCGCCGACGTGCTCGCGGGCGCCCCCGCGCTGCGCGCCGTCGTCCACACGGCGGGCTCCATCCGCGCCCATGTCACCGAGGCGTGCTGGGAGCGCGGCATCGAGGTGTCGTCCGCCGCCGCGGCCAACGCGCTGCCCGTCGCCGAGTACACCGTCGCGATGATCCTGCTCACCGGCAAGCGCGTCCTGGAGAGCGCCCGCGACTTCCGCGCCACCCGCGCGGAGGTGGACTGGCTGCGCACGTCACGCGGCACCGGCAACTACCGCCGCACGGTGGGCATCCTCTCCGCCTCGCTCATCGGACGCCGCGTCATCGAACTGCTGCGCCCGTACGACCTGCGGGTGCTCCTGCACGACCCGTACGTGTCGGCGGACGACGCCGCCGGACTCGGCGTCGAACTCGTGCCGCTCGACGAGCTCTTCGCGCGGAGCGACACCGTGAGCGTCCACACCCCGCTGCTGCCCGCCACCCGCGGCCTGGTCAGCCGCGAACTCCTCGCCGCCATGCGCCCCGACACCGTGCTCATCAACACCGCGCGCGGCGCCGTCGTCGACCAGGACGCGCTCACCGAGGCCGTCACCGAGGGACGTGTCCGCGCCGTGCTCGACGTCACCGACCCCGAAGTCCTGCCGCCGGACCACCCCTTGTGGGACGCGGACAACGCCCTGCTCACCCCGCACCTCGCGGGCTCCCAGGGCAACGAGTGGCGGCGCCTCGCGGAGTTCGCCGTGGACGAGGTGCGCCGCTGGACCGCGGGCGACGGCTTCGCCCATCCCGTACGCCGGGACAGGCTGGCGTACCTCGCATGAGCCGGCACACGACGTCACCGGCGTGGCACCTTCCGCCCCTCGACCATGACATGAGCCCGCACACCGGATACACGCGCGCCCACTGGGAGGCCGCGGCCGACGGTCTGCTGCGCGCGGCCTGGCGGTGGTCCACGCCCGGGTGCGCGCTCCTGGACCTGCCGGGCCGGCCGTCCGTGTCGGGCGTGCGCTCCGACGGTCTGGAGGGATACGCCCGTACGTTCCTGGCCGCGGCGTTCCGCGTGGCGGGCGCCGGCGGCGACGACCCGCACGGCTGGCTCGACCGCTACGCGCGGGGCCTCGCCGCGGGCACCGCCGCCCCGGGCCGCCACGACACCGAGTCCTGGCCGCTCGTCCTGGACCACCACATACAGGGCCAGCCCATGGTGGAGTCCGCCTCCGTGGCACTCGGCCTGCGCCTGACCCGGCCGTGGCTGTGGGACGCCCTCGACGAGCCGGCGCAGGACCGGGCGGAGGCCTGGCTGCGCGGCGCCCTGCGCCATCTGCCCGCTCCCAACAACTGGTACCTCTTCCCCTATACCGTCGCCGCCTTCCTCGAATCGGTCGGCCGCGGCGACGAGGAGACGCGGCGCGCGCGGGAGCGGGCACGGGAGCTCCTGGAGGGCTGGTACGTCGGCGGCGGCTGGTACTCGGACGGCGACGGCCGCGCCTTCGACCACTACAACGGCTGGGCGCTGCACCTGTATCCGGTCCTTGAGGCCCATCTGGCGGGCGACACCGCACTGTTGGACCACCTCGGCCCCCGCCTCGGCTCGCACCTGGAGGGCTACGGTCACCTCTTCGGCGGCGACGGGGCCCCGGTCCACTTCGGCCGCTCCCTCACCTACCGTTTCGCCGCCGGGGCGAGCGTGGCCCTCGGCGCGCTCACCGGCCACACGCCCCTGGCCCCCGGTGTCTCGCGGCGCCTCATCAGCGGGGCCCTGCGCCACTTCCTGGACCGCGGCGCGGTGGACGACGAAGGACTGCTGACCCTCGGCTGGCACGGCCCGCACGAGCCGACCGTCCAGCGCTACTCGGGCCCGGCGTCGCCGTACTGGGCGTCGAAGGCGTTCGTGGCGCTGCTGGCCCCCGCGGACCACGCGCTGTGGACGGCGACGGAAGAGCGGGCCCCCGTCGAGACGGCCGACCACGTCCTGGCCCTGCCAGGACCGGGCCTCCTGGTGCAGTCGACGCGCGCCGACGGAATCGTCCGCCTCCACAACCACGGCAGCGACGACGTGCGCCCGCACGAGGGGGAGTCGGCCGAGCAACAGGACCCGCTCTACGGCCACCAGGCGTACTCCACACACACCGGCCCGACGGCGGCCGGAAACATCCCCGACAACCACTTCGCCGTCGAGGTCGCCGGTGTCCCCAGCGTCCGCCGCCGCATCCACCCCCTGGGCAGCGGCCCCGACTGGGCGGCGTCCTGGCACCGCCCCGTCTTCACACAGGGGCCGCCGATGGTGCCGGGCCTGCGCGTGGAGAGCGTGACGGTGGCCAGGGGCCGGTACGAACTGCGCGTGCACCGCGTGACAGGCGCCCCGCCCGGAGCCCGCGCGACCCAGACGGGCTGGGCCACGCCCCCCGACGGACCCGTGCGCAGCGCCCTGCACTCCCTGCACGGCTGGCCAGCCGGGGAGGACGAGGTCCGCGCACCTCACGGCACGGCGTACGCGCGCTCGGTGCACGTCCCCCGGCTGACCGCGGAGGTCACGGGTCCGGCGCTCTTCGCCGCCCTGGCCACCCTCACCGCGGAACCGGACCCGGCCCCGCTCTCAACAGTGGTGAGGGTGGTGCGGGCGACCTCGGAGAGCATCGAGTTCCGCTGGTCGGACGGTTCCCGGACACGCATTGGATTCAATCTGGCCGAATACCCCCTTGTGTCCAACAGTTGGAGGCCTGTTTCGCGCCACGGTTAGGTTAGGCTAACCTCTGCCGCGTGCATGAAGGTGAAGAGACCGACACGGCCACGCGCCCCCAGGGTCATCAACTGTCGGCCACGGGCGTCACCGTGGCGTACGAAGGCGTCGACGTCGTCCACGACGCCTCGATGACGCTGCGGCCCGGCGACGTGACCGTCCTGGTGGGACCCAACGGCAGCGGCAAGTCGACGCTGCTGCGCACCCTCGCGCGGCTGCAGCGGCCCCGCACCGCCACCCTCGTCATCGACGACGACACCGACGGCCTCGCCCTCAGCGCCCGCGAATTCTCCCGCCACGTCGCCCTGCTCACCCAGGGACGCCCCACCCCCAGCGGTCTCACCGTGCGAGACGTGGTCGAATTCGGCCGCTACCCGCACCGCGGCCGCTGGGGCGGGGCCGACCCGGGCGGCCGGGCCGCCGTCGACCGGGCGCTCGCCCTGACCGGCGTCGCCGACCTCGCCGAACGCGGCGCCGAGCACCTGTCCGGAGGGCAGCTCCAGCGCGTCTGGCTCGCCGGCTGCCTCGCCCAGGAGACGGGCGTGCTCCTCCTCGACGAGCCGACGAACCACCTCGACCTGCGCTACCAGGTCGAACTCCTCGACCTGATGCGGGACCTGGCGGACGACCACGGGATCGCCGTCGGCGCCGTCCTGCACGACCTCGACCAGGCCGCGGCGGTCGCCGACCGGATCCTCCTGCTCGACGCGGGACGCGTCGTCGCGGACGGCGATCCCGGGGACGTACTGACACCGCGACGCCTCACCGACACGTACGGCATCCGTATCGAAGTCGACTCCGACCCCCTCACCGGCCGCCTGCGCACCCGCGCCGTCGGCCGCCACCACTCGCGCAGCGAAAGGCTCAGCACCACCTCATGAGACGCCTCCTCCTCACCGCGGCGACCGCCACCGCCGCGGCCCTCGCCCTGTCCTCCTGCGGCACCACCGAGCCCGCCGCCGACGACGCGAAGAAGACCGCGGGATCCATCACCCTCACCGACGGCACCGGCACGAAGGTGAAGCTTGACGGGCCCGCCAAGAAGATCGTCGGCACCGAGTGGAACGCCGTCGAGAGCCTCATATCCCTCGGCGTCGAGCCGACCGGCGTCGCCGACGTCAAGGGCTACAAGACCTGGGACACCGCCGCCCCGCTGAAGAACGACCCGAAGGACGTCGGCACCCGCGGCGAGCCGAGCATGGACTCCATCGCGTCCCTGAAGCCCGACCTCATCATCGCGACCACCGACCTGCCGGCCGCCGCCGTGAAGCAGATGCGGGACATCGCCCCGGTCCTCAACCTGCGCCCCGCCGACGCCGCCGACCCCATCGGCCAGATGACCGAGAACCTCGACCTCCTCGCCAAGGCCACCGGCACCGAGAAGCGGTCCGCGAAGCTCAAGAAGGACTTCGAGGCCAAGCTCGCCGAGGGGAAGAAGAAGCTCGCCGCCGCCGGTCACGCCGGCACGAAGTACGCCTTCGCCGACGGCTACGTCACCGGCAACCAGACCTCCGTCCGGCCCTACACCAGCGGCTCGCTCATCGGCGCCGTCAACGAGAAGCTCGGCCTGAAGAACGACTGGTCCGTCAAGGGCGACAAGGCCTACGGCCTCGGCACCACCGACGTCGAAGGCCTCACCAAGCTCGACAAGAACGTGCAGTTCGCCTACATCGGCAACGACGGCGACAAGAGCAGCAACCCCTTCAGCGGCGTCCTGAAGAAGGACAAGGTGTGGACCTCCCTGCCGTTCGTGAAGAAGGGCAACGTCCACCGGCTGCCCGACGGCGTCTGGATGTTCGGCGGCCCCGCGTCGATGAACCAGTACGTCGACTCCGTCGTCAAGGCCCTGAAGAAGTAAGGCCCAGGAGAGTAAGGCTCTGAAGAAGTAACGCCATGGCCGTCACCGCGACCACCCTGACCACCCGTCCGTCGGCAGCCGCGTCCCGCACGGGCGCCGCCGCGGTGACGGCCGCACTCCTCCTCCTCGTCGCCGCCCTCGCGGTCGTCGACATCACCCAGGGCACGGCCGCCGTCGGCCCGTCCGAGGTGTGGAAGGCCCTCACCGGCCGGGCCGACCCCGGCGACGCGTCCGTCGTCATCGCCTCCCGGCTGCCCAGGATGACCGCGGCGCTGCTCGTCGGCGCCGTGCTCGGCACGGCCGGCGCCGCCCTCCAGGCCATCAGCCGCAACGTCCTCGCCTCGCCCGACACCCTCGCCGTCAACGCGGGCTCCTACCTCGCCCTCGGCATCGCCGCCGCCACCGGCATCTCACTGCCGCTCCTCGCCTCCTCCGGCATCGCGTTCGCCGGCGGCCTCGCCGCGGCGGCCGTCGTCCTCGGCCTCTCCGGCCTCGGCGCGGGCACCGTCCGGCTCGTCCTCGCGGGCAGCGCCCTCACCCTCGGCCTCACCGCCGTCACCGAGGGACTGCTCCTGCTGTTCCCGGAGGAGACGCACGGCCTCTACGAGTGGAACCAGGGCAGCGTCGCGCAGAACGGCTTCGACGGCGTACTGCAGACCGCACCCATCGGCGTCGTCGGCCTCATCGGCCTGGTGCTGCTCGCCCGCAGGGTCGACGCCCTGGTCCTCGGGGACGACGCGGCGCGCGGCGTCGGCGTCCCCGTCCGCGCCACGCGCGTCACCGCCGTCGTCCTCGCCGCGCTGCTCTCCACGTCCGCCGTCACCCTCGCGGGACCCGTCGGCTTCGTCGGCCTGTGCGCCCCCGCCCTCGTCCGCCCGCTCGGCCGCAGATTCCGCGCGTTCACCCGGTCACGGGCGCGCCTGCCGCTCGCGGGCCTCGCCGGAGCGGCCCTCGTGCTCGGCTCCGACGTGCTGCTGCGCGCCCTCGTCCCCTCGGACCTGGCGGTCGCCGTCCCGACAGGCGTCGTCACCAGCCTGGTCGGCGCCCTCTTCCTGATCGTCATGGCCGCGCGCGTGCGGGACACGGCGGGCGCCGCACCGCCCGACAAGCTGCGCATCCGCAGCCGTACCGCGTTCATCGGCACGACGGCCGTCCTCGTGGTCGTACTTGTCGGCCTGACCATCGCCGCGGTCCTCGTCGGCGACAGCAAGCTGCTGCTGGGCGACGTGGTCAACTGGGCGCAGGGCAGGGCGGGGCAGACCGTCTCCTTCGTCCTCGACACCCGGGTGCCCCGCGTCCTCGCCGCCCTCCTCGCGGGCGCGGCCCTCGCCCTCGCAGGCACACTCATCCAGGCCGTCACCCGCAACCCCCTCGCCGACCCCGGCATCCTCGGCGTCACGAACGGCGCCGCGGTGGGCGCCGTCCTCCTCGTGACGACGGTGCCTGCGGCCGGATCGTGGAGCATCGCCGCAGGCGCCTTCACCGGCGCCGCACTCAGCGCGGTCCTCGTCTTCGGACTCGCGGCGAAGGGCGGCTTCCGGCAGAACCGGCTCGTCCTCGTCGGATTCGGCGTCGCCACCGGGTCGGCGGCCGTCGTCAGCCTGCTCATCATCCTCACCGACCCGTTCAACGCGACGAAGGCGCTGACCTGGCTCGCGGGCTCCACCTACGGGCGGACCCTGCCCGACGTGGTGCCGCTCGCCGTGGCCCTCGTCATCGGCCTGGCCGTCGCGGTCGCGCGCCGCACCGAACTGGACCTCGTGTCGCTCGACGAGGACACCCCGAGACTGCTCGGCCTGCACCTGGGCCGCGGCCGCCTGGGCTTCCTCATTCTCAGCGTCCTGCTGAGCGCCACCGCCGTGGCCGCGGCAGGCACGATCGGCTTCGTCGGACTCGTCGCGCCGCACGCGGCCCGCGCCCTCGTCGGCCGCAGGCACGTCCGGGTGGTGCCGGTCGCGGTGCTCCTCGGGGCCGTCCTCGTGTGCGCCGCGGACCTGGTGGGCCGCACGGCGATCGCCCCGGCCCAGCTCGGCGCCGGACTGATGACCGCCGTCATCGGCACGCCGTACTTCCTCTACCTGCTCGTACGAAGCCGCCGCTGAAGGGGGCGGCCCGCCCGGGTGGTGTACGCGCTCCAGCGGTGGGTGGCTGTCAGGTGCGGGTAAAGTAGGTGAGCCTCGTGGGCGGCTCGGCGCCGCCCCGGCGAAGACCAATGTCTGTGGGCGTACGAAGCCCTCCCGCTCGCCCCCCTCACGACGCCGGGCGCGCCCGAGCACGACAGGTAACCCTTCTTGCCCACCTCCGCACTGTCCCCCGCCGCGCGGCTGCGCGGTCTGAAGCCCGACTGGCTGTCCGACCCGAAGGTGTGGCGCACCGAGATCCTCGGCGGGCTCGTCGTCGCCCTGGCGCTGATCCCCGAGGCGATCTCGTTCTCGATCATCGCCGGGGTCGACCCGGCGATCGGCCTCTTCGCCTCCTTCACCATGGCCGTGACCATCTCGGTCGTCGGCGGCCGACGGGCGATGATCTCCGCCGCCACCGGCGCCGTCGCCCTGGTGATCGCCCCGCTCAACCGCGAGCACGGCCTGGGCCATCTGATCGCCGCCGTCATCCTGGCGGGCGTCATCCAGATCGCCCTCGGCGCGCTCGGCGTCGCCAAGCTGATGCGGTTCGTGCCGCGCAGCGTGATGGTCGGCTTCGTCAACGCCCTCGCCATCCTGGTCTTCATGGCGCAGGTCCCCGAGATGCACGACGTGCCGTGGGCCGTCTACCCGCTGATCGCCGGCGGCCTCGCGCTCATGGTGTTCTTCCCGAAGGTCACCCGGGTGGTCCCCGCGCCGCTCGTGTCGATCGTCGTCCTCACCGCGATCACGGTCGCCGCCGGCATCGCCGTGCCGACGGTTGGCGACAAGGGCGAACTGCCCTCCGCGCTGCCGGTCCCCGGCCTGCCCGACGTGCCCTTCACCATGGACACCCTCACCACCATCGCCCCCTACGCGCTCGCCATGGCGCTGGTCGGCCTGATGGAGTCCCTGATGACGGCCAAGCTGGTCGACGAGATCACCGACACGCACTCCTCCAAGACCCGCGAGTCCATCGGCCAGGGCATCGCCAACATCGTCACCGGATTCCTCGGCGGCATGGGCGGCTGCGCCGTGATCGGCCAGACGATGATCAACGTGAAAGTGTCGGGGGCCCGCACCCGCCTCTCCACGTTCCTGGCGGGCTCGTTCCTGATGGTGCTGTGCATCGTCTTCGGCCCGGTCGTCTCCGACATCCCGATGGCCGCGCTGGTAGCCGTGATGGTGATGGTGTGCGTCGCGACGTTCGACTGGCACTCCATCGCCCCGAAGACGCTCAGGCGGATGCCCGCCGGTGAGATCGTCGTCATGGTCGTCACCGTGGTCTGCGTGGTCGCCACGCACAACCTCGCCGTCGGCGTCGTCGTCGGCACCCTCACGGCCATGGTGATCTTCGCCAGGCGCGTCGCCCACCTCGCGAACGTCACCGCGGTCCCCGGCCCCGACGCGCGCACCGTCGTGTACTCCGTGACCGGTGAGCTGTTCTTCGCCTCCTCCAACGACCTCGTCGGGCAGTTCGACTACGCCACCGACGCCGACAAGGTGGTCATCGACCTGACCGCCGCCCACATCTGGGACGCCTCGTCCGTCGCCGCGCTCGACGCGGTCGAGACCAAGTACGCCCAGCGCGGCAAGACCGTCGAGATCGTCGGCCTGAACACGCCGAGCGCCGAGATCCACGAGAAGCTCAGCGGCGAACTCGCCTGAGACCCCTGCCCCGTTCAGTCGGCCGGGCGGCCCGGCTGGTCGTGCGTGGAGCAGTGGATGCCACCGCCGCCGGCGGCGATGGTGTCGATCCGTACCGGCACGACGTCACGCCCGGGAAAGTGCTCCCGCAGGATGCTCCGGGCGCGGCTGTCGGCCCCGCGGTCCCCGAACCGGGGCATGAAGACGGCACCGTTGGCGACGTAGAAATTGATGTACGTCGACACGAAGTCGTCGCCCTCGCCCGTGATCCGCGCCGGATCGGGCTGCGGCAGGCCGATGACCTCGAAGGGCCTGCCCCTGGCGTCCCTCGCCTCGCTCAGCACGGCCTTCGCCTGGTCCGCCGCGCGTGACCAGACGTCGGCGGGCGTGCCGGGATGCGCCTCGTCCAGGAGCACCACGCCCGGCGCGGTGAACCGCACGAGACTGTCGACGTGCGCGTCGGTGATGTCCTGCCCGCGCACCCCGGCCAGCCAGACGACCTTCTCGATGCCCAGGGTCCGCTTCAGCTCGGCCTCGACGCGGTCCCGGCTCTTCCCCGGGTTCCGGTTGTCGTTGACGACCGAGCTCTCGGTGACGAGGAGCGTGCCCTCGCCGTCCGTCTCCAGGGACCCGCCCTCGGCGACCAGGGGCGCCTTCCTGCGGGGAATGCCGTACTGGGACAGCAGGGCGCGGCCGACCCGCGCGTCGTTGGAGTGCTCCTGCTTGTCGCCCCATCCGTTGAAGTTGAGGTCGACACCGGTGACCTTGCCGTCGTCCTCCACGAACACGGGGACCGTGTCGCGGGCCCACAGGTCGTCGACGGCCAGCGGCACGACCTCGACGCCGCGCCCGCACGCCTTCCGGGCGGCGGCCACCTGGCCGGGCCGGGCCAGCATCACGACGGGCTCGTACTCCGCGACGGCACGGGCCACCCGGGCGATGTCCTCGCATACGGAGCGCAGATCCGCGCCCCACACGGAGCGCAGCGCGGGCCACGCCATGAAGGTGCGGGCGTGCCGCTCCCACTCGGCTCCCATACGCGGGCCCGGGGCCGCCGCGGCCGCCCCTTCTGCAACTTTGTCGGGCCCGCAGGCCGGGGCGCCGAGGGTGACGGCGCCGATTCCGGCGAGCAGGCGGAGTGCGGATCGACGGGGCGGGAGGCGGTGGGAGAGGCGGTGGGCCACGGTGAGCTCCGGTCATCGGGCGAGGGTTCGACTCCCGACTCTGACACGGACTGAAAATTCAGTCAAAGATGTGGGGAGCCGGACCGGTAGGGTGCGGACCCATGGCGCCCCGCACCACCCAGATCCTCGAAGCCGCCGCACGGCTCATCGCCCGTCGTGGCGTCCGCGGCCTGCGTGTCGAAGAGCTCGCCGCCGAGGCGAACGTCTCGACCGGGCTGATCTACTACCACTTCAAGGACCGCACCGGGATCCTGCGGCACACGCTCGAGTTCATCAGCGCCCGAGCCGAGCGCTACACCACCGGCCGCGCCGCGGGCGCCGAACCACTCACGCCGCGCGAGGAGCTGGAGGAGATCCTCCTCCTGGAGCTCCAGGACACCCCGGAGGTCAGGGAGAACAGCTCGGCCTGGGGCGAGCTGCGGGCCAGCGCCGTCTTCGACGAGGTGCTGCGGGAGGACCTCGCGCGGGCGACCCTGGTGTGGGTGCAGGAGGTGGCGGCCCTCATCGGCCAGGTGCGGCCGACGGCCCCGGCCCCCGCCCTCGCCGCGGCCGGCGAACGCCTCACGGCTCTCCTGGAGGGGCTCAGCATGCGCTGGCTCAGCGGCGGGCTCGGTCTCGACCACGCGCGCGAGCTGATGCGCGGAGCGGTCCGGGCCGAACTGGCGCTGCTGGAAGCGGCCTCCTGAAAATCCAGTCAGCCGATTCAGCAGCTGCCCCAGGTCTTGAGTGGAGTAGACCAATGGTGTACACGCCGACGGCGCCCGCTCGAAGCCCTCTTCACAGGCCAGGCGCCCCATGGGAACCCTTGGCAGCAGTGGTCACAGCATGGTATAGACGTATGAAAGAAGTACCTCTTCGGCCACTCTCGGCCGATGGACGGCGTACCGCCGGAAGGTCTCTCCCGTGCAAGCTGACGAACACGCTCCCGCCCCCGCTCCGGCCGCGGCGAGAGCGCGGAACACCCGCAGGGTCCTCCGGCTGCCGTATCCGGGCACGGCGCGCAGACTGCGGCGTGCGGGCATAGGGCATGTGACCGTCACGGGCTGCCGGGTCCGCGTGTCTCTCCAGGGCGAGATCACCGCACGCCAGGCCGACTCCCTCGCCGCGCAGCTGCGCGCGCTGGTCCAGGACGGCTGCCGCCATCTGACCGTCGACCTGTCCGAGGTCACCTACCTGGCGCGGGAGGGCGCGGGCGTCTTCTTCGGGACGCTCAGAGCCCTCAAGGCGGTGGAGGGCTCCTTCGCCGTACGAGGCGCGTGCCCCCGTACCGCGGCCACGCTGCACTGCCTGGGCATGGGCCGGTTCGCCGAATAGGACCGCTCGCGGAGTGGGGCCGGCTCAGGCGTCCGCCACGTCCCGCTTGGTGAAGCGATGCCACCAGTGCCGCCGGCGCGGATGCACGGCCCGGCCCAGGCGGCGGCCCAGCAGCAGATAGCCCAGTAGCGCACCCGTCGTGTTGAGGATGACGTCGTCGATGTCGAAGGTGCGGCCCGTCACGAACGCGCCCTGCGCCAGCTCGACGAGCACCATGGTCACCGCGGTGGCGAGGCCCACCCGCACTAGCCCCCGCGTGCGCGGGAGCACGACCGGCAGCAGCATCCCGAACGGCACGCCCAGCAGGATGTTCCCGCCGAGCTGCTTGACGGTGTCGCGGAAGGCGGGCTGCGAGAGGTAGTCGTCGATGGAGTCACCCGGCGTGAAGTTGCTGTGCGTCAGCGCCTCGGAGCCCGCGGACGGCTCCAGCGTAAGGCGGGCGAGCACCACGGCGAACCCGACCATGCAGGCGAAGGCGACCAGCATGGTCACCGCCCTGGCCACCGGCCGCAGCGGTGCCGCGCTCCGGTGCCCGGGGTCGTCGGCCGGCGCGCCGGCTCTGGAACGATCTCTCCGTGCCATCACTGCCTCCAGGGAAGGACTGTGTGGACCGTGCCGTCCGTTCTCAGATCGGTTCGGTGCGGCCGAACAGGCCCGCGTGTCCCGGCGGGAGCTGGGTGAGGACGCGGCGCAGCAGCGCGTCGTCCGCCGCCCCCGCGACGATGCCGAGCACGGCGGTGACGGCGCGGCGCGCCTCGGCCGTCTCCTGGCCCGTCCGCGCGGCCACCGCGTCGACGAACCCCGAGGGCGGCAGCGGCTCCCCGGCCGGTTCCGCGTCGGCCAGCAGCGTCCCGCACCCGGCGGGCAGCAGCCGGGCCAGGTCGGTGCGGTCGTCCCCGACCAGGTGGGAGCCCAGGACGGCCAGCACGTTCTCCACGGCTCCCGCCGCCTGCTGACGGCTGGTGAAACCGCCTCGCTCCCGCACCTGTTCCAGCAGCTCTTCCAGGGATATGCCCATGCTGAGCTCCTTTCGGTCCGGCGCTGGTCAGCCGCTCACGTAGCGGCGTACGTTGTCGATGTCTCCGCAGCGCGCCCGCAACTGCCGGCAGCGCTCCTCGGCGAACGCGGCGCCGAGCCGGACCCGGCATTCGCGTGTGACGCTCTCCCGGGTGTCCACGAGCAGCGTCCCTTCCGTCTCCCGCGTGTACTCGGTCACCGCCGTGACGAGTTCGTCGAGTCTGTCGTCCCAGGCGTGCGGGGCACCCGCATGGGCGTCGAACAGGTCGAGCAACGCCTCCGCGCCCTCCTCGTGCGCGGCCACGCCGCGTTCGATGACGTCCTGGTCGATGCCTTCGTACCGGGTGAGTTCGGGATAGACCTCGGACTCCTCGGCGCTCACGTGGGCGACGTACAGATCCGCGAACTCGTGGAGTGCGTGGGAGCGGACGGTCTCCGTGCCGTTGCGCAGCTGGCCGAGCAGATCACCCGCGATCCGGTGGTCCTTGAGGATCAGCTCGACCACGTCCTGAGATGGGGACATCAGTGCCTGCCTCTCTGGTCCGTTCTGGCTCCGATACCCGGAGCGGGCAACCTGATGCGTGGTGTACGCGAGGGGAGTGACATGTCTCCCCGGGCGGACCGTGCGCGTTCCACCTCCACCGTGAACTGTGCGCCGGCGAGCAGGGCGAGGTTGGACACCCACAGCCACACGAGGAAGACGACGACGCCCGCGAGGGATCCGTACAGCTTGCCGTAGGTGCCGAAGACGGTCGCGTACAGCGTGAACAGGCCCGAAGAGAGCAGCCAGAGCAGGGCGGACAGCATCCCGCCCGGCAGGATGTGGCGCCAGCCGCGGGCGGCGGGCGGCGCGTTGCGGAACAGGACGAGGACGAGCATCAGCACCAGACAGACCAGCGCGGGCCACTTCAGGACGGCCCACGCCGTCTGCCCCGCGTTCCCGAGGCCGATGCGCCGCCCCACACCCTCCGCGATCCCGCCCGTGAGCACGAGCAGCAGCGCGCTGGCGACCAGCAGGGCGAGCAGCGTCAGCGCGGTCATGAGCACCCGGTGCGCCTTCCGCAAGGTGGGCCGGCAGTCCTCGACCCCGTGCATCGCGTGCAGCGCCCGGCGGAACACGGCCGCGTAACTGGACGCGGACCACAGCGCGCTGACCGCACCGGCGATCACCACCGTGAGCGCCGCGGAGCGCGCCTCCGCCATCTCGCTGAGCGCCGAGTTCAGGGAACGGCCCGACTCCGCGGGCGCCCAGTCGGTGACCTCGGCGATGAGCTCCTGGGTCGTGGCGGGGCTGACGAGACTGATGAGGCTGACGGTGACGAGCAGCGCGGGAAGCACCGCGAGTATCGCGTAGTACGTCAACGCCGCCGCCCAGTCCGACACGTCGTCGTTCCACATCGACACGGGCGTGCGGCGGAGCGCGGTGCGTCGCAGGGGCCACGTCGAGGGGGCGGCGGGGCGGGCGGGCGGTGAACTGTCCATGAGGGCCGCTCTTTCTCGCGTCTCGGCGGCGCGGGTGCCGCCTTCCTTCCCTTGCCCTTGTTCGGACACGCGGCGCGGGGCGGTGTGACGCGGGGACGCGTCGCCCCGGGGCGGAAAACAGAAGCCCCGGACCCATGTGTGCGGAGTCCGGGGCTTGTCCTGAGCGCTGGGCAGGCCTTGCACCTGCATTTCCCCGCAGGAAGCGGGGCGTCTTTCCTTGGACGACCAACGCCTGTCCCTCGACCGGAAGTCCGGCCCGAGGAGGCGATATTGATCTTATCGCATGGCAGCGGGTGCTGCGTACGCGTCGGCCCCGAGCAGGCGCGTCATCGCCTCGGCGGCCCGCACGGCCGCGTCCGCACAGCAGTTGTTGAACAGGACGTGGACCTCTTCGGCCCGCTCGGCGAGGGCGTGCAACCGGGGCAGCCACTCGGCGAGTTCGCCGTCGGAGTACGCGTACCGGAAGCGGTCCTCCTTGCTGCCGCGCCCCCACGCGGCGCTGCGGCCGTGGAACCGCACGACGGCCAGCCGGGAGCGGGTGACCGGCGCGTACGGCGGCAGGGCGGACGGCAGCGACTGGTTCATGTCGACGGCGACCGCCGCCATGCCGTGGTCCGCCAGGAGCGCCCGGGTGGCCTCGGCGTTCTCCCCGCGCCACCAGTCGGGATGCCGGAACTCCACCGCCACGGGCCAGCCCCGCGTCCGCCGCGCCGTCGCCGCGATGAACTCCTCGGCGCGCTCGCCGGGCCGCAGCCACGGAGGGAACTGGAACAGCACACTGCCCAGCCGCCCGGCGCTCCGCAACGGCTCGATCCCGGCGGTGAACCGCGCCCAGGCCTCCGCGAGGGCCTCCTCGCTCCGGTTGTCGGCGGGCAGTTCGGCCGGCCAGTCGGCGGGCAGCGTCACCCGGGACGTCGGATGCCCGGTCAGCAGCGAGAACGCCTTCACGTCGAACGTGAAGCCGTCCGGCGTCCGCTCCACCCACAGCCGGCTGTTGCGTTCGCGGGGCAGCGCGTAGTAGGTCGAGTCGACCTCGACGACGGGGAACCGCTCGGCGTAGTACCGCAACCGCCCCGCGGCGTCCCGCTGCCCGCGCGGGTACCAGCCGCTGCGCACCAGCGCCGGATCGGTCCAGGAACAAGTGCCCACAAGGATGTTGCTCATAGAGGCCCGGTACCCACGTGCGAGGTGCTGACGCGGAGTGACCCGCTGCCGACCGTCCGGCTCACACCGGTTCGGGCGCCGCTTCGGATGCCGGTTCGGATGTCGGTTCGGTCGCCTGCCGGGGTTCCGCCTGCCGCGGCGGCGGCACCGGCGCCGGCCGGGCGTCCCACCGGCGGGTGGTCCGTACGTAGGCGTAGATCACCGAGGCCATCGACAGCATGACCAGCGGCCCGGCCAGCCACGGGTGTTCGGCCATCTCCATCGGCAGGTACCGGTACGACACCAGGAGCGCGGTGAAGACCGCGGTGCCGTGGGCGACCAGCCGGATTCCCGGCCGGTCCCAGCCGCGGTCGTACGCGCGGAGGGCTCCCTCGACGGTGAGGGCGAACACCACGCCGGCCACGAGGTCGACGCCGTAGTGGTAGCCGAAGCCGAGCGTCGCGCTGAGCGTGGCGATCAGCCAGAAGGTCCCGGCGTACCGCAGCAGGCGCGGGCCCTTGCGGGAGTGGATGAAGATCGCGGTCGCCCACGCCGTGTGCAGGCTCGGCATGCAGTTGCGCGGCGTGATCCCGTCGTACGGCACCGGGTGCGGGGCGGTGAGGGTCGGTGGCGTGTGCGGCCACAGGTTGGCCACCGCCCACTCCACGCCGCCGGTGCCGGAGGTGCCAGGACCGTAGGCGAAGATCGGCCCGACCACCGGGAAGATCATGTAGATGCCCGGGCCGAGGAGGCCGATCACCAGGAAGGTGCGCACCAGGTGGTGGCGCGGGAAGCGGCGCTCGGTCACGACGTTGCGCAGCTGGTAGAGGGCGGCGACGACCGCGGCCACCGCGAGCTGGGCGTAGACGAGGTCGAGTACGTGGGCGACCGGGCCCGAGGCCTCCAGGATCCGGCCGGCCAGCCACGACGGGTTGCCAAGCGCGTGGTCGGCGGTCGCCACATACGGGTCGAGCACGGTCGGGTGGGTCTTCGCCGTGATGAGCAGCCAGGTGTCACCGGTCTTGCGGCCGGCCACCAGAAGCAGGCCGAGGCCGACGCCCTTGAGGAGCAGGACGCGTTCCTCGCCGGTACGGCGGGTGATCGCGAAGACGGCGCAGCCCAGCATCGCCCACAGCGCGCCGTTGCCGAAGAACTGGCCCTCGGGCACTTCGGCGTCGACAGCCCAGCGAACCAGCACGAAGACGACGTCGATGCCGATCGCGGCACCGGCCGCGATGAACCGCTGCCGCCAGGTGAGCACCACCATCATCAGCGCGAGACCGCCGTACAGCGGCCCCGGCTTCGGCGGGAACAGCACCTCCCGCGCCTGGTTGGTGATCGGTCCAGGGACACCGCCGTAGCGTCGGGCGGCGATCTCCAGCGCGATGAGGAACGCGACGGCCACCGCCCCCGCCGCGGCCCACAGGATCGTGCGCGGCCGGCGCAATGCGGCGAACACGGTCCCGCGGTCTATTCGTGAAAACACTCACGAACTATAGCCATGGCCGTTCTCCGCGAACGGGCCGGGAGTGAATGCTCGGGACCTGGGCACTCGGCCGGTGCACGAGGAACGAGGAACGACGTCGAAGAAAGGTGACATCCGTGTCGCAGGTCGAAGAGTCCGTGGAAGTCAACGTGCCGGTCCGTGCGGCGTACAACCAGTGGACCCAGTTCGAGACGTTCCCCGAGTTCATGCAAGGTGTGCAGCGGATCGAACAGCGCACCGACAAGCTCACCCACTGGGTGACGAAGATCGACGGCGTGGAGCGCGAGTTCGACGCGAAGATCACCGAGCAGATCCCCGATGAGCGGGTGGCGTGGACCACGGTGGACGGCCAGGCCCGGCAGGCCGGCGTCGTCACCTTCCACCGCCTGGACGACTCACGCACCAAGGTCATGCTGCAGATGCACTACGACCCCGAGGGCCTGGCCGAGACGGTCGGCGACAAGCTCGGCTTCGTCAAGCGGCAGGTCAGCGGTGACCTGGGGCGGTTCAAGGAGTTCATCGAGCGGCGTGACGGCGCGGAGACCGGCGCCTGGCGCGGCCAGGTCTGACCGCCCGCCCTCGGCACCGCAAGACGAAGGCCCGGACCGGCTGGTCCGGGCCTTCGCCGTGCCGGGCCCCGATGACCACCCGGCCGGGCGCGTGACCTCGTGCTTGACTCTCCCACCGTGTCAGGGCCTGCACTGGGAGACGTGATGTTCACCATCGGAGACTTCGCCAGACACGGCCGCGTGTCGGTACGCATGCTGCGCCACTACGACGCCGTCGGGCTGCTGCGCCCGGCCCACGTCGACCCGTCAAGCGGCTACCGCTACTACCGGGCCGCCCAGTTCGCGCGGCTCAACCGCGTCATCGCCCTCAAGGACCTCGGCTTCACCCTGGACCAGGTCCGCTCGATCCTCGACGAGGACGTCAGCACCGAGGAGCTCCGCGGCATGCTGCGGCTGCGCAGGGCCGAGCTGGAATCCGCCGCCGCCGAGGCCGCGGCGCGGATGACCCGGGTCGAGGCGAGGCTCCGGACGATCGAAAGCGAGGGCACCATGCCTACCGACGACGTCGTCGTCACCTCCCTCCCCGCGGTCCGGGTGGCCGAGCTGACCGCCACCGCGGCGAGCTACGCGCCCCAGGACATCGGGCCGGTCGTCGGCCCGCTCTTCGCCGAGCTGTGCCGTCGGCTCGACGCCGCCGGAGCCACCCCGGCCGGGCCCGGCATCGCCCGCTACGAGGAAGCGTCCGGCGAGGACCAGATCACGGTGCGGGCCGCGATACCGGTCGCCGAAGGAACGGACGCGGGCGATCTGCCGGTGGTCGAGGTGCCGGGCATCCCGCTGGCCGCCACGGTCATCCACCACGGGCCGATGGACGGCGTCCTGTCCACCGCGCACGCGCTGGACCAGTGGATCGCCGCGCACGGCTACCGCCCCGTCGGGCTCACCCGCGAGGTCTCCCTGGACTGCCCCGACGACACCGACGCCTGGGTCACGGAGCTCCAGCAGCCCATCACCGCCCTCTGACGGCCGACGAGACGACACGAGGACACGACGACACGAGGACACCCATGACGTACTACGTGGGCTCCGGCCCGTACTGCTACGCCCACTCCCTGGCCATGGTGCTCGGGGAGACGGCCCCTGCGCCCGCCGTCATCGAGGTGCTGACCGGTTCGCCGTTCGGCTTCCAGCTGAGCGCCGACAGGCTGCCGCTGTTCGACCCCTACGGCTGGGACCCCGACCTGGGCCTGGACGCGGCCGTGTCCCTGCTCGGCCTCCGCTGCGAGCGGACCGCCGGGGGCACGGCAGAGGAGGCCGGGGAGCGGCTGCGCGCGGCGGCGGCCCGGGGACCCGTCCTGGTCGGCCCCGTCGACATGGGGCTGCTGCTCCACCAGCCGGGCACACCCACCGGCGAGGACGGCGCCGACCACTACGTCGTCGTGCTGGAGGCCGACGACGGCACAGTCCTCTTCCACGACCCGCACGGCCACCCCTACGCGACGCTGCCGGTGGCGGACTTCCTCGCCGCGTGGGAGGCGAAGACGATCGACTACACCGACGCCCCGTACGTCATGCGGACGGGGTTCGTCCGGGAGCGGCAGGTCACGCCGGAAGAGGCGCTGCGGCGTTCCCTGCCGGACGCGCGGCGCTGGCTGGCGGGCCGCGACGACCTGCCCGTGCCGCCGGGAACGCTCGGCGGGGCCGCCGGCCTGGCGGCCCTGGCCGCCCGCGCGGACGGCGGACTCGACGCGGCGACGCGCGGCTTCATGGCCCACTTCGCCGTCCGCCTCGGCGCCCGCCGCGTCGCCGACGCCGCCCACTGCCTGACGTCCCTGGGACTCGCCGCCGCGGCGGCGGTCGCGACCGAGCAGTCCCGGCTGATCGCTAGCCTCCAGCACCCCCTGGTCACCGGCGACGACCCCACCCTGGCCGACCGCCTGCGCCGCCTCGCCCCGACGTACGAACGACTGCGTACGGCACTCCCGGCCGGCACTCACTGACCCTGCCGAGGGCCGGGCGCCGCCTCCGCGTCGGGGGTCAGCGGGTCGGGGGCGTCCTGAGGCGTGCGGTAGCCGTTCTGGAAGACGGCGGTGTAGACGTCGTCGCCCAGGGCCCGGCGGGCCTGCTCCTCGCAGGTCCGCCGGGTGGCGATCCATTCGGAGACTCCGAGCTGCGGCACGCCGAGGGTGTCCCACGTCCGCTGGGCGAGGCCGAGCAGGTGGGCGGTCCGCCGGGCATCGCCGGACGCGGCCGCGGCGGCGGCGAGGACGTCCAGGGCGACGGCCATCCCGAGCGAGTCGTCGAGGCGGCGCTTGGTGAGCCATGAGGCCCGGCCGTGTTCGAAGGCGGCCGCCACCCGGCCGCGGACCAGTTCGGCGCGTGCGCACATGTAATCGACGAAGGCGCGTGACCACTGCTCGCCGTGCCGGTCGCAGTCGGCCCGCAGGTGTTCCAGCACGGCGACGGCCTCGTCGACCCGGCCTTCAAGGAGGTACGCCATGCTGCGGACACAGCCGGCCGACTGGGTGGGCTGGGCCATCGGCGTACACCGGTGCCGGTCGAGGACCGCCTGGGACAGGGTGGCTGCGCGTGCGTGGTCGCCGACCAGCATCGCCGCGATCGAGGCGAGGGTGTCGGCGCGGTCGGCCGCCGCGGCGCTGCCGAACCGGGCGGCCATGTCGGCGATTTCGGGGACGCGCGCCGTGATCGCCGCCGGATCTCCCAGCGTGGCGAACACCATGCCCTCGGCCCACAGCGCCTTGCCGCGCTCCGGACTCGGCGCGCGGTCCGCGGCGAGGGCCTGCGCCAGGTAGTACTGGCCCTCCCTCGGGAACCCGCAGGCGTGCCAGAAGAACCAGAGGTTCCCGGCCAGCTCCAGTGCGGCATGTCCGTCCGGCCGCAGGAGGCTCAGGTCCAGGGCGGCGCGCAGGTTGGTGTACTCCGCGGCCGTCCGCGTGTACCAGGTGAGCTGCTCCGGGCCGAGCCACCCGGCGTCCGCCCGCCGGGCGAACGCGCGGTAGTGGGCCAGGTGCCGCCGGCGCAGGGGCTCCTCCTCGCCCAGTTCGCGCAGCCAGCACGCGCCGTACTCCCGTACGGTGTCCAGCATCCGGAACCGCTCCGAACCCTCCGGCCCCGGCAGCCAGTTGACGACGGAGTCGTCCACGAGCACGTCGAGCAGCCCCGGGATGTCGTCCTCGGGCAGGTGCTCGTCGGCGCAGACCGCCACGGCCGCGTCGGCGTCGAAGGACCCGGCGAAGACCGAGAGCCGCGCCCACAGCAGCCGTTCGGCCGGCGTGCACAGTTCATGGCTCCAGCCGATGGTGGTGCGCAGCGCGCGGTGCCAGGGCGGTACTTCCGCGCCGGGGCGCGGCCGGGGGGCCGGGGCGGGACCGTCTTCCGGAACCTCACCTTCCGGCACCCCGTCGCACTCCTGTAGGACGTCGAAGCGGTCCGGCAGCCGCTTCACCAGCTCGTCGACGGGCAGCCTGTCCAGTCGGGCCGCGGCGAGTTCGATGGCCAGGGGCAGCCCTTCGAGGAGCTGCGACAGGCGTACGACATCCGACGCGTCGGCGGCGGACACGGTGAAGCCGGGCACCGTCTCGGCGGCCCGCTCGACCAGCAGCGTCACGGCCTCCGAGGCCTCCAGGTCCTCCTGGCCCCGCGGCACCCGCAGCGGCTCCAGGGTCAGCACCTCCTCCGCCATGAGGCCGAGGCGGCGGCGGCTGGTGGCCAGGACCTGCAGCCCCGGAGCGGCGCGCAGCAGGGCCTCGGCGGCCATCGCGCACGCGTCGGTCAGGTGCTCGCAGGTGTCGAGCACCAGCAGCAGTTCCCGGTCGGCCAGATAGTCGGCCACCACGTCGAGCAGAGGCCGGGTGGACTGGTCGGCCAAGGGCAGCGCCTCCGCGATCGAGTGGGCCAGCAGGGCACCCTCCCGCAGACCGGTCAGCTCCACCCACCAGACGCCGTCCACGAACCGGGGCCGCAGCCCGGCGGCTGCCCGCCGGGCGAGTCTGCTCTTGCCCACGCCGCCCACCCCGGTCACCGTGACCAGCCGGGACCGGCCGCACAGCCGCTCCAGCTGCCGCAGTTCGGGGCCGCGGCCGACCATGCTGGTGGTCTCCGGCGGCAGGTTTCCCGGCCGCCGCTCAGTCGGCTCCATCGATGTGCCTTCCTGGCCCGGACAGAGCGGTGCGCCCCCCTTGCCCCCTCACGTTCCGTGAGCGGGAGAGTAGTCCGGATCTCCGTTGGCGTCCGTGGCGTGGCCACAGATGCCGCGAAATGACAGATCAGGACAGGAAGGCGTCGCAATCTGATGCGGGCCTGAAACCGATGCCGATGCCGATGCCTATGGCTATGCCTATGTCACTCCGCCGACGGCCGCGGCAGATCACCCGGCGGTGAACGCGAGGATCTCGCGGGCCACGGCGTCAGGGTCGGCCGGGTGGCGGCGAGTGAACCGGTGGCCGTGAGAAGGGGGGTGGGCGTGTGCCCGGGCGCCGTCCACCCGGCGGTGCCGCCCATGGCGTGTCATGCTGCGATGCCCGAACGGACCCTTGCGGAACCGCACATGTTCCTGCGGTTCCGCAAAAGGCCCGTCCGTGGATGCGACCGTCGATCGGGGTGCGTCAGCTCTTGGGCATGAGGACCGTGTCGATGATGTAGACGTTCGCGTTGGCGGTCCTGACGTTGCCGCAGACCACGTCGGCCGAGTCGTTCACCTTGTACGACTCTCCCGAACCGGACGTCGTCAGCTTCGACTTCTCCAGGGTCTCGTAGGAGCCGTTCTTCAGGTCGTCGGGCGCGATCTTCTCACCGACCACGTGGTAGGTGAGGATCTTGGTGAGCTGTGCCTTGTCGTTGAGGACCTTGTCCAGATCGGCCTTGGGGATTTTCGCGAAGGCGTCGTTGGTCGGCGCGAACACGGTGATGTTCTCGGCGTTGTTGAGCGTGTCGACGAGGCCGGCCTTCTTGACGGCCGTGACCAGCGTGGACAGGGCCGTGTTGTTGGAGGCCGCGGTGGCCACGGGGTCCTCGGCCATCCCGTCGAAGCTGCCCTTGCCGTCCTTGGGCACGGAGGAACAGGCGGGTCCGAACGGCTCCGTCATGCTGCCCGTGGCCGGGTCGGCGGCCGACGACTTGGCGGTGTCGGACGAGGCGCTGTCCTTGTCCTTGCTGTCGTCGGAGCAGGCCGTGAGGGCCAGCGGGAGGAGGGCGACCGAGGCGACGGCGACGGCGGCACGGCGGAAACGGGGTGCGGTGTTCATGACTTCTCCTATGGACAAAGCGGGGGTTGGGGGGGCGGGGGAGTGGAGTGGGGAAGATGAGGGGGAGCCGGGGGAGCCCGGCGGGAGTCAGATGACAGTGACCACCACCGAATGACGGCCGCTGGCCCCGTCCGGGATCGTGCGGGTCCGTTCGCCGGTCTGGACCGCGCCCGTACGGTCGGTCGCCCGCACGGCGAGGGTGTGGCCGCCGGGGGTGGCCTGCCAGCGGTAGGACCACTGGCGCCAGGTGTCCCGGCTGTCCTCGGCGGCCAGGTCGGCCGGCCGCCAGGGGCCGTCGTCGACGCGCACCTCGACCTTGTCGATGCCCCGGTGCTGCGCCCAGGCCACCCCCGCGACCATCACCGTGCCCGCCTTCGGCCGGGCCAACGGCTTGGGCGTGTCGATACGGGACTGCGTCTTGACGGGCGCCTTGCGGGCCCAGTCCCGCTTCACCCAGTAGGGGTCGTACGAGTCGAATGTCGTCAGCTCGATGTCCTCGATCCACTTGCATGCGGAGACGTAGCCGTACAACCCCGGGACCAGCATGCGGACGGGGAAACCGTGCTCGAACGGCAGCGGTTCGCCGTTCATGCCGAGCGCGAGCATCGCGTCGCGGCCGTCCAGCACGTCCTCCACCGGAGTGCCGATGGTCATGCCGTCCACGGACCGGGCCACCAGCTGGTCCGCGCGGCCGCCGCGGGAAGGGGGTACGACCCCGGACTCGTCGAGCAGTTCCGCCAACGGCACCCCGATCCAGCGGGCATTGCCCACATAGGGCCCGCCGACCTCGTTCGACACGCACGTCAACGTGATGTCCCGCTCGATCAGTTCGCGGCCCAGCAGCTCCGCGTAGGACAGGGTCCTCGCGCGCGCCACGCCCGTGCCGTGGATCCGCAGGCGCCAGGTGTCCGCGTTCACCTTCGGCACGACGAGCGCGGTGTCCACCCGGTAGAAGTCCTCGTTGGACGTGACGAAGGAGCTGATGCCCGCCACCCGCAGCTGTGCGCCCTTCGGCACGGCGGGGGCGGCCGAGCCGGGCGTCGGCAGCACGACGCTGCCCCGCGAGGCGACGGCATCCTTGCCGCTCGCGGCATTCAGCGACTTCCCGAAAACCCAGGCACCGGCCGACGCGGCAGCGGCGGCGGTAGCGGCGATGACGAATCCACGCCGGTCCCACGAGCGAGCGGTGACCGCCTGCGGCGTGCCCCCGGAAGTAGCCGGTGCCCGCTCAGTCTGCGGCGTGCCCCCGGAAGCGGCCGGTGTCCAAGCACTCTGCGGCGCGTCCCCGGTGGCCGCCGGTGCGGGCACGGTCTGCGGCGCGCCGCCGGAAGTGGCGGGTGCCGGTGCGGTCTGCGGCGCGTCTCCGGTGGTCGCCGGTGACCGCGCAGCCTGTGGCGCGTCCGCGGAACTCTCCGGCTCCCGGCGGCGGTTGTCGTACGTGGACGATGCCTGCGGCGTGTCCTCGGTGGCCGCCGGTGCGGGCGCGGTCTGCGGCGCGTCGCCGGAAGTGGCCGGCGCCCGTGCGGTCCGCGGCGCGTCCGCGGAACTAGTCGGCTCCCGGCGGCGGTTGTCGTACGCGGACGACGCCTGCGGTGCGTCCTCGGTGGTCGACCGTGCCCGCGCAGCCTGCGGCGCGTCCTCGGGGCAACCCGGCTCCCGGTGGCGGACATCGTCTGCCGACGGATCTGTGACCAACAAGCGGCCACTGAGCCCGTACAGCAGCCCGGCCGCGGCGACGGCGCCTGCCAACGACGGCAAGGCGTCGCCCGCGCCGGTCGAGTCGGGCCGCCCGGTCGCGGCGAGCGCGCCGACCACACCGAACAGCGCCACCCCCACCGCCGCGACGACGCGGTGTCGCAGAGCGACCACCCCCAGCGCCACGGCTGCCAGGGCGAGCACGGCGAGGATGCCCAGTTGCAGGACGAGTTTGTCGTTGGTCCCGAACTGCTGGATGGCCCAGTCCTTGACGGGCGCGGGCGTACGGTCGATCGCCGCCCCGCCGACCGCGACCACGGGCCCTGCCTCCGGGCGCACCGCGGTGGACACCAGCTCGGCCGACGCGAGGGCGGCGAAGGCGGCCAGCAGCCCGCTGAGGGCACCTGCCGCGGCCCGCCACCACCGGTCCGCGGGGCCTCGCCGTGTTCTTCGGTCTGTTCTCACATGGGGTATCCGGTGCGGAGAGCCGCACGGATTGGTCTCCCCCTTGTCCTTTCGCCTTCTGGCTCCCCTGCCCCGTTTGCTCCCCTGCCCCCTTGCCGCTGAACCCGGCGTACCGCTACCGTCCGGCGCTGGGGAGCGGTCCACGCCGAGTGGGGGTCCGATGAACCAGGAACGGCAGGTCGTGGTCGTCGGTGGCGGGCCCGCCGGCTCCACCGCGGCGGCACTGCTCGCCAGGCAGGGCTTCGACGTACAACTGCTGGAGCGGACGCGCTTCCCCCGCTACCACATAGGGGAATCGCTGCTGCCTTCCCTGCTGCCCGTGCTCGACGTGCTGGGCGCGCGGGACGCGGTCGAGAACCACGGGTTCGTCCGCAAGACGGGAGCCTTCTACGGCTGGGGCGGCCAAGAGTGGCCGTTGGGCTTCGACGAGCCGGGCAGACCGGCCGCGTACAGCTTCCAGGTCGTCCGTGCGGAATTCGACCAGCTCCTGCTCGACCACGCCCGACGGTCAGGGGCGGAGATACGGGAGGAGACCCCGGTGAGCCGGGTCGCCCTTGAGGGCGGATCCGACGGCCGGGCCGGGGAGGTCCACTGGTCGACGCGCGGTGGCGGCAGCGGCAGGACCGGCTTCGGATTCCTCGTCGACGCCTCCGGGCGCGCCGGGCTCCTGTCGGCCAGGCAGCTGCGCACGCGACGCTTCCACGAGGCGTTCCGCAACGTCGCCACCTGGGCGTACTGGCGCGGAGCGCGCCCCCTCGCGGCGGCGCCCAGCGGGGCCATCGGAGTCTTCTCGCTCCCCGAGCACGGCTGGTTCTGGGCCATCCCGCTCCACGACGGCACCCTCAGCGTCGGCCTGGTCACCGACAAGCGGTCGTTCAACGACGCCAGGAACGAGCACGGCGGCTCGCTCGACGCCGTCTACCACCAGGCACTCACCCGGTGCCCCCTGCTCGCGGGCATGCTGTCCGGCGGGCGCCAGGTGTCCCCGCTCAAGGTCGAGAGCGACTACTCCTACGTCAGCGACGAGTTCTGCGGCCCGGGCTGGTTCCTCGCCGGCGACGCCGCCTGCTTCCTGGACCCGCTGCTGTCCACGGGCGTACACCTGGCGATGTACAGCGGCCTCCTCGCTGCCGCCGCCATCGGCAGCGTGCTGCGCGCGGAGATCGACGAGACGCAGGCCCGTCGCTACTACCAGATCGCCTACCGCAACGCCTACGAACGGCTCCTCGTCCTCGTCAGCGCCTTCTACCGCATCCACGACGGCCGCGACGCCTACTTCCGTCAGGCCCAGACCCTCAGCAGCCGCGACCAGAGCGGGCTGCGCCTGCACGAATCCTTCCTGAACATCGTCACCGGCGCGGAAGACCTCCACGACGCCCGGCGCGACCCGGTCGCGGTGTTCCTGCGTAAGCTCCGCCCCGCCGACGGCGACGCCGCACGACGGCCCGGCCTGGGCGGCCACGGGACGAGCCAGCTGGTGCCGCTGCCGACGACCGAGGAGCACGCCGCCGCGGGCCTGCTGCTCACGCTCGACCCGTACCCGCGACTGCGTCCCGCCCGGACCCGCCACCCGCACCGGGACCCGGCAGAGTGACGAAGCAGCGGGGCCAGGTCAGGAGGGAAAGTCCATGAGGGCCACCGGCGCGGTGGTCGGGCGGGCCGACCCGCCGGCCGGCTCCAGGGTGATGCCCATGCCGGTGGCCCGGTCGACCGGACCGTCCATCAGCATCGCCTCGGTGCCCCGGCCGGAGTCCATGAGTCCGGCCGGGCGCATCGCACCGCCGTCGTCGAACCACAGCTGGTAGACCTTCCCTCGCGGGGGTTCGGGCAGCCCGGCGGCGATGAACACGGCCTGGTTGCGGCTGTCCGACACCACGACGGTGCCGCTGGCGCCGTCGCCGAGCCGACCGGTGCGGGACTTGACGTCGGGGGCGGCCAGCACCGCCGCGAGCTCCTGCGACTGCTGCTGGACCTGCTCCCGGGCCTGCTCCTGGGTCTGCCGGGCTTCCTCGCGGGCGTCCCGGGCCTGCTGGTACTGCCAGAGGGCGGTCCCGCCGAGGACCGCGACTGCGGCGACGCAGGCGGCGAGCGCCCATTGGGGAACGCGACGGTTCCGCCGCACCGCGGGATCCGGGACCCGCCCCTCGTCGGCGGCGGGGCGGCCCGGCTCGGCGCGCGGAACGTCCTGACGGACCGTGGCGATACGGCGCAGGACGTCATCCCGCATGCCCCTGCGGGGCGAGACGGCAACCGCCAGCCCCAGGCGGGACGCGGTCTCGGTCAGCTCCCGCACCTCCTGTGCGCAGGTGTCGCAGTGGTCCAAGTGCCCCTCGACCGCCGCGCGTTCGTCGTCGTCCAGCGCGTGGACGGCGTAGGCGCCGGTCAGCGTGTGCGGATCGTCGGCGATGCTCATGCGTTCACCCCCAGGCAGTCGCGCAACCGGATGAGGCCGTCCCGCAGCCGGGTCTTGACGGTGCCCAGAGGGACGGCGAGGAGTTCGGCCACCTGCCGATAGGTCAGACCGCGGTAGTACGCCAGGGTGACGGACTGGCGCTGCAACTCGGTCAGCGTACGCAGACACCGGCGCACCTGCTCGCGTTCCAGACGGGTCTCGACCTGCTCGCTGACCTCGTCGAAGTCCGGGGTCCGCGCCAGCAGGGCGGCCTTCTCCTCCCGCGCCGCGGAGGCCACGACGGAACGCACGCGGTCCACCGCACGGCGGTGCGCGAGAGTGAGGATCCAGTTCATCGCCGTGCCCCGGTCGGGGCGGTAGCGGGGCGCGGTGCGCCAGACCTCCACCAGGACGTCCTGGGCGACCTCCTCGGACTGGGCGTGGTCGCGCAGCACACCGCGCACCACGCCCAGAACAGGACCGGCCACGGCGTCATAGACCCCGCCGAACGCCTCCTGCTCACCCCGGGCCACCCGCCCGAGCAACTCCTGCAAGTCGGGCCCTGGCGCCGCCCGAGCCCCGATGTGCACAACTTCTTTCACGCGGTGAGCCTCCAGCACACAAGTCGCCTGTCCCCGATGATTCGTGGCCGACAGCGCCGCGGATTGGTCCGGAAGACTCGAAAGGAGAGGAGCCGTCCCGTCGACCACGGCCAGTCCCGCTGCTCGAAGATGAAGGTGGTCCTGACCACCGACACCCTCATCGCACACAGAACACGGCAACGATCAAGTGAAGGACACGGGCATGCGTGCACGAGGCATCAACTACGACACTGGGTTTCTCCCGGGGGAAGAGCTCTCCCGCAAGAGCTTCACCCCGGAGACAGTCCGGCACGACATGGCGGTGATCTCCGGGGATCTCCACTGTGACGCCGTTCGCATCTCGGGACGAGAGCCTGAACGGTTGAGCATCGCTGCAAGACACGCTGCGGCCGCCGGCCTTGAGGTCTGGTTCGCCCCCTTCCCCGTGGACCTGCCCCGCGACCAGTTACTGCCGTTCTTCGCCGACTGCGCAGCCCGGGCCGAAGCCGTACGGGAGACCGGCGCCGATGTGGTGTTCGTCGCGGGCTGCGAGATCAGCGCGTTCTGCGGTGGTTTCCTCCCGGGCGAAACCTACGGCGACCGTATGCGGGCCATGGCAGCCGCGGACATGGAGTGGTGGTCCTCCCTCGGACCGGTGCAAGAACGCCTCAACGCCTTCCTCTCCCAGATCGCCGCGACCGTCCGTACGCACTTCGGCGGGCAGGTCACCTACGCCTCCGGCCCCCTGGGAATCCGTCGACTGGGGTGCGTTCGACCTCGTCGGCATCGACGCTTACCGGGCCGCCTACAACGCCGACAGCTTCTATGAAGAGCTGCGTGGACACCTCTCCCACGGCAAGCCCGTCGCGGTGACCGAGTACGGAACCTGTGCCTACCAGGGCGCGGGAGAACGCGGCGGCATGGCCTGGCAGGTGCCCGAAGGCGCGGTCCCGGATGAGGACGAGCAGGCGCGCTACCTCACGGAATTGCTGGACATCTTCGAGGAGGTGGGCGTGGACACCGCGCTCTGGTTCACCTTCGCCGGTTACAGCAGGCCCGGGGAGAAAGACCTCGGCTCCTACGGCGTCGTCAGGATGCTCGACGAGATGCGCTGGGAACCGAAGAAGGTGTTCCACACGATGGCAGCCCGGTACCAACGCGGCTGATGTACCACCCAAGGGCCGGGCAGGCCCGGCGAGAAGCCCGACAGTCAGGCCGCCCGCCTGCGCGAAGGCTCACGCGGCGTGGCGGACCTCGGCTGTAGCCTGTCTGCCGCTAGTTGGCACACATGTACGCATTAAGGAGTAGTGATGTTCGACCTCATCGTCATCGCGCACGTTCCCAAGGCCGAAGACATCACTCCGGTTGCTGACGCTCTGGCCCGCATGCGCCCGCTGTGCCTTGCCGAGGACGGCTGTGTCAGTTGGGAGGCGTACCACTCGCACGAGGATCCGGCCCGGTTCGTCCTGGTCGAGCGCTGGGCGACTCGGGGCCACTGGGAGACCCACGATGCCGGCGAAGCCATCCAGAAGATCTATCTGCCCGAGATCATGCCGCGCATCGAGCGCGAGGTGCACCCGAGCGCTCCGGTACGGCTCTGAAGCCAGGTTCTCCTTGCGCCGCGATGCAGACGTTGGCCGATCCTAGCCGAAGGCCCAGTTCAGCTCGGGCATCGTGTCGAAGTTCATGCCGTAGATCGTGCCGACCAGGGTGGGGGCGAACAGGATCGGGTGTTCGGCTGGCCTGACGCCGGGGCAGGCAGTACGGCTGCCTGTTCTCGTCTGGTGGCGGTGTGCACGGGTGCGGGCGTGGGCGTTTTCGGGGATGACTCCCCAACAGGGCCGACGGCTGACATAAGTTGGTGGCCAGGTGATCTTTGGCGGGGGTTGGTGTGGCAGGTCGGGATCTACGGGCGCTGTTCAGTACGAACGACCGTACGCTCAGGGCTGCGGAGGCGTTCACGAATCGCCAGGCGCAGTGGGAGTTCGCGGTGGCCGCGCTCACCGAGCACCTGCGGAATGTCGACGACCCTGCCTTTGATCCTGAAGACCTGGAGGCGGCCCGGGACAACGTGGTGGTCTTCCATGGGATTGGTGGCATCGGGAAGTCCACGCTGTCGCGCAAGTTCGAGGCAGCCCTCGCCGACCCGGATCAGCGCCCTGCCCAGTGGGGTGCCCCCGTATGGGGTGGAGCGCGGATCCTGCCCGTACGTATCGATCTCGCGCGCTCCGCGAGTCCCGATTTCGAGAAGGTCGTGCTCTCCGTCCGCCTTGCGCTGGCCGCTGTCGGCCGGCCCCTGCCTGCCTTCGACCTGGCGTTGCGCCGCTACTGGGAGCATCAGCACCCGGGTGATCCGCTGGAGGAGTTCCTCAACCGCGGCGGCTTGGCCGCCCGGTTCGGGAAGGCGCTGCCGCAGCAGATGCAGTCCGCGCTCGCCGACGTCGCCCAGAGCTTGCTGCTGCCTGGCACGGTGGGCTCCGCCATCGGGCAGGTCACCGGGGCGCTCGTAGGGGCACTGCGCGAGCGCCGGCAGACCGTACGCGCGCTCGCCGGCTGCGCACGCCTTGCCGACCTTCTGGAGAGCGAACCGGATCTGGATTCCCTCTCCTACTACCCGCACCTGCTTGCCTGGGAGCTTGCCCGGTTACCCGCCGTGAAGAGGGTCACGCCGGTGATTTTGCTGGACGCCTTCGAGGAGATCGGGGACCGTACCCACCGGGACTTCGAGCGGCTTCTGCAGCGCCTGGTGTGGTTGATGCCGAACGCCTTCTTCGTCATCACCGGCCGCTCCCGCCTGCAGTGGGCCGACGAAGCTCTCCAGGGGCAGCTCGACTTCACCGGTCCCACCGCCTGGCCCGGCCTGGCCGCCCACGACATCCCCCAGGCCCGTACGGAGTTTTCCGCGCCAGGTCGCGAACGGCAGATGCTGGTCGGCGACTTCTCGTTCGAGGACTGCGACGACTACCTCGCCCGCCGCCTCTCGGCCGACGGCCGCCCCCTCATCAACAGCTCCATCCGTACGGTGATCGGGCAGCGCTCGCACGGCCTGCCGCTGTACCTGGACCTCTCCGTGATGAGATTCCTGGAGCTCCGCCGCAGCGGGCGCGCCCCACAGCCGACCGACTTCGATCACGACTTTCCCGCGCTGATCGCCCGCACCCTTTCCGACCTCACCGCCCCGGAGCGTCACGTGTTGCGCTCCGTCACCTTCTTCTCCTCCTTTGACGTCGACCTGGCGACCCGGGCCGCGGGTCTGCCCCAGCAAGCGCCGGCACTGAGGCTCCTCGAGCGTCCCTTCGTACGGGAGACTCCGTTCGGGCTGTGGCCCTTCCACCTCCATGCCCTCATCCGCGCGACGATCCGGGGCGCCGACGACCAGACCGACGACCGGTGGTCTCCCGCCGACTGGCAGCAGGCTGCCATCCGGGCCTTCGCCGCCCTCGAAGAGCAGTGGAGGGGTGGCTCCGACCGTGACCGGCTGCTTCTCGTGGGCTGCCTGCGTCAGGGACTGGCCATCGCCCGCGACTACCGTCTTGACCTCGGCTGGCTCACCGAGGCCGCCTGGACTTACGTCGGCGACTCCGTGTGGGAGCCGCTCGGCCTGGCCGCTGGCCCTGAGGCGGAAGGCACTGCGGCCACGGCCGCCGACGCACTGGTGGAACTGCTCAGCGCGCTCGCCCGCCGGCAGCACGAGAACCGGGCCCGCACCGGGGAGCGCCTGGCGGCGGTCGCCGATACCGGGTTGCTGCCCGCGGAGCTGTCCGAAATGGCCGTCTACTACCGGGCCAAGACGCAGCGCGACCTCGGGCACACCGATGGGTCCCGGCAGGGAATGCAGCTGGTCGCCGCCGGTGGGGGACGTCTTGCACCGAACGCCCGTCGCGGGCTCGCTCAACTCTCCCGGCTCGCCGGTGACTTCCCGACCGCTCTCGAGGCCGCCGAACGCCTGGGCTGGGAGGGGCGGCATCATCGCGTCGTCGGCGACGTGCGCTGGGTCCAGGGCGACATGCGCCTGGCCGCGCAGGCATTCGGAGCGGCGCGCGCGGAGGCCGAAGAGCACGGCAAGAGCGGGGAGGCGGCGATGTCACAGGCCATGCGTGCCTTCACTCTCGCTTTCACGGCCGACCCCACCACCGATGACGAGATCGACCTCGGTGAACACCTCCTGGCCCAGGTCGATCTGCGCGCCGCGACCCTGGACGTACGGATCGCAGCGCTCCTGCGCGACGCCGGCACCGACGCGGGAGTCGAAGACCGGGCACAGGTACTGGAGGCGGAGATCAGCACGTCGGGACTGCTCTTCGTCCAGGCCAAGCTTGAGTTGGCACGCGCCTTCCACCACGCCATCCGCGACGACCGGACGGGCGTCGCCTCCAGAATCAGTCGACTCCGCGAGCTGACCCGTGAGGGCTATTACGCCTACTACGTCGACATCGCCCACTTCATGGCCGACCTCGCGCTCGACACCCCCTCCCGTGCGCAGTGGCTCGACGGGCAGCAGACGGTGCGCCGACGGTGGCGCAGCATGGTCATCGACCGACGCGCTCTGCTCATTTCAGGGCCAGCCTCCGGCACGCCGTAGCCTCGGCAGGGGCCGCCGAGCTTCCGGATGGGTGCCCGTGGGCGTGTGACGTACCGGCTCGACGCGCTCGATGCCTGGATACGCGAGCAGGAGCAGGCCGACTCGCGCTCGAACCCGGCCCTGGATCCCGTGAGCGCGGCCCCGCAGCGCCGCGCCGGCTACTCGGCCACGGCCTGACGCTTCAGCGTCAAAGGACCCCACCAGCGGCAAGCGGGAGCGCACCGCTCGGTATGGGAAGGGCTCGCGGTACCGCGTCGCCGGCATCCCCGGCGTCCGGAA
Organism: Streptomyces sp. NPDC018029; assembly: GCF_044327655.1. NCBI lineage: Bacteria > Bacillati > Actinomycetota > Actinomycetes > Kitasatosporales > Streptomycetaceae > Streptomyces > Streptomyces sp. NPDC018029. Next base: position 157,577 of record NZ_JBIRFV010000012.1, on the reverse strand, counting down.
CATGTCGTTCGGCGCGCTGGAGGACGTCAAGGCGTGGCTGCGCAGGGCCGGAACCGACAGCGAGCGCGGCGAGTTCGTCGACCCGCGTGACGGTTCCATCGCGCTGGCGGACCACGTCACCCGCCTTTGGAAGGAGGGCGTACGGCGCGCCCGGCACGATCAAGCGCGTCGACGAGCGCGTACGCCTCCACATCCTTCCGTACCGTCCCAAGCCCGTGTCGTGTTGACGAACCTGATCGCTGTCGTGCGCACATGGCACGAGTTGCGGGCGGTGCTGCGCGAGCGAGCATCGGGGATGAGCCAGGAAGCCGATCCGCCGAGTGGACCAGGTCCTTGATCTGGGCTGCCGCAACACGCGGTGCATGATCTTCCGCACAGTGGCGCGGCCCTTCCTGTCCACATCCTGATCGGTCAATACCGCCGGTGACGGTTCGGCACAGCCGGGGAGGGCCGGGGTGAGCCACGCAGGAAGCGGCGAGGGGTGTAGCCCTCTTCCGGGGACGGCCCCTGGGTGGAGGAGGCGACGCTGATGGGGTCGTTGATCGGGGGAGTTGGAGGCGCGGGAGGCGGCGGCCCGGGCGCGGGTGGGGTCGCCGCCGTCCTCGACGAGTGACGGAACCGCCGGGGCCGCACCGTGCAGGGGGGGCCGAGCGGGGCGGGCCGCCCACCGGCTAGCATCGCCGAGTTCGTGCCACCCACCGGCCCGGGCATCGCGGGACGGCGTACAGGGGAGTTGACACGGCATGAGAACGAAGAGCGCAGCGGCGTGGGCGGTAGCGGTGCTGATGCTCGGCGCAGGCGTCGGCGGCTGCGCCGAGCAGGCCGAGCAATCGGACAGGGGGCCGTCCGTCAGCAGCGCGGCGCACACGACGTCCCACCGCGAATCCGAGAACAAGCCTGATTCACGGGTCGTCGAGAACGACGACAACCACACCGTCCTCGAACTGTCCGACGGCCGGCAGGTGTCCCTCCGCTTCACTCGCCGCGGCCTGGAGGCACAGCATCGCCGCGCCTCTGACGATGCCTGGTCCGCCCGGAAGACGCTCTATGAGACCGGCACCAAACCGTGCGAGGGCATCAGGGCGAAGGCGTACCGGGACACCGTGTGGCTCGCGGCCGGCTTCGGCAAGTACTGCAGCGACGGCGAAGAACCACAAGAGGTGATCGCGGCCGTCGCCACCGGAGACCTCTCCTCCTGGACCACCGACCCGACCAAAAACAACCTCGTCTGGCCGAAGGTCCGCATCCGCGACGGTGGCGCCCGAGTGGACTTCGTCGATCCCAGCATGCTGGAAACCACCACGCTGACCTGGCGCAAAGGCTCCGGATTCGCCAAGGTGGCCACTAAGTGGAAGCCCGTCCACCCCTGGTTCGTGGGCCGGTGGCGAGCCACGGACGGCAGCCAGCAGCTGACCGTCCACCAGGTCAAGTCGGGCAGACCCGCACGCGTGGTCATCGAGACCCGCACCGGCCCGCGATGCAAGGGCAGCGCCACTGTCACCGGCACCGACCAGCACGACCTGTCCATGAGCAACTTCAAGCTCGAACAGGGCACCAGGACCGTCAACTGCCCGCCGGACGAGCTCAAGTACGACTTCGACGTGAAGTCCTCGGACGGCCCGCTGCGCCTACGCAAGATCGGCAACCACCCGAAGACCGTCCTTACCTATAAGCGGGCAAGCTGACGTACGACTGCGCATGAGGGGCGGCGGCGTGGTCGGGTCTCTCCGTGTCTGACACCGCCTTGGCCGAGGGCCGGCCGATCGCCACCGGCCCGATCGAGGGCGCATGCAGGCATCTCATCGGCGACCGTCTGGAGATCACCGGGGCAAGGTGGGGGCTGAGCGGCGCCGAGGCCGTCCTCAGACTCCGGGCGGTGAGAGACAACGGTGACCTCGACGCCTACGAGGGGCCGGGAGAGCCCCTCTGGACCCTTCGCGTACGCGAAGTCGATCAAGCCCACTGGCTCCCCGCTACAGCCAGTCCCGCCGCTTGAAGATGAAGTACAGGCTCACGCACACCACGGCCATCAGCAGGATCGCGAAGGGATAGCCGAAGGCCCAGTTCAGCTCGGGCATCGTGTCGAAGTTCATGCCGTAGATCGTGCCTACCAGGGTGGGGGCGAAGAGGATCGCCGCCCAGGACGAGATCTTCTTGATTTCCTCGTTCTGTTCGAAGCCTGCTTCGGCCAGAGCCCGCATCTCCGCGTTCTGTTGTTGCGTGACCAGGGTCGCGTTGACCGTGAGGATGTCGGTCAGGGCCTGGCGGAAGCCGTCGACTCGTTCGCTGGTGTGGGTGACGTGGTCGGCGACGTCGCGGAGGTAGCGCTGGAGCTCCTCGTCCGTGCCGTACTTCGCGAAGCCTGCCATCAGGGCGTGCAGCATGCTGACCAGGGGGCGGGTGGCCCGTTGGAACTCGACCATTTCGCGGGAGAGTTCGTAGATGCGGCGGGAGACCTCCGGGTCGCCGCGGAAGACCTCCGTCTCGATCTCGTCGATGTCGTTCTGGACGCCCGCGACGACCGGGGCGTAGCCGTCGACCACCGCGTCGAGGATCGCGTACAGCACCGCCTCGGGGCCGAGCCTGAGGAGGTCGGGGGAGTCCTCCATGCGGCGGCGGACCGCCGAGAGGTCGGGGGCCGCGCCGTGCCGGACCGTGATGACGAAGTCGGGGCCCACGAAGACGTGGAGTTCGCCGAACTCGACCTCCTCGGGCGCGTCGAGGTAGCGGGCCGCGCGCAGGACGACGAAGAGTGTCTCTCCGTAGCGTTCCAGCTTCGGGCGCTGGTGGGCCTCCATCGCGTCTTCCAGGGCCAGCTCGTGGAGGTCGAACTCCTCCGCGAGAGACAGGAGTTCGGCCTCCGTTGGGCGTGCCAGGCCGATCCATGCCATGCCGTCCGGCGCGTCGCGCAGCTCGCGGAAGGTGTCCGCCAGGGAGCCGGGCGTCGCCACGCGGACGCCGTCGCGGTACAGCGCCGCCTCGATGACGCTGCTGTCCGCGGCCGGCCGGGGGGTGCGCTCCGCAGGTTCCGGGTGCGGCTGGGTGCTCTGGGGAGGCGGGGCCGCCGGTGGCCGCGTCGCACGCCGCCATGTGTGCTTCTTGGTGTTCGCGGTCGGTGTGGGACGGGTGCGGCGCTCCGCCATGCTGGCCGCCTCCTTCGTCGATCGCTCGCCTATATGGTCACGGAGCAGGATATGCGGGCCAAAAGGTGCGGACGGGTGTGGCGGGCCGGGGCTTCCGATGTTCGGGGGCCGCAGAGCCTCGGGTGGATGCGGACCGTATCTGTCCTCGGTGCGCGCTAGCGTGCCGCCATGAAGACGACGAAAACGGTCCCCGCAGGTTCCGTACCCGTCCTGGGGGCGCGTGATCTCAATCGGGCCACTCTTGAGCGGCAGCTCCTGCTGCGCCGGGCGGACGACCTGTCCGTCAAGGACGCGGTGGCCCACCTCGTCGGACTCCAGGCGCAGAACGTCAAACCGCCCTACTACGCTCTCGCCGCCCGCCTCGAACACTTCGATCCCGCCGAGCTCTCCGCCCTCCTCGAAGCGCGCGAGCTGGTCCGCATCGTCACCCTGCGCTCCACCATCCACCTGCACACCGCCGACGACGCCCGTACCCTGCGCCCGCTCGTGCAGGATGCGCGCACCCGTGAGCTGTCGGGCTTCCGCGCGGGGCTGGCCGGCGTCGACCTGGCCGAGCTCGCCGCGCTCGCCCGTGCGGCCGTCGAGGCGGAGCCCCGCACGATGAAGCAGCTCCGTGAACTGCTCCTCGTCCGGTGGCCCGACGCCGATCCGCAGTCCCTCGCCGTCGCCGCCCGCTGTACGTTGCCGCTCGTCCAGGTCACCCCGCGCGGGCTGTGGCGGCGCAGCGGGCAGGTGGCGCTCACCACCCTGGGCACGTGGCTCGGCGATGGCGGTAACGGTAACGGTAACGGTAGCGCTGGTGATGCCGGTGCCGGCTCCCTCGACGCCGCCGTCCTGCGGTACCTCGCCGCCTTCGGGCCCGCCTCCGTCCAGGACATGCAGACCTGGGCCCGGCTCACCCGGCTCCGGGAGATCTTCGAGCGGCTCCGGCCCCGGCTGCGTACCTTCCGCGACGAGAACGGCGTCGAACTCTTCGACCTGCCCGACGCGCCGCGCCCCGACGCCGACACCCCGGCCCCGGCCCGCTTCCTGCCCGAGTACGACAACCTCCTCCTCTCGCACGCCGACCGGTCCCGCGTCGTCCCCGCCGAGTACAAGGGCCGTACCTGGAAGGGGAATTACTCCTACTCCGTCTTTCTTCTCGACGGGTTCCTCGCCGGCGTGTGGCGGCTGACCGAGGACCCAAAGAGCGGGAGCGCCGTGCTCACCATCGAGCCGTTCGGGCGGCCCGGACGCGCCCAGCGCGACGAGTTGGTGCGGGAGGCGGAGCGCATGCTGACGCGGATCGCGGAGACGTCCTCCTCGTACGACATCCGCTTCGGGGCCGTCGTCGACGCCTGACAGGGGCGGGTCAGGCACACTCGTGCGTGGCGGTCGGGTTTCGCCGGCCGGGTGCCAACCGGGCGGGGCTACGGCAGCAACCCCGCCCGCCGCGCCGCCACCACCGCCTCCAGACGTGTGTGCGCGCCCAGCTTCCGCATGGCGGAGCGCAGGTAGCCCTTCACCGTCTCCGGGCGCAGTCCGAGCCGCTCGGCCGCGGCCGCGTTCGTCACGCCCGCGGCCACGCAGGACAGGACGTCGACCTCGCGGGGCGCGAGGGTGACGGGGCGGGTTCCGGTGCGGTCCGGGACCGTCACCGCCGACTCCAGCCGGCCGCACACCGAGAGGATCTCGGCGCGGAGCGCCCCGTCCGCGATGCGCGGTGCCAGGGCCCGCAGCGCCGCGTGCGCCTCCCGCACCCGCTCCCACGCCCCCGGGTCCGCCCCTGCGCCGGGCACCCCCGGGTCCGCCACCGCCCCGGATGTCCCCGGGCCCGCCACCTGCTCCCGGGCCGCCGTGAGCAGGGACCGCACCTCGTCCCGTACGAGAAGGGCCTGCTCCACGTCGCGGGCCGCTGCCACCGCCGCCGACAGCGTCCGGTCGCCGAGCGGCTGGGCCGCGCGCAGCGCGCCGTACAGCACTCCGCGCACCCGGCGGCGTACCACCACGGGGACCGCGAGCACCGACCGCAGGCCCTCCGCCGCCACCGCGGCGTCGTACTCGTGGCTGATGTGCCGCGACACGTGGTAGTCGGTGACCGCGCACGGCCGGGAGAGTGCGACCGCCTTGCCGCCGAGGCCGTTCCCGGAGGAGATGGCGAGGCCCCGCAGGGCGTGCGTTCCCGTGCCGCTCAGTTCGCCGATCCGCACCTGGCCAGGGCCGTCGAGGAGACCGCCGAAGGCCACCGGGAGACCCGTGCCCCGGCGCAGCCGCAGCAGGGCGGTCCGCATCTCCGCCGTCTCGTCGCCGTCAGCCGACACGCATCCGCCCTCTCGTCCCGCGATACCCCCGTCCGGGGGTGGTGCAACCCGCCTCACGAATTACACGATGTCGCGTAGCGTCCGGCAATGAGTACGGCGGCACGAGCAGCAGAGGTGCATATGACGACTGACGGGACGAGTGCCACGGAGCAGTTCCGTACCGCACGGGACTTCCTCCTGCGGCATCGAGAGGACTACGCCACCGCGTACGAGGGCTTCGCGTGGCCGCGGCCCGAGCGGTTCAACTGGGCGCTCGACTGGTTCGACGTCATCGCCGAGGGCAACGACAGGACCGCTCTGCACATCGTCGAGGAGGACGGGGCGGAGGCCCGGTACTCCTTCGCACACCTGTCCGCCCGTTCGAACCGCGTCGCCAACTGGCTGCGCGCGCGGGGCGTCCGGGCCGGTGACCGCATCGTCGTGATGCTCGGCAATCAGACCGAGCTCTGGGAGATCGCCCTCGCCGCCATGAAGCTGCGCGCCGTCGTCATCCCGGCGACGCCGCTGCTCGGCCCCGTCGACCTGCGCGACCGCATCGACCGGGGCCGCGCCCGGCACGTCGTGGTCCGCGCCGAGGACACCGCGAAGTTCGACGACGTGCCCGGTGACTACACCCGGACCGTCGTCGGCGGCGAGCGCCCCGGCTGGACGCCGTACGCCGGATCGGAGAGCGCCCCGGAGGCGTTCGAGCCCGACGGGACCACCCGTGCCGACGACCCGCTGATGCTCTACTTCACCTCGGGCACCACCGCCCGCCCCAAGCTCGTCGAGCACACCCACGTGTCGTATCCCGTCGGCCACCTGGCGACGATGTACTGGATCGGCCTCAAGCCCGGCGACGTCCATCTGAACATCTCCTCGCCCGGCTGGGCCAAGCACGCCTGGTCGAACCTCTTCGCCCCCTGGAACGCCGAGGCGACGGTGTTCATCCACAACTACGCGCGCTTCGACGCGGGGCGGCTCATGGCGGAGATGGACCGGGCCGGTGTGACGTCGTTCTGCGCGCCGCCCACCGTGTGGCGCATGCTCATCCAGGCCGATCTGACCCAGCTGCGCACCCCGCCGCGCGAGGTCGTCGCGGCCGGGGAGCCGCTCAACCCCGAGGTCATCGAGCAGGTGCGGCGCGACTGGGGCGTCACCATCCGCGACGGATTCGGGCAGACCGAGACCGCCGTCCAGGTCGCCAACTCGCCCGGGCAGGAGCTGAAGCCCGGCTCCATGGGCCGCCCCACGCCCGGCTTCGCCGTCGAGCTCCTCGACCCGGTGACCGGCGCGCCGGGCGCGGCGGAAGGGGAGATCGCCCTCGACCTCGGCGCGGACCCCGTCGGCCTGATGGCCGGCTACCACGGCGACCCCGAGCGCACGGCGGAGGCCATGGCGGGCGGCTACTACCGCACCGGCGACATCGGTTCACGCGACGCCGACGGCTACATCACCTATGTCGGCCGGGCCGACGACGTCTTCAAGGCCTCCGACTACAAGATCTCGCCGTTCGAGCTGGAGAGCGCGCTCCTGGAGCACGAGGCGGTGGCCGAGGCGGCCGTCGTGCCGGCGCCCGACCCGGTGCGGCTCGCCGTCCCCAAGGCGTACGTCGTACTCGCCGAGGGCTTCGAACCCGGCCCGGGCACCGCGAAGTTGCTCTTCGAGCACTCCCGCGCGGTGCTCGCCCCCTACAAGCGGCTGCGCCGCATCGAGTTCGGCGCGCTTCCCAAGACCGTGTCGGGCAAGATCCGCCGTATCGAGCTGCGCGAGGCGACCGCCGCGGGCTCGGACGCGGAGTACCGCGAGGAGGACTTCCGGTGAGCCGACTCTCCAGCGAACCGTCCCCCGAGCTGTCCTACGCCCATGGGGTGAGCGACACGCCGCTGCTCGGTGACACCATCGGGCAGAACCTCGACAGGGCCGTCGCGGCCTGGCCGGAGCGCGACGCACTCGTGGACGTCGCCACGGGCAGGCGGTGGACGTACGCCGAATTCGGCGCCGCCGTAGCCGAGTTGGCGCGCGGATTCATCGGGGCGGGCGTCGCCAAGGGGGACCGCGTCGGGATCTGGGCGGTGAACTGTGCCGAGTGGGTGCTCGTGCAGTACGCCACCGCGCGCATCGGCGCCATCATGGTGAACATCAACCCCGCTTACCGCGCGCACGAGTTGGAGTTCGTGCTCAATCAGGCGGGCGTCTCCGTCCTCGTCGCCTCACAGGCCCACAAGAGCAGCGACTATCGCGCGCTCGTCGACGAGGTGCGGCCCCGCTGCCCCGGCCTCCGTGCCGTCCACTACATCGCGGACGGCTCCTGGGACGCGCTGCTGGGCCACGCCGCCTCCGTGAGCCCGGCGGAACTCGCCGCCCGCGAGGCTGAGTTGAGCTGTGACGACCCGGTGAACATCCAGTACACCTCGGGTACCACCGGCTTCCCCAAGGGGGCCACGCTCTCCCACCACAACATCCTCAACAACGGCTACTGGGTGGGCCGTACGGTCGGCTACACCGAGCAGGACCGGGTCTGCCTCCCCGTCCCCTTCTACCACTGCTTCGGCATGGTGATGGGCAACCTCGGCGCCACCTCGCACGGCGCGTGCATCGTCATCCCCGCACCGTCCTTCGACCCCGCCGCCACCCTGCACGCCGTCGAGCGCGAGCGCTGCACCTCGCTGTACGGCGTGCCGACGATGTTCATCGCGGAGCTGAACCTCGCCGACTTCGCGACGTACGACCTGAGTTCGCTGCGCACCGGCATCATGGCGGGCTCGCCCTGCCCGGTCGAGGTGATGAAGCGGGTCGTCGCCGAGATGCACATGGCGGAGGTCTCCATCTGCTACGGCATGACCGAGACGTCGCCCGTCTCCACGCAGACGCGCCGCGACGACGACCTGGAGCGCCGCACCGGCACGGTCGGCCGGGTCCTTCCGCACGTCGAGGTGAAGGTCGTCGACCCGGCGACCGGCGTGACCGTGCCGCGCGGCACCTCCGGCGAACTCCGCACCCGCGGCTACAGCGTGATGCTCGGCTACTGGAACGAGCCCGAGCGGACCTCCGAGGTCATCGACGCCGGGCGCTGGATGCACACCGGTGACCTGGCGGTGATGCGCGAGGACGGCTACGTCCAGATCGTCGGCCGCATCAAGGACATGATCATCAGGGGCGGCGAGAACATCTACCCCCGGGAGATCGAGGAGTTCCTGTACCGCCACCCGAAGGTCGCCGACGTGCAGGTGGTCGGCGTACCGGACGAGAGGTACGGAGAGGTGCCGCTGGCCTGCGTGATCCTGCGGGACCCCGACGACGTACTGACACTGGAGGAGCTACAGGCGTACTGCCGCGGCCAGTTGGCCCACTACAAGATCCCGGCGGCGCTGCGCATCCTGGACTCCTTCCCGATGACGGTCTCCGGAAAGGTACGCAAGATCGAGCTCAGGGAGCGGTTCGGGGAGCGGGACGGGGAGTGACGTCGCCCCGGGCCGCGCTGAGGTCGCGGGAGCCGAGGGCTCGCGACATGCAGAGGCGGGGCCAGCGGTCGAGGCCGAGCTCCGCCTCGTGCGCGCGGATCCTCCGCAGCGCCGGAGTGAGGTCGCTCTCCGCGAGCGGGCGGAAGCCGATGCGGGCGTAGTACGGGGCGTTCCACGGGACGTCGGCGAACGTGGTCAGGGTCAGCGCCCTCGCGCCCTCCGCGCGCGCCCGCTCCGCGGCGTGGTCGATGAGGGCGCGGCCGACGCCGCGGCGGGCGGCGCGCGGGTGCACGGAGACCTGCTCGACGTGGAGCGCGTCGGCGTCGGGGAGGGGCTCGGCGATCAGGTACGCGACCGGGGCGCCGCCCTCGTCGACGGCGGCCCAGGCGCGGCCGGCCCGGCGGAACCGGTCCAGTTCCTCGGCGGTGGGCGGGTCGTCGTCCGCGATCGCGGCCATGCCGAGCGCGCGGAAGGGCTCGCCCGCGGCGCGCTCGATGTCCTGGAGCGCCGGCAGCTCGGCGGCGGTGACGGGGCGGATGAGCATGCGGCGAGTATGCCCCGGCCAAAATCTCTTGTGCGGACGGGGGCGGACCGGCGATCGTAGGCCGGTCCGTGTGCCGATCCGGGTGCTTGTGCTCCAGGTCAGCCCGTCTGCCGATTGCGTGAGGTGAGCGTGCGCCTGTCCAAGGCCGGTGGCCCCGAGAGAGCCGGGAGCGGGAGCGGTGAGGCGGGTGGGGCCGGAGACACCTCCGGGGCCGTCGCCGGGTCGGGCGGTGTGCCGGGTCCGCCCGGGCTGAGCCGCGGCATGGTCCTGCTGCTCGCCGTCACCTGCGGCGTCGCCGTCGGCAACGTCTACTTTCCGCAGGCCGTCAGCCCGTTGGTCGCCGACGGACTGCACGTGTCGGCCGACACGGCGGCGCTCGTCGTGACGGCGACCCAGTTCGGCTACGCGGGCGGCATCTTCCTCCTCGTACCGCTCGGCGACCGGATCCCGTACCGGACCCTCATCGTCACGCTCCTCGCGCTCACCGGACTCGGCCTGCTCGGCGCGGGCGCCGCGCCGGGGATCTCGCCGCTCGTCGGCGCGAGCGTCCTCGTGGGCGTCACCACCGTCGTGGCCCAGGTCATCGCGCCGACGGCGGCCGGCCTGGTCCCCGCGGAACGCCGTGGCGCCGTCGCGGGCACGCTGTTGAGCGGGTCCATCGGCGGCATGCTGCTGTCGCGCGTCTTCGGCGGCACGGTGGGGGAGTGGCTGGGGTGGCGCGCCCCCTATCTGATGACATCCGCCGTCGCGCTGCTCATCGCGTGCGTGCTGGCCCGCGCGCTGCCGAGGTCGACCGCGCCGTCCCGGCAGCGCTACCCCGCGCTGCTCCTCGAAACGCTCCGCCTGCTGCGCACCGAGCCCGACCTGCGGCGCTCCGGCTTCTACCAGGCGATGATCTTCGGCGGGTTCTCCGCCCTGTGGACCGGCGTCGCGCTGCTGCTCACCGGCCCCGAGTACGGGCTCGGCGCGTCGGCGGTCGGTGTGCTCGCCCTGGTCAACGCGGCGACCATGATCTGCACGCCGGTGGCGGGGCGGCAGGTGGACCGCCGCGGGTCCGACGCCGTGAACCTCGTCTGCATCGTCGCCGTCCTGGTGGCGTCCGCCGTCCTCTTCGCCGGCGGCCTCGGCGGGGTGCCGGGACTCGCGGCCCTCGCGGTGGGGTCGCTGCTGCTCGACGTGGCGATGCAGTCGGGCACGGTCGCCAACCAGGTACGGATCTTCGGGCTCAGCGACCAGGCGCGCGCCCGGCTCAACACCGCGTACATGACGTGCGCCTACCTGGGCGGCAGCGTCGGCTCCTGGCTCGCGGTGCACGCCTACGGGGCCTTCGGCTGGTCGGGGGTGTGCGGGCTCGTGGCGCTCCTCGCGGCCCTGGCGCTCGGCCGCCATCTGGTGCACCTGCGCGGGGCGGGCCGCGCTCCCCTCACGCCCCGGTGGCGACCAGCTCGTCCGCCGCGCCGTTGACCGGCTGCGGCGTGCCCGTGAGGTCCAGGGTGAACAGCGGTACGCCGAGGGTGTCCGCGCCGGTCCTGGCGCCGGCCGTGTACCCGGAGAGGGAGAAGAAGGCGCAGGCGACGGGGGTGTCACCGGCCTCGGCCATGGCGGTCAGCCACAGACACTCGATGTCCCGCAGGATGATGGGCCGCGGCGCGGGCTCGACCTGCGCCAGCATGCCGCGCGCGGAGATCCGGGCCCCGGAGGGCGGGCGCCGCGCGGCACTCCGCGTGTTCGGGTAGCCGAGCCACCGCAGATACAGGGCGACCACGGTCACGACGTCACGCGCGTCCCGGATGGTCACCGGCCGGAAGGCGGGCCGGGCCCGCGGGCCACCACGCACCCCCGCCCCCGCCGCCTCTCCTGCTCCCGCCCCGCCCACCACCGGAACGCGCAGCACCGCCCCGCAGGCGCAGCCCAGCTCCGGCTGTGGCCACTGGCTCCGCTCCCCGCAGGACCCGCACCGCACCGTGACCCACTCGTCCGCCCAGGACCGGTCGGTCACCGGGGCCGCCGCGGCGCCGCGTGCCAGCGGCGGGACCACCGGGGCGCCGCACGCGCAGGGATAGGCCGGGGGAGCGTACAGCTGCTCGCGCCGGCAGTCCGGGCACCGTACCGGCACGTCACCGTCCGTCATCGTCACCACCGCCTACCGCGTACGCCCTGCCCGGCATCCCCATCCTCCACCCAAGGAATGCCGGGCGGCTGCCAGTTGAGGAGACGTTCCGCGGATGTCTCTTGACGGTCTCCGGCCCGCACGCTTACATTGCTTCCATATAGCAGAACAAACTTTCCATAATGCGGAAAAAGAAGCTCACCGCGGGGCGCGACGGGAGCCGGATCCGCCAGCCGTATCCGGCAGCCGAAGAGCTGTCGAAGCTGTCGAAGCAGGAGAACCCCATGGCTCGTATGACCGCTGCCCGCGCGGCAGTTGAGATCCTCAAGCGCGAAGGCGTCGTCAACGCGTTCGGTGTGCCGGGCGCCGCGATCAACCCCTTCTACAAGGCGCTCAAGGAGGGCGGTGGCATCGACCACACCCTCGCCCGCCACGTCGAGGGCGCCTCGCACATGGCCGAGGGCTACACCCGGTCCAACCCGGGCAACATCGGTGTCTGCATCGGTACGTCGGGTCCGGCCGGCACCGACATGATCACCGGCCTGTACTCCGCGATCGGCGACTCCATCCCGATCCTCTGCATCACCGGCCAGGCCCCGACGCACCTCCTGCACAAGGAGGACTTCCAGGCCGTCGACATCGCCACGATCGCCAAGCCGGTCACGAAGATGGCCGTCACGGTCCTGGAGGCCGCGCAGGTCCCCGGCGTCTTCCAGCAGGCCTTCCACCTGATGCGCTCGGGCCGCCCGGGCCCGGTCCTCATCGACCTGCCCATCGACGTCCAGCAGACCGAGATCGAGTTCGACCCGGAGACGTACGAGCCGCTGCCGGTCTACAAGCCCGCCGCGACCCGCGCCCAGATCGAGAAGGCGATCCGCTTCCTGGTCGAGTCGGAGCGCCCGCTGATCGTCGCGGGCGGCGGCATCATCAACGCCGACGCCTCCGACCTCCTCGTCGAGTTCGCCGAGCTCACCAACACCCCGGTCGTGCCGACCCTGATGGGCTGGGGCACCATCCCCGACGACCACGACCTGAACGCCGGCATGGTCGGCCAGCAGACCGGCCACCGGTACGGAAACGCGACGTTCCTGGAGTCGGACTTCGTCCTCGGCATCGGCAACCGCTGGGCCAACCGCCACACCGGCTACAAGCTGGACGTCTACACCCAGGGCCGCAAGTTCGTGCACGTCGACATCGAGCCGACCCAGATCGGCAAGATCTTCGCGCCCGACTACGGCATCGCGTCGGACGCCAAGGTCGCCCTGGAGCTGTTCGTCGAGGTCGCGAAGGAGCTCAAGGCCGCCGGTGAGCTGCCCGACCGCTCGGAGTGGGTCGCCTCCCACCTGAAGCGCAAGGAGACGCTGCAGCGCCGCACGCACTTCGACAACGTGCCGATGAAGCCGCAGCGCGTCTACGAGGAGATGAACAAGGCCTTCGGGCCCGAGACGCGCTACGTCACCACCATCGGCCTCTCCCAGATCGCGGGCGCGCAGATGCTGCACGTCTACAAGCCGCGGCACTGGATCAACTGCGGCCAGGCGGGCCCGCTCGGCTGGACCATCCCGGCCGCGCTCGGCGCCGCCAAGGCCGACCCGGAGACCCCGGTCGTCGCCCTCTCCGGAGACTACGACTTCCAGTTCATGATCGAGGAGCTGGCGGTCGGCGCGCAGCACCGCATCCCGTACGTCCACGTCCTGGTCAACAACGCCTACCTCGGCCTGATCCGCCAGGCGCAGATCGGCCTGGACATCAACTTCCAGGTCAATCTGGAGTTTGAGAACCAGAACTCCCCGGAACTCGGTGTCTACGGCGTCGACCACGTCAAGGTCGCCGAGGGCCTCGGCTGCAAGGCGATCCGCGTCACCGAGCCCGACGAGCTGCTGCCCGCCTTCGAGCAGGCCAAGAAGCTCGCGGCGGAGCACCGGGTGCCGGTCGTCGTCGAGGCGATCCTGGAGCGCATCACCAACATCTCGATGAGCCCCACCGCCGACATCAGCGCGGTCAAGGAGTTCGAGGAGATCGCGACGGAGCCGGGCCACGCGCCCACGGCGATCCGGCCGCTGAAGGTCTGAGAAGGCCTGCTGCAGGTCTGACGCCACGCCGGCAGGGGCGGTCCATCCGAGGGGGGTGGACCGCCCCTTCGGCGTGCGCTCACGCCGACCGCGTCGCCTGGCCCTGGAGGAGGTCCAGCAGTTCGTCGGGGCCTCCGGAGGCGGCGGCCTCGGCGCTGCGCGGGAACATGGCCCGCTCGTACGCGGTGAGCGCGGCCTCGGTGTCGCCGGGGTGGGCGGCGAGGGCCCGGCCGAGTTCGGCGCCGTCGAGCATGGCCAGGTTGGCGCCTTCGCCGTTCGGCGCCGCGAGGTGGGCGGCGTCGCCGAGCAGGGTCACTCCGGGCACCCGGTCCCACCGGTGCCCGGTCGGCAGGGCGTAGAGGGGGCGCAGGACCGGCGGGAGGTCGCTGTCGGTGATCAGCGCGGTGAGCTCCGGCGCCCAGCCGTCGAACTCGCGCGCGATACGGGCGGTGGCCCCGGCGGCGTCGGTGAAGTCGACGGCGTCGAACCAGTCCCGCGGCTCGGCCAGGCCCACGTAGGCGTGCAGGGTGTCGCCCCGCTCCCGGTGGGCGAAGATCTCCCGGTCCGGTGTGAGCGCCATCATCGCCCCGCCGCCGACCGTCTTGGCGGCGGCCGGGTGCCGGGTGTCGGAGTCGAACAGATAGGTCTCGACGACCGATTTGCCGGTGTACTCGGGTGTGGCGGCGGAGAGCAGCGGCCGGACCCGGGACCACGCGCCGTCCGCGCCGACCAGCAGGCCGGTGACGGCGGTGCCGCCGTCGGCGAACGTCACCTCGTGGCGCCCCTCGCCGAGCGTACGGGCGCCGCTGACCTTGTGCCCCCACCGGACGGTGTCCGCCGGGAGCGAGTCGAGCAGCAGCTGCCGCAGCTCGCCGCGCTGCACCTCGGGGCGGCCTCCCGTGCCGTCGTCCGCAATCTCGTGCAGGACGGTCCCGTTCGGGTCGAGGACGCGCATGGCCTGGCGGCCATCGAGGATGAGCTCGCGGAAGCCGTCCATCAAGTCGGCTGCTTCGAGGGCCAGTTGGCCGTTGTAGTCGTGGATGTCGAGCATTCCGCCCTGCGAGCGCGCGGCCGGGGAGGACTCCGCCTCGTACACCGTGGCCGGTATGCCGTGGAGGTGCAGGACCCGGGCGAGCGTGAGGCCGCCGAGCCCGGCGCCGATGATCGTGACGTGAGGGGTCGTGTGGTGAGTGGGTGTGTTGTCCGTGGTCATGGGGCTTCCTTCCTGGTCCCGGCCGGTGCCGGCCTGAACCAATGTCCCCGCACCCCTCGACAGATCACCGACAGATCACCGACGGCCGCCGACAGCCACCCGACACGCACGCGCAAGGCCCGGCACGCACACGAAAGAGCGGCGAGCACGGGGACCGTCCCGTGCTCGCCGCTCCGGCTCGCCGCCCCTCGAAGACAAGCTCTCAGGGCTGTGGAGTTGTGCCCGTCCGACGGCGCGCGACTGGCGGAACATGCATACGCGCTGCCGGACGGAGTTCATGGCCCCCGAAGGGGTCGGACGGGACCGCGGCGGTTGTGATGGACCGTGGATTCCCCTCCCTCAGGTCGAGAGGGAGTCCGCCGGACCTTGACCACCGCACTGGCTCACAGAGCCGCCGCGGACCGTGCCTGCCCGGCCGCGTCACGTACCACCCCTCATCCGGGTCCGTGACGTCGGCCGAGCTCAGCACCGGCGGGTCGACCTCCCGTCAACCCGCCGGTGCAGCCTGGGAGTTACCGCTCGCTCAGTCCTCGCGCAGGGCGCGGACGGCCTCCTCGACGCGCTTGCCGTAGTCGGCGTCGGCGGCGTGGAAGTGGGCGAGGTTCTTCTCGATGACGTCGTCGCGCGAGACCTGCGAGAGGCCACCGGCGATGTTCGCCACCAGACGGGACTTCTCGTCCTCCGACATGAGGCGGTAGAGCTCGCCCGCCTGGAAGAAGTCGTCGTCCTTGGTGTGGGTCGGGGCGGCGTGCGTGCCGGTGTAGCCGGCGATCGCGAGCGGCGCCGACAGCGGCTGGCCGGTCTCGACCGGGCCGTCGTACGAGTTGGGCTCGTAGTTCTTGCGGTCGCGGCCGTACGCGTTGGACGCCATCAGGCCGTCGCGGCCGTAGTTGTCGGCCTTGGCCGCCTTGGGGGCGTTCACCGCGAGCTGGGTGTGGTTGACGCCCAGGCGGTAGCGGTGCGCGTCCGCGTACGCGAAGAGGCGGCCCTGGAGCATCTTGTCGGGGGAGGGGCCGATGCCCGGAACGAAGTTGTTCGGGGAGAACGCGGCCTGCTCGACCTCGGCGAAGACGTTGTCCGGGTTGCGGTCGAGGACCAGGCGGCCCACGCGCTGCAGCGGGTAGTCCTTGTGCGGCCACACCTTGGTGAGGTCGAACGGGTTGAAGCGGTAGTCCGCCGCCTCGGACGCGGGCATGATCTGCACGTGCAGCGTCCAGGACGGGTTCACGCCCCGCTCGATGGCCTGGAGCAGGTCGGTCTGGTGCGAGTTCGGGTCCTTGCCCGCGATCTCGGCGGCCTGCTCGGAGGAGAGGCAGCGGATGCCCTGGTTCGTCTTGAAGTGGTACTTGACGAAGAAGGCCTCGCCCTTGGCGTTCGTCCACTGGTAGGTGTGCGAACCGTAGCCGTTCATGTGGCGGTACGAGGCGGGGATGCCGCGGTCGCCCATCAGCCAGGTGATCTGGTGCGTGGCCTCGGGGGCGTGCGCCCAGAAGTCCCAGACGTTGTCCGGCTCCTGCTTGCCCGTGAAGGGGTCGCGCTTCTGGGAGTGGATGAAGTCGGGGAACTTGATGGGGTCCTTGATGAAGAAGACAGGCGTGTTGTTGCCTACGAGGTCGTAGTTGCCCTCTTCGGTGTAGAACTT
This sequence comes from Streptomyces sp. NPDC018029, assembly GCF_044327655.1. Lineage (NCBI taxonomy): Bacteria > Bacillati > Actinomycetota > Actinomycetes > Kitasatosporales > Streptomycetaceae > Streptomyces > Streptomyces sp. NPDC018029. The sequence continues at coordinate 141,110 of NZ_JBIRFV010000012.1, read as the reverse complement.
CAGCGCGAAGCCACGGGGGTCACGGACCGCGTCCGCGCCACCGAGGTTGTCGGCCACGGTCGAGAAGCGCAGGAAGACCTCGGTGCGCTTGCCGATCTCGCTCAGGAAGTCGGCGTGGGTGAAACCGGTGACGTCGTCGGTCACCTCGAAGTAGCCGTACGCACCGGAGCCACGGGCATGCACGACACGCTCCGGGATGCGCTCACGGTTGAAGCGGGCGAGCTTCTCCAGCAGGTGCTGGTCCTGGAGGAGGATCGGGCCACCGACGCCGGCGGTGGCGGAGTTCTGATTGTCGGCGACGGGGGCGCCGGACTCGGTCGTAAGCACGCGCTTCGACATCGTGACCTTCCGTGCTGTGACTGCTGAGGTGTTCGGAGCGTAAGGACCCCTGAACTGCTACGTCAACAGTTTGTTGAAGTTGATGACGGGGTTCCGGGCCGCGGCGACGCCTGGGCGCGACAGGACAGGTGTCAGCGCCACCGCGGCCCGGAAGTTCGAGGGAGCTCTGGAAGGGCTAGAGCTCGGCGCCCGAGAGGCGCTCGACGGAGCGCAGCAGGGCGGAGTGGTCGAGGCCGCCGTCGCCCTGGGCGCGCAGCGAGGCGACGAGCTGGGCGACGACCGCGCCGACCGGCAGGGCGGCACCGACGTTGCGGGCGGCGTCGGTGACGATGCCCATGTCCTTGTGGTGCAGGTCGATGCGGAAGCCGGGCTTGAAGTCCCGGTTCAGGAAGTTGTCCTTCTTGCGGGTCAGCACGGTGGAGCCGGCGAGCCCGCCGTTGAGGACGTCGAGCGCGGCCTTCAGGTCCACGCCGGACTTCTCCAGGAAGACCACGGCCTCGGCGCACGCCTGGATGTTGACGGCGACGATGAGCTGGTTGGCGGCCTTCACGGTCTGGCCCGAGCCGTGCGGACCGCACAGCACGATGGTCTTGCCGAGGGCCTCGAGGAGCGGCTTGGCCTCGTCGAAGTCGGCCTGCTCACCGCCGACCATGATGGAGAGCACGGCCTCGATGGCGCCGGCCTCGCCGCCGGACACCGGGGCGTCCAGGACGCGCAGGCCCTTCTCCTTGGCGGCCTTGGCGAGGTCCACGGAGGTCTGCGGGGTGATCGACGACATGTCGACGATCAGCGCGCCCGACTTCGCGTTCTCCAGGATGCCGTCCGGGCCGTACGCGATGGCCTCGACCTGCGGCGACGCGGGCACCATCGTCACGACGACGTCGGCGTCCCTGACGGCCTCGGCGATGGACTTCGCGGCGGTGCCGCCGGCCGCGGCCAGGCGGTCCAGCTTGTCCTGCTCCAGGGTGTAGCCGGTGACGGAGTAACCCGCCTTGATCAGGTTCTCGGACATGGGGGAGCCCATGATGCCGAGGCCGATCCATGCAACCGCCGGGCGGGTGGGCTGGGAGGAATCTGCGAGGTTGCTCATGAGGGTGCCTTTCTAACTGCGGTGTACGGGTGGGAGGTTCAGGCTGTCGGCAGCCAGCCGAACGCTTCGGCGCTCGGGGCGTCGCCCGGCTTGTACTCCAGGCCGACCCATCCCTCGTAACCCGCCTTCCGGAGCTGGTCGAGGAGACCCTCCAGGGGGAGCGAGCCGGTCCCGGGGGCGCCGCGGCCCGGGTTGTCCGCGATCTGCACGTGGCCGGTCTTCGCGGCGTACCGCTCGATGACCGACGGCAGGTCCTCGCCGTTCATGGACAGGTGGTACAGGTCCATGAGGAACTTCGCGTTGCCGAGGCCCGTGGCCGCGTTCACCTTGTCGACGATCTCGATCGCCTTGGGGGCGCTCACGATCGGGCAGAGCGGCGACTCCGGCTTGTTCAGCGCCTCGATCAGCAGGATCGCGCCGACGCGGTCGGCCTCGCGGGCGGCGAGCACCAGGTTCTCCAGGGCGAGTTCGTCCTGGACGGCCGGGTCCACGCCGTCGACGCGGTTGCCGTACAGCGCGTTCAGCGCCTTGCAGCCGAGCGACTGCGCGAAGTCCGCCGCGACCGGGAGGTTCGCGCGGAACTTCTCGCTCTCCTCGCCGGGGACCGACAGGGCGCCCCGGTCGGGGCCCGGCAGCTGCCCCGCGTAGAAGTTCAGGCCCACCAGCTGAACGCCCGCGTCCTCGATCGCCTTCTTCAGGGCGTCGAGCTCGGACTGCTCGGGGGTGGGGGCGTCGACCCAGGGCCACCACAGCTCGACCGCGCTGAAGCCGGCCTTCGCGGCGGCCGCGGGGCGCTCCAGGAGCGGGAGCTCGGTGAAGAGGATCGACAGGTTCACATTGAAGCGCTGGTCGGAGTATCCCATGGGGCTTCCGCGCTCCTTCCGTATTGCGGAAGTTCATTTCTGCTTGATGGAAGACTGCCTGCGATCTGCGGAAGCTGTCAAGAGGGGGCTGCCGAAAAATCGAAGAGCGGCATTAGGTTGTTGGGCGTGCGATTGAGAGTGGAGTTCACGACCGAACCCTTCGATCTCGACGAGGCCCCGGCGCATGCGCTGGTGGCTCGCGAGGTCATCCAGGGGGCCCCGCTGGACGCCGTGGACGTAGGTCCGTTCGGCAATACGGCCGAGGGCGATGTCGACGCGGTGCTGACCGCGGTCGACGCGATGCTGCGCCGGTCCCTGGGGGCCGGCGCCACCCGGGTGTCGCTCCAGGTCAACGTGATCGGCGAGCCGGGCGGGCCGGCGGACCCGGGGGAGGCGGATAAGTGACCGGTATCGGGGACGACCCCTTCGTCACCGCGGTGAAGCCGCTGGTGGACGCCATGGGCGGCGAGATGGTGCCGCCCGACCAGGCGGGCGTCGACGACGTGGTCCTCGCCTGGGAGGGCGAGGACGTGGTGGCCGTGCGGCTGCCCCAGCTCGCCGACTCCCTGGACCACATCCTGCTCGCCCTGGAGCGCAAACAGGGCAGGCCCCTCGCCGAGCTCGACCGCAAGGCGAAGCAGGAGGTCGTGCGGATACTGGAGGCGCGCGGGGCCTTCTCCGTCCGGCACGGCGTCGAGACGGTGGCCGGCGCGCTGGGCGTCAGCCGCTTTACCGTCTACAACTACCTGAACCGGGAGAACGCCGCGAAGGGGGATTGATCAGGGGCCCGTCTTCACGCTGCGCAGTCGAGCCGTCACCCGTTCTGTCGGGTGGCGGCTTCTTTGTTCAAGTTATTTCAACAAAGTGTTGACGCTGCGTTGTTCAAGGTCTTAGCTGTTCCGCAGCCCGTCCAGCACAAGGCCACGGAGGCTCCCGTGACTTCGAGTACGACACCGGGTCTGACCCGGTTCAACGCCTTGGAGGAGGCCGCGGCCACCGCCGCGCTCCACGAGGCCTGCGCCTCTTCGGCCTGGGGAAGCAAGCTGCTCTCCCAGCGCCCCTACGCCACCGCCGAAGACCTCTTCGCCGCCAGCGACGCCGCCATGGCCGAGCTCACCGCGGACGACCTGGCCGAGGCGATGGCGGGGCACCCGCCGATCGGGCGCCCGAAGCCCGGGGACCCGACCTCGTCCCGCGAGCAGCGGGGCATGGCGGGCGCCTCCGAGGAACTCAAGACCGAAATGCTCGAACTGAACCTGGCCTACCAGGAGAAGTTCGGTCACGTCTTCCTGATCTGCGCCACCGGACGCACCGGTGAGCAGATGCGGGACGCCGTCAAGGAACGGATCGGCAACTCGCCCGAACAGGAGCGGGAGATCGTCCGCACCGAACTGGGCAAGATCAACCGCATCCGCCTGACCCGCCTCCTGGAGGAGCAGACCGCATGAGCACGGAAACGACCGCCTCGGTGTCCACCCACATCCTGGACACCAGTGTCGGACGCCCCGCCGAGGGCGTCGCCATCTCCCTGTCCGCCCGCAGCGGCACGGACGCGGCCTGGCAGGTGCTCGGCGGCAGTGCGACCGACGCGGACGGGCGCTGCAAGGACCTGCCGGCCCTGCCGGAGGGGACCACGCACGTACGTCTCGACTTCGAGACCGAGGCGTACTTCCTGAGCAAGAACAACCAGCAAGCCGAGGCGCAGCAGGACGCCCCCGCGAATCGGGACAGCGGTGCGAGCGGCGTGTTCTTCCCGGAGGTGGCGATCACGTTCGCCGTCGTGCCGGGCGAGCACTACCACGTACCGCTGCTGCTCAACCCGTTCGGCTACTCCGTTTACCGAGGGAGCTAGCAGACATGCCCACCATTCTGGGACAGAACCAGTACGGCAAGGCTGAGAACCGGGTCGTAAAGATCACGCGGGACGGCGACACCCATCACATCAAGGACCTGAACGTCTCCGTCGCCCTCTCCGGCGACCTGGACGACGTCCACTACAACGGCTCGAACGCCAACTGCCTGCCGACGGACACGACGAAGAACACCTGCTTCGCGTTCGCCAAGGAGTACGGCATCGAGTCCGCCGAGCAGTACGGCATCCACCTCGCCCGGCACTTCGTGGACAGCCAGCCCTCGATCCACCGCGCGCGGATCCGGATCGAGGAGTACGCCTGGGAGCGCATCGGCGGCTCCGACAGCAACGCCAAGTTCATCGGCGCCGACGAGGTCAACCACTCCTTCGTCCGCAAGGGCCAGGAGACGCGGCTCGCCCAGATCACCTACGACGGCGAGAAGTTCGAGGTCCTCTCGGGTCTGAAGGACCTGACCGTGATGAACTCCACGAACTCCGAGTTCTGGGGCTTCATCAAGGACAAGTACACGACCCTCCAGGAGGATTACGACCGTATCCTCGCCACCTCCCTGTCCACCTGGTGGCGGCACAACTGGACCAGCGACGAGCAGCGCATGCCGAGCTGGGAGCGGAGTTACGAGCAGGCGAAGAAGCACATCCTGCACGCCTTCGTGGAGACCTACTCGCTGTCGCTGCAGCAGACGCTCTACCAGATGGGTTCGCGGGTCATCAACAACCGCAGCGAGATCGACGAGATCCGCTTCTCCGCGCCCAACAAGCACCACTTCCGCCAGGACCTCTCGCCCTTCGGCCTCGACAACGAAGCCAAGGACGGAGCCGTCTACTACGCCGCCGACCGCCCCTACGGCCTGATCGAGGCCACGATTCTGCGGGACGGCGTCGAGCCGAAGATCCCGGTCGACATGACCAACCTCTGACGCGGGATGCGCGCCCCCGCCCCTCCGCAGTGGGCGGGGGCGCGCCACACCGGAGGGAACATCCGCAATGGCACAGCCTGCAAAGGGGCCGGCAGCAGCCGAAGGCCCATGTTCCACCCCATCGGAGAAAGCCGTCGGTGAGTCAACTCCCGACTGTCACCCGGTGGATGAGAAGCTCCACCCCTCGCGGCTCGTCCCCGCCGCACTCCAGCACATCGCCGCCATGTACGCGGGTGTGGTCACCCCTCCGCTCATCATCGGCCAGGCCTGCGGCCTGGACACCGTCGCCCAGACCCGGCTCATCGCCGCCGGACTGCTCATCGCCGGTCTCGCCACCGTCCTGCAGACCCTCGGCGTCAAGGGCTTCGTCGGCAACCGCCTGCCGTTCGTCAACGCCGCGTCCTCGGCGGGCATCGCGCCCATCCTCGCCATCGCCGAGACCAACGCCAAGGGCGACCAACTCCCCGCGATCTACGGCGCGGTGATGGTCGCGGGCGTCTTCTGCCTCGCCGTCGGGCCCTTCTTCGGCCGGCTGCTCCGCTTCTTCCCGCCGCTGGTCACCGGCGTCGTCATCACCCTCATCGGCGTCACGCTGATGCCCGTGCCCGTGAAGTGGGCACAGGGCGGCGACGACACCGCCCCGACGTTCGGCGACATGAAGTACCTGGCACTCGCCGCCTTCACGCTCGTCGTCATCCTGATGTTCCAGCGCTTCGGCCGCGGCTTCCTCAAGCAAGTCGCCCTGCTGGCAGGCATGTTCATCGGCACGCTCGCCGCGATCCCGTTCGGACTCGCCGACTTCACCTCGGTGCAGACCGCCCCGCTGGCCGCGCTGCCCACGCCGTTCGCCGCGGGCGCCCCCATCTTCCAGCCCGCCGCGATCCTCTCGCTCTGCATCGTGATGCTGGTCCTGATGACCGAGTCCGCCGCCGGAATGCTCGCCCTCGGCGAGATCTGCGAGCGCAAGACCGACGGGAAGACCATCACCCGCGGCCTGCGCACCGACGGCATCGCCACCCTGGTCGGCCCCGTCTTCGGCGGCTTCCCGACCTCCGCCTTCGCACAGAACGTCGGCGTGGTCTCACTGACCCGGGTCCGCAGCCGCTACGTCGTCGCCGTCGCGGGCGCCACACTCATCGTGCTCGGCGCCTTCCCCGTCCTCGGCGCGGTCGTCAACGTGGTCCCCATGCCGGTCCTCGGCGGCGCGGGCATCGTCCTCTTCGGCTCCATCGCGGTCAGCGGCATCCGCACGCTCTCCGAGGCGGGCCTCGACGACAGCTCCAACATCATCCTGGTGGCCGTCGCGCTCGGAGCGGGCATCATCCCGCTCGCCGCGCCCACCTTCTACGCGGACTTCCCCGCGTGGGCCCAGACCGTGCTCGGCTCCGGCATCAGCGCCGGCGCGCTCGTCGCGGTCACGCTCAACCTGTTCTTCCACCATCTCGGCACCCGTGGCGGCGCGCAGAGCGCGGCCGCGGCACTCAAATCTCCCTAGGGTCATGCCGTGCCCATCGCCACTCACGAATTGAAGGAAGCACCATGGCAGCTTCTTCGGCAGACCGCATTGTCATCGAGAACGCCGCGATCGCGACCGTCGACGCCCAGGACACCGAGTACGCCTCGGGGTACATCGTCGTCGCGGGGAACAGGATCGAGTCCATCGGCGCGGGCAAGGCGCCCGAGGGCCTGGAGAACGTCGTACGCCGCATCGACGCCACCGGCCACCTCGTCACCCCCGGCCTGATCAACACCCACCACCACTTCTACCAGTGGATCACCCGAGGCCTGGCCACCGACCACAACCTGTTCAACTGGCTGGTCGCGCTCTACCCGACGTGGGCCCGCATCGACGAGCAGATGACGTACGCGGCCGCCCAGGGCTCCCTCGGCATGATGGCCCGCGGCGGCGTCACCACCGCCATGGACCACCACTACGTCTTCCCCAAGGGCTCCGGCGACCTCTCCGGGTCGATCATCCGCGCCGCCTCCGAGATGGGCGTCCGCTTCACCCTGGCCCGCGGCTCCATGGACCGCAGCGAGAAGGACGGCGGCCTGCCCCCGGACTTCGCCGTCGAGACCCTGGAGGGCGCGCTCGCCGCCACCGAGGAGACCGTCAGGAAGCACCACGACGCCTCCTTCGACGCGATGACGCAGGTCGCCGTCGCACCCTGCTCGCCGTTCTCCGTGTCGACCGAACTCATGAAGCAGGGCGCCGAGTTGGCGCGCGGTCTCGGCGTACGCCTGCACACCCACGGCAGCGAGACGGTCGAGGAGGAGAAGTTCTGCCACGAGCTCTTCGGCATGGGCCCCACCGACTACTTCGAGTCGACCGGCTGGCTCGGTGACGACGTGTGGATGGCGCACTGCGTCCACATGAACGACTCCGACATCGCCGCGTTCGCCCGCACCGGCACGGGCGTCGCCCACTGCCCCTCCTCCAACGCCCGCCTCGCCGCCGGCATCGCCCGCGTCCCCGACATGCTGAAGGCGGGCGTCCCCGTCGGCCTCGGCGTCGACGGCACCGCGTCCAACGAGTCCGGCGAACTCCACACCGAGCTGCGCAACGCCCTCCTCATCAACCGCCTCGGCGCCCACCGCGAGGCCGCCCTGAACGCCCGTCAGGCGCTGCGCCTCGGCACCTACGGCGGCGCGCAGGTCCTCGGCCGCGCCACGCAGATCGGCTCCCTGGAGGCCGGCAAGCTCGCCGACCTGGTGCTCTGGAAGATCGACGGAATCGGGCACGCGTCGATCGCCGACCCGGTGACCGCCATCGTCTTCGGCGCGGCCGCACCGGTCACCCTCTCCCTCGTCAACGGCAAGCCGGTCGTCGAGAACGGCCGCCTGCTCCACGCCGACGAGGACGCCATCGCCCGCTCCACGCGGGAGGAGGCACAGCGTCTCGCGCGGATCGCCGCCGGGAGCTGACCCCCGAGAACTCCGGTCAGGGGGGACGGCCCCTGACCGGACTTGAGCAGCCGAGCGGGCTGCTCAAGTGCCGCCCCGGAACGCGGCCCAAAGCTTCGCGTTCCCGGGGCGGTCAGTACTACCTGGGCGCATCACCCACAACCGCATACCGAGCAAGTCCTTGCACCACGCACCACCCCCCACCTCCCAGAAGCGAAAAGTGCCGGCGCTCAGCCGGGACCGGAAAACAACCGGAGGAGCCACAGTGGCCACTCAGCCCAGGTTCACCAAGCAAGGCACCACCCCGGACCCCGACACCGACGAGGGGTCCATACACCCCGTCGACGAGAAGCTCCCCGCGCTCAAGATGGCCACGACCGGTCTCCAGCACGTGGCGGCCATGTACGCGGGAGTCGTCGCCCCGCCGCTCATCGTGGGCGCCGCCATCGGCCTCTCCGCCAAGGAACTCACCTTCCTCACCGGCGCCTGTCTCTTCACCGCGGGCCTCGCGACCTTCCTGCAGACCCTCGGCGTCTGGAAGATCGGCGCCCGGCTGCCCTTCGTCAACGGCGTAACCTTCGCCGGTGTCGCGCCCATGCTCGCGGTCGTCGACTCGACCAAGGACAAGGACGACGCCCTGCCGATCATCTTCGGCGCGGTGATCGTCGCGGGTGTGCTCGGCTTCATCGCCGCCCCGTTCTTCTCGAAGATGATCCGCTTCTTCCCGCCGGTCGTGACCGGCACGGTCATCACCCTCATCGGCATCTCGCTGATGCCGGTCGCCTTCGGCTGGGCGCAGGGGCCCGTCCCCGGCGCCGACGACTACGGCTCGATGAAGAACCTGGGCCTCGCCGGCATCACGCTCGTCATCGTCCTGCTCCTGCGCCGCTTCACCACCGGCTTCGTCAAGCAGATCGCGGTCCTGCTCGGTCTGGTCATCGGCACGCTCGTCGCGATCCCCTTCGGCGTCACGGACTTCGGCCCGGTCGGCGACGCGGACATCGTGGGCTTCCCGACACCGTTCCACTTCGGCGCCCCGCAGTTCGCGGCCGCCGCCATCGTCTCGCTCTGCGTCGTCATGGTGGTCTCCATGACGGAGTCGACGGCCGACATGCTCGCCCTCGGTGAGATCGTGGACCGCCCCGCCGACGAGAAGACCATCGCGGCGGGTCTGCGCGCGGACTGCCTCGGCTCGGCGGTCAGCCCGCTCTTCAACGGCTTCATGTGCAGCGCCTTCGCGCAGAACATCGGCCTGGTCGCGATGACGAAGATCCGCAGCCGGTTCGTGGTCGCCGCGGGCGGCGGCTTCCTCGTCCTGATGGGTCTCTGCCCGATCGCCGCCTCGCTGATCGCGGTCGTGCCGCGCCCGGTGCTCGGCGGCGCGGGCGTGGTCCTCTTCGGCTCGGTCGCGGCGAGCGGCATCCAGACGCTGGTCAAGGCCAACCTGGAGAAGGACAACAACGTCCTGATCGTGGCGGTCTCGCTGGCCGTCGGTCTCATCCCGATCGCGGCGCCGGAGTTCTACCACGCGTTCCCGGAGACCGCGAAGATCATCCTCGACTCGGGCATCTCGACGGGCTGTGTGGCGGCCGTGCTCCTGAACCTGGTCTTCAACCACATCGGCAAGGGCCGCGACGAGGACGACGTGACGGCGCCGATGGAGCCGGGCGGGGAGATAGCCCAGTCGCGCGTGCCGGGCCAGGCGGTGGCGCACTGAGCCACCGGTTACGCACTCCGTCCACCGGCCGCCGCGGCGGCTCGCTCGCCCCTCGCGCGGTCAGACGCGCGCGAGGGGCCGCCGCTCAGCTGAGGTCCATCGCGTTCGGGTCCGCCGCAGGACCCGCCGCGGCGCCCGCGGCGTCGGTGACGACCTTGATGACGTTGCCGTTCTTGTCGCACAGCTCCGCGCGGACGACGTAACCGGCCTGGATGCCCTTCCAGAAGATGACTTCCTGCTGCTGGGCGAAGGCCGTGGTCCCCAGCGTGTCCACCAGGTCGATGCCGCCGGGCGCGTTGATGACGTAGCGCCAGCCGCTTCCGTCGGGCTGCCGCGCCCAGTCCGGCACGTAGCCGCCCGGAGAACGGGTGGCGCTGACGAAACCGGTCCGCTGCAGCAGCTTCTGATAGTGCCGGAGGCTGGCGGGCAGCTTCTCGTTCCAGGGCTTGAACCCCTTGCCGAGGATCTGGTCGGGCGTCCTGCCGTCCCACCGGTACAGGGGCTCGTTGTCCTTGCGGTAGCGCAGCGGGGGCACGGCCCGCCCCTGCTTCCTGTCGTCGCGCATCGACTTCACCTTGCCGGGGTCGATGCCGTACGTGCTCTCGCCGAAGCCCGCCGCGGGCTGGGGAGTCGGCGTGGTGGCACGCGGATACTTGTCCCGCTCCGCCATGAACGACGGGAAGTCGTACTCGCCCGCCTCCGAGTCGGCGCCCCCGTCCGACAGCTCCTCGGCGTCGGAGAAGTCCAGCCGGTCGATGTCCATGGCGTCCTGGTCGACCGCGCGCTGCACAACGGCCTGCTCAGCCTGCTGGTGACCGCATCCTGCGCCGTGCTGGTGCCGCTCCTGTTCCGCGGCTTGCCCGGCCCCGCGCAGCATCTGTACGACGGCGGCGTTGCCCGCCCTTCCCTGGAGGGCGAGGAGCCGCTGGAGCGGGGCGTCGGCGGCGTCCGCCGTCGCGGGTCTGCGGGCCGCGGTCCGCGCCTTCGCGGCGTCGTGCTTTCCGGCGTGGTCGTGTTCGTGCAAGGGGGGCTCCTCGGTCACAGAGCCACCAAGCATCGCCGGTCGACGGCCCGCCGGGCCAGGAACCGGAGGGCAGCCTCGGGGGCAGCCTGCGAGGTCCATGAGGACTTGCTCACGCCGCCCCGATACCGGTCCTCGCGGCTACTTCCCGCACAGCGCGGCGGAGTCGACGTACCCGCCCGCGTTCTCGTCGTCCGTGCCGAGCACCGCGTCCCGGGAACCCGGCACGCATTCGATCGCCTCGATCTTGTGGCCCTTGAACTTCCGCAGCACGTCAGGGTTTTTGGCGACGGTGAGACGCACCTTGCCGGACCGGTCCACCGAGAGTGTGCCCGCGTCCATGACGGCCGAGTCGAAGGGGCCGCCGTCGCCCGCGTCGGAGGCCGAGCTGATCCGGAGGCGGCCCGCCGCGGTCACGGAGATGTCCGATGCGTGGCGGACGTTGCCGGTCGGGTAGGGCGCGCGGAGGCGGGCCGTCGTGACCGGGCCGAAGTCGGACTCGCCGTACTGGTTGAAGGAGAAGGGCGCCGCGTGCAGCGTCGCGGGGCGGCCCTTGCCGGCGCCCCGGTCGGCCCAGATCGCCGCCAGCTTCCCGTGCCGCGAGGTCAGCGCGAAGCTCTCGTAGTCGTCGCCGTCGGCTATGGCGGGGAGGGGAGAGGTGTCCAGGACCGCGGCTTCGCCTCCCGTCACCTTCAGGTGGTAGACGAGGCCGCGGCTGGCCAGGGCCACGTACTCGTCGGAGGTGCCGGGCACCGCCTCGATCGCCTCCAGGTCTATGGGCTCGGCGGTGCCGGTCCAGGTGAGGGGCTCGACGGCGGCGGAGCGGCCGGGGCGGTAGGTGAGGGCGGCGACGCGGTTCTGGCCGGGCTTCTTGTTGTCGCGGACGACGAGCGAGTGCGTCGGGCCGTCCGCCCGGCCGCTGAGGGCGAGGCCGCTGATGCCCGAGGTGATGCTGTCACCGGCTCGCTGCCAGCCGCCGGGGGCCGAGGGCGCCGAGGGCACCGGGGTCGCGGCCGCGGGGGCGAGTGCGGTGAGCGCGGCGACGGCGGTGGTGGCCGCGGTGGCGAGCACGGTCGTACGGAGGAACATGGGGATCTTTCACCTCGGTGCAGGATGACGCGCGTAGACGGGGAGTTGGCCGGGACCGTACCCACGTCGGCCTGGTGGAGGCAAGAGGTGCGCGTGAGGAGGTGGCAGCCGGGGAGGGCCGACTGCCACCGCTCAGGCACGGGACTGCTGACCTGTTACGGGTCAGCCGATGTGGTACGGGTCCCCATAGACCTTCCAGTCCAGCGGCGGGTCCAGGTTGAGGTTCCGCTTCTTCAGGAAGACCCGCTGCGCGGTGTCGACCCGGCTGGTGTCCTCGTGGGCCTCCTCCTGCTTCATCGCCCAGACCCGCGCGTCGAGGAACGCGTTCAGATACGTCACCTCGTCGCCGCCCTGGGCCGGCGGCTTGGCCGAACGCAGCGCGCGCTTGCGGATGTTGCGGAAGCTGGTGGAGTCGCTGCCGTCGCCGTGCATGACGATCGCGTCGTAGTAACAGAACTGGCCGAGGACGCCGACGCCGTCCGCCTTGCCCTGCTTGACCGCCGGGTTGAAGTAGACGCGGTCGCGCTCGTCGTCCTGTGCCTTGCGGAAGGCCGCGTCCGTGTCGGCGGCCCGCTCCCAGTCGCGGGTGAAGTTCGGGTCGAGGCCCTCGTGCGAGTCGGTGCCGTCGACCCTGCGCAGCGCGGGCAGGTACTTGGCGAGGACGTTGCCCGGCTTGCGCTGGGTGTAGAGCTCGACGAGGTCGAGCATGTCGCCGGTGCCGGAGCAGAAGCCGATGATGCCCGCCGTGTAGCCGCGGCCGTCGTCGATGTCCTCGATGTAGCGGTACTGCTTCTTCCACTCCAGCGAGGAGTTCTCCGCGCTGCAGACGATCTGCATCGCGATCTCCTTCTTCGCCGGGTCGTCCAGCCCGCCGGCCGCGACCAGGAGCGAGCCCGGGGCCGCGCCCGCCGACTGGGAGGCGAGGAGCGGACCCGCCACGGCCGCGGCGCCGACGAAGGCGAGCAGCGTGCGGCGGGAGGTGAGGGGACGTATGTGGGGGGTCTCCATGAGGGCCTCCAGATAAGGGAGTTCACCGTACGGATCGGGGGACTGCTTCGTTCCGCGTACTGTTAGGAAGGTTTCCTACCAGAGATTCGCCATGACGTATACCCGTCAAACGCGGGGGAGTGGGCGACCGCCGAATGGCCGGACATCGCTCTGTCCGCGGAACCCACCCGTCCGTACGCTCCCCTCGCTCACGCAATCCGCTCCAGGCACTTCTCCAACCCCCCTCCTCGGCAATGGAACGGAGAATCATGGCCGGTGCACTGCTGCTGGGCGGCGCCCTCGTGGCGTTGTTCGGTTCGACGCTCCCCGCGCAGGACACGACCGCGATCCAGGACCCGCCGCCCGACAAGATCGTGATCGAGGTCGCCACGGTGAACGGCTCGGGCTGTCCCCTCGGCACCGCGGCCGTCGCGGTCTCCGAGGACAACACGGCCTTCACCGTGACCTACAGCGACTACCTCGCCCGGGTGGGCGGCGGCGCGGACCCCACCGCGTTCCGCAAGAACTGCCAGCTCAACCTCGTCGTGCACGTCCCGCAGGGCTTCACGTACGCGATCGCCAGTGCGGACTATCGCGGCTATGCCTCCCTCCAGCCGGGCGCCAAGGGCACGGAGAAGGCCTCGTACTACTTCCAAGGCTCGCCCCAGACGGCGTCCATCAGCCATGAGTTCAAGGGCGCCTACCACGACAACTGGCAGGCCACGGACACGACGGACTGGGCGCAGCTCGTCTGGGCGCCGTGCGGTCAGCGGCGGAACTTCAACATCAACACGGAGTTGCGTGTGGACGCGGGGACGTCCGATCCCGCGAAGTCCAGCTTCATGACGATGGACTCCACGGACGGGGACATCAGCACGGTGTACCACATGGCGTGGAAGGAGTGTCCCCGCGCTTGAGTCTTGGGCTGCGGGTGTGATGTGGCTGAGCGCGCAGTTCCCCGCGCCCCTGGGGAAGCCTGCGTGAGCGCCCCGTCAGGGGCGCGGGGAACTGCGCGACCAGCCACATCACACCCGCAGTGCCGCGAAACACAGCACCCCCCCGGGGGCCCCTAGGGCGCCCCCAGCCGGGCCCGCACCTGTGCGGCGATCTCATACACGTCCCCCGTGGGACGAACCCGCAGCGGCCCGGGTTCGCGAATCCACGCCTCCTCGACCGCGAACCAGTCGATCTTCTCGGGGACACGGTTCTCGGAGAGCGCGGAGCGCAGCTCCGTGAAGTACCGCTCCCAGCGCAACCGGTACAGCCCCCCGACGAGCCCCGCCCACTCGCGGTTGGCGTAGTCGCGCAGCCCGGCGTCGGCGCCGGAGCGGGTGCCCCACACCGTCAGCAGGGAGAGCTGGTCGTACGCGAGCCGGTCCCGTTCCGCCGTGTCGGCGCCCCACGCGCGGGCATCCGCGACCCAACGGCCCAGCAGATGCCGGGAGTCGGTGGCGAGGAGCCGGTCGAGCAGGTCCATGTGCCCGAGCCACTCGCGGGTCAGCCGGTCGAAGAGGCCGGTGTCCCCGGCGTCGTACGCCTTCTTGATGCGCGGCAGCAGGACGCGGCTGCGGTTGGAGAGGGCCTGCCGGGCGACGTCGAGGAGGTCGTACCGGTACGCGGAGGACCGCCGCAACCCGGCCCGCACCCGCAGGAGTTCGCCGAGGGCGGGCTCGAAGTCCTCCGGCGCGTAACGCATCGCCTTGGGCGACCAGGCCGCCGCCGACTTCGCCGCGAGGTCGGGCCGCGCCCCGAAGAGGCCGTCGGCGCCCTCGGCCCACCGGTCGGCGCGGGTCGTGCCGTAGGCGGTGCGGCGCAGCACGTCCCAGGCGGCTTCGGCGTGCCGGTCGGCGCCTCCGTACCGGACGGTGGACCACTCGGCGAACCACGATTTCAGGTCCAGATCTCCCTCGCGCCACGCCAGTTCGGAGAAGAGCTCGAAAGCGGCGGGGTTGTTGTCGGCGGCCTCCGGCATGAGCGAGATGCCGCGCAGGGTGCTGCCCTCCCGGGTGCGCCACTCCTCGTACAGCTCGGCCCAGTCGGGGGTGTTGGCGCCGAGTGTCGTGTGGCCGCCGAAGTTCCAGATGGAGCCGAAGGTGTAGGGCGTGGCGCCCCAGTCGGCCTCGCGGTCGGTGATGTTCGGGAAGCGGTCGGAGAGGCCGTCGACGACGAGCATCCGCTGTTTGTCGACAGCGTCGGTGATGGCCTTCGGAGGATTGTGCTGCCAGCCGAGGATCACCCAGGTGGCGCCGGAGTGTGCGGTCCGCAGGGCCTTCTCGACACCCCTGGCGGCCTCGCCGACGGGTACGTCGCCGGACTTTCCGCCCTCGTGGAGCAGGTCCATCTTGTACATCGTCGACGGGCCGAACAGCTCGTCCTGCGCGCGGTAGAACGCGGCGGCGACGCGCGCGAAGTGGCCGGTGCGCGGATCCAGCCAGTCCGGTCGAGCGAAGCCCACCCAGTCGCCCTGCGGGACGGTTCTCGCACCCGGGTTCTTCTTCTCGAAGCCGGGCGGCACGGTCCCGAAGTAGCCCGGCAGGACGGGCGTCATGCCCAGGTCCCTGAGGCGGTCGCAGATGCGGCGGCCCAGGCGGGCGCGGGCGTCGAGCAGCTGCCGGGAGACCGGGTGCGGGAACGACGACATGTTCTGCAGGAGCCACCACGGCTGGTGGGCGGGGGCCGGCACCCAGGCACGCAGCTCGACGTCCGAGTACCCGAACTCCTGGAAGGCGCGGTGGTAGACGGCGCCCGCACCCGCGTACACGAGGACTTCGTTGTATCCGTGCAGCGCGAGCACGTCGATCTCGCGCTCCCAGTACGCCCAGTCGTGGTACGCGCCCGTGTAGCCGTCGTTGGTGTCGTTCAGGACGAAGCGGTGCGGGATGTTGGCCGCGCGCTTGAGGGGCGCGGCGGGTGCGGGAAGCTGCTTCGGCAGGTGATCGGTGCGGCTGCCCGCCCAGGTGATGTTGGCGTGCGTGACGTGCTTCAAGTAATGCCGCAGACCGGCGAGTTGGGTGGCGGGGCTGGTGCCGGTGACGGTGATGCGGCCGTGGCGCCCGGTCACCTGGAAGGAGTCCTCGGCGCCCGCCTTCCTCGGCACGGTCCTGAAGGTGAGTTGGTCCGAGTGGCGGGGGAGCAGGCGCCGGGCGGCCTCGGCGGCGGCGGTCCGGCGCGCGCCACGCGCGTCGTCGGTGGGGGTGGCGCCGCCCGCGGGCGAGCCGGAACAGGCGACGGCGGCGACACCGGCCGTGCCGGCGAGACCGGCGAGGAAGGTGCGGCGGTGGAGGGGCAGCGGCATTCGGACTCCGTCGGTCGGTCGGGCGGTCGGGCAGGGGTGGGTGCGCAGTGCGGGACGGTGCGATGGGGCGCGGCGCCGAGGGGTCTCTTTCCCCGGCAGCCCTGGGCTCAACGGGAGCGGCGGCACCTGAATGCCCCCGCCGTGTGTCCCTGTCCCCGAAGGTCCCCGAAGGTCCCTGCCATGATCTCCGGCGTCGTGGTCCCGTTCGTCGACCGGCGGCTCGAAGCGCACGGGCTCACCCGGAAGGACGTGGGTTCGGCGTCCGTCTCGCTCAAACGGGACCGAAGTCCCTTCTCGGCGGGACGTGGGGCCCCCGGCGCGAGGACCATCGGCGGGCACTCGCGCCCTCACGGCTTGGCAATGTTGATCGACGACCGATCCCCGTGCCGAGAGTGCAGACAGAGAGAGTGACAACCCCGTGAGCGCGCCCGAAGCCCCCGAAACACCGGCACCGCCCGCCCCCGAGGCGGTGGCGCGGCACCGCGCGCTCTTCCGGGCGATCCACCGCCGCAAGCACCCCCGCCTGCGCCGGTCGGACATCACCGTCACCGAGGAGGCCCAGGTCAAGCGCGCGGTGAAGGCGACCGCGCTGGGCAACGCCATGGAGTGGTACGACTTCGGCGTCTACGCCTATCTCGCCGTCATCATCGGCAAGGAGTTCTTCCCCTCCGGGAACGACACCGCGCAGACCCTCTCCTCCCTGGCGACCTTCGCCGCCGCCTTCCTTGTGCGCCCCATCGGCGGCATGTTCTTCGGCCCGCTCGGCGACAGGGTCGGCCGCAAGAAGATCCTCGCGCTCACCATGATCATGATGTCGACGGCGACGCTGGCGATCGGCCTGATCCCGAGCTACGCCTCGATCGGCGTCTGGGCGCCGGTCCTCCTCGTCCTCTGCCGCATGGTGCAGGGCTTCTCCACGGGCGGCGAGTACGGGGGTGCCGCGACCTTCATCGCCGAGTACGCGCCCGACAAGCGCCGCGGTTTCTGGGGCTCCTTCCTTGAGTTCGGCACCCTCATCGGCTACACGGTCGCCGCGGTGCTCGTCACCACGCTGACCGTGGTGCTCAGCGACGACGCGATGCAGTCGTGGGGCTGGCGCGTCCCGTTCATGGTGGCGGCGCCGCTCGGCCTGATCGGCCTCTACCTGCGGATGAAGCTCGACGAGTCGCCCGCCTTCCAGAAGATGGAGGAGGGCGAAGGGCCCGCGGCCGAACGCCAGAAGAAGTCCTTCAGGGAGTCCTTCTTCGGCCAGTGGCGCGCGATGCTGCTCTGCATCGCGCTGGTCGCGGCGTTCAACGTCACCGACTACATGCTGCTGTCGTACATGCCGACCTATCTCACCCAGCTCGGCTTCGGCGAGACCGGCGGCCTGCTGTCCATCGTCGTGGTGATGCTGATCCTGATGGCCCTCATCAACTCCGTGGGCCGGCTCTCCGACCGCATCGGCCGCAAGCCGGTCCTGATGACGGGCTCGGTCGGCTTCTTCGTCCTCGCCCTGCCCGCGTTCCTCCTCATCAAGCAGGGCGGCACGCCGGCGGTCTTCACGGGCCTGCTGATCCTCGGCCTCGCCCTGGTCTGCTACCTCGGCGTCATGTCGTCGTCGCTCCCGGCCCTCTTCCCGACGGACGTCCGCTACGGCTCCCTGTCCATCGGCTTCAACATCTCGGTCTCGCTCTTCGGCGGTACGACCCCGCTGGTCGTCGCGGCCCTGATCGGCGCCACCGGCAACGACCTGATGCCCGCGTTCTACACGATGCTCGCCGGACTCGTCGGCATCGTCGCGGTGGCCGCGATGAAGGAGACGGCCCGCAAGCCGCTGGAGGGTTCGCCGCCGTCGGTGGCGACGGACGAGGAGGCGCAGGAGCTGGTGGAGTCCCAACGCGGCTGAGCCGCCCCAGGGTTGATGATGGGGCCCCAGAGTTGGCGGGTCCCCATCACGGTTCACGCTGTGTACATTCTGGCGGGGTGTTACCGGACGCCCGGCGTATGCCGGAGCGACACGGAGAAGCCCCAGTCTCACGCAAGATCCGTCCGTTCCCGGAACGAGGAGACATCGCGTGACCAGACACTGTCCGACCCGTCGAACGCGCCGAACACGCCGGACGATCGGCTCGGCCGCTCTCGCCCTGGCGACCGTCCTGGCGGCCACGGCGGCGACCACCGCCACCGCCGCCGACCCGCTGCCCGCCGTCACGCCCCGCGCCGAGACCCCCGTCCTCCACGACGACGACGCGGGCGGCAACGCCGACGCCGACGACCCGGCGATCTGGCGCGACGCCGCGAACCCGGCACGCAGCCTCGTGATAGCCACCGCCAAGGAGGGCGGGCTGCGCGCCTACGACCTCGACGCGCACCCCCTCCAGTCCATCGCCGCCCCGCCACCCGCGGGACCTGACGACGCGCCGGGCCGCTTCAACAACGTCGACCTCGTGCACGGCCTGAAGCTTTCCACCGGCTCCGCCGACCTCGCCGTCACCAGCGACCGTGGCCACGACCGGCTGCGCTTCTACCGCATTGACCGCGACCGCCCCGGCGGCCCGCTCACCGATGTCACGGACCCCGCCGCCCCGCCCGTGTTCTCCGCCGACCAGGACGAGATCAACGAGCAGAGCACCGCATACGGCCTCGCGACCTGGCAGGACAGGACCACCGGCCGCTCGTACGCCCTGGTCAGCCGGCGGGAGCGCACCAGCGTCGCCCTCCTCGAACTCACCCCCGGCCAGGGCGGCAAGGTCTCGTACCGCAAGGTCCGCACGCTGGACCTGCCGACCTCGTTCCGGCTGCCGAACGGCACCTCGTGGGCGCCGTGCGGCGAGCCCGGTGAACTCCCGCAGGTCGAGGGCATGGTCGTCGACCCGGCCAACGGCACGCTGTACGCCGGCCAGGAGGACGTCGGCATCTGGCGGATGCGCGCCGACCTGACGGGCACGCCCAAGCTGGTCGACAAGGTCCGCGAGTACGGCGTCCCCGGCGTCTACGACGAGGAGACCGAGGAGTGCACCGCGGGCGCCGACCCCGGCTACGGCGGCAAGCGGATCTCGGCCGACGTCGAGGGCCTCACCCTCGTCAAGGAGACCGACGGCGACGGCTACCTCCTCGCCTCCAGCCAGGGCGACAACACATTCGCCGCGTACGACCGCGAGCTGAGCGACAACAACGAGTACGAGGGCGGCTTCCGGGTCACCCCGGCGGGCGGCACGCTCGACGGCTCCGAGGAGTGCGACGGCGCGGCCGCGCTGAACGAGCCGCTCGGCCCGAAGTACCCGAACGGCCTCCTGGTCGTCCAGGACGGCCACGACGCCCCTGGCGACGGTGACCGCCCCGCCACGAACTTCAAGTTCGTCGACCTCGGCAAGGTCATGGAGAGTCTGGACGACTGACGTACGTCACGAACTGCGCCCAAGCGCCCGGTTCCAGGGCGAGTCGCGGGCCCTCGGGGCGCTTGGAGTCGCGGACGTGGATGGTGGTGGGGCAGGGGGCGACTTCTATGCAGTCGCCATCGCCGCTGCTGCTGTAGCTGCTCTTGAACCAGACCAGTTCGGTCGCAATCATCATGCTCCTCGCATCCGCTGCAGCAGGCTCGCCGACTCTGCAAGGGGCAGAGCCTGTGAGCGCATCCTGGCATATCGCGTTTGGAGCACGCTGATCTCTTTCGGGTCAGAGATGAACTGACCGTACCGCTGCCCCTCGTTGTAAGCGAACCATCGGTTGTCCGGGGTTTCCAGCAACTGCACAGGACCTGCCAGCCCTGCATGGCTTCCACTCGTCAGCGGCATGATCTGGATCTCGATGTTCCGGCGCTCGGCGAGGTCGAGAACGTGCTGGATGAGTTCCTGGCTGACCTCTACCCCGCCCACGCAGCGCAGGAACAAGTGCTCTTCGAGGATGAAGCTGTATCCGGTGTTCGGGCGCTCCGTGAGGAGCCTTTGCCGCTCGATCCGTGCCGCCAGCTGATTCTCCACCTGTTCGTCGTCCAACGGTGGGAGTTGGTCGACGAAGAGGGCCCCAGCGTACGACTGAGTCTGCAAGAGCCCCGGGATCAAGCGGCATTCGTACGTGTAGAGGTTGAGCGCCTCCTGCTCCAGCTGGGCCCACTTACGGAACCAAGACGCCAGCCCCCGTTGCCGCGACAGCTGATTCGCGGCAAGCCGCAGTGTCCCGAACGCGTCCAGCGTCGCCTCGCACTGGTCGATGAACCGGGACGGCGGAAAGCGTCTGCCCTGCTCGATGGAGGCCAGGAAGTGGACCGAGTAGCCGATTTCCCGGGCCAGGGACTCCTGTGTGTACCCGGCGCGTTTGCGGAAGCTCTTCAGGACCGCGCCGAAGGCCCTGAGCCCATCGGTCGGTTCGGGCTCATTACTGCCCTGCGTACTTGACGACATCACGGGCATCCCCTGACGCTCGTTTACCGGTCCCCGCTGAACGCACCCATGGTCACGTTGGGTTACCCGTACTGTCCACTGTTCGTACTCGTACAGTTACGCACCGTACGAGTTTCGTGGCTGGTGGCGCGCCCTCGCGCCGGGCCACGGTGGGCGCATGCCGAGCCGAACCCAGCCCGCCGTCAGCGTCACCGCCGTCCTCCACACCTTCGTGCAGCGCCTCAGTGCCACGCCCCGGGGTGCCCGCCTGGCAAGGAGGTTGGCCAGGTACCACCTGGACGGCTGGGGCATCGCGTACGACTCCGAACTCTCGGACGCCGCAGAGGCGATCGTCGCCGAGCTCGTGGCGAACGCCGTGACCCACGGGCGCGTGGAGGGCCGGGACTTCGAGGTCGCCGTGACGCTGCACACGGACACGTTGCGTATCGAGGTGTCCGACACGCGCACCGAGCGTGTGCCGCCGGAGACGACGGAACCCCCGGCGGTCGACGAGGAGTCGGGCCGGGGGCTCGTGATCGTGGCGGCGCTGGCCGCGGAGTGGGGCGTGACGGGCCGGGCGGTCGGCAAGACGGTGTGGGCTCAGCTGGCCCTGCCCGACTTCCCGGGGGCGGGCCGCAGTACGGTCGCGGCCAGGACGAGGCCCGCCGCCGCGATGCCCGAGGCGACCCAGAAGGCGAGCCGATAGCCGTCGGCCGCGGCGGCGAGGGCGGACGTGCCGCCTTCGGTGAGGGAATCCGCGCGGCCCGCCGCCAGCGTCGTCAGGACCGCGAGGCCGAGCGAACCGCCCACCACCTGTGTGGTGTTGAAGAGCCCGGAGGCAAGGCCCGCGTCCTCCTCGGCCACGCCGCCCATCGCGAGGCCTGTCACCGCGGGCATCGCGGCGGCGAAACCGGCACCGAGCAGCAGCATGCCGGGCAGGACGTCGAGGGCGTACGAACCGTCCGAGGGCAGCCGGCCGAGGAGCGCGAGGCCCGCCGTGATCAGGGCGAGGCCCGCGAGGAGCGTGCGGTGGGCGCCGAAGCGGCCGATGACCTTCGCGGAGAGGCCCAGCATCAGGACGCCGATGGTGACGGGCGCGGGCAGGAAGGCGACGCCGGTCAGCAACTCGCCGTAGCCGAGGACGTTTTGGAGGTAGAGCGCGCCGATGTACTGGAAGCCGTACATGCCGGCGATCATCAGCATCTGCACGGCGTTGGCGCCGGTCAGGAGGTGCGAGCGGAAGAGGCGCAGCCGCAGCAGGGGGCGGGCGGCACGAGCCTGGCGGAGCGCGAAGGTGACGTACAGGAGGAGGGAACCGGCGGCGAGCGAGAGGGTCGCGGAGGTGCTGTGCTCGGCGGTGGTGACGATGGTGTAGACGGTGAGCATGAGGGCGCCGGTGATGAGGGCGGCGCCGGGGTAGTCGGCGCCGCCGCCGAGCCCCGTGCCGCGGTCGCTCTTCTGGTCCGGGGCGAGCACGCGGACCGCCGCGACGAGGGCGACGACGCCGATCGGCAGGTTGATCAGGAAGATCCAGTGCCAGTTCAGGGCTTCGGTGAGGGCCCCGCCGAGGAACGTGCCGAGCGCCCCGCCCGCCGCCCCGACCGCGCTGAACACCGCGATGGCCTTGGCCTGTTCGCGCGGCTCGGGGAAGAGGGCGACGAGCATGCCGAGGACGACGGCGGAGGTCATCGCGCCGCCGACGCCCTGGAGGGCGCGGGCCGCGACGAGCACGCCCTGGTCGGTGGCGACGCCGCACAGGACCGAGGCGGCGGTGAAGAGCGCGAGCCCGGACACGAACATCCGCTTGCGCCCGACGAGATCGCCGAGCCGCCCGACGAGGAGCAGGAGCCCGCCGAAGGCGATGAGATAGGCGTTGACCACCCAGGCGAGCCCGGCGGCGGAGAAGCCGAGATCGCTCTGGATGGCGGGCATCGCGACAGTCACGATGTTGCCGTCGATGATGGTCATCAGGAGCCCGGAGGAGAGGACGGCGAGCGACGCCCACCGGGACGCCGACGGGGGCGCCGACGGGGGCGTCGACGGGGGCGCGGACGATGCGGGGACATTGACCTCGGACACGGCTTGGGACATGGTGACAACCTCCGTACTGGGCGCCTCTGAGCTGCAAAGGTGCACGACTTGTAACGGGGCTCATCGTGGACGGCCACGAGGGTGGGGAGAAGGAGGCACTTTGATGTCCCAGGGGAACACCGGTGTTACCTCGCAGGTGGTGAACGCGGAAGCGTGCCCGGTCCGCGAGGTTATTGACAGGGTCGTCGGCAAATGGAGCGTCCCGATCATCATCGCGGCGGCGCGCGGCCCGATCCGCTTCACCGAACTGGAGCGCGCCATCGAGGGCATCAGCCGCCGCATGCTGACGCTGACCCTGCGCAACCTGGAGCGCGACGGGCTGCTGAAGCGGACGGTGCATCCGACGGTTCCACCGAAGGTGGAGTACGAACTCACGTCGGTGGCACGCGAATTGCACGACACCCTCCTGTCGCTGACCGGCTGGGCGGAACGCCACCGCGTCACCATCGCGGAGTCGAGGGCGGCGTACGACGAGGAGCGGGGGATCGGGTGACGTGCGCTATCGGCGCAGTGCCGCGCGCTGGGCGGGGGTGAGCCGGTCCGGGTGGGACACGACCCGGTACGCGCCGGAGGGGGTGCGCCGGAGTATCAACGGGCATGAGGTGCCCCGCTGTTGCTCGGCGCTGTCCACGGCGTTCACGGCCGTCGCCGTACGCTCCTGCGGCCAGCCGAGTGCGGCGGCAAGCTCGTCGGTGGTGAGGGGCCGGGCCGCGTGGAGCAGGGCGGCGAGCACGGTGAGCGCGTCGTCGAGGAACGCGGTGGCCGACGGCCCGGTCATGTCCTGGTGGGCCTGCGCGAAGAACCTGTGCATGACTTCGAGCCGTGCGCCCGTCGGGGTCCAGGGCCCGAACAACTCGGCGCCCTCCTGGGCGGTCTCGGCCCACACCGCGTTCTGCTCCGCGCTGGTCAGCCAGGCACGGAGCCAGACGCCGTCGTCGATGACGTAACGCTCGCGGCGCCGGCCGGGCTCGTGCTCGCGCGTGAGGATGTCGAGCCCGGCGAGGTAGCCCACGGCTTTGGACACGGAGGCCGGGCTGATCCCCAGGCGCTCGGCGAGTTCCGCGGCGGTCTGGGTGCCGGAGGGCGTGGTGACCAGGCAGGCGAGCACTTTGGCGGCGGTGCGGGGGAGGCCGGTGCTGATCAGCATGGCTGTGAACCGGTCCAGGTAGGCGAGGACGGCGTCGGGCTCGCCCCCGTGCGGGAGGGCGCCTGCCGCGTCCGTATCGGCGTCCGTTTTGGCGTCGACGCGGGAGCTGGTGGCCGGTGGCGACGTGGGGCGGCGCGGCCGGGGCGGGCGGTTGCGGCGCCGCCAGGCCTCGGCGCGGTCGGCGTGCTCCGCGCGGTAGCCGCCGGGTCCGTTGTTGCGGGCGACCTCCCTGCTGACGGTCGAGGTCGGCCGCCCGAGGCGCCGGGCGATCGCGGCGTACGTCAGGCCCTCGGCGAGCCCCGCCTCGATGTCCTTCCGCTCCTCAGCGGTCAGTCTGCCGCCGCCCATGTCGCCCCCACCGGGTGTGCACGCCCGTGCGCGTGCGTTGCGTTAGCTGTCACCGATGACGCTACAAGACGCGAAAAACCAGCGCTTTTCCGGGAGTTCCCTTGCCTGAACTGCTCACTTCGGCATATGCGCAACGTAGCTTTCAGGTACCGCGAAAGAGATACCAGGGGTAACCCGAGGGAAGCAGGAGGGAACAACACATGAAAGACGCCGCTCCAACGGCGCGCGTCACGCACGGGCGCCGGGACCACGGCGCCGCCCAGTGTGTGCTCGACGAAGCCGTGCGGGAAGGGGGCGTGCCGGGCATCCTCGCCCAGGCCCGCGACGGTGGCGGCCACTGGACGGGCACGGCGGGCGTCGCCGACACGCGGACGGGCCGGGTGCGCGGGCCCGAGGACCGGTTCCGGATCGGCAGCATCACGAAGACCTTTACCGCCACGGTGGTCCTGCAACTGGCCGCGGAGGGCCGCCTGTCCCTGACGGACACGGTGGACAGGTGGCTGCCGGGCGTGGTCAAGGGCAACGGCCACGACGGCACGACGATCACTGTCAGGCACCTCCTCGACCACACGAGCGGAGTCTTCAACTACACGCAAGATCAGCAGGCCCTGAGCAGCCAGGAGAGCTACGCGCCGGCGGAGTTGGTCGCGATCGCCATGTCACACCCGGCAAACTTCCCCGCGGCGGGGACAGGCTGGTCCTACTCCAACACCAACTACATCCTCGCCGGAATGATCGTCGAGCGGGCGACAGGCCGCACGCTCACCGCCGAGATAGCCGACCGCATCGCACGCCCGCTCCGCCTGACGGCCACATCCCTGCCGCTCTCCACGGACCGGACACTCCCCGACCCCCACGCCCGCCACTACACGAAACTCTTCTCCCCCGACCCGGAGGCCCCGGTCCACGACGCCACGGAACTGGACACGACCCCCTACTGGGCGGCGGGCGGCATGATCTCCACGGTGAGCGACCTCACCCGCTTCTTCGGGGCCCTACTGGGCGGCCAACTCCTCCGCCCGGACCAACAACGCGAACTCCTCACCATGACCCAGACCCAGAACTGGTTACCCCGCTCCACCTACGGCTGCGGCGTCTCCCGAATCCTCCTCCCCTCAGGCACAGCGGTCTGGGGCATGGGCGGCGCCCTCTTCGGCTCCTGGACGTACGTCTACGGCACCCGCGACGGCACACACATGCTCGCGGTGAACATCAACGCGGACTGGGCGGAGGGCCGCTGGCAGGACCCCATAGGCATCTTCACAGACCTCTTGGAGGCGGAGTTCAGCTACGGTTGCGCGCTGGGCTTTGCGGTCCCGTGACGGATTCTCTGACCAAAGCTGGTCTGCGTTATCTGGGGTTGGTGGACGTGTCCGCCCCGCTGATGCCTCCGTGCCTCGCATTCCTTGCGCATTCCGTGGAGACCGGCGGCGAGGAATGGGCCGTGAGCGTGGCATCCGACGAACCCGACCTGCCGGAAAAGGTGGATCACGGGTGGTACTTGCTCAGTGCGGACCAAGGGCTCTTCCCGATGGACGACCCAGAGTTCCTCATCGCCGTCGGCGACAGGGAAGCGGTTCCCCCTGAGCCCTTGAGGTGGGCCCGGGTGGCCCTGACCGGGCCCTCCGACATCGCGGGCGCCGGCGCCGAGGCGCGGGTGACGGGGCGCGGGGCGGGTCACATCGATTTCGCGATGCTCTCCCTCGACGGCACCGTGGTCGTGCGAGGGGTGGAGGGAGAGGAGTGGACGGACTGCGTCCTCCTGAAGGACCCACACCGCCTCCCGTCGATGCGGGAGCTCGGCGCCCGCATGGCCGCGTCGCCCGAGGTGCCGCAGGAGACGCGGGAGGCCCTGGAACGCTGGCTGCGGCACACGGAGGGTTCCGTGTGACCCGGGACCCTGAGGGGGCACCAGTGTCTTCACGACCTCCGGTGATCGAGTTCGAGAAGGCTGGACGGATCAGTTCAGGAGACGACGCGGGAAAGTACGTGAAGATCCAGGAACTGCCCGACTCCCCGCCCAGCTACCTGATCCTGCTCGCCCACGACGGGGACTTCGTGCACGGCTGCGGCGACTACTGGGTCGAGGACCGCGCATCACTGGAGGACTTTTTCCACGAGGGGCAATGGGTCGTCGGCTGGTCCGGGGAGGGAAGTTCTTGATGGGGATCGCGGAAGCGGAGCAGTTCGTGCGGCTTGTGCGGGACCATCCGGAGGAGTCGGTGTTCGCCGGGGGCTGCTCGGAAGTTGACATCGCGGAGGCGGAACGCCGTCTGGGCGTGGCCTTCCCCGAGTCGTACAAGCTCTTCTTGCGTGAGCTCGGAGACTGCGACATGGCCGGCGACGAGTTCTACGGGATCGTCCGCCGTGAGGGTCAGCTGCTGGGAGCTGTGACGGAGACCCTGGACCTCCGGGGCTCCGCAGGCCTGCCTGCGCACCTGGTGGCGTTCCGCCCCGACGGAATGGGCGGGTACTTCGTCCTCGACACGAGGCGTGTGAACCCGGACGGTGAGGCACCGGTGTACGTGTGGGGCTCTGGTGGTAATAGTCCGGCCGAACTCGGATACGTCGGGGCGGATTTCGGCACCGTGGCTCTTGAGCTGGCGCTGTCGGAGTAGCGGCGGTAACGCCAGGGGCGTCGCGCTCGGCCCCTGTCGGAGGGGGGAGCGCGACGGCCCGGGGTTTCGTTACGGCTTGCGGCCCACTGCCCCGTACGCGTCGACCTCCGTCGTGTCCTCCGTGTCCGGGCGCCACCGCGTGACCTGGGCCACTCCCGGCTCCAGCAGGTCGAGGCCGGTGAAGAAGCTGGCGATCTCCTCGACATCGCGTACGTAGTAGGGGATCGCGCCGCTCTTGTTGTACTCGTTCGATGCCGCGATCATGCCCTCGCTGGTGGCCGTGGAGTCGCTGATGACCAGGTAACTGCCGGACGGCAGGCCGGACATGAGGCGGGAGACCAGGTCGCGTGCCTGGCCGTGGTCGGCGACGTGGCCCAGCGTGTTGAGGATTATCAGGGCGACCGGCTGCGAGAGGTCGAGGGTCTTCGCGGCCTCCGCCAGGATCGCCTCGGGCTCGTAGAGGTTCGCGTCGATGTACGCCGTCTCGCCCTCGGGCGTGCTGGTCAGCAGGGCCCGCGCGTGGGCGAGGACCAGCGGGTCGTTGTCGACGTAGACGATGCGCGCGTCGGGGGCGGCCCGCTGCGCGACCTCGTGCGTGTTGTCCGCCGTCGGCAGCCCCGTGCCGATGTCCAGGAACTGCCGCACGCCCCGCTCCGCGGCCAGGTGGCGCACCGCGCGGCCCAGGAAGAGGCGGCTCGTGCGCGCCACGTCGACCAGGCCAGGGAAGATCTCCTTGATGTGGTCCCCGAGCTCCCGGTCCTTCTCGTAGTTGTCCTTGCCACCCACGAAGTAGTTCCAGAAACGCGCCGAATGCGGCGTGCTGGTGTCGATGCGCGCGCGTATGTCGGCTGCTGAGCCGAGCTGGGGGTCGTGATCTGACACGGGAGCCTCCTGGCCACGTCAACGTACCTTCACCCGTCGTCGTACCGCACGGTCCGACGATCAAGCGTTCAACGATCAAGCGACAATCTAGACCGCCCCGAGCGCGGCCGGTCGCCCACCCCGCCCCAGATGCCGAAATCCAACTCCCGCGCCCGCAGCCCGGCTTGGAAACGGGACGTCGCACCAAGCGTCGCCATGACCTCGGCCACGCGCCTGCGGTACGTACGCAACGACATGCCGAGCTCGCGCGCCGTCACCTCATCGGTGTGCCCCGCGCCCAGCGCCCGCAGGACCCGGCGCGCCTCCTCACCCAGCACCGGAGGCCGCGTCCGGCGATACTCGTCGAGGTCGGTGGCCGTCTCCCAGGCCGCGTACACCAGCGCCCTGACCCCCTCGACGGCGACGGGCGTGCGGATCACCGTGAACGTCCGCACCCCCCGCACCGGCGCCCCGGCGAGGATCGCCACCCGCCGGTCGATGACGATGGCCTCATGGGCGAGCGGCGCTGTCGAGATGCGCACCTCCGCCCCGGACTCGGCGATCCGGACGAGCCGCGCCTCCGACGCGGCGTCCGCGAGCGCGCGCGGCGTGTACAGCTTCCGCATCGTCAGGCCGCCCGGCACGAGCGGCGGGCGCCTGCCCCCGGCGAACGCCGCGTTCACCCCCGGCGAGAAGGTCACCAGGTCCGCCGCCGCGCACAGGAACTCCTCGCGGGCCCCGGTGAACAGGTCCCCGGCCCGGCGCACCAGCTCCCGCTCGCCCCGCAGGGACACGATCTGGTCGGTGTCCGGTGGGGTCCAACTGTTCGATGTGCCGGGTGTGCTCGCCATGGTGGCGACAGTCTGCGACGCGGCGCGCAGACGGTCAACGTGGCAGCAAGTGGCCACCGGTTCGCGTACGGCACGCGTGCGGCAGAGGATCTGGCGCATGACGACGACGGACCACTCCACGGAAACCCCTGCCGCCGCGGCCGGGCAGTACCTCATCGGCGGCGAACTCCCCGTCCACCGCATGGGCTTCGGCGCGATGCGGCTGCCCTCCGCGCACTGGGACGGCCCCGCGCACGACCCCGACCGGAGCATCGCCGTGCTGCGCCGCGCGGTCGAGCTCGGCGTGAACCACATCGACACGGCGGCCTTCTACTTCTACGAGGACATCGCGGCCAACGACCTCATCCGCAAGGCCCTGCACCCCTACCCCGACGACCTGGTCATCGCCACCAAGGTCGGCCCCGGCCGCTTCCCGGACGGCAGCTGGATGAACCCCGCCGACCCGGCGGAGCTGCGCGCGGCCGTGCACCGCAACCTCCGCGAGCTGGGCCGGGACCACCTCGACCTGGTCTACCTCCGCTTCCTGCGGACCGACGGCCCCGGAGAGGACCGCTTCGCCACCCTGGCTGCCCTGCGCGAGGAGGGCCTCATCCGCCACCTCGGCGTCAGCAGCGCCACCCCCGCACAGTTCGCCGAGGCCCAGGAGATCGCGCCCGTCACCGCCGTCCAGAACAGGTACAGCCCGCTGACACGCGAGCACGCCGAGCTGGTCGACCTGTGTGCGGCGCGGGACATCGCGTACGTCCCCTACTTCCCGTTCGGCGGCGCCGGAGCACCCGACCTCTCGGCGCTCCGGCGCGTCGCGGACCGGCACGGGGCCACGCCCGCCCAGGTCACCCTGGCGTGGCTGCTCGCCGTCTCCCCGACGATGCTGGCGATCCCGGGGACGTCGTCACCGGCCCACCTGGAGGAGAACGTGGCGGCGGCGGGTCTGCGGCTCGACCCCGACGACCTCACCGAACTCGGCGCGCTCGCCGCCCACTGAGCGTTCCTCGGTCACCAGACCTCTTCCACCCACTCCGGGTGGTCGATGAACGGGTTCCGGTTGTGCTGGAACTTGTCGAATATGACCTGGTTCCGGTTCTTCTCGAACGCGTCCGGCGGGTCCTCGGCGCTCCACTGCTTGAGGACCGAAAGGCGGCCGATGGCGGGTGCGCTGCCGTTGTCCACCCGGTCGTTGGGCTCGAGGTCGGGGAAGCCGTCCTCGCCGTCGTAGCGGACCGCCATGTAGAGGATCATGCGGGCCACATCGCCCTTGACCGCGTCGCGGGGCTCGAAGGAGTCGCCGTCGGTGAGGTTGCCGGGCGCTCCTGCCACCGCGCCGCCGCCGTTGTCGAAGTCCTTGTTGCCGCGGATGCTGTTGACCGTGACGTCCTCGGGGCGCAGGTGGTGGATGTCGGTGCCCGGGCCGGTCGCCGTGCCGAAGTCGCCGTGGGACTTGGCCCACACGTGCTCACGGTTCCAGTCGCCCTGGTCGCCGCCGCTGCTGCTCTTGCTCCGGGAGGTGCCGGTGTAGAGCAGGATCACGTTCGAGCTGTTCGCCGGGTCCTGGTCCGTGGTCTTGAGGGCGTCCCAGACCTTGTCGTACGAGAGCTTCGTCTGGTCGCTGATGATCGTGTGCAGCGCGGACTTGAGCTCGGGGCCCGTCTTGCCGAGCGCGTCCTTGTAGTACGTGTCGTCGTAGGCGCCGACGGCGGCGGACGCCGAACCCGACGCCGAACCCGACGCCGCACCGGACGCCGTGGCGGTGGTCGGCACGGTGAGGCCGGCCAGCAGCGCCGCGGCGGTCAGGGCCAGGGGTTTCCAGCGGTGTACGCGCGGCACGGGCATGTGGGGGGTGTCCTTTCCCGAAGGCCTCGCGCGCCCCGCGCCCGTCCAAGGAGCGCACGGTCTACGCGAGTTGACCGATCAACCATCGGGAGAGTGGCACGGATGTGCGTACGACTGTGTGAACGACGTGGGTCGGTCGGGTAACGATGTCATGCACACGGTGAGAGTCGCGCGGCGAAAGTCACGCACGCGGCGAAGGTCACGCGGCGAAGGTCGGCGCAAGGGTCCGGCCGTGGCCGCCGCGCGCGTGATCAGAGTCCGAGCACCGCCGGATCGGTCGCCAGCGCCCTGAAGTACTCGCGCGGATCCGCCACCAGCCGCCGCTCCTTGAGGTCGAGCAGCCCGCCGACGGAGGTGACCGTCGCGGCGACCGTGCCGTCCGCCTTCGTGATCGTCTGCTCGACGCCGAAGGTCTTCCGCTCACCCCACACGAACACGCAGGTCACCGTCGTCTCGTCGCCTGCGCGCAGCTCGCTGCGGTAGCGGACGGTGCTCTCCAGGACCACCGGGCCCACACCCTTGTCCAAGAGGTCGGTCTGCGCGATGCCGGCCTCGCGCAGCAGCGACCAGCGGGCGTGCTCGGCGTACTGCAGGTAGACGGCCTGATTGAGGTGGCCCTGCGTGTCCGTCTCGTACCCACGGACGCCGACACTCACGGAAAACGGCTCTGACACGGCGTTCCCTTCGGTGGTCTTCGGTCTCGGTGCGCTCAACGCACCAGCGTTGTCAGGGATTCCGGCCCGGCTGCCGGTGCCTCACTTCCTGCGGGGCGATGCGAGGACATAGCGAGAGCGGCTGCCCGCGCGTGGCTCCGCATGCTCGCTGACCTGCCACCCGGCCCGCTCCAGGGCCGCCCCGCACGCCCGCAGCCCCTCCTGCGTCGGCTCCCGCACGGCGACGGCCTCCGGCTGCGGTGTCGCCTCGACCCGGTAGCCCTCGCGGCCGGGGGCGGCGGGGCGGCAGCCCGCCGCCTCCAGAGCCAGCGCCGCCGCCCGCACGAGGTGCGTGCGCTCCCACGCGCAGGGGCGGTCCCTGGCCCCGTCGGCGTTCGTCATGCGGCGCAGCTCGACCAGGCCCTCCCAGGCGGTGCGCACCTCCCGCGCGCGGGCCGGGCCCTCGACGGCGTGCGGTGCCGTCTCCGCGCCGGTGCGCGCGGCAAACCCCTGTGATGCCTCGGGTGCCTCAGGGGCCGGCGACGGCTCCGGAGCGGCGGCGGCCGCGGTGCCCTCCTCCCGTACGCGATGACCGGCGGGGGTCAGGAAGAACGCGTGCGGCGGCCGGGGATGGCGGAAGGCGAGGCGCGCCCGCACCAGGGCCGTCAACTGGGCCTCGCTGCCGGAGAGACGCCCGGTCTCGGGGTCCGCCGCCTCGACGATCCGTCGCTGAGCGGCTGTCAAAGGCTTCACTCCGCGCACCCCTTCCCGGCCGGTTCCGTGACCTGATCCGTCACCTGATACCGATGGTGCCCTGTGCCACTGACATCACGTACTGATGGTGCCCCGCGCCACCGACATCAGGAGTTCGAGGACGCGCCGGTCGTCGTCCGCGCCCGCCCGCTCCGCCGGGCTGCCGGGATACGTGTCCAGGAGTACGTCCGTCGCGCCAAGCTCCGCCAGCGTCTCCAGGTCGCCCCGGATCTGGTCGGCGCTGCCGTGGCCCAGCGGCCGCTCCGGAGTGTCCTGCCGCTCTCCGAGCCGGATCTGCAGGCGGGGCACCAGGTCCGGCGCGGGGCGGCCCGCGGCCTCCGCCTCCGCCGCGATGCGGGGCAGCGCCTCGGCCAGCAGCGGCAGGGTCGGCATGAACGGGTGCCAGCCCTCGCCCAGGCGGGCCGCGCGGCGCTGCGCCGCGGGCGAGTTGCCGCCGACCCAGACGGGGAGGCAGGGGCTGGTCGCGGGGGCGGGCGCGGTGCGGACACCGTCGTACGACACGTACGTGCCGTGGAAGGACGTCGGGTCCTCGCGCCACGCGGCGCGGATCGCGGTCAGGTACTCGTCGGTGATCGCGCCGCGCTCGCGGAAGGGCACGCCGAGCGTCTCGTACTCGGCGGCGGACCAGCCGACACCGGCGCCGAGGATGAATCCGGCGGCGTTCAGCCGGTCGATGTTCGCGGCGAGGCGCGCCGTCTGGAGCGGGTGCCGGTAGGGGATCACGGTGATCGTCGTGCCGAGCCGCAGCCCCGGCACGCGCCCCGCGAGATGTGCGGCGAGCACGAACTGGTCGTAGAACGGCGCCGGATAGACCTCGTGGACATCGGGGGTCACCGCGATGTGGTCGGAGATCATCGCGAACTCGAAGCCGAGTTCACGGGCGTCGGTGGCCTGCCGCACGAGTGAGTCGGGGGTGGTGCCGGAGCCGAAGTTGAGGAGATTCACGCCGTATCGCATGACCGCAGTCTTGATGATCATCATCGCGTCTGTCGAATGCCGCGACGGGGGATCACGTGACGGCGGATCACGCGGTGGGGCAGGTCACTTCAGCAGTTGGGGGCGGAGGTTCCAGCTCGCCACCACGTGCCGCCGGTGCTCCGTGCTCAGCCGGCTCACGGTGCCGGTGGCGAGCAGGAACATCGAGCCGCCGGACGCGGGCAGGCCCAGGCGGCGGGCCGTGAGGACGCGCAGGAAGTGGCTGTGGGCGAAGAGGACGACGCTGCCCTCGTTGTCGGCGAGGGCCGCGTCCACCTTGGCCAGCATGCGGTCGGCCCGCTCGCCCACCTGCTCCGGGCTCTCGCCGGGATGCTCCGGCGGGCCGGGCGCGACACCGTCCGTGAAGAGATACCAGTCCGGCCGGGTGCGGTGGATCTCGACGGTCGTGACGCCTTCGTACGCGCCGTACTCCCACTCGCTCAGGTCCGGATCCACCCGGGCGAAGCCGAAACCGGCCAGCTCCGCCGTCTCCCGCGAGCGCTGCCGCGGGCTGGTGAACGCCGCCCCGATCCGGAACCTGCTGATGAGGGGGGCCAGTGAGCGGGCCTGCTCCCTGCCGTTGTCCGTCAGGGGGATGTCCGTCCAGCTGGTGTGCTGTCCCGAGAGGGACCACTCCGTCTCGCCGTGCCGGACGAGGAGCAGATCACCCATGATCGCGCCGTTCCTGTTCTCCCGGTGATGGCGGGCCGTCCGGCACCGCCACCACCGAGCCTGCCACGCCGCCCGGACCCCGCGCCCGGCGGGACCCGGCAAGCGGGGCACTACATGCCGTACGGCATGACATGCCCTACGGCACTACAGGCCTTGCGGCACCCGGGCGGGCCGTCCCGAGCCGCGCGTCAGCGCGTAACCGCCGACGCCCGCGAGCGCCGCGAGGACGCCGCCGGCCGCCGTCCACAGCCAGCGCGAGGACCACCAGCCGCCCGACCAGCCGTCCTCCGGCTCCACGGCGGCGGTCTGCCGCCCGTCGGAGCCGTCCGCACCCGCGCCCGGGACCAGCGGCTCCGCGAGCGCGCCGTCCACCGCCTGCGCGCCGCCCGCGTCGGTCGTGGTGACCTTCGCCTCGGCCCGCACCGGCAGCCCCAGGTCGTCCGCCTTGAGGTCGGTGACCGTGAGCCGCAGGTAGTAGGTGCCCGGCAGCGGATCGTTCGCCCACTCCTCCGACCAGGACCTGACGGTACGCAGCGTGCAGGACAGCGACACCGACGCGGCGTCCTGGGCGGCCGTCTTCGTGGGCGTGCCGAGCCGGCAGGCCTGGCGGCGCCGCAGCCCGTCGTACACGTCGACCTGCCAGGTGGACGCGGCGTGCCGGGCCGCGGCCTCGGGCAGCTTCACCGTCGCGTGCACGGTGGCGCGCTGCCCGGTGTCCACGGGGAACGCCCAGTACAGGTAGTCACCCGTGGACGCCTCCGCAGTGGCCCGCTGGTCGGGCCGGATCGCGGTCGCGGTACGGAAG
The DNA here is from genome assembly GCF_044327655.1 of Streptomyces sp. NPDC018029. Classification (NCBI taxonomy): domain Bacteria; kingdom Bacillati; phylum Actinomycetota; class Actinomycetes; order Kitasatosporales; family Streptomycetaceae; genus Streptomyces; species Streptomyces sp. NPDC018029. Next base: position 107,029 of record NZ_JBIRFV010000012.1, on the reverse strand, counting down.
GACGTGCCCGCCTCCGTCACCTCGGCGGCCTTCTCGTCGTCCGCGGCCGCCACGCCCGCGGCGCCGGTGAGGGCGAGCAGGGCGGCACCGGCCACGGCGGCGAACCGCCGCACCACACGTGTCGTACGCATCAGTTGGTCCTCCAGACCGCGAAGCGCCAGCGCGAGAGCCAGCCCCAGACCAGACCGGCCAGGAAGCCGACGAGGACGAGCACACCGAGCAGCCACCAGCCGTGGCCGAGTCCGAAGGAGGCGACGTCCGACGCCTCGTCGGGGGAGTCCACCAGGTCCACGGCGAGCTCGACGGGGAGCCCGGGGGTCGTCTTCACGGACGCGGGCGCGGAGAACGAGTTGCTGACGCGCAGACAGACGGTCTCCGCGGAGCCCTCGTCGTCCTCGTCGTCCGCCTCGGGCCTCGGGTGGCGCAGGCCCGTCGAGATCACGTCGGTGCGCCCGTCGCCGGACTCCTGGCCGCGCACGATCTCGCGGCCCCGCGGTGTCTCGGCGCGCAGCAGCACGCCGTAGTCCTTGTTGACGGCTCGGTCTGCGGCCACGCTCACGGAGGCGCGCAGTTCCTTGCCCGCCGGGACCTCCACGCGGTACCAGCGGTGCTCGCCGAACTTCTCACGGTCGGTGTACAGGCCCGACTTCAGCTCGGGCGCCTCGGTGCACTGCTCGGCACCCTTCACCGCCACGGGCGTGACGACCGGATCGGCCGCCCGGTCCACCAACTGCTTGACCCGGCCCGCGAGTTCGTCGGTGTGCCGGATCGACGTGTACGTGCCGCCGGTGGCCTCCGCGATGCAGCTCAGCTGGTCGCGGGTCTTGGCGTCCGGAACGAGGCCGAGCGTGTCGATGGTGAGGTGGATGCCCTTGGCGGAGATCTCCCGGGCGACCACGCACGGGTCGAGCGGCTGGCAGGTGTCCTCGCCGTCGGAGATCAGCACGATGCGGCGGCTGCGCTCGGCGTCGTCGTCCTTCGTCAGGTCGTCGGCGGCCTTGAGCAGCGTCGGTCCTATCGGGGTCCAGCCGGTCGGCGCGAGCGTGGCCACGGCGGTCTTCGCGTCGGTGCGGCCCGCCTTGTCGAGCTGCTCCACGGGGTAGAGCAGCTCGGTGTCCTTGCAGCCCGTCTTCCGGTCGTCGCCGCGGTAGTTGGCGCCGAGGGTGCGGATGCCGAGCGCGACCTCGTCCGGGGTCGCGTCCAGGACCTCGTTGAACGCCTGCTTCGCGGCGGCCATCCGGGACTTGCCGTCGATGTCGCGGGCTCGCATGGAGCCGCTGACGTCGAGGACCAGCTCGACCTTGGGGGCGGGCTGTGCCGGTTCGTCGTCGTCATCGGCGGCGGCGGGGCCTGCCGTGACGAGCCCGGCGGTCAGGGCGGCGAGCAGGGCTATGACCCAGGCCGCCGGCCGTTGTCTTGTGATCATCGCCGGATACTATTGATCTTCGGCTCGCATCCCCAAAACGGCGTCGGAACGGGACGCTGTGCAGGTCAGCGCCCGAGCTCCCGGCCCCCGAACGCCCCGGTCCCGTCCGCCTGCTTCCACCAGGCCTCCATCGCCGTCTGGTCCATGGCCCGCCAGTTTGGTGTCGCCTGGACGAGCGCCCCGCCGAGCCGCCGCCCGAGGTCGACCATCGAACGGCCGGAGACGGTGCGGTCCGCGTCGTACGCGGCGAGGGCGTCCGCCCAGGTGTCCGCCGACGTGAGGGCGGCCTCAAGGACCGTCGCGTCCTGCAGCGCCTTGACCGCGCCCGCGCCGGTGTGCGGCCGGGCCACCGCCGCCGCGTCGCCGACCAGCAGGACGCGGTCCGCCGTGCAGCGCGGCGCGGTGAAGTCGTACATGGGCTGGAGGAAGAGCTCGTCGGGCGCCGTCTCCCGCAGCAGCGCGCCCCAGTAGGGCGGCAGGAGCTCGTCCGCCACGTACCCGAGGTGGGCGGCGAGCGCCTCCGTGAGGCCGCCGGGCGGCAGGCTCGTGGGGCCGGTGAGCCGCAGGTCGAGACCGAGCCCGAGGTCGAGCCCGGGCGGTGGGGCGGTGTACAGGACCCAGTTGACGCGGTGGCCGCCCGCGCCGTCGGGGATGCGGTAGATGATCACGTGGCCGCCGGGGAAGACGGCGTACACGCAGTCGTCGTCGGCCCACAGCCGCGGATCGCTCAGCCGTGCCTCGGGGAAGGCGCCGCGCCAGGCGAGATACCCCGCGTACGCGGGACGTACGTCGCCGAAGCGGGCGGCGCGGACCGTGGAGCGGTAACCGTCGGCGCCGATGACGAGGTCGTGCCGCTCCGCGCCGCCCACGTCGGTGGTCACTTCCACGCGCCCGTCGTCGCCGGGACACACCGCACGGACCGTCGCACCCACGCGGAAGTCCACACCCCGGGGGATACGACTCCGCAACTCACGCCAGAGAGGCCCCCAGTTGTACGTCCGGAAGGGGAACGGCATCACGGCGATCTCCCGCCCCAGCGGGGACGCGGCCGCGTCGTCCCGCACGTACCAGCGCCGCCGCACGAGCTGCACCCACGGCATGCGCGCGTCCAGGTACCCCGCGGACTCCAGCTCCGCATAACGGGAGTCGTGCACGGCGAGCCCCACGCCGCGGTCCGCCAGATCTCCGGCGGCGCGCTCGTACACGGTGATCTCGTCGGCACCGCCGCGGTGCGCGGCCAGCGCCGCGGCGCACCCACCGATGCTGCCGCCCACGACGGCGACGCTGCCTCCACGCATCATCCCGCCATCCTGGCAGCCCCGGTGACCCGCTGTCAGCGCAGCGACACCCCACGCCCGGCGAAGAACGGCTCGAACTCGTCGACGGACATGTCGGCGGCACGGGTCCGCGCGTCGACCCCCGACGGATTGTGGAAGTGCAACAGCCCGTCGGCCGTACGCCGGGTGAGCAACACCAGGTGACCGCCCCGACCGGGCGAGGGGCGATGCGGGCGCCGGATCTCATAGTGCACGGAGGCGACGACCTGCCGCCCTTCGTCAAGGAGCACGCCGATCTCCTCGACGGAGAGGCGCCGGTGGACCTGGGCGTCGAGGCCGAACTCGGCGCGGGCGTACTCGGCGAACGGGGCGTAGATCATGCCCTTGATGACCCCGTCCGCCTCGGTGTACGCGCCGTACTTCAGCGCGCCGTCGCGCAGCGCGAAGAGGGGCGGGGCGTCGGCGCCGAGCGCCATGCGGAAGCACGTCAGGCCGCACAGATGGCCGCACCAGCGCGCGTAGTCCTCGACGGTCGCCGCGCCCGAGGCGCGCCAGGCCGGGTCGGCGGCGCGGTCGAAGTCCTCGTACACGATGGGCGCGACGAGTTCGGGCGAGGCGAACTGCGTGTGGACGGGCTGTCCGCAGGCGGTGCAGGACGACACGGTGCTCCCGGGGCGAGTCACTGGCGGTAACCGCTCAAGAAGCGGCCGATGCGGCTGATTGCCGCGTCGAGGTCGTCAGCGTAGGGGAGGGTGAGGATGCGGAAGTGGTCGGGGCGGGGCCAGTTGAAGCCTGTGCCCTGGACGACCTGGATCTTCTCCTGGAGGAGGAGGTCGAGGACGAACTTCTCGTCGTCGTGGATCGGGTGGACCTTCGGGTCCAGGCGCGGAAACGCGTACAGGGCGCCCTTCGGCTTTACGCAGGAGACGCCCGGGATCTCGTTCAGCTTCTCCCACGCCTTGTCCCGCTGCTCGTGCAACCGCCCGCCGGGCAGGGTGAGCTCGCGGATGGACTGGCGGCCGCCGAGCGCCGCCTGGATGGCGTACTGGGCGGGGGCGTTCGGGCACAGCCGCATGGAGGCGAGCATCGTCAGGCCCTCCAGGTAGTTCTTCGCGTGCTGCTGCGGCCCCGTGACGACCAGCCAGCCGGAGCGGAACCCCGCCACCCGGTACGTCTTGGACAGGCCGCAGAAGGTGAGGACCACGAGGTCGGGCGCGAGGGCCGCCACGCTGTGGTGCACCGCGTCGTCGTACAGGATCTGGTCGTAGATCTCGTCGGCGAAGACCATCAGGCCGTGCCGGCGCGCCAGGTCGAGGATGCCCTCCAGGATCTCCTTCGGATAGACCGCGCCCGTGGGGTTGTTGGGGTTGATGATCACGACGGCCTTGGTCCGGTCCGTGATCTTCGAGGCCATGTCGTCGAGATCGGGGTACCAGTCGGCGGACTCGTCGCACACATAGTGGACGGCCTTGCCTCCGGAGAGGGTCGTCACGGCGGTCCACAGAGGGAAGTCGGGCGCCGGGATGAGGACTTCGTCGCCGTCCTCAAGGAGGGCCTGTACGGCCATGGTGACCAGCTCGGACACGCCGTTGCCGAGAAAGACGTCGTCTACGGAGACCTCGTCCAGGCCGAGCGCCTGATAGCGCTGGGCGACCGCGCGCCGGGCGGAGAGGATGCCCCGCGAGTCCGTGTAGCCATGCGCCTTGGGGAGCATCCGGATCATGTCCTGGACGATCTCCTCGGGCGCCTCGAAGCCGAAGAGCGCGGGGTTGCCGGTGTTGAGGCGCAGCACGCTGTGGCCCGCCTCCTCCAGCGCGTTGGCGTGCTCGATGACGGGTCCCCGGATCTCGTAACAGACCTCGCTGAGCTTGCTCGACTGCCGGAACTCCATGCGGTGCGCCTCCCGTGACGTGTGTTACTTGGTTTTACCAAGCCCCCGCTTGGAAAGTCCAACAACTTGCATAGACTGCGTCGCATGCCACCTCGCCGAAGCTACGACCAGTACTGCGCGGCAGCCCGGGCGCTGGACGCCGTGGGCGACCGCTGGACCCTGCTGATCGTCAGGGAACTGCTGGTCGGTCCCCGCCGCTACACCGACCTCCACGCCGACCTGCCGGGCGTCAGCACGGACGTATTGGCCTCACGTCTGAAGGACATGGAGCAGCGGGGCCTCGCGACACGCCGCAGGCTGCCCGCGCCCTCGGCGGCGTACGTCTATGAACTGACGGGCAGCGGGCGCGCATTGCTGCCGGTCCTGGAGGCACTCGCCGAGTGGGGCGCCCCCGCCCTGGAGGAGCGCAGGCCCACGGACGCGGTGCGGGCGCACTGGTTCGCGCTGCCGCTGCTGAGGCATCTCGCGGCGGCCGGTGCAGGGGCGGGCGCCGAGGGCACGGTGGAGGTGCGGCTCGACGAGGGCTGCTTCCACGTCCGGCTGGCCGCCGGCGAGCAGAGCCACGGCGGGCAGACCTACGGCGAGCAGACCTACGGCGAGCGGACCTACGGCGACGGGCCCGCGCCGGACGGAGCCGACGCCACCCTCACCCTGGACGCCGGCGCCTGCGTGGCCGTGAGCCGCGGCGAACTCACCCTCGGGCAGGGCGTCCGGGACGGGCGGATCGAGGTCACCGGCGACTCGGTCCTCGCGAAGGCGCTGCGCGAGGCGTGACGGTGCTGCGCGAGGCGTTACGGCGAGGCGCAGCCGCCGCCCGCCCGTCCTGCCGCCGCTCAGCCGCTCAACCGCTCAACGTACCGACTGAACTCCCGTCCGGCCCGCGGCAGTCTGCGCGGCGGCGAGTTCCCGCGCGGTCGCCATGTCGCTGAACGGAAGCAGCTCCCCGCGGACCGTCTGATGCGGCTCGCTTCCCTTGCCGGCGATGAGGACCGTGTCCAGGGGGCCCGCCGACGAGAGGGCGAAGGCGATGGCCTCGCGCCGGTCGGCGAGCCGCTCGAACGGGGTCCCGGTCGCCGTGAGGGCGGGGACGATCTGGTCCAGGATCGCCTCCGGGTCCTCGTCGCGCGGGTTGTCGGAGGTCACCACGCAGAGGTCGGAGTGGGCCCCGGCGATCCTCCCCATGTCCGCACGCTTCGTGGTGTCCCGGTCGCCGCCGCAGCCGAAGACGGTGATCACGCGGCCGCGCGCGTAGCCGCGGATGGTGGTCAGGACCTTGTCCAGGGAGTCGGGGGAGTGGGCGTAGTCCACGATCACGGAGGCCCCCTCCGGCGTCTCGAAGCGTTCGAACCTGCCGGGCACGGGCGGCAGTTGGGCCAGCGCGGCGACGAGGGCGTCCAGATCGTGCCCCAGCACGTGGCAGGAGGCGAGCGTCGCGAGGGCGTTGGCCACGGAGTAACGGCCGGGGAAGGGGATCGACGCGGGACGGGCACGGCCCCCGTGCCACAGGGTGAACCGCGTGCCCGACGCGCTCACGACCAGGTCCGTCGCCCGGTAGTCCGCAGGACCGTCGAGCGCGTACGTGGTCACCGCGCCCGGCATCATCGCACCGATCCCGGCGCCCACGGGGTCGTCGGCGTTGACCACCGCGTGCCGGCACAGGCCCTGGAAGAGCCGGAGTTTGGCGTCCCGGTAGTCGGCCATCGTGCCGTGGTCGTCCAAGTGGTCCTGCGTCAGGTTGGTGAAGACGCCGACGTCGATGAAGGTGCGGTCCACCCGGTGCGTCAGCAGCGCCATGGAGGTGGCCTCCAGGACCACACTGCCGGTCGCCCGGTCGCGCATGTGGCCGAGCAGGTACTGCAGGTCGGGCGATTCCGGGGTGGTGAGCACGGACCGCGGCATCGGTATCCGCTCGTCGCCCATCCGGCTGCCGGCCGTCCCGATGACGCCCACCTTCGCCCCGGAGGAGAGCCGCAGGGCGGACTCGACCATGTACGAGACGGACGTCTTGCCGTTGGTGCCGGTGATGGCCACCACGTCCATGTGCCGCCCCGGCTCGCCGAAGTACCGCGAGGCCACGACCGCGGCCGCCCGCCGGGTGTCCGCCACCCGCACGACACACCCGCCCCCGGACGCGGGCACCACCGGCAGCGTCGGATCCGCCCCTTCCACGATGACGGCCACGGCTCCACGGGCGAACGCGGCACCCACCGCGCTCGGCCCGCCCTCCTGGTGCCCGGGCACGGCGACGAACACGGCACCGGGCCCGACCCGGTCGACGTCCAAGGTCACCCCCGCGGTGACCGCGACGGTGGCCGGCTCGCCCCGGAGTACGTGGTGGTCGTGTCCGGCCAGCAACTCGTTCAGCTTCACGATGATCCATTCGAAGTGGCGCGGACCCGGTCGTGCGGTCGCGGCCGGGCGGCAGCGCCGGCGGGAGCCGGGAAGCTGTGGTGGTGACGTGGAGCGGGGCGGAGACCGCCCGGAGAGAGCCGGGCGCGGTGGCGGCGGCGGCAGCGATGGCTGCGGCGGCCGCGGCGAGTCGGCGCGAGAGTCGCTAGCCGTGCTCGCGGGTTCGAGGTGCCCTCGTGCACCTCGTGCACCTCGTGGAACCCATGTGACCCATGCGGCCGAGTGTACGCCCGGGCGTGTCGTTCGGTTACCGGGCCGGGACGGAGACGCCAAGGCGGCCGGCGACGGTGGTGAGGGCCGCGCCGAGGGGCAGCGCGACCCGGGTGACGGCGTGCTGGTCGCCGCGGGTCGGGTCCTGGTTGACGATCAGCACCGGCTTGCCGCTCTGGGCGGCCTGGCGGACGAACCGGAGCCCCGACATCACCGTCAGGGAGGAGCCGAGGACCAGCAGCGACGTCGCGCCGCGGACTAGCTCACGGCAGTGCTCGACCCGCTCCGGCGGCACGGCCTCGCCGAAGAACACGACGTCCGGCTTGAGGACGCCACCGCAGACTCCGCACGGTACGACGCGGAAGTCCCCGACGTGCTCGTCGCTGAGGTCGGCGTCACCGTCCGGATTGATGCCGGCGGCCACCGGCTCGAACCCGGGATTGGCCTCCTCCAGCCGCCGGGCCAGCTCACGCCGCGGAGTGAAGGCGCCGCAGGAGAGGCAGACGACCCGGTCCAGGCTGCCGTGGAGCTCCACGACGCCTTCGCTGCCGGCGCCTTGGTGCAGCCCGTCGACGTTCTGGGTGATCACACCGGACAGCAGGCCGTGCCGTCCGAACGCGGCGACGGCCCGGTGCCCCGCGTTGGGCCGGGCGCGCCCGAAGAGCCGCCAGCCGAGGTGACTGCGCGCCCAGTACCGGCGCCGGGCCCGGGCGTCGGCGGTGAACTCCTGGTAGGTCATCGGGGTGTGCCTGCTGAGGCTGCCGCCCTCGCCCCGGTAGTCCGGAATCCCCGACTCCGTGGAGATCCCCGCCCCACTGAGCACCAACACGCCACCGGCCTCCAGCGCACCGGCGACCGGCCCCAGATCCGTGGTGGCCGGCGGCAGATCCTCGGGAGGACTCCAGCTCAGAGTGGGACGCATCCGCATGCGGCCAGGGTACGCAAGGGACTCCCGAGCCACAGCGCCCACTCGGCCCGGACCGGCGTCCCCAAGGACCGTGACCGGACCGGCCTCACCGAGGACCGTGGCCGAAGCGGTGGCATCGAGGACCTGGCTGGACCGGCGTCCCCGAGGACCGCGGCCGGACCGGCGTCCCCGAGGACCGCGGCCGGACCGGCGGCACCGAGCACCGTGGCCGAAGCGGCGGCACCGAGGACCTGGCCGAACCGACGTCCCCGAGGACCGTGGCCGAACCGGCGTCCCCGAGCACCGTGACCGGACCGGCGTCCCCGAGCACCGTGGCCGAACCGATGTCCCCGAGGATCACGGCCGTACCGGCGTCACCGAGCACCGGGGACGAACCACCGTTGCCCCGGGTCCGCCGCCGTGCAGGCGGCCAACCGCAGCCGGGGCTGCGGCCGCAGCAGGTCGTCCTGGGTCAGACAGCCCCCGCCGGTGCGCAACTGCCCCCACCGCGTGACCGCCCACCGGGCCGATCCGCCGGCGCAGGGGGCCAGCACGACCGTCCCGCCCCGGACGCGCGCACAGCGACGACCGCCCCCGCCCTCGCCCCCGCCCCCGGTCCGCAGATCCCCTTCCACCAGCCGCCACACCTGATGGACCGTGCCGGCGCAGGGCGCGGTGCGGACGTCGCCCCGGTCCGCGGTCAGACAGAGCTCGGGCGCGGTGAAGCCGGCGGCCGTGGAGCCGATCCAGGAGACGACGGTGCCGGGCCGTGGATCGGGCGCCCGGCGCGCGTAACGGCGTTCGAGCCATCGCACGTACCGCCCCGCCGCTCTTCTGGTGGGTGCGCAATAGGGCCCCGGGCAGTCGCTCACCCGCCGCTCGTCATGGATGTAGTAGTGCTCGAACACGGCGGTCTTCCGGGCGGTCAGGACAGCACCGAGATTGGGCGGGCGCAACGCGCTTCCGTACCCCTCGTATGCCGTCAGGCGAGGCGTTCTCTCCGCCGGGCGCGCCCGCAGGGTCGCCAGGCGGAGATACCGGCCGGTCACCGCGTGATCGCTGTGGTCGGCCCACTCCTTGCCGGACGACTTCAGCGCGGTGTTGGCGAAGTCCAGCGTGCGCACCTCGCAGGGCCGGAACCGCTCGACGAGGGCGGCCAACGTGCTGATCAGAGCCGGTTCCGTGTAGCGGGCGGACCCGTCCACCGCGGCGAGCGAGCGGATTCGCGACTGGAAGAGAGCGAGCAGGCTCCGGCGCCGCGCCGCCTCTCTGCTCCAGCCGCCGTCGGGCAGCCGCAGAAAGACGAGCCGGATGTCAGGCCGCAGCGGTCCGTTGTCCAGACGGACGCTGTGCAGCGTCCGCCCGCCGGCCCGCACGGGTGAGACTTTCCAGGGGCTGGGCGCCCCGGGCCTCATCGGCCGGCCGGCGAGAGCGCTGTACGCCTGCTGTACGCCCATCTCGCGGCGTTGGACATACCCGCCCGCCCACTCAAGATGAGCGTCACCCGCGGTCACGTACACGACGCGGAGGCAATTCCCTCGGTCGAAGTCCTCGGCGATCGCCGGATTGATGAACAACAGGTCGTCGTCCTGATGCGCCACCCCGACCAGCGTCGTGTCACGGCACTTCGCCCCGCCGGGCCACTGGGGCGGCGCGGGCCCGGTGGACGCCAGGGTGGCGAGGCAGAGAAGCAGGAGCGGAATCAGCTGGTGTGCGCGAATGATGGGGAACCGTTCCGGGGGGCCGGTCCGCGGCTACGAGACCCTCTCGTGCTGTCCCGAGCCGCGGCGGCTCGCCGGCAGCCGTGCTGCCACGACCGTGGCCGTGCGGGCGAGCGGAGTGGTCATGATGCCGGCCACGCTCGTGCGGCCGGCGGTGTGCGCGTCGAGACGGTGCCATGCCGTAGGGAGGCGGGTCAGGACCCTGTGGACGAGAGCCGGGTCGCGGGCGACAGCGGCCGGTGTACATCGCGTAGGTGTTGACGTCTGGGCGTACACGCATAAGGGGGTTCTCCTTCACCAACGAGGAAGAGGGGGACCTGCGCGACAAGACCGGAACTGAAACTTGCGGGCAAGGGTATTTCGGCATGTGCCGGGATGTGTGCCAAGGGCGTGCGGACTGCGAGTGGTGGCACGTCGGGGGAGCGCCGACTCATATACGCACCGGGATCAGCCGGTTGGGCGGGCGCTCAACGGATCTTCGACGGGGCGGGAGTCCTTTCGGGTTTTATGTGTGGTGGCCGGTGGCCGGTGGCCGGTGGCCGGTGCCCGCCCTCCGCACGAGGTGCGGAGGGCGGGTTCACGCGGAGACCGTCAGTCGCCGGTCACTGTCGGCCGGTCCGGCTCAATAGGCGTAGCTGGACTGGCTGTTGCCCGCCGTCACACGGGTGAACGGGTTCGCCTGCTCCGCCTCCTGCGGGAAGACGGTGACGAACTGGTCGTTGTCCTTGAGGTCGTGGGTGAGGGCGTCACCGCTGCCGAGCTGGCCGTGGTTGTTCAGCCCCCAGCCGATGATGTCGTTGCTGGTGCCGCCACCGGCGGAGCGCACGGCGAGACCGTAGCCGCGTCCCGCCGAGATCGCCCGCACCGAAGGCAGCTCGATGGCCTCGTGCGCGCTCGTCCGGTTCGTCTTCGTCCCGTCGGCGAGCTGCCCGTTCGCGTTGTTGCCCCAGCCGTACACCTTGTCGTCGGAGTAGAGGGCGTAGGCGTGGTCGTAGCCGGCGGCGATGTCCCGCACCTTCGGCCCTGTGCCCTCGCTCGACCCCGTTCCCGTGCCCGTCCCGGTCTCCGTGCCGCTCGGCTGGTCGGCCGGATCGGCCAGGCCGGGCAGACCCTCGACCTGAACCGGCTTGTTGCTGAACTCCAGGTCGCCTTCGTCCTTGTTGACGCCGAGCTGGCCCTTGGAGTTGTCGCCCCAGGCCCAGACCGTGCCGTCGGACTTCACAGCGAGGCTGTAGTCACACCCGGCTGCGATCTTGACCACGTCGGTCAAGTTCGGTACCTCGACCGGGGTGTTGTGGTCCTTGTTCTCTTCGTCGCTCTTGCCGGTACCGGTGCCGAGCTGGCCCTTCTCGTTGAGGCCCCAGGTCTGCACGGTGTTCTTGTCGGTGAGGAGCATGCTGTGATTGCACCCGGCCGCGACCTGCTTGCCGCCGTGCATGCTCTGGACCAGCTGGGGAACCGATCGGTCCTCGTTGGTGTGGTCGCCGACCTGGCCCTTGTCGTTGAGGCCCCAGGCGTAAACCCCGTCGGCCTTCCCGGAGTTCACGCGGAGCGCGAGCGCATGCTGGCCGCCCGCCGCCACATCGACGATGCCGTTGAGCTTCGGCACCTTGCCCGGCGCGGCGTTGTGGTCGGGGTCCGTCGGCCCGGTGCCGAGCTGGCCCTTGTCGTTCTGGCCCCACGTCCAGACGGACCCGTCGTTGCGCAGGGCGACGCCGAATCCCCAGCCGTCGCTCGCTCCGCCGCCGGCCGCGACCTCGAACACGTCCTGCTTGGGCAGGGAGGGAACCGGGGCCGGGGCGTAGCGGTCGGGTGACGTCGAATTGCCCAGCTGCCCACCGGAGTTGGCGCCCCACGCGTACACCAGCGGGTCGTGTCCCTCGGCGGGGAGAGCCGGGGCCGCTGCCGCTCCCAGAGCGGTCGCGGTGGCTATGACGGTCAGGGCAGCGCGCAGGCGCAGCCCACGGGTCTTTGCGTTCATGGGAGTTCCATTCGTTCGGGCGCCACGGCATAGGCGTGGCACCGCAGTTGGAGGACAAGCCACTCGAGTCGTGGCGTCCAGCAACATGCTTGCCGCGTTCGAACCGCTTTTCGGCCTGCGAAAGCCAGAGTTCACGCCTTTGGGGGGTCGCCCCGAAACCCTGGCTTCGCCAAGGCCCCGCCGCTTACGGCCAGTCGGCCTCATGCTGCGCCCAACTGGCGCACCTCATCGCCCAGGTCGAATGGCGGGGACGGCCGAGCTGTCGGAGTGTGAGAGCGGCGGCCCCCACCGTGGTGTGGCTCAGAGGCCGCCGAATCCCCCCGAACTCCGAAGGAGAACCATGCGTGTTGCCGTTGTGTGCCGTGCCCTGTTCGCGGCTGGAATGGTCACAGTGGCGGGTGCCTCCGCCCTGTCCCTGGGGCTGACGCCGGCCGCCGCCGTGCCCACGGCCGTGGCCGCCGAGGCCGTGGTGGCCAAGGCGGACGAACCGCCGCCCGCGAAGTTCAGCCCCGCCCCCGCGCCCGACACCCAGACCGCGCCCCCGCCCGCCGAGGCGCCGAAGCCCAAGCCGCCGGAGGTCGACAAGAAGTCACCCGTCCCCTCACCGCCGGACACCGACCCCTGCTCACCCGGTGGCATCAACGGCATTCCGTCGAGCAGCGCCTGCTCGGACGTCGGGAAGAACAAGCAGGCGAAGGACAAGTGCCAGGTGGAGAACTTCCACACGTGCAGCCGGCCCATCACGGGCGAGGCCCAGGACGCGCAGAAGAAGGACCAGGACGCCTACGTCCAGGAGCAGGCGGACTTCGGGAACGTCTCGCGGTCCGCGGCGCCCGCCGACGGAGTGACGCAGCAGTGCCACGCCACCTCCGGCATGCGCGACCGGCTCTCCGACGACCAGGTCATCGTGCCGCAGTCGTCGTGGTGGGCCTGTTGAACACCCGGACAACCCAGCCCCCGCTCCCCCCCACTTCGTCCAAGGAGACCTTCATGCCACGACGCACCACGACCTACTGTCTGTCCGCGCTGCTCGGCAGCTCCCTCGTGCTGAGCACCCTGCCCGGGGCCGCGTTCGCCGCGGAGGAGGTGGGCGCGCGGATCGAGAACCCGGACCTCGCCAGCCCCACCGTGTCCGCAGGGACCGCCCAGAAGGGGGCGCCGAACAAATGGGACGGCAAGAACACACAGCTGTTCTCGGCGAGCCGGGCGGGCCACGGCGGCGGACTGCAGGCGGCCGCGCTCAGCGACGGCTCGGCCGGCACGCTCAGCACCCGCCTGTGGCGCGTCCAGAAGGGCTCCAAGGTCACCGTGACGTGGGACGACAGCCCCAGTCCACTCACGAACTGCGGCACGGACGACCCGACGAAGGGGCAGGAGTACCGGGTGTCCGCCGCCGGTGCGGGCAACTCCGAGCAGACCGTCACCACGGAGACCACCGAGTCGGGCAAGGCCCACTGGCACGAGGGGCGCTCGTACTCCTTCACGGCCGGGGAGAACAATCCGCGGATCAGCTGGACCTACCAGAAGGCGTCCGCCTGCGGCCCGCTCGTCACGCGCTTCCGGGCCACGCAGGATCCGGCGCCGGTGCCGTACGACCTCAAGAAGGCGCGGCTGCCCATGCCCGAGGCGTACCAGGGCCGCGAGCCGGTCGAACCCCGCATCGTGATCCAGGACTGCCTCGGGGGCCCGAGGACCTGTCACTTCGAGAAGGACGACCGCTACTCCTACCGGTACTACGACCGGCCACGCATGGTCGGCCAGGCGTACATCAACTGCACCCGCAACGCCATCACCGACCAGCGTCCGGTCAACTGGGAGGAGCTGCCGTACGACAACGTCACGCAGTACTTCTCGCAGCGCAAGAACGACGAGCAGAAGCCGCAACAGCAGCCGCCTGGACCGCAGGGCCTGCAGCAGCAACAGCAGTCGGCTCCGCAGCAACCCCAGACGGATGTCCGAAAGGGGTACGAGAACATCGCCACCCAGATCGCGGCCGGCTTCACCCGCGCCGACGGCAATCCGCTGGAGATGGGTACGAACAACCCGCTGCTCTACGGACGCAAGGAACAGCGGACGGCGTCCGTCACGGTCCAGCCGGGCGAGGTGAGCTGGATCGAGGTGCAGGCGGCCAGGGAGCGGCTCGCCGGCACGCTGATCCACGACAGCAAGAACGAGCGGATGGACGTCTTCGCCGACCTGCCGTCCGGCTCCTTCGGCGACCGCTTCTACCAGCGCACCGGCCCGATGAGCAAGGTCGAGCTGGCCCGCTGCGGCGACGCCCGTGACAACGCCCGCACCCCGGACAACAGCGTGGGCGCGCCCACCCTGCGCAGGATTCCCCACCTGGTGCCGACCGGTGAGGCCCCCAAGGGCATCAGAACCCGCACCGTCCCGCTGACCGTCGACAAGCCCCCCGCCAGGGACTGAGGACACCGCGCGTCATCTCCTGATCACTCGGGAAATCAGCAACGAAAGGACACAGTCATGTTTCACACCGCGCGTCCCTCCCAGCACCGCCGAGCGGCGACCCGCCGCATGCTCGTCCTTGTCCCCGTCCTGTCCGCCCTGTCCCTGACCGCCGCCTTTCCCTCCGCGGCGGCCCCCCAGGGCGACAAGACCGGTGACTACGGCATCGAGAAGATGCCGAAGGCCCGGGCGTTCGACGGGAAGAAGCCCTTGAAGTCGGTGCACGAGGTGACCTCCTTGTGCGGCCACACCAAGCGGTACACCTGCTCGTTCAAGCTGGACCCCCAGCGCAAGCGCGAGTTCACCAGCGCCGTCTACTCGGTGTCCAACGGCGCCATCAACTGCACCAACGCGGACATGTCCATCAAGCGCACGGTCAAGCTGGAGACCTCCAGCTCCGACAACATCGGCGGCGAGGTCTCCGGCAGCGCCACCATCGAGGGCACGGCCTGGACCGACAACGAGGTCAGCGGCTCGACCACCGGCGAAGTCCAGGCACAGCAGACCCTCCAGGACGCCACCACGGGCAGCGCCACCACGACGAACACGAGCAAGAGCAGTGAGACCAACCACTCGGCGCCCAAGGACAAGGGCCCCAACCAGGACTCCACGTCGGAAAGTACGGCGTCCACGAGCGCCACGGTGTCGAACACGCTGACCGGTACGGCCCAGATGACCGAGAAGGTCAGCACGACCGCGGCGTTCAAGAGCCTCATCCACCTCGCCCTGCGCGGCGCGTTCACCGCCGCGTTCAAGGGGACCTGGAGCCACACCTGGAGCATGACCAACTCCGAGGAGACCGAGGTCACGTTCACCTTGAAGCCCAACGACGAGATCCAGTTCGGCGCGCTCAACTCCATGTCCCGGGTCGTCGGCGACCTGCACGTCGACGGCAGCGGCAAGCTGGTCAAGGACATCGCGGTGGACGGCCCGTCGACCACGAACTCCTCCACCGTGGTGGCGCAGACCTACACCAACCCCGACAAGTGCCAGAGCGTGCGCCCGTCCGGTGCCACCGCGAAGCAGCCGGACGACAACGGCGGGGGCCAGAAAGCGACGTCGCGGGCCGGCGCCGACCAGCGGCGGCTCACCGGGACCTACCGGCTGGAGAAGGGAGGCACCTGGCGGAAGGTCGGCTGACGCGGATGCCGCACGGGCGGCCGGAATCCCAGGCTCTCCGGCCGCCCGTGCACGGAATTGCCCGGTAGCGCGGCGCATCGGCATCGCTAAACTGGTCCGGACACCACTTCCATTCCGACGCACGCTATTCCCGAGGAGGGAAGGTGCAGGCATGGTTTCGTCCGCTGGGTCCCCTGGTGCTGCTGTTATGTCTCGTGCTGAGCGGATGCGGCAGGGAGGGAAGCGTTCCGGGCAGCGTCGGAGCACTGACGGGCAGCGACCCGGGGCTCGAATACCCGGTCGGTGAGTCCCGCGCCCTCGCGAAGGGGACGATAACCATCGGCGTGAAGTCCGACCACCCTTTCATGGGATTCGAGGATCCGGTGACGGGGCAGCGTTCGGGATTCGACGTGGAGATCGCGAAAATGGTGGCGGCGCATCTGGGATTCGGACCGGACGAGATCGAGTGGAAAACGGTGGCTCCGCAGGTGAGGGAGCTTTCGATATCCAAGGGAGACGTCGACCTGTACGTGGGCGCCTACACGATAAACAGCGAAAGGAAGAAGCAGGTCTCCTTCGCGGGCCCCTACTATCTCGGCGGGCAGGATCTCCTGGTCGACAAGGAAAACCGGAGTATCCGAGGACCAGAGGAGCTGCGCGGAAAGAAGGTCTGCACGGTGACCGGATCCACCCCGTACCAGCGGATCAGGCAGCCGGAATACGGGGCGACCGTCGTGTCCCACGACAGCTACGCGCACTGCGTACAGGACCTCGTCATGGACGTGGTCGACGCCGTCACCGCGGACGACACGATCCTGAAGGGTTACGCGGCGCAGAACGAGGGCCGTCTGCGGGTCATCGGCCGGCCCTTCTCCGAGGAGTTCTACGGCGTGGGCCTGGCGCGGCAGGACGCGGCCCTGCGCGACGCCGTCAACGACGCACTGGAACACCACGTCCGCAGCGGCGACTGGCTCCGGGCGTACCGCGCCACCCTCGGCCGCTCCGGCGTTCCGGCACCGACACCGCCGCCGGTGCAGCGGTACTGACCGCGAGGGCCGTCAGCCGACGGCATCCCGCCGGGCCGCTCACCGTCACGGCCCCCGTCCGCCTGGAGGCGTCCATGGACGTGCTGACCGACAACGCCGACCTGTTCTGGCAGGGCTTCATGGGCACGGTCCGACTGATGTGCCTGAGCACGCTGCTCGCGCTGGCCCTCGGAATCCTGCTCGTCTCCCTCCGCATCAGCCCGGTGCCGCTGTGCCGCGGACTCGGCGCGACGGTGGTGACGGTGCTCTGCAACACCCCGCTCACCGTCCTCTTCTTCGGAGTGACGCTCGGACTGCCCATGCTGGGGCTGACCGGCGCGAGCTACTTCACGCTGGCCGTGCTGGTCATGGGCAGTTACGCCTCGGCGTTCGTGTGCGAGGCGCTGCGCTCGGGCGTCAACACCGTGGAGACCGGGCAGGCCGAAGCGGCACGGAGCCTCGGCATGTCCACGATGCAGGCGGCGGTGCTCGTCGTCTTCCCCCAGGCCGGGCGGGCGGCGGTGCCTCCGTTGGGCAACGTCGTGATCACTCTGGTCAAGAACTCCGCGCTCGCCGGCGGCTTCAGTGTCTACGAGCTGTTCAGCACCGAGAAGACCCTGGTGGAGCGGGGGTACGCGGTGGCGGCCGTCTTCTTGTGGGTGACCGTCGCCTACCTGCTGCTGATCTCGGTGATCAGCACCGGCTTCCGCCTGCTGGAGCGCCGCCTGGCGGTGCCGCGATGACATCCGCGCTGTTCGAGACCCCGGGCCCGCGCGCCCGCCGCCGCCACTTCTGGTACGCGGTCCTCGTGGCGTCGGTGACCGGCGGCGGGATCTGCTGGGTGCTCCTCCGGTTCGCGGACGCCGGGCAGTTCGACGCGCGGATGTGGGAAGCGTTCGGGTATCGCGGGGTGCAGCTGCGCATCCTCACCGGCGTGGTGGACACCTTCAAGGCGTTCGTCCTGGCGGTGGTGCTCTCCCTGCTGCTGGGGCTCCTGTTCGCGGCAGGGCGGCTCTCGGCGCACCGGTTCCTGCGCCGGCCGGCCGGGGCACTGGTGGAGTTCTTCCGCGCGGTGCCGGTGATCATCACGGTCTTCGCCCTGTACGCCACCGACCTGCTGCGCACCTGCGTCACGGCCGTCGCCGACCTGCTGCGCAACGGCCTCGGGGCGCCGGGCGAATGGCTCGCGGTGAATTTCGCGAGCCCCACGCTGTGGGCCCTGGTCATCGGTATCGCCCTGTACAACGGGGCGGCACAGGCGGAAATCCTGAGGGCGGGGGTCGGCGCCGTGCCCAAGGGGCAGTTCGAGGCCGCATACGCGCTGGGGATGCGCAAGACACAGGTGATGACGGTGGTGGCCCTGCCTCAGGCGGTCCGGACCATGCTGCCGAGCGTAATCAGCCAAATGGTGGTGACGCTGAAGGACACTTCCCTCGGCTTCTTCATCATGTACGAGGAACTTCTCTATGCCGGAAAACTCCTGGCGCAGAACACGGCGACTCCTTCCGGCTACCCCTATCTGCCCGTTCTGTGTGTAGTCGGTTCGCTGTACATCATCACGTGTCTACTGCTTTCTTATGTGGCCCGCCGTATTGCGGCAGGTCATATGTTGACCATGACCGGAATGGTACGGAATCGACGGGCGCGGTCGCGCGGTGGTTTCCCCGAAGAAGGCGACGGGAAGTGAAAACTTAGCCGCAGACGGAGGGGATCGGCATGACCGAATCTGTCGAATTGGTGGAAGATCTCTACCCCACGCGTGTCGAGACCGAGTCGGTGCCTTTTCGGCGTCACCATCCGGTGGTGTGGGGCGACGGGACACCGGGCCCGCTGACCGCCGATGAAGTGGCGGGCTACGACCGGGACGGATTCCTCGCGTTCGGCGCGCTGCTCGACTCCGCCGAAGTGCGGGAGTGCCGGGAGGAAATACAGCGCATGGCCTCGGACCCCGCACTGCGGTCCTCGGGGCGAGTGGCTCCCGAACCGGACTCCGACGAGATCCGTTCCCTCTTCGAGGTGCACCGGCTCAGCGAGGTCTTCAGGCGTGTGGTGGAGTCGGGCCGCCTGGCCGACCGGGCCCGGCAGATCCTCGGTTCGGACGTCTACGTCCACCAGAGCAGGGTCAACTACAAAGCGGCCTTCGACGGCTCGAAGTTCGGCTGGCACTCGGACTTCGAGACCTGGCACTCCGAGGACGGCATGCCCGCACCCCGTGCGCTGAGCTTCTCCGTCGCCCTGACGGACAACCTGCCGTGCAACGGACCACTCATGATCATTCCCGGTTCCCAGCGGACCTTCGTGCCCTCGGTGGGCCGCACCCCTCCCGGCTACCACAAGCTCTCGCTGCTGGGGAAGAACCTCCCGGCCGGTCCTGCCGACCGCACCGCCGTGACGACGCTGGCCGAACGGCACGGTATCCGGCAGTTCACCGGACCGGCCGGTTCCGCCGTCATGTTCGACTGCAACTGTCTGCACGCCTCCGGAGGAAACGTTTCCCCCTTTCCCCGGACGAACCTCTTCGTCGTCTACAACAGCGTCGACAACGCACTGACCAAGCCGTACGCGGCGTCGGAAGTACGCCCGGGATACCTCGCCGAACGAGACATCACACCGGTGCCCCGGTCCGCAGGCCGGCCGCGTCGATGAGCCGGGCCACTTCGAGCGTGGTGTAGCCGCGCTCGAAGTGCCGCGGCTCGGACAGCATCAGGGAGACGAGGTCCAGCAGCAACCGCGCGTACTCCTCACCCGTCCCCGGCCAGGCGCCCGCGTCGAGCATCCAGGGCGCGCTGTCCGCCGTCGCCTCCGCCCTGCCCGCACGGATCAGCGATTTGGAGAGCTTGGCGCCGGACGTCGAGAGCACCACCGGCGTGAACAGGCGCACCGGGAGCACCGCCCCCGGGCAACACAGGAACGCCTCGTCGAGCAGGCGGCACCCAGCCGCCCAGTCGGCTCCCTTGACCACCACGGCAAGTGCGTCCTCCCGCGCCGCGACCCGCTCTTTGAGGAGGTTGCGGTGGAGCGTGCCCGAGCTGATGTACGCCCCGTCCGTCCCCTCGTCGTCGGCCCGCACCCGCACCGTGTACCCGCCGTGGTCCAGACAGACCGCCGCGAGCTCCGCGCGGTCCGTCCCCACGGTGAGCAGTTCGGTGGCCTCGCCCTGCTTCTGCGCCCAGCCGCACCGCGGGCACGGAGGGCTCATCGGCACCTTGCCGTGCGACGGCGCGAGCACCCACCGCAGGACGTCCATCCGCAGCAGTGAGTCGAGGAACTCCTGCCGGAAGTCCCGCCGGCCCTGCTGCCGGGTGTAGGTCTCGATCTCGTAGGGGACGCCCGTGGCCGCGGACAGGGCGTCGAAGAAGCCGCCGTAATAGGTCCGGGTCAGTTCGTCGACCCGCTCGCTGCCCAGGGCGTGGTGATAGGAGCGCTCGTAGAGAGTTCCGGTCCGCGGGCACCGGCGCGTCTCGCAGGCGGAGTTGTCCAGGGCGCCGAACCGCAAGGCCACCTCGACACCGAACCTGTCCCGGGCCACCTGCGCGAGCAGGAAGGCGGAGGCCTGCATGACGCTGGTGCCCAGGTGCGGGGCGCCGTTTATCTGGACACCGGCATACAAGGACACCCGCTCGTGCCCGGTCGCCAGCAGCCGTGGACGAATGAAGTCGACGCTGTGTTCGACGGCGCCGGTGGTGACGCTGACGGGTGAGACGGGCACGACCCGAGTGATGTCCATGAACGGCCTTTCTGCTTGATGGGACGTGCTGCCCTCCGGACAGGGCTGCCCTCCGGCCAGGGCCGGGCGGAGGTCACCAGTGATGACGGACGGCCGGCTGCGGCAGGTCCACGACGCGCAGAGGCCCCGCCCACCCCGGCGAAGTCCACTCGTCCAGGGCTTCCAGGCGGGTGGTGCGGGAGCGGGCGGCCGTACGCAGAAGATCCATCAGTCCCTCACCGGTCAGCCGGCCCGGCCGGGCGCCGTCCCCGGTGGCCCTGCGGCAGGCCAGGCCGACGATGAAATACGCCAGGGGATACGGCCCGGAGCGCCAGACCACCGCCTCGCCCCGCTTCTCCAGGCGAAACACCTGATCGGGATGGTCCCGGGTGAAGTCCCCGAAAGGCAGTGGGCACAACGTGACGGCATGCACCGAGAAACCCGCCGCTTCCAGCATCCCGACCGCCTTACGGGGACTGGAGTAGCTGCCGATGGTGATCCCCAGGCCGTCCGCCAGCGCACGGCCGTGCGTGATGACCGCGGGGATCAGCTTGAGACCGTCCGTTCCCCCGCCGACGGACCGGCGCAGGGCGTCGGCTTCCGGGGTGAGCGGGACGTAGGGCGGATTGCTGGTGACGACGACGGGGGAACGGGACGGGACGGGGACGGCGGCCAGCAGCTCGGCGGGGGACAGTGCGGTGAAGTCACCGTGCGAAAACGTGACGGGACGGTCGTCGTCGATCGAGGCGTAGTGCTTGCGCGCCCAGGCCACGGTGTCCTCTCCCGAGTCGATGCCGTGGACGCGGGCCGCTCCCGCGCGGGCCATGGCCGCCGCGGCGGCACCGCTGCCGGACCCGAGGTCGAGGACGAGGCAGCCCTCACGTATGAGGTCCTGCACCACCCAGACACCCATCTCGGTGTCGGCAGGTTCGAAGAAGACCTGTGACGACGAGGGCGGGTCCAGGTCACGTGGGGTCAGATGCCGGTAGGCGGTGACACGGGTCGGCTGCACGGGAGGACCTCGATCCGTGTGAAGGGGGACGGGGTGAGAGGGAGGGGCGAACGGGGCGGTGCACGGCAGGTCACTCCGCCTTGGCGGCAGGTCCGCTCACCCACTCCAGGACCGCCATGGCCCCGGCGAGCTTCATGGCCGCCTGGGTCCAGGCGAGGGACCGGGGACCGTCGAGGACTTCACCGGCCACCTCGTCGCCGCGGTGGGCGGGCAGATCGTGCATGAACAGGGCCTGCGGCCAGCGGGCCAGCAGGGCGGCGTCCACATGGAAGGGCCGGAACGCCTCACGCCAGTCGGGGTCGGGCTTCGCGGTGCCCGTCGTCTGCCAACGGGTGGTGTACACGACGTCCACGTGATCGGGCAGCAGCGCCGGATCGTGCACCTCCTCAAGGGTGGCGCCCGTGGCCGCGGCTCTGCGCGACGCCCTCGTCAGCTCCTCTTCCGGCAGCCCGTATCCGGGCGGGGTGCTGAAGGTGACCCGGGCCCCCGGCACGCTCGCCAGGGCATGCGCCAGGGCCACCGCCGTGTTGTTGCCCTCGCCCACGTAGAGCACGCTCACTCCGGCCGGATCGCCCACCGCCAGGTGCAGGGTGGCGAGATCGGTCACGCCCTGACTGGGGTGCTCCTCGGCCGCCATCGCATTGACCACCGGAAGGCCGCCGTGGCGGGACAGCTCTCGCAGTTCCTCCAGGGGCCCGGCGGTGCGGGCGACCAGCAGGTCGAGCATGCTGCCCAGGACGCGCCCCGTGTCGGCGACCGACTCACCGGTGTTCAACTGCAGATCCCGGGGGCCGTACGTGACAGGAACAGCGCCCAGCCGGACGGCGCCGACGGTGAAGGCCGTACGGGTACGGGTCGAGGTCCTGGTGAACAGCACGCCCGTGACGGTGTCCGCCAACGGCCGGTCGTGTGCGTGCTGGTCCCGGAAGAGCTCCACCGATCGCGCCGCGAGTTTGCCGATCACATCGGGCTCCACCTCGGCGAGGGAGAACAGTCCGTGTTCCGGAACAGGGCCGGGCCGTGCCAAGTGGTGGTCCATGCGTCCCTTTCAGTAGAGGGCCAGGGTTCTGCCCAGGCCCAGACGGGCGGCGGCATCCTGTACTGCGCCCAGCAGCCCGACGTCGAGGACGGCCATGCCGAAGGGGTTGCTGACGACGTGGGACACGGTGGGCCGGACGGGGGGCCGCTCACCGGTGAGAACCTGACCGAGGGTGCCGCTCAGGGGCCGGGCCGGGGAACCGGGGCCCGCGGACCGGCCATCCGTGATGCGGCCCTCCTGCATCAAGCGGCCCAGGACCCTGCGGGGGTTCTCGGCGACCAGAGCGACATCGTCCACGAACACGCCCTGGGCCTCCAGGAAGGCGTCGGGCAGCAGGTCGGCCAGCGACACGTGGGCGACGAAGGTGCCGGGCGCGAGCCACGCGGCCGGCAGGTATCCGCGGTCGGCGGTGGTCGTCGTCACCACCACCGGCGCGGCGGCCACCGCTTCTCGCGCGCCCGGTTCCACGCGGACGGTGAGCTGCGGATGCTGTGCGCGTATCCAGTCGGCCAGTTCCCCGGCCCGCCGTGCGTCGGTATCGTAGAGGTGTACGCGTACCGCTTCGGGAAACGCCGTGGCGAGCAGCCCGACATGGACGCGGGCGAGCGTGCCGCAGCCGAGGAACGTCGTCGCGTCCCACCGCTCGGGACCGAGGTGCCGCAGGCTCACCATCGTGTACGCGGCCGTGCGGGTCGCACTCAGCCAGCCCGCTTCGGCCAGCACGCGCGGTCGGGCGGTCTCCGGGTCGAAGAGCATCGCCAGGCCCGCGGCCCGCTCCCGTCCGTGGGACGGGTTGCTCGTCGCGGCATTGATCAGCTTCATCCCCCGCAGTGGCGGGCCGCCGTCGACCTCCACCGCGCCGAGCATGGCCAGCGAACGGCAGTAGGCACCCTCGCCGTTGGTCCAGGGCAGGTAGCCCTCGGCGGGCAGTTCCACCCGGCCCTCTGCGTGCCGGCACAGCACCTGCGTGATCTCCGCGCACACGTCCACGTGCGCGAGGCAGGCGAGCACCGCTTCCCTGTCGAGAAAGAGGAGTTGCTCCGACATCGTCACCCTTCGGTTCGTGCGGTCCTCGGCACCGGGTGGTTCACGGCAGCAGACCGGCGGCCTCGAACGCCTCGGCGCCGCCCGGCACGTCCATGGCCCCGACTTCCTGGAAGAGCCGCACGGCATGCCGGGACGCCCTGCGGATGCCCCGGTCGACCGAAGCCGGCGGATAGGAATCGCGCACGACGTCCTCGACAGCCGATGGCGCGAGGCCCGCGGCGGCCAACGAAGCGCGGACCGGCCGCAGATCGGGAAGCAGGCTGCACCGGATCAGACCGGGCAGGCACCGCGCGATACGGCCCCGGGACCCGGTCGATTCCCGCGTCCACAGCTCGCGGAAGAACTGGGCGAAGAACGCGTGGTGCCAGCCCTCGTCCTTGGCGTGGTCCCTGACGATGTCCCGGACGACGGTCAGCACATCGGGATCCTTGGGTATCTCGTTGAGCACCGCGGTGATCAGCGTCTCGAAGACCACGACCTGCAGCAGTTGGGCCAGGGCCGGCTCGTAGGGCAGGGCCTCGGTACCGATCGCGTCGAGCCGTCGCAGGAACGGACCGAAGTCGTACTCCAGCGGTGTCACCCCCGAGGCGAGGGAGACCTGCTGGATGACGTCCAGGCTGTACAGCGAGTGGTACCCCTCGTCGCAGTAGATGCGGTACGCGTCGAGCCGGACGGCGACATCCGTGGCGACCCCGCACCGGTTGCCGGCGATGCGTTCCGTGGCACGGTTCACCACGCGCGTCTCGAACTGGGCCGTGAAGTCCAGGTATTGGAAGAGGTGACGGGCGAGGAGCTCCCTGCGCTTCGCCTCGCCGAGTCCGGCCACGCGCGGATGGTCCAGGTAGGGCACCAGGGCCGGAGGGAAGAAGGCGCGCCCGGTGGCCACCTCGTCCGCCAGGCGGCGCCGGGGGCCGGTGCGGACTCCGGCACGCTGGTACCAGTCACGTTCCTGCGTGCTCACCGGAGCGTCACCTCTCCTTGGACGGGGTCCTCCACAAGACCCCTGACAACGACTCCGTCGGCCACGTCGACGGGGGCCAGGGCCTGCCTGGAGCGCCACAGCGGTGAGTAGACGGTGTCGAGGTAGCGGTCCCCGCCGTCCGGGCACAGGCAGGCGATGTCGGTGCGTCCCGGGTCCTCACGGAAAAGCCGCAGAGCTGCCGCGACGAGCGCACCGGAACTGGAGCCCACGGTGATGCCGGTCGTCTCCTCCAGCCACA
Organism: Streptomyces sp. NPDC018029; assembly: GCF_044327655.1. NCBI lineage: Bacteria > Bacillati > Actinomycetota > Actinomycetes > Kitasatosporales > Streptomycetaceae > Streptomyces > Streptomyces sp. NPDC018029. The sequence goes on along the minus strand of NZ_JBIRFV010000012.1, from coordinate 82,573 downwards.
GGCACGCGCTGACCGCTTCCGGTGGGCCGATGTGCACGGCGGGCCGGTATCCGTGCGGCAGGAAGGACGATCTGCGGCTCGCCCCGATCCCCGAGAGCAGCCGTTCGCCGGGTATGTCGCCCAGGGCGAGCGAACCGACGACGTCCACCCCGACCAGCTCCCAGTCCGGCTCATGGGCGAGGACGTAGTCGCGGAAGCCCGCCAGCGTGCCACCGGTGGACACCGCCACCAGGACGCTCATCGGTCTGGCCGGCAACTGCGCGCACAGCTCGGGCGCCGTCCACTGGGCATGCACGGCCGGGTTGGCCGGATTGGTGTACTGGTTCGGCCACACGAGTTCCGGCTCGCAGCGCACCCGCTCCGCGACATGGGCGAGGCGGTTGAGCAGGAATCCGCCGGCTCCGTCGGGCCGGTCGACCACGACGACTCTCGCGCCCATGGCGCTCATGGTGTTCTGCACCGAAGGGCTGACCCGGGGATCCACGACGGCGGTGAAAGGCACCTGTAAAGCGGCGGCAAGGGCGGCGAGCGCCAGACCGAGATTCCCCGACGTCGACTCGATCAACCCGACCCGGTGATCAATGCGGTCCTTGACATCCTGCCAGAGTGCGAAAGCGGTACGCCCTTTGATGGAACCGTACGGATTGTGTGCCTCAAGTTTCAACCAGAGCGTTCTGGGTACGCCGCTGAATACGAGGCGAAACGGGACCACCGGACTGGGAGACCAAGAACTGCTCACGGGGCCAGAGCTGTCACGGAATCGATTCGGAAAATTCTCCAAGACGCCTCCGTTGGCATTGTCCGCCGGGGCCGGAGTTTCACGGAAGCGCGGTGACGCCCCCACTCAACAAGTTATGTGGCCGTTCCCGGCGGCACAAGGAAGGGAATGCGCCACATCTCGATGCTGCGGACATCCATTGTCGGCATATGCCAATGGGCCCCGTTGTGGCATCTGTTATTTCTGAGTCTTTTTACGCCCTGCCCGTCCGGGCCGCTTTCTCGCAGCACCCACACGTGATGCGTCGGCCGAGCCGCCACGGCAGCGACCTCCACCAGGACGCGCCCCGGTGCCGGGGACGGCATCCCCCGCAGCAGCACCCACCGCAGCGACTGGTCCGACGGGCCGCCACGCAGTGGCGCGGCACGTACGGCAGGGTCCGGGGCCGCTCGTGCGCGGCCGACCGGCATCGGCGCACTGCCGGTCCCCGCCGGGACCGGGCCGCCGCGGGGCCCGCGCGCCCGGCCGGCCGCGACGTCACCGGCGCCGGACGGCCGGGCAGCCCGCGCGTACGGTGCAGCCAGGTGATGGCCGCTGCCGAGACCAGGCCGAGGCCCAGGCAGCACATCCAGGGCAGAGCGGGCAGACCGCTGCGCCTGCCGAGGTCCAGGGACCAGCCCACGAGCGCGTTGCCGCCCGCGGCGGCGAGCCCGGAGAAGACGTAGAAGATGCCGAAGTGAGTACCGGTCAACCGGACTGGGCCGAACAGGGGGACCAGTTCCATCGCCAGGGGATGCACGATCATGATGCCGAAGTAGATCAACAGCGCTCCGGCGATCACCGGGCAGGCGTTTCTGACCGCCGTGGCCCAGCCGTCGGGAGCGCCGGATCCGCACACCAGCAGAGGCGGCACGAAACCCGCGGCCGTCAGGGCGATGCCGCGGGCGATCCACGCCGGGCCGCCACCGCGCCGCGCCAGCGTCCGGGTGACGCGCAGCTGCCAGACCAAGTTCGCCAGCGCCCCGATCACCAGCACCGCGCCGGCGGCCTCCGGGCGTCCGGTCGCCTGTCGCGCTCCCTCGGGCAGCAGCAGGTACACCTGGTTCTCCAGGGTGCTCATGCCTGCCATGGCCACGGCGAACGCGACGAAGGTCCGGTTGCTCAGGACCTCCCGCCAGTCCTTCACGACCGGGGTGGCGCAGCGGGGGGCCTCGCGGGCGGGCAGGGCGTACATCTGAGCCAGGCACAGGACGCCGAACACGCCGGCGGCGACGAGGGCGCAGATGCGGAAATCGACCAGGAGCAGCACTCCGCCCAGGGCCAGGCCCAGCAATGAGCCGCCGGTCGCGAAGACGTTGAGCAATGCGAAGGCCTCCGCCCTGCGGTGCCCCGCCTCCTGGGCCAGGTAGGTCCGCACCGCCGGATAGAACAGGGCTCCGGCCAGTCCGCTCAGCGCCGAGGCGGCGAGCAGGAGCGGCAGTGTGGAACCGACGGCGAACAGCGCGAACCCCACGGTCCGCAGCATGCAGCCGAAGATGATCACACGGCGGGGGCCGAGCCTGTCGGCCGCGGAGCCGCCGAGCACGAACAGTCCTTGCTGACTCAGGTTCCGCACACCGAGGACCAGTCCTACCAGGGCGGCCGAAAGACCCAGATCGTGGCCGAGGTAGGTCACCAGAAAAGGGATGAGGAGGTAGAAACCGACGTCCACCCCGAATTGATTGACGAGCAGCAGCCGCACCGCGAGCGGAAAGCTGCGGTATGCGCGAAGAGTTTTCATGCCAGTTCCCGTGAGTGGCCCGAAAATGAATGCAACTCCGGACCGAGTGGATGTGGGCGATCCGGCATGAGCAGCGGGAGATCACATTCGCTTCGATGCCGTACCACTGACCACCACCGTCGATGGGGGAAGCGGTCATTCATATCTTCTGGGGCACCATCAACGGTCCCTGAGCTGAACTCTGCACGATTTCACCGATTCCAACGATCCTCTCGGCTGTACCAGGTCCCACCTGTTCACCTTCCAGGTGGTCGAAATTCGGTCGGCGGGAGCGCAGCGGCCGGTGGCCGGAAAGCGCCCGGCCGCGCTCTACCGATGTCTTCGAATGCTCTCTACGGTGAGTCGACGATCCGCAAATGCCACTCGAAGCGCCACCGCGGAATTGTGTTCCCACCCTTGCTCAGGAGGCGGGTATGTCGGGCAGTACACGTACGGGCGCCGGGTCCGCGCACATCGCGAACCGGGTCATCCGCACCCTCGCCGGCACCGGCGAGGCCGCCTCAGGAGGCGACGGCGGGCCGGCCGCCCGGGCGGCACTGAACCAGCCGCGGGCCTTGGCGGCCGACGCGGCGGGCGCCCTGTATGTCGCCGAGTGGAAGGGGCACCGGGTGCGGCGGATCGCGCCGGACGGCACCATCACCACCGTGGCGGGGACCGGTGAGCCCGGTTTCGGCGGTGACGGGGGCCCGGCCGTTCACGCCGCGCTCAACGAACCGGGCGGCCTGGTCTGCGACGCCGCGGGACATCTGTACGTCGCCGACTACTGGAACCACCGGGTGCGGCGGATCGCGCCGGACGGCACCATCACCACCGTGGCGGGGACCGGTGAGCCCGGTTTCGGCGGCGACGGGGGCCCGGCCGCCGAAGCGGTGCTCAACGAACCCAGGGGGCTGGCCCTGGACGGCGCGGGCACGCTCTATGTCGCCGAGTGGAAGGGGCACCGGGTGCGGCGGATCGCGCCGGACGGCACCATCACCACCGTCGCGGGCACCGGTGAACCCGGCTCAGGGCCGGACGGAGTGCCGGCCGTCACCAGCGACCTGCACCACCCCATAGACATCGTGACGGCCGCCGACGGCCGCCTGTACATCGCCGACTGCTGGTCCCACCGGGTGCGGATGGTGTCGGCCGACGGACTGGTCACGACCGTGGCGGGGACCGGGGAGCCCGGGTACGAGGGCGGTGCCGTCCTGGCCGCCGCCGGCCCGCTCCACCAGCCCCGAGGGGTCGACATCGACGGCGAGGGCAATCTCTTCGTGGCCGATTCCCTCAACGAGTGCGTCCGCGTCGTCCGGCCGGACGGCAGTATCGCGACGGTGGCCGGCGGGCCTCCCGGTGAGGACTGGGAAGACGGCCCGGCCGCCGGGGTGCTGCTGCGTTATCCGCGGGCGGTGCGGGTGACGCGGGGCGGCGATCTCGTCATCGCCGAGACCGATCGCCATCGGGTCCGCGAAGTCACCGCGTTCCGCTGACACCGCGGTCGTCGACCGCGCGGTCGACGAGGGCCGCGGAGATTCGTATGCCTCATGAGACGGCTCCTTCAGCACATCACGACCGCGCACAAGCCTTGCTTCAACCAGTCTGTCCCCCTTTGCTCGGTCAACTCGCGGTTGAATCAGTACGGGTTAACAAGTGGGACAGTACGAAGAGCGTGCCGTCAGCCGTCGCCTTTCGGAGCGGCGGTGAACCCGGTGGGCCGCTGGAACAGGGCACCGGAGTGACGGTGCGGCAGGTCGACGATCCGCAGCAGCTCGAACCCCCGGTCGAGGTAGTACCGGTGCAGCAGGCCGTTGGTCTTCCACGCCTCCAGACGGAGCCAGGGCTTCTCCCGCTGTGCCGCCAGCCGGCCCGCCCAGTCCAGCAGCCGCGCCCCCACCGACTGCCCGGCGGCCTCTCTGCTGACGACCAGGTCGTGGACGTACAGGGCCGCATCGGGGTCGTCGTCCGCCCACCACTCGGGATCGGCCTGCCGCTCCACGGTCACCGTCCCCACCAGCTGGCCCTCGCGGAAGGCGAGATGACAGTCACCCGCGCGGACCGCCCCTTCCATGCGCCACCGCCGGGGCGGGTACTGCCACTGGTCGATCCCCCTGGAGGCGAGCCAGCGGCTCGCCTCCAGCCAGAGCCCTTCCACCCGGTCCAGTTCGTCGACGCGCGCGGGGCGGATCCGCAGGTCGCTCATGCCGTACGCCCTTCGCCGCCGGCGCCCGGACGGTGCAGGGCCACGGCCGCGTAACAGGCGATCCCGGCCGCGAGGGCGTCCTCGTCGATGTCCGCCCGGCAGGAGTGCAGGGCGGGCGCGCGCCCGGGATCCAGCCCCGGCGGGCACGCGCCCAGGAAGGCGAGGGCACCCGGCACCGCGTCCAGGACGTAGGAGAAGTCCTCGGCGGTCATCGCCGGAGCGGGCAGCACACCGACACGCCCGGAGCCGAGCACCTGCGCCGCGGTGCGCAGCACGAACTCGGTGAACGCCGGATCGTTGCGGGTCACCGGATACCCCGCATCGATCGACACCTCCGCCGTCGCCCCGTGGGCCGCGGCCACGCCCGCGGCGACCCTGGAGACCAACTCGTGCACGTGCAGGCGTGTTTCCCGCGACAGGGTGCGCACGGTCCCGGCGAGCTCGACCGTCTCCGGGATGATGCCGGTCCCCGAGCCCGCCGCGAGGGAGCCGACCGTGACGACAGCCGGGTCGGCGACGTCGACCGTCCTGGTCACCGCCGTCTGCAGGGCCAGGACGAGCTCACAGGCCGCCGGCACGGGATCGCACGCCGTGTGCGGCGACGACGCATGCCCCCCACGGCCGCGGACGACGATGCGCAGCTTGTCGGAGGCAGCCATCTGCGGGCCGGGGCGCAGCCACAGGCTGCCGCTCGGCAGCCCCGGCATGACGTGCAGGGCGAACGCGGCGCCCACCTCGCCGCCGTGCCCGGTGAGCAGCCCCTCGTCGAGCATGTGGCGGGCACCGTGGTGGCCCTCCTCGCCGGGCTGGAACATGAACACCACGCGCCCGGCGAGTTCGTCGCGGCGCGCGGCGAGCAACCGGGCCGCGCCGACCAGCATGGCCATGTGGGCGTCGTGCCCGCAGGCGTGCATGGCACCGGGGACCCGCGAGGCGAACTCGAGGCCCGTGGCCTCGGACACGGGCAGGGCGTCCATGTCCGCGCGCAGCAGGACCACCGGGCCGTCCCGCCCGCCGTCGAGCGTCGCGGTCACCGAGGACAGCCGTCGACCGGTGCGGAGGTCGAGACCCAGGCCGTCCAGCGCTTCCAGGACGCGCCGCTGGGTCTGCGGCACGTGCAGGCCGGTCTCCGGCCAGGCGTGCAGGGAACGGCGCAGTGCCACGGCGTCGGGCAGGAACCGCCGGGCCTCGGCCAGGATCACGTCACCGCTCCGCGCCGCTCGAAGGCGTCATGATGGGCCCTCCTCCCCGGGGGCCACCGCCCGCCGAAGCTTCCGAGGCCGACACGACAACAGTGCCGCCACGACAACAGTAGGAAAGCGACCGGGAGACGGGCAGACGGCCTCCGCGCCGAAGCACGCGTTTCGGTCAGGGCCACGCCGCGGTCCGTTGTCCTGTTCATGCTCCTGTCTGCCGTACAAGCCGATGGCATGCTCGTATGGCTCACCCGCACACCCCACCCAGCGAGCCGCGGAAGGAGCGGGGAACCGCCATGACCGTGCCGGGCGCAGACACCGGGAAGGCACCACGGGCGGAGCCTCCACAGGCCCCTTGGCAGTGGGGTGAGGAGGAATGGCGCCGGCACGTCGAGCGGGTGCGCGCCGGACGCAGCCTCAAACCGGCCCGCTGGCCGGGGGGTGCCAGAGCCGCCGTGGCGTTCTCCTTCGACCCCGACCACGAGACGATTCCGCTGCGGGACGGCGAGGTGATGCCAGGAAAGCTGTCGCAGGGGGAGTACGGGGCCCGGGTGGGCGTGCCGCGTATCCTCCGGCTGCTCGAACGGCACGCCCTGCCCGCGACGTTCTTCATGCCGGCCGTGTGCGCGCTCCTTCGCCCGCAGGAGGCGCGGGGGTATGCGGAGCGCGGGCACGAGGTCGCCATCCACGGCTGGATCCACGAGCGCAACATGGAGCTCGGCCGGCAGGACGAGCGGGAACTCGCCCTCCGGTGCGCGGAGACCCTCGAACGGATCACCCGTCAGCGGCCGGTGGGCATCCGCACGCCGTCCTGGGACTTCAGCGAGCACACGCTCGACATCACCCTCGAACTCGGCCTGTCGTACGACTCCTCCCTGATGGCCGACGACGACCCGTACGAGATCCTCTCCTACGGGAAACCGACGGGGCTGGTGGAGATCCCCCCCGAGTGGATCCGGGACGACGCCGTCTACCTGAACATGGACCGCTACAGCGCCGTGCGCCCGTACACGATGCCGCGGCACGTACTGGAGCTGTGGCGGGACGAATTCGACGGCGCCTACGCGGAGGGCGGACTGTTCGAGATCACCCTGCATCCGCACGTCATCGGCCACCGGTCACGGGCCGTCGCCCTGGAGCAGCTCCTGGAACACGTCTGCGGGCGCGACGACGTCTGGTACGCGACGCACGCCCAGATCGCCGACCACGTCCGGCAGGAGGCGGGGCTCGGCGACGGGCGTCCCGTCACCTGACAGGGTCCCGCGCGCACCGGGCCAGTGTCTCCAGGACCGCCGTCGTAGACGGGGGCTCGGGCGCCGACCACGAGGCCCGGCACGCGGCCCACAGGGCGTCCTCGGGGTCCCCCCGTCCCGTCAGCACCAGTTCGCGGTCGCGCACCCTGCCCAGCCAGCCACCGCACCGATGACCTCCGGCGTGTTCCTCGACGCGGCGCGCGGGTGCGAGGAGGCCGCGCAGGTCCGCCGCCAGATGTGTGGGGCGGCGGTGCTCCGGGGCGGTCAGGAGGTCGTGCGGCGTGGTGGCGCCGGTGAGGACCACCAGGCTGTCGAAGCCCGCTCCGCGCGCACCCTCCACGTCGGTGTCGAGCCGGTCCCCGACCATGAGGGGGCGCCGGGCACCGGTCCGGGCCGCGCCCTCCCGCAGCAAGGCGGCGGACGGTTTACCGGCCACCGTCGGGACGGCGCCGGTGGCGGCGCGCACCACGTATGCGAGAGCACCGTTGCCCGGTGCCGTTCCCCGGTGAGTGGGCGCGTTCAGGTCGGAGTTGGTGACGATCCAGGGCACCCCACGTCCCACGGCGTAGGCCGCTTCGGCCAGTTCGCGCCAGCTGACCGTGGGCGCGAAGCCCTGGACGACACAGTCGGGGTCGTCATCGGCCGACCGAACGGGCTCCAGACCGTACGCCCGTAACGCTGCCAGCAGACCCTCGCCCCCGATGGCCAGCACCCGGGCAACCGGTGGGCGCAGCTCCGCGGCCAGCCGGGCGGCGGCCTGGGCCGACGTCACGACATCGTCCGCCACCGACGGCAGGCCGAGCCGTCGGAGGTGTTCGCAGACCTCCACGGGAGTTCGATAGCTGTTGTTGGTCACGTAGGCCAGGCGCATTCCCAGCGCCCTGGCGCGGGCGAGTGAAGGCGCTGCGTGTTCCACCGCGTACGGCCCCACGTAGACGACGCCGTCGAGATCGAGGAGCGCGGCGTCGTACACCTGCGCCAGCGGAACGGGAAGTGAGTCGTCGTCCATGCCAGGCCATCATGACGAGAGCGGACATGGCGCACAATGCCCCGCGGCACGCGGGCCGGGCCGGGAAGGAGATGTCCGCGATTACTATGATCACCCAGTGAGCAGAGACGTCCGGGAGCCGTGGGAGATGCTGAGAGAAGTCACCGCGACCCGTTACATCGAGCCCCTGCGGGCCGGCGGCTCCGTGCCCGGCGTCGTCGAGGCCGACGATCTGGGCACGTACGTCGTCAAGTTCACCGGATCCGCCCAGGGCCGCAAGGCGCTCGTCGCCGAGATCGTCGTCGGTGAACTCGCCCGCCACCTCGGTCTGCGCTTTCCCGAACTGGTCCTCGTGCACTTCGACCCTGCGGTCGCCGCCGACGAGCCGCACCAGGAGGTCCAGGACCTCCTGCACGCCAGCGCGGGCCTCAACCTCGGCATGGACCTGCTGCCCGGCGCCGCGGACTTCACCCCGGAGGCGATCGACGTCGACCCGCTCGAGGCCGGCAAGGTCGTCTGGCTCGACGCCCTCACCGCGAACGTCGACCGCACGGTGCACAGTTCGAACCTGATGGTCTGGCCCACCTTCGGCGTCCACGAGCCGAAGCTGTGGCTCATCGACCACGGTGCCGCCCTGGTCTTCCACCACCGCTGGGGGGTGACGCCGCCCGACAAGGCGTACGACTTCCGCCACCACGCCCTCGGCGGGTACGGGCCCGACACGGCCGCCGCCGATGCCGAACTGGCGCCGCTCGTCACGGAAGCCGTGCTCCGCGAGATCGTCGGCCTCGTCCCCGACGCGTGGCTCGCCGACGAGCCCGGGTTCACGTCCCCGGACGAGGTGCGGGAGGCGTACGTGGCCTTCCTGCTGGCCCGCGCCCGGGCCTCCGCGGCGTGGCTGCCGACGGACTTTCCCGGCCGGGACGAGCTGGCCGCCGCGGACGCGAGGCGTGCGGCCGCCACCGAGAAGGGCCGCCCCGCCTGGCTGAAGCGGGTACCCGACCTGCACGGGAAGCCCGCGGCGGAGCAGGACTGGTCGACGCACCTCGGCTGAGAGGCGCACGAGAAGGCCCCCCGGCGCTGTGCGGTGCCGGGGGGCTTCTCGTGTTGCTGGTGTTGCTCGTGTTGCTCGTGTTGACGGAACGTCAGCGGAGCTGCTCGTACGCCGGGAGGGTCAGGAAGTCCGCGTAGTCCGCGTCCAGGGAGACCTGGAGGAGGAGGTCGTGGGCCTGCTGCCACTTGCCGGCCGCAAAGGCCTCGTCGCCGATCTCGGCGCGGATCGCGGCGAGTTCACGCGCCGCCACCTCGCGGGCGAGGTCGGCCGTGGCGGTCTGGCCCGTCTCGAAGACGACGCCCGCGTTGATCCACTGCCAGATCTGCGAGCGCGAGATCTCCGCGGTGGCCGCGTCCTCCATGAGGTTGAAGATGGCGACGGCGCCGAGACCGCGCAGCCACGCCTCGATGTAGCGGATGCCGACCTGGACGGCGTTGACCAGGCCGTCGTACGTGGGCTTCGCGTCGAGGGAGTCGATGGCGATCAGGTCCTCGGGCGCGACCTTCACGTCCTCGCGCAGGCGGTCCTTCTGGTTCGGCTTGTCGCCGAGCACCGCGTCGAAGGACTTCATGGCGATCGGGACCAGGTCCGGGTGCGCCACCCACGAGCCGTCGAAGCCGTCGCCGGCCTCGCGGTCCTTGTCGTTCTTGACCTTCTCGAACGCGACCTTGTTGACCTCCGCGTCCTTGCGGGACGGGATGAACGCCGCCATGCCGCCGATGGCGTGCGCGCCGCGCTTGTGGCAGGTGCGGACGAGGAGTTCGGTGTACGCCCGCATGAACGGGGCGGTCATCGTCACCAGGTTGCGGTCCGGCAGGACGAACTTCGAGCCGCCGTCACGGAAGTTCTTGACGATGGAGAAGAGGTAGTCCCAGCGGCCCGCGTTCAGACCGGACGCGTGGTCGCGCAGCTCGTAGAGGATCTCCTCCATCTCGTACGCGGCCGTGATCGTCTCGATGAGGACCGTGGCGCGGACCGTGCCCTGGGGGATGCCGACGTAGTCCTGCGCGAAGACGAAGATGTCGTTCCAGAGGCGGGCCTCCAGGTACGACTCCGTCTTCGGGAGGTAGAAGTACGGGCCCTTGCCGAGCTCGATGAGGCGCTTGGCGTTGTGGAAGAAGTACAGGCCGAAGTCGACGAGCGCGCCGGGGACCGGCTCGCCGTCGACCTGGAGGTGGCGCTCGTCCAGGTGCCAGCCGCGCGGGCGCATCACGACGGTCGCGAGCTCGTCGGCGCCCTTCAGGGCGTACGACTTTCCGGTGCGCTCGTCCGTGAAGTCGATGCGGCGCTCGTAGGCGTCGGTGAGGTTGAGCTGGCCGAGGATCACGTTCTCCCAGGTGGGAGCGGAGGCGTCCTCGAAGTCGGCGAGCCAGACCTTCGCGCCCGAGTTGAGGGCGTTGATGGTCATCTTGCGGTCGGTCGGGCCGGTGATCTCCACGCGGCGGTCGTTCAGCGCGGCGGGGGCCGGGGCGACCTGCCAGGAGTCGTCCTCGCGGACCGCGGCGGTCTCCGGGAGGAAGTCCAGGGTGGACGTGCGGGCGATTTCGGCACGGCGCTCGGCACGCCGGGCGAGGAGCTCGTCACGCCGGGGCGTGAACAGCCGGTGCAGCTCGGCCACAAAGGCGAGGGCCGCGTCGGTGAGCACCTCTTCCTGCCGGGGCAGGGGCTCTGCGTCGACGATGGCCAGCGGCGACGGCGCTAGTGCGGACATGAGCTGTCACTTCCTTCAGAGAGCTGCACGGACGGTGCCGGGCGGGCCGCCGGGCAGACGCGGTGGCACTGGGTGCCACTGGAGCCGAGGTACGGCTGCGGGGCCCCGTCCGAGATAACGGGCCTTCTGGTCAGTGGATACTAGTTTCCTCATAGTGGAAGTTCAATGGTTTGTTGATGTCGAGATTCTTCTCGTCGACAGAACGTGTCGCTGAGTGCCACGTCGGTCACTCCAAGTGGATCAGGTCTTCGGCCGTGTCGATGTCGTACGCCTCCGCGACGTCTCCGCACTCGATCAGCGTGAGCGCGTCGGAGTGCGCCCGCAGGTAGTCGCGTGCCCCACGGTCGCCGACCGCACTCGCGCGGATGCCCGCCCAGTGCGCGCTCCCGAACAGGACGGGATGGCTCCGCCGGCCCTCGTACGCGGCCGCCGCGAGCGTCGTCGGCGACCGGTACGCCGCGCGCACCCGGGCCGTCGCCGCCACGCCGATCCCCGGCTGGTCGACGAGCGAGACCAGCGCGGCGGACGCGCCGGTGCCGGCGAGCGAGGCGAGCCCGGCCCGCAGGGACGAACCCATGCCCTCCTCCCACTCCGGGTTGTCCACCAGCACGCAGCCGGGGAGCGAGGCCCGCTCGCGCACGGTGTCGGCGGAGGCGCCGAGCACCACGTGCACCCGCTCGCACCCGGCGTCGCGCAGCACCCGCACCGCGTGCTCCACCAGCGGCGCGCCCCGGTGCTCCAGGAGGGCCTTCGGCCGCCCGCCGAGCCGCCGCCCGCCACCGGCGGCGAGCAGCAGCCCGACGACCTCTCCCGCCCCACCGCCCCGCACGTTAATCGGTTCTCTCGGCTCTCTCGGTTCTGTCGTCATGGCTCCTGCATACACGCCTCGACAGCGTGCGCGAAGTGGCGCATCCCGTATCGGGAACGGTTTACTGACCCGCGGCCCCCGGTGCCTGACCAGCGCCTCAGGGGCCCGCGAAAGAGGAACGGAACAGCCGCACGGAGACGTGCGAGGGGGAGAGCCGTGTTGCGGAGCGTGGAGCAGAGCCAGGTGACCGGGAGCGACGAGGACCCACGGGTGGCGGAGTTGCGCGCCGCCGTCGCCCGGCTGCGCCGTGAACTCGCCGCCCACCCGGCCGAGTTCACGGACCGCGGCATCGCCGAGGACGAACTGGCGGCGCTGGCGGAGATGGCGTACGGCACCCCGGAGGTCCCCCGGATGCGCCGTTCCCTCCTCCTCGTGGCCGGCGCAATCGGCTCCGTCAGCGCACTGGCCGCAGGGCTGGCGTCGGTGCGGGGCGCAGTGGAGATGTTCGGCGAACCGAAGGGGCGCGGGGGCTGCTGAGGCCGCGGGGGCCGCGGGCCCCGCAGGATCGATTCTGCGGGGCCCGGCCGGGGGCGTGCGGCGCGCCGGGGGCGGGTGGCGGCGGGGGTGTGTGACGCGGGGGGCGTGCCGCGCCGGGCCCACGCCACGCCGGGCCGTGCTGCGAGGGGCCCACGCCGCGCCAGGCCGTGCCGGGCTCACGCGACCCAGTGGCGGCGGGTGGTGTCGGCCGGGGTGGGGGTGAGGTCGCCGGTCAGGGTCTTGGACAGGCGGAGTACGGCCTCGTCGGCCTGGGGTGGGAGGAGCGTGTAGGGGATGCGCAGCCGGTGCTCGTGCGTGCCCGGGTCGGCCCCGAAGCGGGAACCGCCCTCGATCCGCACGCCCTGTGCGAGCGCCGCGCGGGCCAGGGCGGATGCCACCGGCCGCCCCAGGTCCACCCAGAGCGACAGCCCGCCCGGCGGGACCCGCCAGCGCCACTCCGGCAGGTGCCGGGCGAGTGACGCGGCGAGCGCGTCGCGCTGCGCCCGCAGCCGCGGCAACCGCTCGCGCAGCACGTCGTCCATGCCGCGCAGCAGATGGAGCGCCACCAGCTGCTCGATGACGGGCGTCGCCATGTCGCTCGGCACGCGCTTCGTCGCCAGCTCGGTGATCAGCCCCGACCCGGCCCGCACCCACCCGATCCGCAGCCCGCCCCAGTGGGACTTGCTCAACGACCCGAAGGTCACGATCTGTTCGCCCACACCGTGCGCCGCGAGCGAGGCGAAGGGAGCGGGCGGCGGCCCGTCCAGCGCGATGTCGGTGATGGTCTCGTCGATCAGCAGCCAGGTGCCCGTGGCGCGGGCCGTCTCCAGGATGCGCAGCCGCTGCTCGTGCGGCATCAGGCAGCCCGTCGGATTCTGGAAGTCCGGTACGAGGTACGCGAGGCGGGGCGCCGCCTGCCGCAGCGACGACTCGACGAGGCCGCAGTCCCAGCCGTCCTCCGTGACCGGCACCGGAACCGCCCGCAGGCCCGCCCCGCGGATCGCGTCCAGAGCGTTCGGATACGACGGGTTCTCGACCAGGACCCGGTCGCCCTGCCTGCCCAGCAGGGACAGGGTCAGCGACAGCGCGTGCTGCGCGCCGGTGGTGATCAGGACCTGGTCGGGCAGCGTGGGCAGCCCGCGCCGCGTGAAGCGCTCGGCGACGGCGGACCTCAACTCCGGTATGCCGTACGGGTGGTAGCCCGGCGTCGGCGCGTGCTCGGCCAGCATCCCGCCCGCCGCGGCGAGCGCCGCGCGGAGCTCCGCCTCCGGGGCGCCGGGCGCGGCTATCGCGAGGTCGAGGACGTCGTCGCCCGCCGGGAACGCCGCCACGTTGGACGGCCGCTGCCCCTGCGGCAGCTCGGTCCAGGTGCCCGCACCGCGGCGGCTGCGGGCGTAGCCGCCCTCGCGCAGCACGTCGTACGCCGCCGTGACGGTGGCCCGGCTGACGGCCAGCGCCGAGGCCAGCTCGCGTTCGGCGGGCAGCCGCGTGTGCAGCGGGATGCGGCCGTCGAGCAGGAGGGTGCGCACGCCGTGGGCGAGCGCGCGGTAGCCGGGGCGTTCGCCCACGGTGCCGGTCAGCAGGCCGGCCAGCCGACGGCTGCCCAGCCTCCTGTCCACGGTGTGGACCACTCGTGCCTCTGCCATGCCAACTCCCACTGATTGGCCCTGCTGCCCAGGCCAATCAGCGTACAGACTCCCGTTCGTGGCACGTCAGTCGGTCGTTTTGGCCCGGAAAGGGGATACCGATGTCAGTGGACGGAGCGGCGGTGGCCGGGCGGGCGACCGCCGGGGCGGGGCGCGTCGTGGTGGGGGTCAGCGGTTCCCTGGCGAGCCTCGCGGCGCTGCGGGCCGGCGCGGCGGAGGCGCGGCGTACGGGACAGGTGCTGGTCGCGGTACTGGCCTGGGAGCCGCCGGAGGGGGAGGCGCTCTATCTGCGCCACCCGGACCGGGAGTGGGCGCGGCACTGGTGGACCGAGGCGAAGGCCCGCCTCGACCGCGCTTTCGACGAGGCCTTCGGCGGCACGCCGCCAGGCGTGGTCGTCGAACGCCGGGTGATCAGGGACCACCCCGGCCGCGCCCTGTGCGAGGCGGCCACGCACCCCGACGACCTCCTGGTCCTGGGCGCGCGCCCCCACAGACACATCACGCCCCGAACCCACCGTCACGTCCGCGCCCACGCCTCCTGCGCGGTCCTCACGGTCCGGCCCCCCGCCCTCCCCAAAGCCCTCCGCCGCACCCTCCGCAACCTGACCCCGGACGACGCAAGGCTGACAGACAAGGCCCCCACCTGGCAGTGACGCCGAGGGTCAAAACACCCGGGTGGGACTGCCCCTACCCGACAATGACGTCGCGGGGCAAACGGGTGGGTGGGTGGGTGGGAAAAAATCCGCCGCGAAGCGGCGGGGCCTGGCACCCCGCCCAAGGCTCAGGAGCCAGCCCCCGCCGAGACCAACGCCTCCGACAACTCCAAAGCCACCTGCTGCAACACCGGCACGATCTTCTCCGTCGCCGCCTCGGTCACCCGCCCCGCGGGCCCGGAGATGGAGATCGCCGCCGCGGTGGGCGAGTTGGGCACCGGCACGGCAAGGCACCGCACGCCGATCTCCTGTTCGTTGTCGTCCACCGCGTACCCCGTGCGGCGCACGACCTCGAGCGCGTCGAGGAAGCCCTCCGGCGTGGTGATCGTCTTCTCCGTGGCGGCCGGCATCCCGGTGCGGGCGAGCAGTGCCCGGACCTCCTCCGGCGACGCGTGCGCGAGCAGCGCCTTGCCGACGCCCGTGGAGTGCGGCAGGACCCGCCGGCCGACCTCGGTGAACATCCGCATGGAGTGCTTGGACGGCACCTGCGCGACGTACACGATCTCGTCGCCGTCGAGCAGCGCCATGTTCGCCGTCTCGCCGGTCTCCTCGACGAGGCGGGCGAGATAGGGCCGCGCCCACGTGCCGAGCAGCCGCGACGCGGATTCGCCGAGGCGGATCAGGCGCGGGCCGAGGGAGTAGCGGCGGTTGGCCTGCTGGCGTACGTACCCGCAGGCGACCAGCGTGCGCATGAGACGGTGGATCGTGGGCAGCGGCAGACCGCTGCTGGCGGAGAGCTCGCTGAGACCGACCTCGCCCCCCGCGTCCGCCATCCGCTCGAGCAGATCGAAGGCGCGCTCGAGGGACTGGACGCCACCGCTCGCGGCGGGGGTCTTGGAGGCGGCGATTTCAGCAGGGGCGTCGCTGGCGCTTGACGTCGGCACGGCGCGTTCCTTTCGGTGCTGGCGGGCAAGGAAGCAGCCTACCGGTCGGTTCTTCACGAGGACTGTCGCTCGGCATGCCGTCGCCGCCGGTCAGGGGGCGTTTGTCCGTGTCTCCGCAGGGTTGTCCCGCGCCCCCGCGGCGCTCGCGTTGTGCGTAGCTACGTTCTGGTATACGGAATCATAATTCCACTCTGTGGAAACGTCCAGTGCGGTGGGGTTCGCCCGGGCCCGCCGAAGTCCACCCTTGACGTCACCGGCGCAAGCGTGAAAACTCCTTCAACAGAACGTTGAATTCCGTTAAGCGGAAGCAAAAGGTCTGTGTAGCGGAACAGAAGAGAGGGGACGCGGGTGTCCGAAAGGGACGTGGACGTGGACGCGACGGCGGGCCGGGGCGTGGAGCTTGTGCTCCGCTCGACCCGTGTCGTCACCCCGGAAGGGACGCGGGCCGCCTCGGTCGCCGTCTCCGGCGGGAAGATCGTGGCTGTCACCGCGTACGACGCCGATGTGCCGGACGGCGCGCGCCTGGAGGACTTCGGCGACGACGCCCTGCTGCCCGGCCTGGTCGACACGCACGTCCACGTGAACGACCCGGGCCGCACGGAGTGGGAGGGCTTCTGGACCGCCACCCGCGCCGCGGCCGCCGGCGGCATCACCACCCTGATCGACATGCCCCTCAACTCCCTGCCGCCGACGACGACGGTGGACAACCTGCGCACCAAGCAGGACGTCGCCCGCAGCAAGGCCCACATCGACGTCGGGTTCTGGGGCGGCGCCCTCCCCGACAACGTCCAGGACCTCAAGCCCCTGCACGACGCCGGTGTCTACGGCTTCAAGTGCTTCCTGTCGCCCTCGGGCGTCGACGAGTTCCCCGAGCTGAACCAGGACCAGCTGGCCACCTCGATGGCCGAGATCGCCGGCTTCGGCGGACTGCTCATCGTGCACGCCGAGGACCCGCACGAGCTGGACGCCGCCCCGCACAAGAGCGGCCCCAAGTACGCGGACTACCTCCAGACCCGGCCCCGTATCTCCGAGGACACCGCCATCGAGGGCCTCATCGCCGTCGCCAAGCGGATCGGTGCGCGCGTGCACGTGCTGCACCTGTCCTCCTCCGACGCGCTTCCGCTCATCGCCGCCGCCCGGCGCGAGGGCGTCGAGCTGACCGTCGAGACCTGCCCGCACTACCTCACCCTGACCGCCGAGGAAGTCCCGGACGGCGCCAGCGAGTTCAAGTGCTGCCCGCCCATCCGCGAGGCCGGCAACCAGGACCTGCTGTGGCAGGCGCTGGCCGACGGCACCATCGACTGCGTCGTCACGGACCACTCCCCGTCCACCGCCGACCTGAAGACCGACGACTTCGCGACCGCGTGGGGCGGCATCTCCGGACTCCAGCTGAGCCTGCCCGCGGTCTGGACCGAGGCCCGCAGGCGCGGGCACACCCTCGACGACGTGGTGCGCTGGATGTCGGAGCGCACCGCACAGCTGGTCGGACTCGACCAGAAGGGCGCCATCGCGGCCGGCCGGGACGCCGACTTCGCGGTCCTCGCGCCCGACGAGACCTTCACCGTGGATCCCGCGGAGCTGCAGCACCGGAACCGGGTCACGGCGTACGCGGGCAAGACGCTCAGCGGCGTCGTGAAGTCCACCTGGCTGCGCGGCGAACGCATCCTGCACGGCGGCGAGTTCAGCGAACCCGCAGGCCGACTTCTGGAAAGGAACAACTGAAACAGTGACGGCGATACCCTCCTTCACCGGCGACGCGAGCCCCTACGGCGGCGGCGAGCCCTACGCCGACTACCGCACGGCCGACTTCCCCTTCACCCAGTACGCCAACCTCGCCGACCGGCAGCTCGGCGCCGGTGTGATCGCCGCCAACGACGAGTTCTTCGCGATGCGCGAGAACCTCCTCCTCGCGCACCCCGCCGTCTTCGACCCGGAGCACTTCGGGCACAAGGGCAAGGTCATGGACGGCTGGGAGACCCGCCGCCGGCGTGGCGTGTCCGCCGAGCACCCGTGGCCCACCGAGGACGACCACGACTGGGCGCTCGTCCGCCTCGGCGCGCCCGGTGTCGTACGCGGCATCGTCATCGACACCGCGCACTTCCGCGGCAACTACCCGCAGGCCGTCTCCGTCGAGGGCACCAGCGTCGAGGGCTCGCCGACGCCCGAGGAGCTCTGCGGGGACGACGTGAAGTGGACGACGCTCGTCCCCCGCACGCCCATCGGCGGGCACGCGGCCAACGGCTTCGCCGTCGACGTCGAGCAGCGCTTCACGCACCTGCGCGTCAACCAGCACCCGGACGGCGGCATCGCCCGCCTCCGCGTCTACGGCGAGGTCGTCGCCGACCCCAAGTGGCTCGCCGCGCTCGGCACGTTCGACGTCGTCGCCCTGGAGAACGGCGGCCAGGTCGAGGACGCCTCCGACCGCTTCTACTCGCCGGCCACCAACACCATCCAGCCGGGCCGCTCCCGCAAGATGGACGACGGCTGGGAGACCCGCCGCCGCCGCGACACCGGCAACGACTGGATCCGCTACCGGCTCGTCCAGCAGTCCGAGATCCGCGCCGTGGAGATCGACACCGCCTACCTCAAGGGCAACTCGGCGGGCTGGGCGTCCCTCTCGGTACGTGACGGCGAGACGGGGGAGTGGGCCGAGGCGCTGCCCCGCACCCGCCTGCAGCCCGACACCAACCACCGCTTCGTCCTGCCCGCCCCCGTCGTCGGCACGCACGTCCGCGTCGACATCTTCCCGGACGGCGGCATCTCCCGCCTGCGCCTGTTCGGTTCCCTGACCGAATCCGGCACGGCCGCGCTGACCGCCCGCCACCAGGAACTGGGCGGCTGACCCGCCCCCACAGAACGTGGGGCGCACCGGGTGGACAGCCCCGGTGCGCCCCGCACCCATGTGACGTACCGCGTGGCCCGCGTGGAAAGAGCCCGCCCAGCGTGATGGAATCCCGCGGATGAAGTACGTGAAAGTCGACTGGGACCCGGAGCTCCACGGCTTCCGGACCGACGCGCGTGCCTACTTGGCCGCCCTTCCCGACTTCCGGGACGCGCTCCCCGAGGGAGCCCGGGCCTTCGCGTCCGAGGCCGGACATTACGACTACACGAGCGAGCGGTGCGTCAAGGACCTGGAACTCGCCGACATCACCCTGCCCACGACGACCATGGGCAGGGCCGGCACCGCGTCGGTCACCTATCGCCCCAACCGGTGGAAGCACACCGCCGGACTGCGGATCCAGTACACCGGCGTCACGCACTTCTCGGTCGACTACGAAGCGTCGATCGACTGGATGGAGGCCATCACCGTCCTGCTGGACGAAGTCCTGCCCCACGAGGAAGGCGTCGTGCACCGCACCGAACTGACGGATGCCCTGATCACGGTCCGTTGTGCCGACCTGACGGCGACCTGGGTGCCGGTCCCGTAGGCCCGTGGTCGCGGGCCGGGCCCGGAGCTAGGCCGCGTGGCCCCCGTCCACCGACAGCTCCGTGCCGGTGATGTACGCCGCGGCGTCGCCGGCGAGGTAGGTGACCAGGGATGCCACCTCGTCGGCGGAGCCGAAGCGGCCGAGGGCCGTCAGGGCGCTCTGGCCGGCGGCGAGGGGGCCGTCGGCCGGGTTCATGTCGGTGTCGGTCGGGCCCGGCTGCACCAGGTTCGCCGTGATGCGGCGCCCGCCCAGCTCCCGTGCCAGGCCCTTGTTGAGGCCGATCAGCGCCGCCTTGCTCGTCGAGTAGAGGGTGCCGCCGGGGCCGGGGACCCGCTGGGCCATGCAGCTGCCGATGGTGATGATCCGGCCGCCGTCGCGGAGCCGGGCGGCCGCTGCCTGCGAGGCCAGGAAGACCCCTCGTACGTTGACGGCCATGACGCGGTCGATGTCCGCGAGCGTCAGGTCGCCGATGGGGCCGAGGACGCCGATCCCCGCGTTGTTCACCAGGATGTCCAGGCCGCCCAGGTCGTCGGCCGCGCGGTCCACCACGCCCGCCGCGTCACCGGCGTCCGCCGCGTCGGCCCTGAGGGCGATGCCGCGCCGCCCCATCGACTCGATCTTCGTGACAACCTCCCTGGCGGCGTCCTCGCCCCGTACATAGGTGATCGCCACGTCGGCGCCCGCCTCGGCCAGGCCCAGCGCGATCGCCGCGCCCATGCCGCGGCTGCCGCCGGTGACCAGAGCCGTCCTGCCGGTGAGAGAAGACATGTCCGTACCTCTTCCGCGTACTTCGTCACTTCGTCACTTCGGTCAGTGCTGACTGCCAGAAGTGCTTGCGGGTTCAATGAAAGCCGCCGGGGCGGGTGAGGACTGGCGGTCATCGGACACGCATCTCCACCTCCCCGGGCGGCGATGACTTCCCGGCGGCCGCGGAGTCTGAGTGGGTGAGAGACGGCCCCCCCCGTCGGGGCTCTCGCAGCCAAGGACCGAGAAGAAGGAAGGCGCTCGCCATGAAGCTCACACTCACCCAGTTCGTCACCCTCGACGGCGTCATGCAGGCCCCGGGCGGCCCGGACGAGGACCGCAGCGGCGGTTTCGAGCACGGCGGCTGGTCGGTGCCCTATGGAGACGAGGACTTCGGTGCCTTCGTCAACGAGGTCTTCGACCGGGCCGACGCCTTCCTGCTCGGCAGGGGCACGTACGAGATCTTCGCCGGGTACTGGCCCAGGATGACGGACCCCGACGACCCGGTGGCCTCGCGGCTCAACTCCCTGCCGAAGTACGTCGCGAGCACCACCCTGACCGGCGCGGACTGGCAGGGCACGCGGATCATCGGCCGCGACGACCTGGTCAAGGACGTCACCGCGCTCAAGGAGCAGCCTGGCCGCGAACTGCAGATGCACGGCAGCGGCGGCCTCGCCGGTTCCCTGATGGCGCACGACCTCATCGACACCCTGCACCTCCTGACGTTCCCGGTCGCCCTCGGCACCGGCAAACGCCTCTTCACGGAGGGCACTCTCCCCACCGCCTTCCGGCACACGCGGTCGCGCACGACGTCCAAGGGTGTCGTCATCAGCACGTATGAGCGAGAGGGGCGCCCTGAGTACGGCAGTTACTAGGGGACGGGGCCTGTGTCGGCGGGGTGGCCTGGCGGCGACCGGTGGTTAACTCCCGGAAAACTTCACAGACTTGACGTTGACACGCCAACCTCTACGCGCGTCACACTGGACCCATGCGAATCCCCCCACGAAGCCGATTCCTCGGCGCCACCGCCCTTGCCGCCGCCCTCCTCCTCGGCGGCCCCGCCGCGGCCACCGCGAGCGCCGCACCGACCGCACCGGTCACACTGGCCGCACCGGTCGCTGCGACCGCCCACTCCGCAGCCGCGGTCGGCGAGATCTGCTACTCCGCGCTGCCCTCCCAGGCGCACGACACCCTCGACTTGATCGAGGCCGGCGGCCCCTACCCCTTCCCGCAGGACGGCACCGTCTTCCAGAACCGCGAGGGTGAGCTGCCGCAGCAGAGCTCCGGCTACTACCACGAGTACACGGTCATCACCCCGGGCTCCGACGACCGCGGCGCCCGCCGCATCGTCACCGGCGAAAAGAGCCAGGAGGACTACTACACCGCAGACCACTACGCCTCGTTCGACCTGGTCGACTACGGCTGCTGACTCAGCCCACCGGCAGGCTCCGTAAGCTCCGCACGGCGGCGAACAGCGCGCAGGCCAGCACGATCAGCGCCACGCTCGCGTACGTCTCGTAGCCGTCGAGGAAGCCGACGCGCTGCACCAGGCCCCACCCGGGCAGCGCACCGGTGAGCCGGTGGACCAGGCCGACCGCGCCCTGGAGCAGCAGGACCACACCGAGAAACTCCAGCAGCCGCTTCACGTCCTTCTTCATGGGGAAGATCCTCGTCCCGTGCCTTCACCGCGGACATCCGCCGCGGGGCGAGGATCTTCCCCGTGCGCGGGTCCGAAAGTCGACGGCCCGCGCGACTTTGGTGGACGATCATGCGCGAGGCGCGTCCGCGCCCGCCTGAGGTGCGTAGATTTGTCGACCATGAGCGGCACTGATCCCACGCGGCGGCCCGAGCCGGAGCCCCCCGCCGACCCCGCGCCCGGACCGTGGGTCAGGGCGCCGTGGGCGCTGCCCTCCGCCGTCGCCCGGGAGTTCGACCCGAGCCGCGCGGGACGCAGGTCGCGGCGGACCGTGCGCGACTGGCTCGCCGACTTCACCTGCTTCTTCGCCGCCGTCTTCATCGGGATGGTGGGCGCCGACGCGGTCGTCGACAACCCGCACATCTCACAGGGAGCCGCGGAGCTCGACCAGGTGATCGGCGCGCTCGCCTGCGCCGCGGTCTGGCTGCGCAGGCGCTGGCCGCTCGGCCTCGCCGTCGTCATGGTGCCGGTCGCGGTGGCCTCCGACACGGCGGGCGGCGCCGCGGCGGCGGCCCTCTTCACCCTCGCCGTGCACCGGCCCTTCCGGTACGTCGCCTGGGTCGGCGGAGCCTCGATCGCGGTGCTCCCGCTCACCTACTGGCTGCGGCCCGACGGGGACATTCCGTACGGAGTCTCCATCGCCTTCGGCGTCCTCGTGACCGCCTCGGTCATCGGCTGGGGCATGTTCGTGCGCTCCCGCCGCGAGCTCCTGCTCAGCCTGCGCGACCGCGCCCTGCGCGCCGAGAACGAGGCCGCGCTCCGCGCCGAACAGGCCCAGCGGCTCGCCCGCGAGGACATCGCCCGCGAGATGCACGACGTCCTCGCCCACCGCCTCACCCTGCTCAGCGTCCACGCGGGCGCCCTGGAATTCCGCCCCGACGCGCCCCGCGCGGAGATCGTCCGGGCCGCGGGCGTCATCCGGGAGAGCGCCCACGAGGCGCTGCAGGACCTGCGCCAGGTCATCGGCGTGCTGCGCGGCGGCGACGCGGACGCCTCCGGCCGCCCGCAGCCCACGCTCGCCGCCCTCGACACCCTGGTCGCCGAATCCCGCGAGGCGGGCATGAAGGTCGTCCTCGACAACCACGTCACCGACCCCGCCGCCGTGCCCGCCACCCTCGGCCGCACCGCCTACCGCATCGCCCAGGAAGGCCTGACCAACGCCCGCAAGCACGCCCCCGGCGCCGAGGTGACGGTGGCCGTCACCGGCGCGCCCGGCGAGGGCCTGACCCTGTCCGTGCGCAACCCCGCACCACCCGGTGACGTGCCCGAGGTGCCCGGCTCGGGACAGGGCCTGATCGGCCTCGCCGAACGGGCCTCCCTCGCGGGCGGCAGGCTCCGCCACGCGCCGGGCCCCGACGGCGGGTTCCACCTGGAGGCCTGGCTACCGTGGGCGTCATGAAACCGATCAGGCTGCTGCTCGTCGACGACGATCCGCTGGTGCGCGCCGGGCTCTCCTTCATGCTCGGCGGCGCGGACGACATCGAGATCGTGGGCGAGGCGGGCGACGGCACCGAGGTCGCCCCGCTGATCGGCGAACTCCGCCCCGACGTCGTCCTGATGGACATCCGCATGCCCCGGATGGACGGCCTCGCCGCCACGGAGGCGCTGCGCAGGCGCCCCGACGCCCCCGAGGTCATCGTCCTCACCACGTTCCACGCCGACGAGCAGGTGCTGCGCGCCCTGCGCGCCGGCGCGGCGGGCTTCGTCCTCAAGGACACCGCGCCCGCCGAGATCGTCGCGGCGGTGCGCGCGGTGGCCGCCGGGGAGCCGGTGCTCTCGCCGACGGTGACGCAGCAGCTGATCACCCAGGTGACGGGCGTCGACCCGCAACTGGACCGCAGGCGCCGCGCGTCGGAGCGGCTGGCCGCGCTGGGGGAGCGGGAGCGGGAGGTGGCCGTCGCGGTCGGACGCGGCGGCTCCAACGCGGACATCGCCGCCCAGCTGTATCTGAGCGTCGCCACGGTCAAGGCGCACGTGTCGCGGATCCTCACGAAGCTGGACCTCAACAACCGGGTGCAGATCGCCCTGCTGGTGCACGACGCGGGCCTCCTCGACCAGGACGGATGAGGGGACCGGGGCGGATCAGGAGAACCAGGGCGGGTGAGGGGAACTCACCGCCTCGACCGGTGCGTTGACGACATGGACAACTGGAGGAGACCCCGCATGGCGGACACGATCGACCTGGCGACGTACGGCGAGCGGTTCAGAGAGGACCCGCACCCCGTCTATGCGGAGCTGCGCGCCCTCGGACCCGTCCACCGGGTCCGGCTGCCACCCCCGGAGGACATCGGCGACGCCTATCTGATCGTCGGGTACGACGAGTGCAGGACGGCGCTCACCGACCCCCGTTTCGCCAAGTCCTCCGCCAGCGCGGGCTTCGCGTTCCGCGAGGAGGGGCTGATCGGCACGCATCTGCTGATCGCCGACCCGCCCCACCACACCCGCCTGCGCAAGCTCATCACCCGCGAGTTCACCATGCGCCGGGTCGAGGCCCTGCGCCCCCGCATCCAGGAGATCACCGACGATCTCCTCGACGAGATGCTCCTGCGGGGCGAGACGGCCCGGACCCGCCGCGGCGATCTGCTCGAAGCGCTCGCCTTCCAGCTCCCGATCACCGTCATCTGCGAGCTGTTGGGCGTCCCCGACTTCGACCGGACGGCGTTCCGCCGCCTGTCGAACGGCATCGTGGCGTCGCCGACCCAGGAGGAGGAGGCCGCCGCCTTCGTCGAACTGGCGGGATTCCTGGATGACTTGGTCGAGGCCAAGCGGGCGACGCCCGGCGACGACCTGCTGAGCGCCCTGATCCGCACCACGGGCGAGGAGGACGGCGACCGTCTCTCCCCCGACGAGCTGCGCGCCATGGCCTTCGTGCTGCTGATCGCCGGACACGAGACGACGGTCAACCTGATAGGGAACGCGGTACACGCGCTCTTCACCCACCCCGACCAACTGGCCGCGCTGCGCGCCGACATGTCCCTCCTCGACAACGCCATCGAGGAAGCCCTCCGCTTCGAGGGCCCCCTGGAGTCCGCGACGTACCGCTTCGCCACCGAGGACACGGAGCTGGGCGGCCTCGTCATCCCTGCGGGCTCCGTCGTCCGGGTCGTCCTCGCCGCGGCCGACCGGGACCCCGCCCGCTTCCCCGAGCCGGACCGCTTCGACATCCGCCGGGCCCCGCAGGGCCACGTCGCGTTCGGGTACGGCCTGCACCACTGCCTGGGCGCCCCGCTCGCGCGGATCGAGGGGAAGATCGCGCTCGGCTCGCTCCTGGAGCGCTGCCCGGACTTGGCCCCGGACGGGCCGCCGGGGGAGTGGCTGCCGGGGACTTTGATCAGGGGGATGCGGCGGCTTCCCGTCCGGTGGTAGTAGTTCGGTCATGACCGAACTCGCGTCGCCCGGCCAGCCGGTGCCCGATCACTCGCCGTCCGGCCGGCCGGTGCCCGATCAGTCCGCGCCCGGCCAGCCGGCTTCCGACCCCGTCGACCTCGGCATGGCCCAGAAGGTGCTGGACGCCCAGCCGTTCAGCCGCCTCGTCCGGGCCCGTGTCACGCGGTTCGGCGAGGGCGCGGCCACCCTGGAGATCGGCATCCGCGAGGAACTGCACCAGCAGAACGGCTTCGTGCACGGCGGCGTCCTCGCCTACGCGGCGGACAACAGCATCACGTTCGCCGCCGGCACCACCCTGGGCCCCGCCGTGCTGACCTCGGGCTTCTCCATCCAGTACGTACGTCCCGCGACCGGCGCCAAGCTCGTCGCCCGCGCCGTCGTGGTCCACTCCGGCCGCCGCCAGGCCGTGGTCCGCTGTGAACTGTTCACCGTCGGCGACAAAGGCGGCGAGGCCGGTGAGGGAAGCGAGGGCGAGGGCGGCGAGACGCTGTGCGCGATCGCCCAGGGCACGGTGCTCTCCACGGCCTGACCGGCGCGCGCGAACTCACGCCCCGTACGACTCAGTGATCTCCGTGATCTCAGTGGTCTCCCTGATCTCGGCCAGCCGCACCGGCCGCCGCTCCCGTCGCGAGCGCTCGCACGCCTCGGCGATCCGCAGGGCGTGCAGCGCCTCGCGGCCGTCGCAGGGGTTCGCCCGCTCGCCGCGCACGACCTCGACGAAGGCGGCGAGTTCCGCCTCGTACGCGGGCGCGAAGCGCTCCAGGAAACCGGGCCAGGGCTTGTCCGGAGCGGGCGGGCCCGCAGGTTCCGCCGAGGTGAGGGGCGTGCGCTCGTCCATGCCGACCGCCAACTGGTCGCGCTCCCCGGCCAGTTCGATGCGTACGTCGTAACCCGCGCCGTTGCACCGGGTCGCGGTGGCCGTGGCGAGCGTGCCGTCGTCCAGGGTGAGCACCGCGGCCGCAGTGTCGACGTCACCGGCCTCGCGGAACATCGCGGGGCCCCTGTCGGAACCTGTCGCGTACACCTCCGTGACCTCGCGGCCGGTCACCCATCGCAGGATGTCGAAGTCGTGCACCAGACAGTCGCGGTAGAGGCCGCCGGAGAGCGGCAGATACGCGGCCGGGGGCGGGCACGGGTCCGAGGTGATCGCCCGCACGGTGTGCAGCCGCCCGAGCCGTCCCGCGCGCACCGCCTCGCGGGCCGCCGCGTACCCCGCGTCGAAGCGCCGCTGGAAGCCGAGCTGCAGCTCCGTGCCCGCGGCCTCGACCTCGGCGAGGGCGGCCAGCGTGCCCGGCAGGTCGAGGGCGATGGGCTTCTCGCAGAACACCGGGAGGCCGGCCCGCGCCGCTCTGCCGATGAGCTCGGCGTGCGCCGCCGTCGCCGCCGTGATCACCACTGCGTCCACCCCGGCGGCGAAGACCTCGTCCACCGAAGCCACCGCCGTCGCCCCGGTCCGCGCCGCGAGGTCGGCCGCCCTCGCGGCGTCCACGTCGGCGATCACCAGGGATGTCACCTCGGGGTGGCGGCTCAGGGCGGCCGAGTGAAAGGTGCCGATGCGGCCCGTTCCGATCAGTCCGATGCGCATGGCCCCACCCTCGCGACGCCGGACCCTCCTGTCAATAGTTTGTCCGGACAACAGAACTTAAGAACTTCCCGTCATCATCTCCTGGGACTACGCTCGCCCCGTGTCCAAACCAGTCGCCAGAACAGCCCAGGACAAGCCGGTCCAGGACCCCACGGTCGACCTCCGGCTCGGCGTCGACCGCAGCAGCCCCGTCCCGCTCTACTTCCAGCTGGCCCAGCAGCTGGAAGCGGCGATCGAGCGCGGCGCCCTGACCCCGGGCAGCCTCCTCGGCAACGAGATCGAGCTCGCAGGCCGCCTCGGCCTGTCCCGGCCCACCGTCCGCCAGGCCATCCAGTCCCTCGTCGACAAGGGCCTGCTCGTCCGGCGCCGCGGCGTCGGCACCCAGGTCGTGCACAGCCAGGTCAAGCGCCCCCTGGAGCTCAGCAGCCTCTACGACGACCTGGAGGCCGCGGGCCAGCGCCCCGAGACCCGCGTCCTGCGCAACGCCCTGGAGCCCGCCTCCGCCGAGGTCGCCGCCGCGCTGGGCGTCGCCGAGGGCGACGAGGTGCACGTCGTCGAGCGGCTCCGCCTCGCCCACGGCGAACCCATGGCCCACCTGCGCAACCACCTGCCCACCGGCCTCCTCGACCTCGACAGCACGCGCCTGGAGGCCACCGGCCTCTACCGCCTCATGCGTGCCGCGGGCCACACCCTGCACAGCGCGCGCCAGTCCGTCGGCGCCCGCGCCGCCACCGCGGAGGAGGCCGGACTGCTCGCCGAGCCGGCCGGTGCCCCGCTCCTCACGATGCGCCGCACCACCTTCGACGACACGGGCCGCGCGGTCGAGTTCGGCTCCCACGTCTACCGGGCCTCGCGCTACTCCTTCGAGTTCCACCTCCTCGTACGACCGTAGGCGGCTGCCCGACCCGGGCGTAAGAATGTTCTGACAAAGCCATTGACGCTCCCGCGTACGCCCCGCTAGAACTCCCCCAGCCGCACCGAGGCGGCCGGGAGAAGAGGGGTGGTCCACGATGCGCACATCCCGCACGGTCATGCGCACATCCCGTACGGCGAAGGGCGTCACGGCCTGTCTGGCGGTGATCGCGCTCGCGGCCGGCTGCAGCAGTTCCGGCGGCAAGGACGACGAGGACAGGTCCGGGGACGGCGGTGGGGGCGGCAAGGGCGTGAACACGCCCCGCCTGAAGATCGCGATGGTCACGCACTCGGGTGAGGGCGACACCTTCTGGGACATCGTCCGCAGCGGCGCCAAGCAGGCCGCCGCCAAGGACAACGTCGAATTCCTCTACGCCAACGACAAGCAGGCCAAGGGCCAGGCCGAGCTCGTCCAGTCCTTCGTCGACAAGAAGGTCGACGGGCTCGTCGTGACCCTGGCCAAGCCCGAGGCGATGCGCGCCGTGCTCGCCAAGGCGGCGGACGCGGACATCCCGGTCATCACGATCAACTCGGGCGGCGAGTTCTCCGAGCGGTTCGGGGCGCTCAGCCACATCGGCCAGGACGAGTCCGTGGCGGGCGAGGCCGTCGGCGACGAACTGAACACGCGCGGCAAGAAGAAGGCCCTCTGCGTCATCCACGAACAGGGCAACGTCTCCCTCGAACAGCGCTGCGCCGGGGTGAAGAAGACCTTCGACGGCACGGTCGAGAACCTCAACGTCGAGGGCACCGACGCGCCCGGCGCCCAGTCCTCCATCAGCGCCAAGCTCCAGGCCACCGAGGACATCGACGCCGTCGTCACGCTCGGCGCGCCGATCGCCGCGTACTCGGTGAAGGCGAAGGACGAGGCGGGGAGCGAGGCGGAGGTCGACACCTTCGACCTGAACGCCGAGGTCGTCAAGCAGCTCAAGGCCAAGGAGGTCGGCTTCGCCGTCGACCAGCAGCCCTACCTCCAGGGCTACCAGGCCGTCGACCTGCTGTGGCTCTACAAGACCAACGCCAACGTCCTGGGAGGCGGCAAGCCCGTCCTCACCGGACCCGCCGTCGTCACAGGGAAGGATGTGCCGAAGCTGGAGAAGTACACCGCTCGCGGTACCCGATGAACACACGCGTGATCCGCGTGGTCGATACTTGGGCGGCTGGGGCCGGGGATCCGGACCGGCCGCACAGAGCAGTAGAGCAAGAAGGGCACGGCGTCGTGACAAGGGTGAAGACAGGGGTACGCGCGGTGGGCGCCGTGCTGGTGGCGGTGCTCGGCGTGACCGCGGGACTGACCGGATGCAGCAGTACCGGCGGAAAGCGCGCGGAGGACGCCCGCAAGGCGGCGGCGGCCGGCGGCAGGTCGGCGGTGGACACCCCCCGCTGGACCTTCGGCATGGTCACCCACTCGGGCGATGGCGACACCTTCTGGGACATCGTCCAGAGCGGCGCCAAGCAGGCCGCCGTCAAGGACAACATCAATTTCCTGTACGCGCACGACGACGAGGCCCAGCAGCAGGCGCAGCTCGTGGACTCCTACATCGACAAGAAGGTCGACGGGATCATCGTCACGCTGGCCAAGCCCGACGCGATGAAGGGCGCCCTGGCCCGCGCGAAGAAGGCCGGCATCCCGGTGATCACCGTGAACTCCGGCTCCGCGGAGTCCAAGGAGTTCGGCGCCCTCACCCACATCGGGCAGGACGAGACGATCGCGGGCGAGGCCGTCGGCGAGGAGCTCAACAAGCGCGGCAAGAAGAAGGCGCTCTGCATCCTGCACGAGCAGGGCAACGTCGGCCACGAGCAGCGCTGCGAAGGCGCCAAGAAGACCTTCGACGGCAAGCTGCAGAACCTCTACGTGACCGGCACCAACATGCCCGACGTGCAGTCCTCCATCGAGGCCCGCCTCCAGACCGACAAGTCGATCGACGCGGTCGTGACGCTCGGCGCGCCCTTCGCCGACACCGCGGTGAAGGCCGCGGACAGCGCGGGCAGCAAGGCCGAGGTCGACACCTTCGACCTCAACGAGAAGGTCGCCGCCGGCCTCAAGTCCGGCGACCTCGGCTTCGCCGTCGACCAGCAGCCCTACCTCCAGGGCTACCAGGCCGTCGACCTGCTGTGGCTGTACAAGTACAACGCCGACGTCCTCGGCGGCGGCAAGCCCGTCCTCACCGGACCGCAGATCGTCACCAAGGACCAGGCCGACGAGCTGGAGGACTACGCGAAGCGAGGGACCCGATGACCGCGACAGCACCCGCGCCCGCCCCGGACACCAAGACCGACGAGCGGCTCGTGAAGACCTCGCCGCTGAAGAAGCTGATGGGCCGCCCCGAGCTCGGCTCGGTCGTCGGCGCCGTCGCCGTCTTCATCTTCTTCTCGATCGTCGCGGACAGCTTCCTCCAGGCCACCAGCCTCGCGACGGTCCTGTACGCGGCCTCGACCCTCGGCATCATGGCGGTGCCGGTGGCCCTGCTGATGATCGGCGGCGAGTTCGACCTGTCGGCGGGCGTCCTCGTGACGACGTCCGCCCTCGTCTCGTCGATGTTCAGCTACCAGATGACGGCGAACGTCTGGGTCGGTGTCGGCGTCTCGCTGCTCGTCACCCTCTCCATCGGCGTCTTCAACGGCGTGATGCTGACCCGCACGGACCCGCCGAGCTTCATCATCACGCTCGGCACGTTCCTGATGCTGACCGGCATGAACCTCGGCTTCACCAAGCTGATCAGCGGCACGGTCTCCACCAAGTCGATCGCCGACATGGAGGGCTTCTCCTCCGCCAAGGAGGTCTTCGCCTCGACGATCACCATCGGCGGCGTCGACTTCAAGGTCACGATCCTCTGGTGGCTCGCCCTGATCCTGGTCGCCACCTGGATCCTGCTGCGCACCCGCGTCGGCAACTGGATCTTCGCGGTCGGCGGCGGCGAGGACGCGGCCCGCGCGGTCGGCGTCCCGGTCGCCAAGACCAAGATCGGCCTCTACATGGGCGTCGCGTTCGGCGCCTGGATCTCCGGCCAGCACCTGCTGTTCAGCTACGACACCGTGCAGTCCGGCGAGGGCGTGGGCAACGAACTGATCTACATCGTCGCGGCCGTCATCGGCGGCTGCCTCATCACCGGCGGCTACGGCTCCGCGGTCGGCGCGGCCGTCGGCGCGCTGATCTTCGGCATGGTCAGCAAGGGCATCGTGTTCGCCGAGTGGAACTCGGACTGGTTCAAGTTCTTCCTCGGCGTGATGCTGCTCCTGGCGACCCTGCTCAACCACTGGGTCCGCAAGCGCGCGGAGGCGACGAAGTGACCGACATGACCGACCTCAACGACGCCGCGCCGGAGACCGGGGAGCGCACGCCGCTCGTCGAGCTCGACGACGTCAGCAAGTACTACGGCAACATCCGCGCGCTCGAAGGCGTCTCCCTGGAGGTGCACGCGGGGGAGATCTCCTGCGTGCTCGGCGACAACGGCGCGGGCAAGTCCACCCTCATCAAGATCATCGCGGGTCTGCACAAGCACGACGCGGGCACCTTCCGCATCGAGGGCGAGGACACGCGCCTCGGCTCGCCGCGCGAGGCCCTCGACCTCGGCATCGCCACGGTCTACCAGGACCTCGCCGTGGTCCCCCTGATGCCGGTCTGGCGGAACTTCTTCCTCGGCTCCGAGCCGACGAAGGGCACGGGCCCGTTCCGCCGCATGGACGTCGACCTGATGCGCGAGACGACCCGCGCGGAGCTGCTCCGCATGGGCATCGACCTGCGCGACGTGGACCAGCCCATCGGCACGCTCTCCGGTGGTGAGCGCCAGTGCGTGGCGATCGCGCGCGCCGTGTACTTCGGCGCGAAGGTGCTCGTCCTCGACGAGCCGACCGCGGCGCTCGGCGTCAAGCAGTCCGGCGTCGTCCTGAAGTACGTGGCCGCGGCGCGGGACGCGGGCCTCGGCGTGGTCCTGATCACCCACAACCCGCACCACGCGTACCTGGTCGGGGACCGGTTCGTCCTCCTCAAGCGAGGAGTGATGTCCGGCTCCTACACCCGCGACGAGATCTCCCTCGACGACCTCACCCGTGAGATGGCGGGCGGCTCCGAACTGGACGACCTCCGTCACGAACTGGAGGGCCGAGGCCCAGCCTGACGGCTGGGGGCGCGTATTCAGGGGCGCGGGGAACTGCGCGCTCAGCCCAGGAAAAGCCGCAGTCGCATCTGCACGGTTGCCCGGCAGACGCGTCTGCGGCTCTTTCGTGGTTGCGCGCGCAGTTCCCCGCGCCCCTGGGAACCCCGTCCCCGGGCCACCGGTATTCGCCCCCCGCCCCGGGGTCCCCGTTGTGCGCGCCCCCGCGAGGGTGAGGCAGAATCGCCGCAATGAGCACCTACCGCGACCTCGCGCACCGCGGCTCCGCACGAGCCACCGTCCTGCGGACCGTGGGCACGCGCGAACGCCGATCCCATCTGACGGCGCCCCGCGTCAACACCGTCGGCATCGACATCGGCGGCACGAAGGTGATGGCGGGCGTCGTCGACCCCGACGGCAACATCCTGGAGACGCTCCGCACGGAGACCCCGGACAAGTCGAAGAGCCCCCGTGTCGTCGAGGACACGATCATCGAGCTGGTCCTCGACCTCTCCGACCGCCACGACGTGCACGCCGTCGGCATCGGCGCCGCCGGCTGGGTGGACGCGGACCGCAACCGCGTCCTGTTCGCCCCGCACCTGTCCTGGCGCAACGAACCGCTCCGCGACCGCATCTCCGGCCGCCTCGCGGTCCCGGTGATGGTGGACAACGACGCGAACACCGCCGCTTGGGCGGAGTGGCGCTTCGGCGCCGGCCGCGGCGAGGACCACCTCGTCATGATCACCCTCGGCACCGGCATCGGCGGCGCGATCCTGGAGGACGGGCAGGTCAAGCGCGGCAAGTTCGGGGTGGCCGGCGAGTTCGGGCACATGCAGGTCGTCCCCGGCGGCCACCGCTGCCCGTGCGGCAACCGCGGCTGCTGGGAGCAGTACAGCTCCGGCAACGCGCTGGTCCGCGAGGCCCGCGAGCTCGCCGCCGCGGACTCCCCGGTCGCGTACGGCATCATCGAGCGCGTCAAGGGCAACGTCCCCGACATCACGGGCCCCCTCATCACCGAGCTGGCCCGCGAGGGCGACGCCATGTGCGTCGAGCTCCTCCAGGACATCGGCCAGTGGCTCGGCGTCGGCATCGCCAACCTCGCGGCGGCCCTCGACCCGTCCTGCTTCGTGATCGGCGGTGGCGTCAGCGCCGCCGACGACCTCCTGATCGGTCCGGCCCGCGACGCCTTCCGCCGCCATCTGACCGGCCGCGGCTACCGCCCCGAGGCCCGCATCGCCCGCGCCCAGCTCGGCCCCGAGGCCGGCATGGTCGGCGCCGCCGACCTGGCCCGGCTGGTCGCCCGCCGCTTCCGCCGCGCCAACCGGCGCCGAGTGGAGCGCTACGAACGCTACGAGCGCTACGCCGAGGCCCGCCGCACCAACGACCGCACATCCCAGGGAACCCAGTAGATGACCGTGCCCCGCCAGCCCTCGTCCCCGGACAACCCCGGCGCACCCGAGCCGGACCGGGACGGGGGCAAGGCCCGCAAGACCGAGGACCGCGCCCACATGATCCGCCGCCGGTGGCTGACGGCGATCATCATCGTGCTGCTCATCGGCGTCCCCGCCGGCTACCTGGTGATCTCCGCGAACCAGAGCCGCAACAGCGGCCGCGACAAGGAGGACAAGTACTCGGCGACCGGCCTCACCGCGGGCTGGCCCTCCAAGGTGCAGCGCCGCCTGTACGAGGTGCCGGTCCAGCCGTACTCGGACGAGGTCGCCTACTACGAGACGAACAACTGGCGCACCAGCCGCCTCTACGTCCAGTTCCTCACCAGCAACGAAGGCCTGGCCAGGTTCCTCGAGCAGATCGGCACGGTCGAGGGCGCCCTCAAGCCGAACGACATCACCATCAGCAAGCGCGACCAGAAGGTCGTCGGCTGGGAGTTCACGGGACCGGGGCCCTGGTCCGGCCTCACGCACGAGCAGGACGACCCGAAGCCGACGCAGGACGTGGTCGTGGACCGCTCGAACGCGGAGCATCCGATGGTGTACGTGGTGTCGACGACGACGCCCTGAACCAGTTGTCACGCTTGTGAAGATCGGGGCGATCTCCGGTGGGCCGCGCCGCCGCCTCCTACCGTGTGGGCCATGACCAGAATCACGGAATCGGAGTCGGCGTACGACCGGCACAGACTGGGCCAGTGGCTGACGGGGGAGGCCCGCGCCGAAGGGGTGGGGCGCCGCGACATGGTGCGGCTCCTCGCGGCCGCGGGCATCGTCTCGGCGGTGCCGGTCGCCCTGTCGGCGCCCACCGCGGGCGCGGCGAGCGCAGGAAGCGCGGCGCGGCCGGTGCGGGCGGCGGGGGCGGGCATCGTCAAGCCGCTGCCCCCCGAGCTGTTCACGCTCCACGGCACGAACGCGGAGACCCGCTTCGAGGCCCTCGCGGGCACCGGCCTCACCACCCCCGTCTCCCACTTCTTCGTCCGCAACCACACGACGACACCGCGCATCGACGCGGCATCCTGGAAGCTGCGGATCTGGGGCGACGGACTGACGGGCGGGGCACGGCAGTTCACCCTCGCGGAGCTGCGCAGCCTGCCCCCGGTGACCCGCACGGCGTTCGTCGAGTGCGCGGGCAACGCCAGGAACTACTTCAAGACCCAGCAGAACCAGCCCGTGGCCGGCACCCCGTGGGGCACGGGCGCGATCGGCGCGGCCCACTGGCGCGGGGCACGCCTCTCCGACGTCCTGCGCAGGGCCGGCCTCTCCACCCGGGCGGTGGACGTGATGCCGCGCGGCCTCGACGACGAGTACGTCACGTCGAACGGCACGAACTACGGCCGCGTACGCCGCCCCATGCCGATCTCCAAGGCGCTGGACGACGTCCTCCTCGCGTATGAGATGAACGGCGCGCCCCTTCCTCCCGACCACGGGTTCCCGGTCCGCCTGCTCGCCCCGTCCTGGGTGGGCATCTCCTCGATCAAGTGGCTGGGCGACATCGAGGTCTCGACCGTGCCCCTCTACTCGCCCTGGAACACGGACTTCTACCGGCTGTACGGCGACGCGTACCCGTCCGAGGGCAGCGCCCCGCTGACCCGCCAGACCCTCAAGTCGGCCTTCGAACTCCCCTGGAACGCGCGCCTGTCCGCACACACCCGCCACCGGCTCACGGGCCGCGCCTGGTCGGCCGACGGCGCGGTCACCCGGGTCGAGGTCAGCACGGACGGCGGCGCGTCCTGGCGCCGCGCCCGCCTGCACGACACCGGGCGGCGCGGCTCGTGGACCCGCTGGTCGATCCCGTGGACACCCCGCAAGCCCGGCCCCGCCGAACTCCTCTCCCGCGCCACGGACTCCACGGGCCGCACCCAGCCGGAGACCACGGTGCCCAACACGCAGGGGTACCTGTTCGACGCGGTGCTGCGGCACGCGGTGACGGTCGAGGCCTGAGGCGCGCCCCGCGCCCGCCCGAAGCCTTCACCCGGCGGCCGTCCACCTCTCGTACGCGGCGGCCGCCACCGCCAGGTCCTCCCAGGCCATCCCCGCCGACTTGAACAGCCGGGGCCGCCCCTCGGCCGCCCGCACACCGCCGCGGACCAGGTCGTCCAGCGTGTGCAGCCGGGCCGGGTCGAAGGCTCCTTCGGCGGCCGCGAGGACCAGGTCGCCGCACTCCCGCGCCGCCACCTCGCGGGACTCCGCCACCACCGTGGCGCGGCCCACGAGCGCGGCGTCGACCTCGCGAGCGTCCGGCTCGTGGGAGCCGACCGCGGCGACCGTCGCGTGGTCGGGCAGCAGGGCGCTGTCGAACAGGGGCTCGCGGGCCGTGGTGCAGCAGCAGACCACGTCCGCGTCGGCCACCGCCTCCGGCGTCGCCGCGGCCGCCGCGAGACCGGCGGCGCGACAGCGGTCGACGAAGGCCGCCACCCGGCCGGGGTGCCGCGCGACGACGTCGACGTGACGCAGCGCGGGACGCACCGCCCGTACCGCTTCGACGTGCCCCCACGCCTGCGGCCCCGTCCCGAAGACGACCAGCCGGCCGGCCTCCGGAACCGCGAGGTGCCGCACCGCCACCCCGGACAGCGCCGGAGTGCGCAGCGAGGTCAGCGCGATGCCGTCCAGGAGGGCCAGCGGCGTGTGCGTCACCCCGTCCAGGAGGAGGTACATGCCCTGGACGCGGGGCAGGCCGCGGTCCGCGTTGCCAGGGGTGACCGTGGCGATCTTCACGCCGGTGTACGACGCCGTGGCCGACGGCATCATGAGGAGCTGGCCGCCGGGCACGTCCACGACCGCGCGGGCCGACTCCGCGGCCGGATCCAGCCCCGCGGCGAGAACAGCCTCCAGCGCGTCGACCGCGGCGACCATCGGGACGAGACGGCCCACCGCTTCGGCATCGAGGTGGGGCGTGGCGTCGGCGGGTGGTGGTGCGGTGCGGGTGCTGTGTGTGGTGGGTGCCGTCTGTGCGGTGTCTGCAGTGCGTGTGGTGCGTGCGCTCATGGGGCTGTCCCTACCCCTTCCGGTCCCGGGCGACCGGGTGCTTTGCGCCATCGCCCGCTCGGCCGCCACGTCCGGCCCGCGTGCAGATGCCCGCCGCGCGGATCCGCGTGATGCTGACGAGGCATCTGCCCCCGTCGTGAGGAGTCACCGAGGTGTCCGGACAGGATGGCGACCACGCCACGCGCGGTTCGTCGAAGACGACGTCGGATCTGATCGTCGAGCGCCTGCTGGAGTGGGGTGTCGACACGTGCTTCGGGATCTGCGGTGATCAGGTCAACGGGTTCTTCGAGGCCCTGCGGACCCACCCGGAGATGCGGTTCGTCCATGTCCGGCACGAAGAGAACGCGGCGCTGGCCTGTGTGGGGTACGCGAAGTTCACCGGCAGACCGGCCGCCTGCGTCGCCACCGCGGGGCCGGGCGCCGTACATCTGCTCAACGGCCTGTACGACGCGCGCATCGACGGCGCGCCGGTCATCGCCGTCACCGGCCTGTCGTACCACGACACGGTCGGCTCGCACTTCCTGCAGGACCTGCCGTCCGACCGGCTGCTGGAGCAGGCGTGCATGTTCTCGGAGCGGGTCATGGGGCCGGCGCACGCGGTGGTGGCCACCGACCTCGCGGTGCGCAGCGCGTTGATGAATCGCACGCCCTCCCACCTGGCCATCCCCATCGACGTCCAGTCCTTCACGCTGGACCAGGACAGCGTGTCGCCCAAGAACGTGCCGGGTCATGTGTCCACGGCAGCACAGCCTTTCACCGTCGTGCCGCCGACGGAGCAGGTGCGGGCCGCCGCGGACGTGCTCAACGCGTGCGAGCGGGTGGCGATCTGTGCGGGCGCGGGGGCTCGTGGCTCCGGTGACCTGCTGGAGCAGGTCGCCGAGGTGCTCGGCGCACCGATCGTGAAGGCGGGTCTTGGCAAGGACTGCGTCCCCGACGACAGCCCCTACACCACCGGTGGCATGGGTCTGATCGGCACCAGGGCCTCGCATGAGGCGTTCGAAGACTGCGACGGGTTCCTCATCGTCGGCTCCTCCACCCCGTACTACGAGTTCTGGCCCGAGCCAGGGCAGGCGCGCGGAGTGCAGATCGACCTCAACGCGGACCGCATCGGCATGCGTTACCCGGTGGAGGTCGGCCTGGTCGGCCACGCCGGACACGTCCTCGCGGAACTGCTGCCCCTGCTGGCACGCAAGACGGACCGGTCCTTCCTCGAACGCGCCCAGGAGACCACCCGCCGCTGGTGGGACCTGATCGGCGAACAGGCCGCGTCCTCCGGCATCCCGATGCGCCCCCAGGTGGTGACCACGGAGCTGTCCCGAGCCCTGCCCGACCGGGCGATCATCACCGGTGACGCCGGAACCGTCACCGCGTGGGGCGGCCGATTGCGGCTGCGCCGCGGCATGCAGTACTCCTTCTCCGGGACCCTGTGCACCATGGGCGCCGCGCTGCCCTATGCCATCGGCGCCCGGATCGCCCACCCGGACCGGCCGGTGATCGCCTTCACCGGCGACGGATCGATGAGCATGGGCCTGGGAGAGCTCGCGACTCTCGCCCAGTACGACCTGCCCGTCAAGGTCGTCGTCCTGCGCAACAACTCCCTGGCGCTGGAGGTGTGGGAGCAGACCGCACTGCTCGGCAACCCGCAGATGGGCTGCGAACTCCACCCCATCGACTTCGCCGCCGTCGCCCGTGCCTGCGGACTGCGCGCCTTCCGCATCGAGGACCCCGCCGAAGCGGCCGACGTCTTCGCCCAGGCGATGGCCTTCGACGGCCCCTGCCTGATCGAGGCCGTCACCGACCCCTACGAAGCGCCCTTCGGCGAAAGCCTCCAGCCCGCCCACGCACAGCACATCGCGCAAGCCCTCGCAAAGGGAGAACCGGCCGCCTCCGCCATCGCCGCCAACCTCCTCCAGGAAGACCGCGTCGCGATGTCACCGGCGCTTCAGCAACACCACGACGACCTCGCCCCCTACCGCTGATCGGGCCGACTGGGTCCCCTGCGGCCTTCACAGGTCCGTCGCAAGTCCCTCTGTACGATGCTCGGGCGTCGTGCGACCAATGAGTGGTACGTGAAGCCGGACATGGCGGACCTGCTTCCAGCAGCGGAGGCACGGGGAGGTCTCGCGGGGGAGCGTGTGACAGATCGTGACAGATGAAGGTGTGAACCCGTGAGCGAGACCAAGATCAGTACGCTGCAATACCGCTTCGACGGGCCAGAAGACGCTCCGGTCCTGATCCTGGGTGCCTCACTGGGTACCACCTGGCACAGGTGGGCGAAGCCGTCTTATAGCGTCCACGTGGTCCAGATCAGGAGCGTTTGACCGGGTTGGGATCTTCCCGTCCAGGCGTGTCAACGGTGTTGGTGACTCGGACGTGACAGATGTTGCCCCCGTCGGCTCGTTTCGGCGGGGGTCTACCCGTTGTTCCAGGGGGTTGCGGGTCAGGCCCTATCCTCGGATCCCTGCCCCGTCACCCGAGGCAGCCCCGTCGTCTGATCGCCGAGGCGCGCGTATCTGTGGACGCTCCGGCACAGCCACAGAGTGAGGGGCGGCGGTCGTTCATGTTGCGAGATCCTCGCGCTGTACCCGCACCGGGCCGACCGAGATCAGCGCCAACAGTCGACGAATTGCGGACAGCAGTGGCCGATGGCTCAAGGTTCGTGCCTTCTTCGGCACGAGAAGTGCTCGGGTAGTCCTTCCGGGCCTGGAAGACTCGCGGGATGGCCGCAGAAGCGGCAGGGCGGGATCACTTGACCCATCGCGTCGACCGGAACGCTGACGCTCTCGGCTTCCCGCGGGCGGGACTCAAGGACGATCGAGCGGCTGCCACGTTTCTGCTTCGGTTCAGCCCGTACTTCCGAAGCCGACCGGTCTTCGGTGCACCTGTCGTGTCGGTTGCCCTGTCGTATGGATGGCTGGCGCTCCTTGTCGTTCAGGGCAGGCCCGTTCGCCTCGAGGTACCGCTGCCACTGGTGTACGGGGAGCCAACCGTGGTGGCCGCTCTGCTGGAACGGGATCCGCTCACCGGCCGCTGCTTCCACGATGAAGCGGGTGAGGGTCAGGCTGCCTTCGCCTGTGAAGGTGCTTGACTGATGGGCGGGCACCAGGACGCGGTGCCAGCCCCCGCAGTACCCGGTATCTGTGGGGTTCTCCGGGTCGTAGGGCTTCGCGGGGCACCGGGTGAGAGTGCCGTTCGGGCTGCACTGGCCTTCCTCCAGGACGAAGTTGCCGTCCTGGACCGCGATGGGGTTTCTCTGCACGCGGATGACGGAGGCCGGCAGGTTGGGTGTTCGGACGTAGGGAACAGTGCCGATGCCTGCGTGGTCGGGGCCCGCGAAGTCCCAGACCGATTGGATCCCGGCGCGGCGCCGGAACCCCTCCCGCGCACGCATTCCGCGGGCTGTCTGGGTGCTCAGCTGAGGCTCGTAGCCCAGGACGATGCCGTTGGCGCCGTCGATAGGCACATCAAGGCGCGCGTGCCCGTCGGCGGTCTGCGACTCGATGTCGGCGTGGAAGCCGTGATCTTCGGAATCCTTCGCAACACGTTCCTTGCGGGCGAGGTGCTCGTCGGACTCGTGGCTGATGGGCTTGTCTCCGGGTTTCCGGTAGTGGGAGGCAAGCCAAACGCCGTCACGCTGGACGAGGTACATGGGGACACGTCGGCCGCGGAGGTCCCGGCAGTCGGGGCAGATGAGCCCGCGCTTGTCGACGGGGACACGTCCTCGCATGCGCAGGAGCACGTTCAAGAGGTCTTGGCCTTGCGGGACGCCGAGGTCGGAGCGGTCCAAGTCGAGGTTGCGGCCGGCCGGTTCGTAGTAGACGGTTGACCAGGGGCCGCCGGGCCTCGACGATCGCCTTCGGGAACGTCTTCGCCGAGGACGGGCACCAGGGAACCGCCTTCGACTAGCGCCCGTCTGACAATTCCCGTCGGATCAGCGAGCGTCCGCCGAGCCGGCAGTCCGGAGGTGCTCCGACCGTCCGGCGGGTCTTGCCGGGCCGGATCACGAACGGCGGGCCAGCAGGTGGGCGTCGAGGAATCCCCGTTCGGAGCCCGGATCGTGGAGCAGCCGGGCGAAGGGAACGAGCCCGGCAGCGGCCAGCAGTTCGGCGAGGCGGTCCGCCGGCCAGCTGTAGGCAGGCGCCACCTTGTGGTCGAACCAGACCGGCTCCGGTCCGTCGGTCCCGAAGAAGGACACCAGGAGCAGACCACCCGGAGCCAGAACGCGTACCTGCTCGGCGAGCAGCCCCGGCAGTTCCTCCGGAGCGGTGTGGATCATCGAGTAGTGGGCCAGTACACCGCCGAGCACACCGTCCTCGATCGGCAGAGACTCCATCCGCGCCTCCTGGAAGTGCAGCGCCGGATGGGCCCGCCGGGCGTGGTCGACCATGCCGGGGGAGAGATCGAGCCCGAAGGCGTCCAGGCCCAGCTCGTGCAGCATGGCCGTCAGATGCCCGGGCCCGCACCCGACGTCAGCTGCCCGCAGGTTGCCCGTCGCGCGCACCAGTTCGGCGAAGGTGCTGATCATGGCCCGGGCGAACGGTTGTGTCTCCAGCCGGTCTGCGAACAGCGATGCGTACAGCTCGACGACTCCGTCGTAGGCCGCCCTGGTTTCGTCCTGATGATTCGCCACATGCAGGACCCTATAGCCGGTCTGATCATTGATCTTGTGGCAGGTCGAGGTGAGCTGACGGATGCGGCGTGGGAGCGAATAGAGCCCCTGCTGCCGCGGGTGGATGGGCGTGGTCGTCCGTGGCGTGATCACCGGCAGGTGGTCAACGGGGTGCTGTGGCGGCTGCGGACCGGGGCTCCGTGGCGCGATCTGCCCGAGCGGTACGGACCCTGGCAGACCGTCTACGAGCGGTTCGCCCGCTGGGAAGCGGACGGGACCTGGGCGAAGCTGCTGGAACACGTCCAGGTCCGCGACGACGCGGTGGGCCGGGTGGAGTGGACCGTCTCCGTCGACTCCACGATCAACCGAGCGCACCAGCACTCGGCCGGCGCCCGCAAAAAGGGGCCGCAGACGGGGACGAACTGGAAGATCCGGGCCGCTCGCAGGAGCGTCAGGCCCTCGGCCGGTCCCGGGGCGGGCTGACCACCAAGGTCCACCTCGCCGTCGACGGCCGTGGCCTCCCTCTGTCCATCGTGCTCACACCCGGCAACGTCAACGACGCCACCGCCTTCAGCCAGGTCCTCGACAGCATCCGCATTCCGCGCACTGTTACGGGCCGACCTCGCACGACACCGGCGCAGGTGCTGGGCGACAAAGCGTATTCCAGCGGGGCGATACGCCACCTGCTGCGGCGCCGGGGCATCGTTGCCACGATCCCCGAACGCCGCGACCAGATGGCCAACCGCCGGCGACGCGGAACTCACGGCGGTCGCCCACCCGCCTTCGACAAAAACATCTACCGCAACCGCAACGTTGGTCGAACGATGCTTCGCCCGTCTCAAGCAGTTCCGTGCGATCGCGATGAGGTTCGACAAGCTCGCCGATCGCTATCGGGCTGGAATCGTTGTGACAGCTCTGGTCCTGTGGCTCCGCGAGCCCGCCGGGTGATCATTTGTCAGACAGGCCCTAGGCCCTTCAGTTCCGCAAGGCCGCGGCCGCGCTGCGCGCCCTGTGGTCCGCGGGTAACTCCTACCTCGAGGAGAAGGCCCCCTGGCTGGAGATCAAGACCGACAAGGATGGCGCCGCGCTGACCCTGCGCACGGCCATGAACCTCATTCACCTGTACGCGGTCATCTCCGAGCCCTTCATCCCGGCATACGCCAGGGCCATGCGGTCGGCCTTCGTGTTCGAGGGCGACACCGCGACCTGGGTGAGCGCCGATCAGGCCAAGAATCCCAACAGCCTCCCGGCCGGGACCGCGTTCACTGTCCCGCCGGTGCTCTTCGCGAAGATCATGGAAGAGGACCTGGAGTCCTACCGCGAGCGCTTCGGCGGCGCTGAGGGCACCTGAGCGTTCTCTTCGCGTCCCAGTCCCTACTCGTGCCTGTACCGGCCGGGCATTCATCGGGCAGTGCAGGCTACCTGCCACTGCTCCTGGAAGCATGATCCTCTGCTGTGACGACAGGAAGCCGGTCGCCACACATGGCGGTGACACCTCTGCCTCATGCGACTACGGCCCGCCTCCGCGCCGGACCCGCGCGGACAGGAACTGCCGCGGGGCGGCGCTCGATGGCGGGTTGAGTGAGGCGGTTGTTTGCGGCAGGGGCTATTTGTAGTTTTCGTCGCCGACGAGGACGGACGTGAAATACGTGGGAAGCCCGTGCCGGTCGCGCGGCACCTCCTGAGACGTCTCCCGCGTGAAGGCCAGGGTCACTCCCGGAATGAACGGCCGTTCGGGATTGGACGCGTCCACGGTCCAGCCGCGCGCTACGGCTCGTTCCAGGATCTCGTCAGCAGGCGTGGTGAATACATCGTCGCCCTCCAGGAGAACGCGCGTCGTGGACACTCGGCCTTCGCCGGGCCACCACAGTTCGACCGCGGTGACACGCTCGTCCCTCTCCAGTAGTGCCTGGAATCCCACCCTGTCCAGCTCGATGTCGAAATCCATTGAAGGGTCATGGGCGAAGGGGCCGAAGACCCTTGGTGTACCCCAGCCAGACACCGCTTCTACAGCCTCTTCGAGTGTCATGCCCAGCCTCACCGGCGCCACGCCGCGAGGCGGATCCAGCACGAGGTCAATGGCCATGTACGTTCACCTATTTCAGCAGGTCGTAGTCGATCGTCCAGTCACGCTTCGTCAGCATGGCCTGGAACTTGGTGTTGTTCTTGAGGCTAGCCACCATATCTGCGATGTGGCCGTCGTATTTGCTGCCATATCGGCCGCGAATGTCATCGATGCCCATCTTCATGGCTTGATCCCATCGGCCGCTGTCGATCAACTGCCGCTGCGCGGCCCGCCATGCGTCCGCGTGAGGGCCCGAGCCAGTACTCCTGAGAGCGCGGTGGTCGGCGAGATCCATTCTGATCGATGGTCCCATGCCTGCCCCGCCGCTCTTGGTCACCTTAAATCCGGGCTCCCCGAGGTGGGCATATGAGGCTTTAGCGGGGATGTGGTTGATCTCCATGTCGATGCTGGACAGACGGTTTCCGTTGGCATCCTTGAGGTTGGCGGGCTTCAGGCCGCTGTACCATCCCCCGTCCTCTGTGCATCCCTTGGCGATGAGCCCTTCGGGGTCCATCTGGAGGTGTGGATTGGTGACATAGGCGACCGGGTTCGGTCCTGCGTCGAGGCCGAGCGGATCAGGGCTGATGTACCGGGCGGTTTCGGGGTCGTAGTGACGGAAGTAGTTGTAAAAGAGCCCCGTTTCTCCGTCGTCGTACTGCCCTGGGAAGCGGAGAGGCGTGTAGGCGGCGGCGTCACGGTTCCAGGACGTTGCGCCCCACACCGTCGTCCGGCTCTGCCAAGCCACATCCCCTTGTTCGTCGACGAGTTCGCTGGGGGCGCCGATGAGGTCCGTGACGATGGCGAAGAAGCGCGAGTTCGATTTCCGCCCGCGCCTCGGGGTCAAGGCCGGTTCGTCGTTCGAGTTGAGTGAGGGGACGGTAGGCGTCGTAGTCCCAGGTCAGTGTCGTCTGCGTTGCCGTGTCGGTCTGTTCGACCACACGAGGGCCGTCCCAGGTGAAATAGACGGAGTGCAAGATCGAGCGTTCGTCGTCCGTCATGCGGTGCTTGGCCGTGCGGCGCCCCAGCGGATCGTAGGTGTACGTCCACAGGGTCCCGTCGGGGGTGCGGCAGGCAGTCAGCCGGCTTTCCGCGTCCCAGGTGTAGCGCCATGTGTCCGGCTTTCTCGACAGCCGGTTCTTCTGGCGGAGGACGGTGCGTCCTGCCGCGTCGTATTCGCACCGGATCCGGCCGGCGGTGAGCAGCCTGGTTCCCTCATAGGTGCGCTCGCCTCGCCCCTCACGGCGATGGACCTCATCGGGCCATTGCGCCTGGGTCTGGTTGCCCGCGGCGTCGTAGGCGTATTCCTCGGTCCAGTTCTCGGCTGTGACTTGCCGCGGCCTGCCGGTCAGGTCCAGATCGAAGGACGTGCTTGTCCCGAGCAGCCGGTCGGATATGCGTTCCAAGAATCCGTCGGCACGGTAGTCGTAACCGAGGTCTCGCATGATGCGGTCAGGAGTGGCCAGAACTTGCAATATCAGACGGTCGCATTCGTATCAGGCTGAGGTGATGGTGACGGGTTCGTCGGACCGGCCGAAGGCCCGCGACACTTCGCGGCCCCGTGCGTCGTGGGCGAAGACCAGGGTGCGGCCGTCACTGCTCACGCTCGTGCGGTTTCCTGCGGCGTCGTAAGCGAACTCGGACACCGCTCCCGTGGGCGTGGTGCGGGATGTGACACGGCCCAGCAGATCGTAGGTGTAGCGCGTGGTGCGTCCGTCGACTGCCTCGGAAAGCGGGCGCCCGAGGGCATCGCACTCGAAGGTCATCGTCGAGGTCGGGGAGGACAGGCGCACCAGGTTGTCGGCCGCATCGTAGGTGTAGTGGGTGGTGTGCCCTGCTACGTCCTTCGACGTGATGCGGCCGAGCGCGTCATAGCTGGTGGATATGCGATCGCCGAGGGGTGTTGTGCGGGCAACGACCCGGCCTGCCTGGTCGTACTCGTAGCTGATGGTGCGGCCGTCGAAGTCGGTTTCCGAGGTCAGGCGCCCGGCCGGATCGTATGCGTATGTCCAGGTGAGGTTCTGGGGGTTGAGTACCTGGACGAGTCGAAGTTCGGTGTCGTAGGTGAACTCGTAGCGGCTGCCATCAGGGCCGATGCGGGCCGCGAC
This sequence comes from Streptomyces sp. NPDC018029, assembly GCF_044327655.1. NCBI lineage: Bacteria > Bacillati > Actinomycetota > Actinomycetes > Kitasatosporales > Streptomycetaceae > Streptomyces > Streptomyces sp. NPDC018029. The sequence continues at coordinate 38,048 of NZ_JBIRFV010000012.1, read as the reverse complement.
CCGGTCGAAGTGCGTGTATTCGAAGCGGGATACGGTACCCAGGGCGTCCGTGCGTGCCGTGCAATTGCCCTCGCCGTCCCAGGTCGCTGTCTCTTCGCTGCCATCCGGCATGACGCGGCGTGCGAGCCCTCCTTCCACGGTCCAGGTCAGCCGCGTGACAGCACCGAGCGGATCGGTGACCGTGACAGGGCGGCCGAAGGCATCGCGTTCGTAGTCAGTCACCGCACCGAGCGGGTCTACGACCTGGATCGGAAGCCCTGCCTTGTCGCAGCGAATGTGTGCGGTGTGACCGAGGGGATCGGTTACGCCGGTGAGGTGCCCTGCCGAGTTGTACGCGAAGCGAATCTGGGCACCCGCCGCATCGGTGGCTGCGGTGAGGTTGCCCCGTGCGTCGAAGGTTTGATGGCGTGTGAGACCAGAAGGTCCGGTGACTCGGACAGGCTGGCCCAGTTCGTTGTACTCCACGAACGTTCCGCGCCCGTCAGGGCGGATGGCGGAGGCGAGGAGTCCGGCCTCGTCGTAGGTGAACTGCCTCGTGTGACCGAGAGGGTCGGTGACGGAGACCAAGCGGCCCTGGTTGTCCCACTCCTGGTGGGTGACATGGCCGAGCGGGTCCGTCCGGCGGACGAGTCGCGATGCCTCATTGTGTTCGTAATAGCTGGTGTGGCCAAGGGAGTTGGTGACCTTGGTGGTGCGGGTCTCATCGTCGTAAGCAAGTGTTCCCGAAAGACATCCGCCGCTGCCTTCCGTAGCTACGACGCGACCGTGGTCGTCGTAGCTGTAGGCGTACGCCGTGCCGTTGCGGTCGAGCCAGGAAACAATGCGGCCCGCGTCAGTCACGGGGAGGTCGGCGAGGAGTCGGTGCTGCAGGCCACTCGCATCACGCTGGGTCTGCTGGCCCACCGGATCGGCCAGCTCTCCGAGCAGATTCGAGAGGTGGAGGCTCGTCTGGTCCGGCTCGTCGAAGGACATGCCCCGCAGCTGCTCGAGGTGGTGGGGATCGGTCCGGACACGGCCGCCACTTTGCTGATCACGGTGGGGGGCAACCCGGAACGGCTGGACAGTGAGGCGTCCTTCGCCGCGCTGTGCGGGGTCAGTCCCGTCGAGCATTCCTCGGGACGCCGGCAGTTCCGTCGCCTCAACCGCGGCGGTGACCGGCAGGCCAATGCCGCGCTCCACCGCATCGTGTTCACCCGACTGCGGGTCGACCCACGTACCAAGGACTACTACGAGCGCCGGATCAAGGAGGGGAAGACCCGTCGCGAAATCATCCGTTGCCTCAAACGCTACGCGGCCCGAGAGGTCTTCCACCTGGTCAAACAGCTGCAGCCAGGACCCCGCTCATAGGGGCTGTCGTGACTGATGAGAGGGTCTGGCGGGTGAGTGAGACACCGATGAACACCCTGCAATACCGCTTCGACGGGCCAGAAGACGCCCCGGTCCTGATCCTGGGTGCCTCACTGGGTACCACCTGGCACATGTGGGACCGCCAGGTACCCGAGCTGATCCGGCACTGGCGAGTGTTCCGTTTCGACATGCCCGGGCACGGTGGGGCGCCCGCGCACCCGTGCGGGTCCGTGGGGGAGCTCGCCGAGCGGCTGCTCGCGACGCTCGACGAGCTCGGCGTGCAGCGCTTCGGGTACGCGGGCTGCGCCTTCGGCGGCGCCATCGGCGTCGAGCTCGCGCTCCGGCACCCGCAGCGCGTCGCCTCGCTCGCGCTGATCGCCGCGTCGCCGCGGTTCGGCACGGCCGACGAGTTCCGCCAGCGCGGCGTCATCGTGCGCAGCAACGGTCTCGACCCCATCGCCCGGTCCGCCCCCGACCGCTGGTTCACGCCCGGCTTCGCCGCGGCCCAGCCCGCCATCACCGACTGGGCCGTGCAGATGGTGCGGACCACCGACCCCGGCTGCTACATCGCCGCCTGCGAGGCCCTCGCCGCCTTCGACGTGCGCGCCGAGCTGGGCAGGATAGGTGTGCCGACGCTGGTGCTCGTCGGCTCGGAGGACCAGGTCACGGGGCAGGGCGAGGCGCGTACGCTCGTCGCGGGCATCCCCGACGCGCGGCTCGCCGTCGTGCCCGCCGCCTCGCACCTCGCGCCGGTCGAGCAGCCCGCCGCGGTCACCGACCTCCTCGTACGCCACTTCTCGTCGGCCTGGCAGCCCGCCACCGAGGCGACCGTCGGCCAGTCCGCCATCTCCGCGCCGCCCGTCAAGCCCGTCCTCGCCCCGCCGCCCGTCGCGCCCGTCGCTGAGATCGCCGCCGCGGAGCAGCCCGCGGCCGTGGTGGGCGGGGCCGGTCCCGATCTGTACGAGGCGGGGATGAAGGTCCGCCGGGAGGTGCTCGGCGACGCACACGTCGACCGGGTGCTCGACGCCGCCGACGACTTCTCCGGAGACTTCCAGGAGCTCATCACGCGCTACGCCTGGGGCGAGGTGTGGAACCGGCCCGGTCTGGACCGCCGCTCCCGCAGCTGCGTCACGCTCACCGCGCTCGTCGCGGGCGGCCACCTCGACGAGCTCGGCTTCCACACCAGGGCCGCGCTGCGCAACGGCCTCACCCCGGCGGAGATCAAGGAAGTCCTGCTCCAGGCCGCCGTCTACTGCGGCGTCCCTGCGGCGAACTCCGCCTTCAAGGTCGCGCAGGCCGTCATCCGTGAGGAAACCACGCCGCAGGAGTAGCAGGATGGGAGGCATGACGACTTCTCCCGACACCCACTCCACGCGCGCCCGGCGCATCACCTTCACGAAGAAGTCCCACGCGTGCGTGCGTCTCGAAAAGGACGGACGCACGCTCGTCGTCGACCCCGGCGGCTTCAGCGAGGACGACGCGGCGCTCGGCGCCGACGCCATCCTGGTCACGCACGAGCACCCGGACCACTTCGACGAGGGCCGGCTGCGGGCCGCCCTGGAGGACCGCCCCGGCGCCGAGATCTGGACGCTCAGGTCCGTCGCGGACCGGATCTCGGCCGCCTTCCCGGGGCGCGTGCACACCGTCGGGCACGGCGACGCGTTCACGGCCGCCGGGTTCGACGTCCAGGTGCACGGCGAACTGCACGCGGTCATCCACCCGGACATCCCGCGGATCACCAACGTGGGGTACCTGGTGGACGGCTCGGTGTTCCACCCCGGCGACGCGCTCACCGTCCCCGACCAGCCCGTCGAGACGCTGATGCTGCCCGTCATGGCCCCCTGGAACAAGATCTCCGAAGTGATCGACTACGTACGCGAGGTCAAGCCCCAGCGCGCCTACGACATCCACGACGCGCTCCTCACCGACCTCGCCCGGCCGATCTACGACAACCAGATCGGCGCCCTCGGCGGGGCCGAGCACGTGCGTCTGACGCCGGGGCAGTCGGCCGCTCTGTGACTGTCAGTGCCGCCCGGTAGGTTGTGAGGCATGCGCATTGCGACCTGGAACGTGAACTCGATCACCGCTCGTCTGCCGCGGCTCCTCGCCTGGCTTGAGGCCACCGGCACCGACGTCGTGTGCATACAGGAGACCAAGACGACGGCCGAGGGCTTCCCGGCCGAGGCCCTCCGCGAGCTGGGGTACGAGTCGGCGGTCCACGCGACCGGCCGGTGGAACGGCGTGGCGCTGATCTCCAAGGTCGGCCTTGAGGACATCGTCAGGGGCCTGCCGGGCGACCCCGGGTACGACGGCGTGCAGGAGCCCCGCGCGATCTCCGCGACCTGCGGCCCGGTCCGCCTCTGGTCGGTCTACGTGCCGAACGGCCGCGAGGTCGACCACGCGCACTACGCCTACAAGCTCCAGTGGTTCGAGGCCCTGAAGGCCGCGGTCGCCGGGGACGCGGGCGGCTCCCGCCCCTTCGCCGTCCTCGGCGACTTCAACGTCGCCCCGACCGACGACGACGTCTGGGACCCCGCGCTCTTCGTCGACTCCACGCACGTCACCCCCGCCGAGCGCGCCGCCCTCGCCTCCCTGCGCGAGACGGGCCTCACGGACGTCGTGCCGCGCCCCCTGAAGTACGACCACCCGTTCACGTACTGGGACTACCGCCAGCTCTGCTTCCCCAAGAACAAGGGCATGCGCATCGACCTCGTGTACGGGAACGAGCCGTTCGCCAAGGCCGTCTCCGACGCGTACGTGGACCGCGAGGAGCGCAAGGGCAAGGGCGCGTCGGACCACGCACCGGTGGTGGTCGACCTGGACGTCTAGGACCTCACGGCGCCAGCACGCTCAGGTCCACCGACTCCGCCAGCGCCGCGAGCCCCGCGTCGCCCGGATGCAGGTGGTCCCCGCTGTCGTAGGCGGGGAGGATGCGCGCCGGGTGCGCGGGGTCCCGCAGCACCGCGTCGAAGTCGAGCACGGCGTCGAAGTCGTCCGTGCCCCGCAGGTAGGCATTGACCTTCTCCCGCTGCTCGTCGGCGGCCCCGGTGCAGAGCCTTTCGCCCTCGCACGGTGCGATCGTCGCCGCCACGGCCCGCAGCCCGCGCGCGTGGGAGCGGTCCGCGATCTCCCGCAGGCCGGCGATCACCTGGTCCGCCGAGGCGCCCCAGCGCACGTCGTTGATCCCCTCGAAGACGACGACGGTGCGTGCCGACGTCTGGGCGAGGACGTCGCGGTCGAGGCGGTGCAGGGCGCTCACGCCGCCCGTGTCGGTGGAGACGCCGTCGCCGGGATAGCGGTCGGCGATCACGCGGTTCGCGGAGATGCCCTGGTTGAGCACTCCGTAGCGCGGGACGCGGGACTGGTTCAGGAGGCGGGTCGCCAGGACGTTCGGCCAGCGCCGGTTGGCGTCCTGCGTGGACTTCACGCCGTCCGTGATCGAGTCGCCGAGCAGCACCACGGATCCGGGCCCGCCGCCCACGTCGACGCCGGTGAGCAGCGGCCACGTCGTGATCGTCGAGGTGTACGCGGCCGGGGAGCCGTCCGCCGTGTGGTCCCCGGGGCCGCTGACGTACGACCGCTGTACGGCCTGGCTGTGCACGGGCGCCGCCGCCACGGGTCCCGGCAGGTGGAAGCTCACCAGGAGGTTCGCGTCGGCGGGCACGTCGAAGTCGAGCGGATCGCTGAACGTCTGGGCGCCCGCCGGGATCTCCGTCCCGGACGAGCCGCGGAAGGACAGCCTCCGGGGTTCGTCCCGCGCGCCCGCCCCGGCCCCCTGCACCGCCACCGTCGCGCTGCCGATCCGCACCGGGGCCGCCGCGAAGGTGTTGTCGAGCCGGACACGCACCCGCGGCCCGCCCCTGCTCGTGTGGACGACGAGCCGCACGGTCCGGTCGGCCCAGGGCCCCACCGCCGTGTAGCCCGAGGTCGACGCCGACCAGGTGCCCGTCCAGCCCTTCGCATCGGCCCGCACCGACAGGGCGAACACGTGCAGGTCGGCGGCGCCGGGGTCCCGCGGCAGCTCCACCGAGGCGACCTCGCGCCCACGGGCCAGCGGCACCGTCACGACGTACAGCCGCGCTTTCTCGGCGAGTTGGCCGCCGGGCGTGTTGATGTGCGGCAGGGCCACGGACTTCGTGGCGAGCGGGCCCGAACGCCAGTCCGGCGCGGTGAGCCGGAAGGCGCCGCGCGAACCGTCCCGGTACCGGACCGTCCCCGTGCCGCTCGCCTCACCGCCCGTGCCCGCGACCAGGAAGGCGAGGGCGTCGCCGCGGCCGCGCAGCCGCACCGACTGCCCGTCGGCGCGCACGTTGTCCGGAGCGCCCGGCGCGGTGCGCGGCCAGGTGAGACGGGCCCCGTCGACGGCGAGGGAACGCCCCGGAGTCCAGCCCGCGGCCGCCAGGTCCCGCGCGGACAGCGAGCCGCCGGCCCCGTCGAAGTCCGCGTCGGCGGGACGGGCGTCATCGCTCACCGCGCGGTTGTCGAAGAGCCGCTCCAGGGGGAGCGGCACGGGTCTGTGCGGATCCGTGGCGGCCTGCGCCGATGCCACGGGTACGAGGCTCGTGAGCAGGGCGAGCACGGCGGCCGCTCCCCAGATACGTCGGCGCACGACAGACCCCTCCCGTGTTGGCAGATGCGCCATGAAGCTAAGGAGGTGCGGGAGGCGAGTCAATGAGGGTGGCGTGAACACGACGCGAACTCACCGGGAGGCGCGAAGTCGCCGGGGCGCGCACTGCACCGGGAGTTGCGAAGTCGCCGGGGGTGGACCGGCACCGGGGGTTGCGAAGTCGCCGGGAGCGCGCTGGCACCGGGACGCGCGAAGTCGCCCACAGCGCCGGCCGGTCGTCCCTCAGCGATCCGCCGACACCAGCCCCTTCTCGTACGCGATGATCACCAGCTGCACCCGGTCCCTGGCGCCCAGCTTGGCGAGCAGCCGGGTCAGATACGTCTTCGCGGTGGCGACGCTGAGGCGGAGCTCCTCGGCTATCTCGGTGTTCGACAGGCCGCGGCCGACCAGCGTGAGCACCTCGCGCTCGCGGTCCGTGATGCCCTCGATGGGCGCGTCGCGCGGCGGCGCGTGCACGGGACGGTCCGCGAACTCCTTGATCAGCCGGCGGGTGACGCTCGGCGCGATCAGGCCGTCGCCGGTCGCGACGGTCCGCACCGCCGCGAGGATGTCGTCCAGGGCCATGTCCTTCACGAGGAATCCGGCGGCCCCCGCGCGGAGCGCCCCGTACACGTAATCGTCGTCGTCGAACGTGGTCAGGACGACGACGTGCGCGGGCGTCGGGCCCGACGCGATGAGCCGGGTCGCCTCGATGCCGTCCATGCCGGGCATCCGGATGTCCATCACCACGACGTCCGGGCGCAGTTCGGCGCACCGGCGGACCGCCTCGTCGCCCGAGGCCGCCTCGCCCGCGACCTCGATGTCCGGGGCCTCGGTGATGACCATGCTCAAGGCGGTGCGGACGAGGGGCTGGTCGTCGACCAGCAGGACGCGGATCGTCATCGGACACCCGCCGCGGCCGGGACGGGCAGCCGGGCGACCACCCGGAAGCCGCCCTCGGGGCGTGGCGCGGCGCTGAACTCGCCGTGCAGCAGGGCGACTCGCTCCCGCATGCCGAGCAGGCCGTATCCGGTGCCGTGCGGCCGCACACCGGCTGCTCGGGCCCGTCCCGCATCCTCGATCTCGATGATGATCTCCTCGTCGCGTTGGTCCACGGACACTGTGCAGGACGTGACGCCCGCGTGCCGCACCACGTTGGTGACGGACTCCTGGATGATGCGGAACGCCGACAGGTCGACGTCCGTGGGCAGCGGACGCCGTTCGCCGCGCCACACCACGTCGACGCGCACCCCCGCGGCCGTCGTCGATGCGGCGAGCCGCTCCACGTCCGCGAGGCCCTCGGCCGGACCGCGCGGCGCCGACGCCCGCGCCCTGTCAGGACCGTGACCGCCGCCGCCTGCTCCACCGCTGTCACCGTCGCTCTCCCGCAGCGCGCCCAGCATCCTGCGCAGCCCGGCCAGGGTCTCGCGGCCCGCCGTCTCCACCGCGACCATCGCCTCGCGCGCGCCCGCCGGCTGGGTCTCGACGACCCGGGCCGCCGCGCCCGCCTGCAGCGCGATGATGCCGATGCTGTGCGCCACGGTGTCGTGCATCTCCCGGGCGATGCGCAGCCGTTCGGCGGTGACGGCCTGCGCGGCGGCCTGGGCGCCGAGCCGCTCCGTGTAGGCGCGGGCCTGCCGCACCGAGTTGCCGACCAGCCAGGCGACGGCGGCCGTCAGGACGACGGTCTGCCAGTCCGACCAGCTGGAGCTGATGGTGTGGTCGAGCCGGAGGGGGAGGCCGAGGAGCTGACGCAGCAGGGCGTAGCCGGGCAGGACGCAGAGCGCCAGGACGACGGCGGTGACGCGGGCCCGGCGCGCCCGGGTCGCCACGACGTAGCCCATGGCGATGTCGATTGCCGCGTACTGCGCGAACCCGATGTTCGTCGCGTCGATCGCGAGCGTCGCGACGTACGAGGCGGCGACGAGCAGTCCGAGCGCTGCCAGCGGGCGACGGCTCAGCAACCGCACGACGGCCAGCGCCATGCCCGCCGCGACGGCCACGAGCAGCCACTCCCAGGGCTCCGGCGCCTCCTGCGTGCTGGTCGGCAGCCACGGGATCCCGTAGTACGCACGGGCGCCTGAGACCATGCCGAGGCACCAGGCGACGGCCGCCCAGACGCCCGGCGGCGCATGCTTGAGCAGGGATATCGGCGGGGTGGCTGACATGCGCCGATCGTAGCCAGGAGGACGTGCGCCGGGAATCGACCACGGGTGTACGACCCAGGTCGACGGCCACCCCGGATCAGGCTCGGGCGGCGGCCTCGTCGGCCGCTCGGATCACCACCGCGTACGAGCCGATGCCGAGCAGGTGGGAGCCGGGGACGCGGTGGCCGCGGGAGGTGTGGAGGGTGTGGACGCGGCCGGACTCCGGGTCGAAGGTGACGTCGGCCAGGGTTCCGACGGCGTCGCCGAACTCCGTCAGGAGACGTTTGCCGAGCAGGTCCTGGCTCTCGGACGAGTCCGTGGAGGCGAACCGGGCCGCCGACGCCGACCCGATCACCACCGCGTCCGGCCCCACCGCGTGCACGTCCGCCCACGCGACGACGTCGGCGCCGCCCTTGACGCCGTCCAGCCGGATGGCGGTGATCAGAGCTTCTTCCGGCGGCGCGACGACGAGCCCGGCGACCGTACCGATGTGCGTGGCGTCCGCCGCGCTGACGACCGGGCGCCCCACGACCTGACTGAGCAGCATCATGAGATCGGCCCCTTCCCGGCTTCCCCGACGGCTCCGGCTGCTCCTACTTCTCCTGCGGCTCCGACTTCTCCGGCTGCTCCAACTGCTCCGGCTTCCCCGGCTTTCCCGAACCACCCGCGCCGGCCCCCCACCACCGCCACCAGCTCGCTCAGCTCGTCCACCGCGTGCTCCGTGTCGCGGGCCGGGATCACCAGCGTGTCGCCCGTCATCGCCGCGCGTTCGCCGAGGGGCAGGAAGACCTTGCGCTCATGGCGGCCCAGAGCCTCCGTGGAGGCCATCTCGATGCCGGCCACCCGGCCCTCGCGGCCCGCCTCGACCACCACGTCGAGCACCGTGCCCACCTGGACCCCCTGGTCCGTCAGGACGCGGGCCCCGCGGACCAGGCCGCCGGCGGCCTCCTGCCCGGAGGCGACGGCGGAACGGTCCTCCAAGGCGTCGGCCGAGGTGATCATCACGGCGTCCGCGCCCACGGCGTGCACGGCAGACCACGGGACGCTCTTGCGCAGCGGCCCGGACAGGAGGCCCCGGCCGGCCAGGGTGAAGCCGGCGATCCGGCCGCCCGCCCCGTCGAGCACGACATCCTTGACCTGGGCGACCGCCTCGCCGCCCAGCGTGACCACCGGGCGCTTGGTGAGGTCGGTGGCCGGGATCAGTGCGGGGACGGGCGCCGTCATCGGGCCCTCCCTCGTCCGGACCCGCGGCCCCTGCGCACCACGATCACGCCCCCGCTGCGCCGCCTGGCCTGTACCCCGAGCACCGCGGCGGCCAGCAGCCCCACCACGACGACCACGGCGATCAACCACGCCCACCACACCATCGCCCACCTCCCGGACCGAGCGGAACCGACCCCTGCGGGCTGCCACGGGTACCCCGCCCCGATCCGCTCATTCCGTGATCAACTGATGCAAGATACATTCTTGGACATACGGAATCAGCGCCAGGCCGCGCATCCGGCGGGCGCCACCCCGACGGAGAGGCCGACCATGAACATCCCGTTCCTCGACAAGTGGCGCAGGCGGCACTCCGCGACGGACCGGGCCGAGGGGCTCGCGGCCGCGTTCGAGGAGGACCCGGAGGGCGTGGCCGCGCTGCTCTCCGAGTGCGAGCTGCTCCGCTCCCAGGCGAGCGCCGCCGGACTCGAACTGGACGACTCCCCGGCGTCGTTGGCGGCCCTTGACCAGCTCCTGCCGCGCTGGCGCGACGACCCCGAGCTGCTGCCCTGGCTCGGCAACGACGCGGGGCTGTACCTGGGCACCGTCGTGGTGCGGACGGTGCCGGGCGCGACCTGGCACGTCTGGCCGGGCGGCAGCCCCGTCGTACGGCTGAAGACCGGGCGGGACATCCACGTCGTCGAGGCGGGGCTCGACTGGGCGGTGCAGGGAGCGCCGCAGCTGTCGCAGGTCTACGGAGAGGCGTCCGAGACGTGAGCACGCGGCTCCCGGCGTGGCAGACGTAAGGCTCCCGACGCGGCAGCCGTAACCGGAATTGCCTCAAATACGGTTAATGCCCATAAGTGCGTGTCGTCTAGTAAGTCCCGTTTTCACGTGGATAGTTTGCGCGGACGTACACAGCTGAGAGTGGGCAGGTCTTGCCATGGCCGTCGATCCTTTGATCGAGCTGCGTGATGTGAACAAGTACTACGGAGAGCTGCATGTCCTCCAGGACATCAACCTCACCGTCGGCAAGGGGGAGGTGGTCGTGGTCATCGGCCCTTCGGGGTCGGGCAAGTCAACACTCTGCCGGACGATCAACAGGCTCGAGACCATCCAGTCGGGAGAAATCAGGCTCGACGGGCAGCCGCTGCCCGCCGAGGGCAAGGCACTCGCGAGGCTCCGCGCCGAAGTCGGCATGGTCTTCCAGTCCTTCAACCTCTTCGCGCACAAGACCGTCCTCCAGAACGTCTCCCTGGCACAGATCAAGGTGCGGGGCCGCAAGAAGGACGAGGCGGAGCAGCGGTCCCGCGAACTCCTGGAGCGCGTGGGCCTGTCCGCGCACGCCGAGAAGTACCCCGCGCAGCTCTCCGGCGGCCAGCAGCAGCGCGTGGCCATCGCCCGCGCGCTGGCCATGGACCCCAAGGCGCTGCTCTTCGACGAGCCGACCTCGGCCCTCGACCCCGAGATGATCAACGAGGTCCTCGAAGTCATGCAGCAGCTCGCGCGGGAGGGCATGACCATGGTCGTCGTCACCCACGAGATGGGCTTCGCCCGCTCCGCGGCCAACCGCGTCGTCTTCATGTCCGACGGCCGCATCGTCGAGGACAGGACCCCCGAGGACTTCTTCACCCGCCCGGAGAGCGAACGCGCCAAGGACTTCCTCTCCAAGATCCTCAAGCACTGACGGGGGGACGTGCCCGTGAAGCGACACACCACGCGAACCACCACGCGAACCACCCTGCGTACGACACGCCTGTTCGCGGCGCTCGTCCTGGCCGCCTGCGCCGCCGCCGCGTGCGGCAGGGAGGGCAGCCCGCCGACCAAGGGGCCCGCGGCCGAGGAGCTGCCGAAGTACCGGGTGGCGACCGGCTTCCAGCTGCCGGAGTCGGGGACCTGGCGGAAGGCGAAGAGCCGCGGCCGCTTCGTCGTCGGCGCCAAGGAGGACCAGCCCTACCTCGGCGAGAAGGACCCGGCGACCGGCACCTACTCCGGCTTCGACATCGAGATCGCCAAGATGGTCTCGGCCTCGCTCGGCCTCGACCCGAAGAGGATCGAGTTCAAGACCATCGCGTCGGCGAACCGCGAGACCGCCCTGCAGAACGGGCAGATCGACTACTACGTCGGCACCTACACCATCAACGACAACCGCAAGAAGCTCGTCGGCTTCGGCGGCCCCTACTACATGGCGGGCCAGGGCCTGCTGGTGCGCAGCGACGAGGACGACATCAAGGGCCCCCAGGACCTCGCCGGCAAGCGCGTCTGCTCGGCCGCCGGATCGACCCCGTACCAGCGGATCCAGAAGGAGCACCCGAAGGCCACCCTCGTCGCGTACGACACGTACTCGGTCTGCGTCGACAACCTGCTGACGTATCAGGTCGACGCCGTCACCACCGACGACGCGATCCTGATCGGCTACGCGGCCAAGGTGCCCGACGAACTGAAGGTGGTGGGCAAGCCGTTCTCCGAGGAGCCGTACGGCATCGGGGTGCCCCGGGGCGACAACGCCCTCCGGTTCGCCGTCGACGACGCCCTCGCCGCGGGCGAGAAGAACGGCGACTGGAAGAAGGCGTACGACGCCACGCTCGGCCTCTCCGGAGTCCCGGCGCCGAAACCGCCCGCCATCGACCGCTACCCGGCGAGCTGAGGAGGCGTCGTGGACGTACTGACAGACAACTTCTCCACGTTCGGCGAGGGCTTCCTCGGCACCGTCGAACTGACCGTCTACGCCTCCCTCCTCGCGCTCGTCCTGGGCTTCGTCATGGCGTCGTTCCGGGTGGCGCCCGTGGGGTCCTTCCGGGCGTTCGGCACGGTCTGGGTGGCGGTCCTGCGCAACACCCCGCTCACCCTGCTCTTCTTCGCGGTGCTGCTCGGTCTGCCGCGCTTCGGACTCGTCCTGCCCTTCAAGGTGTTCGCCGTGCTGGCCCTCGGCTGCTACACCTCCGCCTTCATCTGCGAGGCGCTCAGGTCCGGCATCAACACCGTGCCCAAGGGGCAGGGCGAGGCGGCCAGAAGCCTCGGCATGACCTTCGGCCAGACGCTGTCGACGGTCGTGCTGCCGCAGGCCTTCCGGTCCGTCATCGCGCCGGTCGGCTCCAACCTCATCGCGCTGGCCAAGAACTCGGCGATCGCGGGCGCGTTCAGCGTCACCGAGCTTCTCGGCACGTACAAGACGCTCAGCGAGCTGGGCTACAACATCATCTGGACGTTCGTCTGGATCGCCCTCGGCTACCTCATCATCACCCTCGCCATCAGCGCGGTCTTCAATGTCCTCGAAAAGCGCTGGGGAGTCGCCCGATGAAAGCCCTCTCCCACGATTCCACCGCCCTCTACGACATCCCGGGGCCCCGGACCGTCCGACGCCACAGGCTGTACGGGGTGCTCTCCACCCTGCTCGTCCTCGCGCTCGTCGGCTGGATCCTGTATCTGCTCTTCGACACCGACCAGTTCACCGCCACGAAGTGGACGCCCTTCGAGTACCAGGGCATCCAGGAACTCCTCCTGCGCGGCCTCGGCAACACGCTCAAGGCCTTCGCGATCTCCGCGGTCCTCGCCCTCGCGCTCGGCGGCCTGCTCGCCATGGGGCGCCTCTCCGACCACCGGCCGGTGCGCTGGGCGGCCACGCTCGTCGTGGAGTTCTTCCGCGCGATGCCCGTGCTCGTGATGATCTTCTTCGTCTTCGTGGCGCTGAAGGTCCAGCCGCTGCCCGCGCTGGTCGCCGGGCTCACGCTCTACAACGGCTCCGTACTCGCCGAGGTCTTCCGATCCGGCGTCAACTCCGTGGAGAGGGGACAGCGGGAGGCGGCCTACGCACTCGGAATGCGCAAGACACAGGTCATGGGGCACGTCCTCGTACCGCAGGCCGTGCGGGCCATGTTGCCCGCCATCATCAGCCAGCTGGTGGTGGCCCTGAAGGACACCTCGCTCGGATATCTGATCACCTACGAGGAGTTCCTCCATGCCGGGAAGCTCATCGCGTCGAACCTCGACTACGATTTGCCGTTCATCCCCGTTGTCATGGTGATCTCACCGATCTACATCGGGATGTGCATGTTGCTGTCGTGGTTCGCCCAGTGGGTGTCCAAGCGCCAGCGGCGCAATCCCAAGACCGAGGCCGCGGACGTGGCCCCGGCGGAACCAGGGACGCTGCTGCCAGGTGCGCGGTAGCTGAAGCAGGCCCACCCGGCAGCAGCCGGAGATCACTGCTCGCGCAGGGGAACGGACAGGTACGACGGGTCCGTCGCCGGCGAGGAGAAGGTCAGCTGCGCGCCGGACGGGTTGTGCTCGATGTAGAGCGGGTCGACCGTGTCGACCACCAGGGCGAGCCGGTGGCCCGCCGGTACGTCGTAGGCCGTGGAGAACAGCTCCAGGTCCACGCCGAACGGCTTGCCCGGCGTCTTGCCGTGGAAGGTGTACGGCGCGTTGCTGACCAGCTTGCCGAGGCCGAGCGGGCCCACGTCGTAGAGGTACGCGACGAGGGTGCCGCTCTCCTTGGTGCTGGTGAGCGTGGTGTGCAGCTTCGCCGTCCCGCGCACCCGCTGGGTCGACGTGTACCGCTCCGACTGCCAGACGCCCGTGTAGCGGCGCGGGAGCAGCGGCACCGACGCCGTCGGCGGGATCTTGAGGAACTGCTCCAGGGCGTTCGAGAGGATCGCGATGCCGCCGTTGGCGCCCGAGTCGACGTTCGCGCGGATCGTGGTGGAGCCCGCCATGGCGATCTTCTCGCGGGTGGGGCCGACCGACTTCCAGTCCGGGTAGCCCTCGTAGCCGCCGGTGGACCGGGACTTGAGCTGGACCGGCTGCTCCTTGTCGATGCCGTTGTCCGCGCCCTTGAGGTAATGGTCGAACCACCGCTGGGTGGAGGTCCAGGTGTCGTTGGGCAGGCCGAGCAGGCCGGTCGCCTCGGCCGTCGCGTGGTCACCAGGGCGGAACTCAAGGCGCTTCGGTCCTGTCAGCCGCTCGTAGAACTCGGCGTACTGGTTCGGCGGGAAGAGCGTGTCGCCCCAGGCGTTGCCGAGCATGACGGCCGCGCCGTTCTCGTTGATCTCGTCGAGGTAGGTGGCGGGGGAGCGCTTGGCGCCCCACGCGATCATCTCGTCCTCCTTGTCCAGGTTGGATCCGAGGAAGTCCTTGAGCGTCTGCTGGAGTTCGGCGCTCGGGCGGCCGGTGAGCGCGCCCGCGCCGCCGAGCAGGGCGGCCGCCTGGGCGTGCTGGGTGCGTCCGCTGTAGATCGAGTCGATCAGGTCGCCCCAGCCGCTCAGCGCGGCGACGGCCTTGACCCGCTTGTCGTGCCCGGCGGCGAGCAGGCTGATGCCCGCGCCGTACGAGACGCCCGCCATGCCGACCTTCGACGGGTCGGCCGGGGTGTTGGCGAGGGTCCAGTCGATGACCTTGGAGGCGTCGGCGATGTCCTCGGGGCCCGCGGTCTCGATCTCGCCGCCGGACTGCCAGAAGCCGCGCGAGTTGTAACTGACCACGACGTAGCCGGAGTTCGCGAGCTTCTGGGCCTGGGCGACGTACTCGATCTGGGGCATCGCCCAGCTGGTGGGCAGCACGATCGAGGGGTACTTCACGCCGGGCTCGGCGTCCTTGGGAGTGAAGACGTTGGCCTTGAGGATCGTGCCGCCGTCGCCGGGTATGTCGACGAAGCGTACGTCGGTGGCGCTCGCGGGCCGCGGCGCGGCCGCCGGCGCCGCCTGTGCCGCGGGGGCGAGACCGAAGGCGGCACCGGCGACGAGGGCCGCCGAAACGGTCCCCACGGTGGTCGTACGCAAGGCATGGTGCGGCAGTCCCACGGGTCACTCCTCACTCGGACGGTGCAAAGTGACCCGACGGTAACCGCAGGGCTTTACCGGGGGTAACCCGTCGGTAAGTTACGCCCCGGTAACGATTGTTGACGGACGAACCGTCAGCTCAGCGCGCTCTTCGCCTGCCAGTCGGCCCAGGAGAGGTTCCACTCGCCGTAGCCGTTGCCCGGGTCTGGGGTGCCCTTCGAGCCGCTGCCGGTGACCTCGAAGGGGTCGCCTATCTGGGCCTCGCGGTAGAGCCAGCCCGCGTCGCCGGTGCTCATGCCGACGCAGCCCGAGCTGTGGTTGGTGTTGCCGAAGTACGAGGCGTTCCACGGGGCGGCGTGCGCGTACATGCCCGACCAGGTCAGCCGCATCGAGTAGTCGACCATCTTGTCGTAGCTGTTGCTGCCGGTGAGGCCGACCGTCTCGGAGCGCATGTTGATCGTGCCCTCCTTCGACATCAGGACCGAGGTGCCGCCCCAGGAGGCCTTCTCGCCGCCGGGCGTGCCGGCCGACATCGGCAGCGACCTCACGGTCTTGCCGTCGCGCGTCAGCGTCGTCGTCTTGCTGTCCAGGTTCACCTTGACGACCTGGCTCTTGCCGACCGTGAAGCCGGTGGCGTAGTCGCGGACGAACCAGTCGTCGCCGCCCGAGTCGATGCCGTTGAGCCGGGCGTCCAGCTTCACCTTCGTGCCGGACTTCCAGTACTCCTTGGGGCGCCAGTCGACGCGGTCCTTGCCGTCGTAGTTCTTGATCCAGCCCCAGGAACCCGTCGTGTTGTTCGAGGTCGTCACCTTCAGGTGCTTCTCGACCTCGGCCTTGTTCCGCACCGGGTGGTCGAAGGTGATCGACAGGGGCTGGGCGACGCCGACGGTGCTGCCCTTGCCCGGGGTGAGCGT
The DNA here is from genome assembly GCF_044327655.1 of Streptomyces sp. NPDC018029. Classification (NCBI taxonomy): domain Bacteria; kingdom Bacillati; phylum Actinomycetota; class Actinomycetes; order Kitasatosporales; family Streptomycetaceae; genus Streptomyces; species Streptomyces sp. NPDC018029. Next base: position 22,060 of record NZ_JBIRFV010000012.1, on the reverse strand, counting down.
CACCTTGTTGACCTGCTCGGGCGCGGCCGTCTTGAAGGACGCCTTGGCGCTGCCGCCCTTGTCGGTGCTCGCCTCGACCCGGTACGCCGTGCCGGGCGCCGCCTTGCGCTCCGAGGTCCAGGTGGAGCCGTTCGCCGACACCTTGCCGGGCAGCTTCGTGCCCTTGTCGTCGGCGACGGTGACCTGCTTCAGGCGGCCGTCGGCCAGGCTGACCTTCACGGGCTTGCCCGCCTCCGCCTGCTGACCCGAGAGGTTCACCGAGATCTTCGGCTTCTCGGCGGCCTCGGCGGCGCCGGACGAGCCGCTGCCGCCCGAGCAGGCGGTGAGTGCGGCGGCGAGCACCGCGAGGCCCGCGGTCGCCGCGTGGCGGGTGCGAAGGGGGCGTCGGCGGCTCGAAGAGCTCTGGGGGGTCAAGGAACGTACCTCCGTGCGAATGTGGACTGCACGGTGAGAGGGGCGATCGGCCGGACGGGTTGCCTGTTGTCCGGAAATTCCCCGCTAGATCACATAAGACCCCGGATCGTGTCGGCGCACGGTGAGGAGCGGGTCACTTGGCGCGATGGGAGGTGCGGGCCGACGGGGTGGGGAGCGGGGTCCGCGCCGCGCGCGTCACGTCTCCGACGAGCTCGACGACGTCGGGTCCGTACGCCTGCGAATTGACGATCTTCAGGAGCAACACGAAGGAGTCGTTGCCGTGCTTGCGCGCGAGCTTCTCGTGGTGGCGGGCCAGATAGCGGGTGGCCGCCTGGCTCGTGACCGCGCGCTGGCCGCAGAAGAGGAAGACGGGCCGCGCGTCCTGGTCCTGGTCGGCGGTGAGGCGGGCGAGGATCACGTACTCCGTGAGCCCGGGCTCCAGGCGGTAGCGCTCGGAGCCGATCTGGAAGGCGCCGCGGTCGGGCGCCGGCTCGGGCTCGGTGTTCACGCGGACGCCCGGCAGCAGGGAGTGCATGTGCGCGGCCATGCGGCGGTTCGCCACCGGGTTGCCCACGCAGAACTCGGTGCGCTCGCCGAAGCCCTGCTGGGCCGTGTCGTGCGCGACGAGCTGGGCGTGCGCGCCGCACTCCTTGACGACCGCGGCCAGCTCCAGGAGCGCGAACACGTCCTGGCGCACCACGGTCGGCTCGGGGCCGCCCGCGTCACGGTTCACCACGAGCAGCGACTCGGCGTTGTCGGGCAGCCCGAAGAAGGCCTGCTTGCGGCGGAGCCTGCTCTTCGACAGCCGGCCGCGGGCCAGCCAGCCCAGCGCGGCACCGATCCCGACCGCGAGCAGACCGGCACTCAGGCCGAGGACCAGGGTGCGCACGTCATCACTCATGGGGGCGCATGCTAGCGGCCCGCCGGACCCGTGTTCGAGGAGGTCCTGTCGCGACGGTGCATCCGAAGTTACGCTGCGCAGACCGTTGTTGACAGGAGGTACGAATGCGTCGCGCTGTCGTACGGAATCTGACGCTATGGGCGGTCGGAGGGGTGCTGGTGTCGGTGGGTGCGGCCGCGCCCCCTTCGCCCACGCGCTCGGCGGAACCGGCCGCACCGGAGAAGACGCCCGTCGCCGTCGGCCACGGCGGAGCGGTCGCCAGCGTCGACCCTGACGCCTCGGCGGCCGGCATCGAGGTCCTGCGGAAGGGCGGCAACGCCGTGGACGCGGCCGTCGCCACCGCCGCCGCGCTCGGCGTCACCGAGCCGTACTCGGCGGGCGTCGGAGGCGGCGGGTACTTCGTCCACTACGACGCCAAGACCCGCGAGGTCAGCACCATCGACGGCCGCGAGACGGCCCCGCGCACCGCCGACTCCGGGCTCTTCCTGGAGAACGGCAAGCCGATTCCCTTCCAGGAGGCGGTCACCAGCGGCCTCGGCGTCGGCACCCCAGGCACCCCCGCAACCTGGCAGTCGGCGCTCGACCGGTGGGGCACCAAGCGCCTCGGCACGCTCCTGAAGCCCGCCGAGCGCCTCGCCCGCGACGGCTTCACGGTCGACCCGACCTTCCGCGCGCAGACCGCGTCGAACGAGCAGCGGTTCAAGGACTTCCCCGCCTCGGCGAAGCTGTTCCTGCCCGGCGGTGAGCTGCCGGTGGTCGGCTCGACGTTCAAGAACCCCGACCTGGCGCGCACCTACCGGGAGCTGGCCCGCGAGGGTGTCGGCGCGCTCTACCGCGGCGACCTCGCCGAGGACTTCGTGCGCACGGTGAACAAGCCGCCGGTCGACCCCGAGTCGGACCGCGTCGTGCGCCCCGGCGACCTCTCCCTCAAGGACCTCAAGGCGTACGCGGTCAAACGCCAGGCCCCGACGAAGACCTACTACCGCGGCCTCGACGTCTACTCCATGGCGCCCTCGTCCTCCGGCGGCACCACCGTCGGCGAGGCGCTCAACATCCTGGAGCGCACCGACCTCTCCAAGGCGTCGAAGACCGCGTACCTGCACCGCTTCATCGAGGCGAGCCGTGTCGCGTTCGCCGACCGGGGGCGCTGGGTGGGCGACCCGGCCTTCGAGGACGTACCGACGAAGCAGCTCCTCTCGCAGCGGTTCGCCGACTCGCGCGAGTGCCTGATCAAGGACGACGCCGTCCTCAAGAGCCCGCTCGCGCCCGGTGACCCGCGCAGTCCGAGGCCGTGCGCGACGGGCGGCAAGGCGGCCCCGACGACGTACGAGGGCGAGAACACCACGCACCTGACCGCCGCCGACAAGTGGGGCAACGTCGTGGCGTACACCCTCACCATCGAGTCGACCGGCGGCAGCGGCATCACCGTCCCGGGCCGGGGCTTCCTGCTCAACAACGAACTGACCGACTTCTCCTTCGCGCCCGCCAACCCGGCCGTGCACGACCCGAACCTGCCGGGCCCCGGCAAGCGGCCGCGCTCCTCGATCTCCCCGACCATCGTGCTCAAGCACGGCAAGCCGGTGGTGGCGCTCGGCTCGCCCGGCGGCGCGACCATCGTCACGACCGTCCTGCAGACCCTGACGGGCTTCCTCGACCGGGACCTGCCCCTGGTCGACGCGATCGCCGCGCCGCGCGCCAGCCAGCGCAACGCCGCCCAGACCGAGCTCGAACCGGGGCTCTGGAACAGCCGGACGAGGCAGTCGCTGGAGTCGATCGGGCACTCCTTCAAGCAGAACCCGGAGATCGGCGCGGCCACGGGCGTGCAGCGGCTGCCGGACGGCAGGTGGCTCGCGGCGGCGGAGAAGGTCCGCAGGGGCGGCGGCTCGGCGATGGTGGTCCGCCCCACGGAATGACGTCCGGCTAGGCGGCGGGTGAGGCCGCGCAGTTCTGCTCCAGCTCGTTCGCCGCCCAGCGGATCGACGACTCCGGGTCGTCGTGCAGGTACCGCAGCGCGGGCAGCGCCTCGCGGACGGCGGCGAGCTGGGCGTCGCCCCGGCCGCCGCGCGCCCGGCGGACGTCGGCGAGGTCCGCGATGAGCAGCAGCAGCGTGGAGCGGGCCTGGTTGTCCGGGTCGGTCATCAGCTCGACGAGGAACGGGATGGCGGGGACCGCGGCGGTCGAGGATGCCTCCTTGGAGACCAGGAGCCGGTAGAGGTCGTGGACCGCGTCCATGGCGGTCTTCTTGTCGTCGGACGCGACCTTGCCGATCAGGTCGGGGACCATGCGGCCGGGGCCGCGCGCGGTCCACAGGGAGCCCCAGTCGACGCCGTCCAGGCGCAGCTGGAGGTCGCGGTGCGGCCACAGCTTCGCGAGGTCGAGGCGGAGCACGGACGTGCCGTCCGCGTCCGTGACGCGCAGGGTGCCGTCCGGGTCGAGGCCGAGGAACGTGATGCCGGTGCCGAGGCGCAGGCCGGCCACCGCGTCGGACCCCAGGTCCCAGACGCGGACCAGGCCGTCCGCCCACGCCGCGGCGAGCGCGGGCCCGGTCTCCAGCTGTGCGGCGGCGAGCGCCCTGACGGGTGTGCGGCGCCGTGCGAAGGGGGCCCGCCGTGGCTTGCGGCGGGTGCTCCAGTAGCGGATCACGCCGTTCTCGTCGCCGCTCAGCACGAGGCGCCTGCCGCTGTCGAGCCTGACGCAGGCGAGCGCGGTGACCGGGGCGCGGTGCAGGGTGAGGATGATGGTCTCGGGGGACTCGTCGTCGGTCTCCAGGACGTGCACGGAGCCGTCCGCGTCGCCCGCCACGAGGGTCGTCGCGTCCTGGTCGGCGGCGACCGACCGCAGGCTCTCCGGCGCCTCGACGAGCGCGGCGGCGGCACCGGGCACCGACGGCGGTGCGCCGGGCCCGCGCGAGAGGACGGTCCAGCGGCCGCGCGGATCGGCGTCGCCCGCCGCGAGGGAGACAGGACCGAGGTCCTCCAGGGGCGCGGGCGCCTTGGCGGGCGGGCTGATCGCCTTGTCGCCCGACCAGTCGACGCCGAGGGTCTCGGCGACCGCGACGAGCGCCTCGCGCGTCCGGGCGTTGATGACGATCGCGAAGTCGGCCCCGGGCCCGCGGCCATGACGTACGACGGCGTCCGGCGCGCCGTACGAGAGGGCGTCCGTGCCCATTTCCTGCCAGGGCAGGAGCCCCAGTTCGCGGTACGAGGACGTCAGGCGCCGGACGATCTCCGGGTCCGCGTCGACGGCCGCCCTGCGGACCCGCAGCGTCCAGCCGTAGTGCGCAGGCAGCCGCTCGAAGGCCAGCTGCAGCAGGAACTCGGAGAGTGACCGGCTCTGCACGACCCACTCGCCGCGCAGGCTCACGACGACGCGGGGGTCGGGCAGTTCGGCCTCGGCGGCGAGGTAGCCCCACTCGTGGCTGTAGTGGTACTCCGACATGAAGACACAGACACGACGGTCGCCGCCGGGACCCACGAGGCCGCTGTCCGCGGCCAGTTCGAGCTCCGAGATCCTCGGCGGCCACTGGGTGTGGACCCAATACAGGCGCGGATCGAAGGCGAAGGAGTTGACGGGGGAGTCCCACCACTCGGTCAGGGCGGCGGGGACGGGCAGCTCCCAGTCGATGCCGTCCGTGCGGTTCTCCCCGCCCCACCGGGAGTGGCCGGGCTCGCCGCCCGGGTCCTCGTAGCCCCACTCGCGCTGGACCGCGTCGAGCAACTCCCAGCGGGGGCGGCCCTGTTGGCGCTCCTGCAGCCGGTCCGCGAACTGTCCGTAGTCAATGATCTCTGGTGTCACCGGGGAATCGTACGGATGATCTACGTCGGGGTATGTCCCCGCCGGGTCACAGTGCCGTGAGGATCCTGGGACCGTCCTCGGTGATCGCGACGGTGTGCTCGGCGTGCGCCGCGCGGCTGCCGTCGTTCGTCCGCAGGGTCCAGCCGTCCGGCGCGGGGTGGTAGCCGTCGCCGCCGCCCGCGATCACCATCGGCTCGATGGCCAGGACCATGCCGGGGCGCAGCGGCATGCCGCGGCCCGGGCGGCCCTCGTTCGGGACGCCGGGGTCCTCGTGCATCTGGCGGCCGATGCCGTGGCCGCCGAAGTCCTCCGGGATGCCGTACCCCGCCTTTCTGCACACGGTGCCGATGGCGTGCGCGATGTCGCCGATGCGGTTGCCGACGACCGCCGCCGCGATGCCCGCCTCCAGGGCGCGCTCCGCCGTACCGATGAGGCGGACGTTCGCGGGGCGCGGGGTGCCGACGGTGAAGCTGATGGCCGAGTCGCCGGCCCAGCCGTCGAGGTGGGCGCCGCAGTCGATGGAGACCAGGTCGCCGTCGCGCAGCCGGTAGGCGTCGGGGATGCCGTGCACGATCGCGTCGTTGACCGAGGCGCAGATGACGGCGGGGAAGGGGGTCGGTGCGAAGTGCGGCCGGTAGCCGAGGAAGGGGGAGGAGGCGCCGGCCTCGCGGAGCACGCCGCGCGCCACCGCGTCCAGGTCGAGCAGGGAGACGCCCACGGCCGCGGCCTCGCGGACGGCGGTGAGGGCCTGCGCCACGACGCGGCCCGCTTCACGCATCGCTTCGATCGATTTCTCTGTCTTGAGTTCCACCATGCCAATTACTATACCGGTATTTGAATGCCGGTATAAAAATCGGGGGTCGGGTAGGGTGGGGGCATGGTTCGGACTCCTTTGACCCCGGAAGAGCGTGAGCGCGGCGAGCGTCTCGGGGTGCTCCTGCGGGAGGCCCGGGGCGAGCGGAGCATGGTGTCGGTCGCGGCGGAGGCCGGTCTCTCCGCGGAGACGCTGCGGAAGATCGAGACGGGTCGGGCGCCGACGCCCGCGCTGTTCACCGTGGCGGCGCTCGCTTCCGTGCTGGGGCTCTCGCTGGACGAGCTGGTGGTCCGGTGCGAGCTGACCCCCGTCTGAGCGCTCCGTCCCACGCCGCCGGAAAACTGCATGTAGTCGTCCCGTAACACGTCTGGTGTTATCTTCCGGACCGGAAGACTCCAGTCTCCATGGGGCGGTGCCGGTCGGATGGTAGTGGAACAACTCCCGCAGCAGGTAAGGGAGTTCGCGAGGTACTTGAGGGATCTGCTGGGACGGTTGGACCAGGAAGCAGGCTGGTGCGGCGTGTTCTGGCAGCGCGACCCGGACGGCATGCGCGCCTGTCTGGACGGCGCCGAGGTCCCGCCCTGGGACGTGGTGCAGGCGCTGCTCCACGACCTCGCGGCGGACCGCGGCCTCCCGGAGGCCGAGCGCGAGGCGGCCGTGGCGCGCGCCCTGCACCGCGCGTCGATCGCCGCGTACGACGCCAGGCCCGGCGGCCGGGAACTGCTCAGCGACCGGCTCGACATGATGCTCACGGAGCAGCGCATCGCCCTGGAGCGGCAGGCCGACCTGACGCACCGGCTGACCGCCGCGACCGACGCCGACGAGGCCGACCGCATCAACCTCGACCTGGCCTGGGTGCGCGACGACCACGAGCGCGCGACCGCCCGCTGCGCCGAACTGCAGGAGCGGATGGACCGCCTGGCCGAGGCGGCACGGCCGTCGTGGGTGGACCTCGGCGCGGCGGCGGACGACGGGTTCGGGGTGTCCCCGTCCTCGGGAGGGGCGTCCCCTTCTCCGGGCGACGAGTCGCGCGTGCCCCGGCAGGGCTCCGCATCCCACGCGGCGGAACCGGCATACCCCAGAGGCGCGCGGTTCGCCGGGCTCGGCGACGGCGGGCGGCACGCCGGTGCCCCCGACACCGCGCCCGCGCAGGAACCGCCGCACTTCCCCGACGAGGACCCCGCCGAGCGCGCCACCTCCGACGCCGTGCGGAAGATCGTCGAACTCCGCCGCGAGGGCCGCAGCGGCGAGGCGCACGGCGTGCTCGTCGAGGCCGCCGGCTGGCCCGCGGACACGCTGCCGCAGTTCGCCGTCGAACTGCACCGCGCGGGCCTCGGCGCCGACTGGGCCACGCTGCTGTGGGAGGCCGCCTCGCTGCCGCCGGACCGGCTCGTCGCCCTTGCGGACGCGCTGGCCGGCTCCGGCCGCGCCGACGACTGCAGGAAGCTGCTGCGGCAGGGCGTCGCGCGCCCCGCGCCGGAGATCGCCGAGGCGGTCGTCGCGCTGATCGACGCGGGCCGCGAGCGGGAGGCCCGCGCGCTCCTCGACTCCTACGTCCGCGTCCGCACCCCCGAGGACGTGGCCCACTGTGCGCACACGGACCCGCACCGCCTCATACCCCTGCTCCTCGAGACGGCCCGGCAGGTCTCGGACGCGCACCACTGGGACCTCGTGCACGCGCTGCGCGTAGCCGGATTCAACGCCTGACCGGGATCGTCCCCGCCCGTTTCTGGCCCGCTCGGGTGCGAAACATGATCGACTCCACCGGTTGACGGCGATGGTCTTGCTCAGCCCCTCGGCGGAGGCTTACGTTTTCCTGATCCACGCAGCAGGTCTACGTGCGTAGAAGCTCATCGGTGCCCTCCCACGGGCCTACGAAGGAGCAGCTCATGGCCAACGTCGTACGCGCCGCACTGGTTCAGGCCACCTGGACGGGCGACACCGAATCAATGATCGCCAAGCACGAGGAGCACGCCCGCGAGGCCGCCCGGCAGGGCGCGCAGGTGATCGGCTTCCAGGAAGTCTTCAACGCCCCCTACTTCTGCCAGGTCCAGGAGGCCGAGCACTACCGCTGGGCCGAGCCCGTCCCCGACGGGCCCACGGTCACCCGCATGCGGGAACTGGCCCGCGAGACCGGCATGGTGGTCGTCGTCCCCGTCTTCGAGGTCGAGCAGTCCGGCTTCTACTACAACACCGCGGCCGTGATCGACGCCGACGGCAGCTACCTCGGCAAGTACCGCAAGCACCACATCCCCCAGGTCAAGGGCTTCTGGGAGAAGTACTACTTCAAGCCGGGGAACCTCGGCTGGCCCGTCTTCGACACCGCGGTCGGCAAGGTCGGCGTCTACATCTGCTACGACCGCCACTTCCCCGAAGGGTGGCGGCAGTTGGGCCTCAACGGCGCCCAGCTCGTCTACAACCCCTCCGCCACCCACCGCGGCCTCTCCGCGCACCTGTGGCAGCTCGAACAGCCCGCCGCCGCCGTCGCCAACGAGTACTTCATCGCCGCGATCAACCGCGTCGGCCAGGAGGAGTACGGCGACAACGACTTCTACGGCACGAGCTACTTCGTCGACCCGCGCGGCAAGTTCGTCGGCGAACCCGCGAGCGACAAGGCCGAAGAACTCGTCGTCAGGGACCTCGACTTCGGCCTCATCGAGGAAGTACGCCAACAGTGGGCGTTCTACCGCGACCGCCGTCCCGATGCCTACGAAGGGCTGGTGCAGCCGTGACCGATCTGTACGACCGCCACCGGGCAGTGCTGCCCGACTGGCTCGCGCTCTACTACCAGCGGCCGATCGAGCTCACCCACGGCGAGGGCCGCCATGTGTGGGGCGCCGACGGCAGGAAGTACCTCGACTTCTTCGGCGGCATCCTCACCACCATGACGGCCCACGCACTGCCCGAGGTCACCAAGGCGGTGAGCGAGCAGGCGGGCCGCATCATCCACTCCTCGACCCTCTACCTCAACCGGCCGATGGTCGAACTCGCCGAGCGCATCGCGGCGTTGTCCGGCATCCCCGACGCGCGCGTCTTCTTCACCACATCGGGCACCGAGGCCAACGACGCGGCGCTGCTCCTCGCCACCGCCCACCGCCGCTCCAACCAGATCCTGGCGATGCGCAACAGCTACCACGGCCGGTCCTTCACCACCGTCGGCATCACCGGCAACCAGTCGTGGTCGCCGACCAGCCTCTCGCCCCTCCAGACGCTGTACGTCCACGGAGGCGTCCGCAGCCGCGGCCCGTACGCCGCACTGAGCGACGCCGAGTTCACCGCGGCCTGCGTCGCCGACCTGCGGGACATGCTCGGGCAGACCCGCGGGGGAGTGGCGGCGCTGATCGCCGAGCCGGTGCAGGGCGTCGGCGGCTTCACCTCGCCGCCCGACGGCCTGTACGCCGCGTTCCGCGAAGTCCTGGCCGAGCACGGCATCCTGTGGATCGCCGACGAGGTGCAGACCGGCTGGGGCCGCACCGGCGACCACTTCTGGGGCTGGCAGGCGCACGCGCAGCACGGCCCGCCGGACATCCTCACCTTCGCCAAGGGCATCGGCAACGGCATGTCGGTCGGCGGCGTCGTGGCCCGCGCCGAGGTCATGAACTGCCTCGACGCCAACTCCATCTCGACGTTCGGCGGCTCCCCTGTCACCATGGCGGCCGGCCTCGCCAACCTCACGTATCTCCTGGAGCACGACCTCCAGGGCAACGCGCGGCGCGTCGGCGGGCTCCTCATCGAGCGGCTGCGGGCCATCTGCGCCCAGCTGCCCGTCGTACGCGAGGTGCGCGGACGCGGCCTGATGATCGGCGTCGAACTGGTCGAACCGGGCACGGACCGGCCGAACCCGCAGGCGGCCGCCGCCGTGCTCGAAGCGGCCCGCGAGGGCGGCCTGCTCATCGGCAAGGGCGGCGGGCACGACACCAGCGTGCTGCGCGTCGCCCCGCCGCTCTCGCTGACCGTCGCCGAGGCGGAGGAGGGCGCCGCGATCCTCGAACGGGCGCTGCACAGCGCCTAGTCGGGGACCGCCCCGGTGCATGCGTGCAAGGACCCCGCAGGCCCGCAGGAAAGGGAGCGCACCACATGAGTACCCGCACTCTGATCACCGGCGGCCTGGTCATCACGGCCTCCGACGAACTGCCCGTCGACGTCCTGATCGCGGACGGCCGGGTCGCGGCGCTGGCCACCCCGGGCAGCCACGGGTGGACCGCCGACCGCGTGCTCGACGCCACCGGGAAGTACGTGATCCCGGGCGGCGTCGACGCCCACACGCACATGGAGATGCCGTTCGGCGGCACCCTCGCCGCGGACACCTTCGAGACCGGCACCCGCGCCGCGGCCTGGGGCGGCACCACCACCATCGTCGACTTCGCGATCCAGCCCAAGGGCGGCACGCTCGCGGAGGGGCTCGACGCATGGCACGAGAAGGCGGCCGGGCGGTGCGCCGTCGACTACGGCTTCCACATGATCATGTCGGATGTGAACGAGTCCTCGCTCAAGGAGATGGACACCCTCGTCTCCTCCTCCGGTGTCACCTCGTTCAAGCTGTTCACCGCCTACCCGGGCGTCTTCTTCTCCGACGACGGGCAGATCCTCCGGGCCATGCAGCGCGCCGGTGCGAACGGCGGTCTCGTGATGGCGCACGCGGAGAACGGACTCGCCATCGATGTCCTCGTGGAACAGGCGCTGGCGCGCGGCGAACGGGACCCCCGCCACCACGGCGAGGTCAGGAAGGCACTGCTCGAGGCGGAGGCGACGCACCGGGTCATCAAGCTGAGCCAGGTGGCGGGCGCGCCGCTGTACGTGGTGCACGTGTCGGCGCGGGAGGCCGTCGCCGAACTGACCAGGGCCAGGGACGACGGACTCCCGGTCTTCGGCGAGACCTGTCCCCAGTACCTCTTCCTGTCGACCGACAACCTCGCGGAGCCCGACTTCGAAGGCGCGAAGTACGTCTGCTCGACCCCGCTGCGCCCGCGCGAGCACCAGGAGGTGCTGTGGCGCGGGCTCCGGACGAACGACCTCCAGGTGGTCTCCACGGACCACTGCCCGTTCTGCTTCAAGGGGCAGAAGGAGCTGGGCCGGGAGGACTTCTCGAAGATCCCGAACGGCCTGCCGGGCGTGGAGAACCGCATGGACCTGCTGCACCAAGCGGTCGTCGAGGGGCACATCAGCAGGCGCCGCTGGATCGAGGTCGCCTGCGCGACACCGGCCAGGATGTTCGGCCTCTACCCGAAGAAGGGCACGATCGCACCGGGCGCCGACGCCGACATCGTCATCTACGACCCGCACGCCGAACAGACCATCTCCGCGCAGACGCACCACATGAACGTCGACTACTCGGCCTACGAGGGCAAGAGGGTGACGGGGCGCGTGGAGACGGTGCTGTCCCGGGGCGTACCGGTGATCGACGACCGCGTGTACACGGGCCGCGCGGGGCACGGGTCGTTCCTGCGGAGGGACATCTGCCAGTACGTGTGAGGCGTACCGGCCGTACATCCGGGCAGTGCTGACAGTACGTCTGAGCTGCGCCGACCGGGGCCCCGCCCAACTGGCGGGGCCCCGGCGCGACTTCACCCGATGTGACCCGGGTCACTTCAGAGGGGCCTTGGCTCGAAGGCGCCGCCCGTGTCACTATTTCTGCACGCCGACTCTGCCCAAAACCCGCCGCGAGGCCGTGGGTCGAGTGCCGTAGCCGCCGGTTCGTACCGGCGAGGCCGAGTCCGCGCTCGACGCAGTACCGATTCCCCTTCGCATTCCATCGCGTGATGGTGCCCCCTCCTTTTTGCTGCGATTTTCGCGGGCGGTGGGGGGATTGACGACCTTAAGTTGTGATGTAACCCGGCGAATTCGCCAAATTCGATCATTCGATCAGTGGAGGAACCATGTCGGAAAGCGCCGACCTGACCGAGCTTTACTCGATCATCGAGAAGACGGCCCAGGTGGTGGACGTCGCCGCTTCGCACGACAAGGTGTGGCCCATCCTGAATGCCTTCCAGGACGTGATCGCGGATTCCGTGATTTCCTTCCGGGCTTCCACCGGCAGCAGCGCGGACGACCTCGACTGCCGCTTCACGATGCTCCCGAAGGGCCTCGACCCATACGCCCGCGCCCTGGAGCACGGTCTCACCCCGAAGACGGACCACCCCGTCGGCAGCCTGCTGAAGGAGGTCCACGAGAACCTCCCCATCACCAGTTGCGGTGTCGACTTCGGCGTCGCCGGCGGCTTCACGAAGACCTGGTCCTTCCCCAGCGCCGAGAAGCTCGGCAAGATCTCCGAGCTGGTGAAGCTGCCGTCCATACCGGACGCCGTGGCCGCGAACCGCGACTTCTTCGAGAAGTGGGGCATCGCCGACATGGTGAGCACGGTCGGGATCGACTACTCGAAGCGCACGATGAACCTCTACTTCGGCGGTGGCGTGGGCGACCGCGTGCCGGCCGGGGTCTTCGAGGAGAAGGGCGTCCGGGCGATCCTCGGCGAGCTCGGCCTCGCGGCGCCGAGCGAGGAGCTGCTCAAGTTCTGCGAGCGCTCGTTCGTCATCTACGTCACCCTGAGCTGGGACTCGCCGAAGATCAACCGGTTCACGTACTCCGTCATGACGCCGGAGCCGCTGGGCCTCCCGGTGGACCTCGCCCCGACGTTCGAGCGGCTCATCAAGAGCGCGCCGTACGACACCGAGGGCCGCAACTACGTCTACGGCATCGCGTCGACGCCGAAGGGCGAATACCACAAGATCGCGTCGTACTACCAGTGGCAGAAGCGCGTGGAGAAGCTGCTGCGTTCCGACGGCTGACCACGCTCCCGCCCGCCGGGGCGGGCATTCAAAAGGGCTTGCGCAGCGGCGTTTCCATGCCGCTCCGCAAGCCCTTTTTCTGGAACGGTTGGGGTTCAGACGGCACCCGGCCAGCTTCATTCCTTCCTAGAAATCTGGATGATGCGATCTCCATGCAGAAAAGACAAAGGGAGCTGAGTGCGTTGACGCCACCGACCTCGGCGGAGGGGGTGTCAGAAATCCGTCGGGCCCGCTCGGTCGGAATCGGCCGCGCCCATGCGAAGACCATTCTGCTGGGGGAGCACGCGGTGGTCTACGGCGCTCCCGCACTCGCGCTCCCGGTGCCCCAGCTGACGGTCACGGCGAGCGCCGGATGGTCGGCCAAGGCCCCGGGCGACACCGGCGACGTGTCGCTGACGATGACCGGCTCCGCCTCGCGCCCCGTCGCCACCCAGGCCTCCGACTGGCTGCGCCGACTGACCGCCGAATTCCGGACAACCATGAACGTCGCCGAGGACGTGCACCTCGACGTGATCCTCGACTGCGCCATCCCGCCGGGCCGCGGGCTCGGCTCCAGCGCGGCATGCGCGCGGGCCGTCGTCTTCGCGCTGGCCGACCTCTTCGACCGCGAGGTCACCCCGCAGACCGCCTTCGACCTGGTGCAGACCGCCGAGAACGTGGCGCACGGCCGCGCCAGCGGCGTCGACGCCACCGCCGTCGGCGCCCCCGGACCGCTGCTGTTCCAGCAGGGCCGCTCCGAGGAACTGCCCATCGGCTGCGAGGGGTTGTTCATCGTCGCCGACAGCGGCGAGGTGGGCCGCACCAAGGACGCCGTCGGCCTGCTGCGCGAGGGCTTCCAGCGCCACGAAGGGGCACAGGAGCGGTTCGTGCGCCGCGCGACCGAGCTGACCGACGAGGCCCGGCACGCCCTGGCCGACGGAAAGCCCGAAGAGCTCGGCTCCCGCATGACGGAGTATCACGAGCTGTTGCGCGCCGCCGGGTTGAGCACCGAGCGGATCGACGCACTGGTCGACGGAGCGGTCTCGGCGGGCAGCCTCGGCGCCAAGATCACCGGAGGTGGCATGGGCGGCTGCGTGCTCGCACTGACCCAGTCGGAGCAGGCGAGCGCGGTCACCCGGCAGCTGCACGAAGCCGGTGCCGTACAGACATGGGTCGTACCGCTGAGGGGGTTTGCCGGTCATGGGCGCTGAACAGCAGGCCACCGCCGTGCGCACGGCGCCGACGGGCGCGACGGGCACCGCGACCGCCGTGGCGCACCCGAACATCGCACTCATCAAGTACTGGGGCAAGCGCGACGAGCGGCTCATCCTGCCGCGCACCGACAGCCTGTCCATGACCCTGGACATCTTCCCCACGACCACCCGCGTCCACCTGGCCCCCGGGGCCGACCACGACGAGGTGACGCTCGGCGGCACCCCGGCGGAAGGCGAGGCACGGCGGCGCATCGTCACCTTCCTCGACCTGGTGCGCGAGCGGTCCGGCATCGCCGACCGGGCCGTCGTCGACACCGAGAACACCGTGCCCACCGGGGCGGGCCTCGCGTCCTCCGCGAGCGGCTTCGCCGCCCTGGCGGTGGCGGCGGCCGCCGCCTACGGCCTCGACCTCGACGCCATCGCGCTGTCGCGCCTCGCCCGGCGCGGCTCAGGATCGGCCTCCCGGTCCCTCTTCGGGGACTTCGTCGTCTGGCACGCGGGCCGGGAGACCGGCACCGACGAGGAAGCCGACCTGAGCTCGTACGCCGAGCCGGTGCCCACAGGACCCCTTGACCCCGCCCTGGTCGTCGCCGTCGTCAACGCCGGACCCAAGGACGTGTCCAGCCGCGCCGCCATGCGACGCACCGTCGACACCTCGCCGCTCTACGAGCCGTGGGCCCTCTCCAGCAAGGACGACCTGGCCGACATGCGCCGGGCACTCGGCCGCGGCGACCTCGAAGCCGTCGGGGAGATCGCCGAACGCAACGCGCTCGGCATGCACGCCACGATGCTGGCGGCCCGCCCCGCCGTGCGCTACATGTCACCGGCCTCGCTCACCGTCCTCGACAGCGTGCTGCAGCTCAGACGCGACGGCGTGGCCGCCTACGCCACCATGGACGCCGGGCCCAACGTCAAGGTGCTCTGCCGCGCCGCCGACGCGGACCGGGTCGCCGACACCGTGCGGGCCGCCGCGCAGGGCGGCGCCGTCCACATCGCCCGCCCGGGCCCCGGCGCCCGGCTGCTGACCGAGGACGGCCGGTGACCGCTCGGCCGACGGTCGTCCGGCGCGCGCCGGGCAAACTGTTCGTCGCCGGCGAGTACGCGGTCGTGGAGCCGGGCAACCCGGCGATCCTCGTCGCCGTCGACCGGTACGTCACCGTCACCGTGTCCGACCCCGGCGAGCCCGGCGTCGCACTCTCCTCCGACCTCGCCCCGCGCACGGCACACTGCCGATGGCGGGACGGCCGGCTCGGCGGGGCGCAACCACCGGACGAACAACTGCTCCGCGAGCGCTTCGCCCACGTGGCGGCGGCCGTCGAGACCGTCGGCCGGCTGCTCGCCGAACGAGGCCTCCCCGAGCCCGCGCTCGACCTCTCGGTCAGCAGCGAACTGCACGACAACGGCACCAAGTTCGGCTTCGGGTCCAGCGGAGCGGTCGTCGTGGCCACCGTCGCCGCCATGGCCGACCACTGCGGCCTCCGCCTGACCCGCGACGCCCGCTACCGCCTCGCGATGCTCGCCACGGCGGCCCTCGAACCGAGGGCCTCCGGCGGTGACCTCGCCGCAGGCACCTGGGGCGGCTGGATCGCCTACCGGGCACCCGACCGGGCCGCCGTCCTCGACCTGGCCGCGAGAGCGGGCCTCGAGGAGGCCCTGCGCGTGCCCTGGCCCGGCCACGACGTACGCCCACTGCCGCGGCCCGCGGCCCTCTCACTGGAAGTCGGCTGGACCGGGACCCCCGCCTCCACCTCCTCCCTCGTCTCCGGCCTGGACCGGAAGACCTGGCGAGGCAGCGCCTCCCACCGGAGGTTCGTGGAGACCAGCAACGACTTCGTGCACGCCTCGGCCGACGCACTGGACCGCGCCGACCACGACGGGCTGCTGCGCCAGATCCGTCGCGCCCGCCAGGAGTTGGCGCGCATCGACGAAGAAGCCGGGCTCGGCATCTTCACGCCCCGGCTGACCGCGCTGTGCGACGCCGCCGAAGCGGTCGGCGGCGCGGCCAAGCCCTCCGGGGCGGGCGGCGGCGACTGCGGCATCGCACTGCTCGACGCCGAAGCGGCACCGGACATCGCCCACGTACGGAAACGGTGGACCACGGCGGGGGTGCGGCCCTTGCCGATCCGCCCCGCCATGGAAGGGAACGAAGCATGATCTCTCAACGCAAGGACGACCACGTCCGCCTCGCTGTCGAGCACCAGCGGCAGCACAGCGGACACAACCAGTTCGACGAGGTGTCGTTCGTCCACCACGCCCTGGCCGGCATCGACCGGCCCGACGTGTCCCTGGCCACGACCTTCGCCGGCATCTCCTGGCCGGTGCCGCTCTACATCAACGCGATGACCGGCGGCAGCGTCAGCACCGGCATCATCAACCGGGACCTCGCCATCGCCGCCCGCGAGACCGGCGTGGCCGTCGCCTCCGGGTCCATGAGCGCCTACTTCAAGGACCCGTCCTGCGCCGACACGTTCAGCGTGCTGCGCAAGGAGAACCCCGACGGCTTCGTCCTGGCCAACGTCAACGCGACGGCCTCGGTCGACAAGGTGCAGCGCGCCATCGACCTCGTGCGGGCCGACGCCCTGCAGATCCACATCAACACCGCGCAGGAAACACCCATGCCGGAGGGCGACCGGTCGTTCGCCTCCTGGGTCCCGCAGATCGAGAAGATCGCGGCGGCCGTCGAGGTCCCCGTGATCGTCAAGGAGGTCGGCAACGGCCTGAGCCGGGAGACCGTCCTGCTCATCGAGAGCCTCGGCGTCCAGGTCGCGGACCTCGGCGGCCGCGGCGGCACCGACTTCGCCCGCATCGAGAACGGCCGGCGCGAACTCGGCGAGTACGCGTTCATGCACGGCTGGGGGCAGTCCACCGCGGCCTGCCTCCTCGACAACCAGGACGTCGGCATCCCCGTCCTGGCCTCCGGCGGCGTACGCAACGCCCTCGACGTCGCCCGCGCGCTGGCGCTCGGCGCGTCCGGCGTCGGCGCCTCCGGCGGATTCCTCCGCACCCTGAAGGACGAGGGCGTCTCCGCGCTGATCGCGCAGATCTCGACCTGGCTCGACCAGCTCGCCGCGCTGCAGACCATGCTCGGCGCCCGCACCCCCGCCGAGCTGACCCGCTGCGACCTGCTGATCCACGGCGAACTCCGCTCCTTCTGCGCCGACCGGGGCATCGACACGGCGCAGTTCGCGCAGCGCTCCCGCTCCGTACAGGCCGCCCACGAACTGACGGGAAGCACCCGATGACCGAGACACACGCGATCGCCGGCGTCCCGATGCGCTGGGTGGGCCCCCTGCGCATCTCCGGCAACGTCGCCACCACCGAGACCCAAGTCCCCCTCGCCACCTACGAGACGCCGCTGTGGCCCTCCGTGGGCCGCGGCGCCAAGGTCTCCATGCTCGCCGAGAACGGCATCGTCGCCACCCTCGTCGACGAGCGGATGACCCGGTCCGTGCTCGTCGAGGCGACCGACGCGCAGACCGCGTACGTGGCCGCCCGCGCCATCGACGCCCGCATCGACGAACTGCGCGAAGTGGTGCGCGGCTGCAGCCGGTTCGCCCAGCTCATCAACATCCGGCACGAGATCAACGCCAACCTGCTCTTCATCCGGTTCGAGTTCACCACCGGTGACGCGTCCGGGCACAACATGGCGACCCTCGCGTCCGACGCGCTCCTGAAGCACCTCCTCGACACCATCCCGGGGATCGCCTACGGCTCGATCTCCGGCAACTACTGCACGGACAAGAAAGCCACCGCGATCAACGGCATCCTCGGCCGCGGCAAGAACGTGGTCACGGAGCTCCTGATCCCGCGCGACGTCGTCACCGACGTCCTGCACACGACGGCCGCCAAGGTCGTCCAGCTGAACATCCGCAAGAACATGCTCGGCACGCTGCTCGCCGGCGGCATCCGCTCGGCGAACGCCCACTACGCCAACATGCTGCTCGGCTTCTACCTCGCCACCGGCCAGGACGCGGCCAACATCGTCGAGGGCTCCCAGGGCGTCACCATGGCCGAGGACCGCGACGGCGACCTCTACTTCGCCTGCACGCTGCCCAACCTGATCGTGGGCACGGTGGGCAACGGCAAGGGCATCGAGTTCGTCGAGACCAACCTCGCCCGGCTCGGCTGCCGCGTCGAGCGCGAGCCCGGCGAGAACGCCCGCCGGCTCGCCGTGATCGCGGCCGCGACGGTTCTGTGCGGTGAGCTCTCGCTGCTCGCCGCGCAGACGAACCCCGGCGAACTGATGCGTGCACATGTCCAGTTGGAGCGCGACAACAAGACGGAAAAGGTCGGTGTGTAGGGCATGGCCAGTGGTTCAGGCATAGGAATTCACGATCTGTCGTTCGCGACGACGGAGTTCGTGCTGCCGCATACGGCGCTCGCCGAGTACAACGGGACGGAGATCGGCAAGTACCACATCGGCATCGGCCAGGAGTCGATGAGTGTCCCGGCCGCCGACGAGGACATCGTGACGCTGGGCGCGGCGGCCGCCGCGCCGATCGTCGCCCGGCACGGCAGCGAGAAGATCCGCACGGTGGTCTTCGCCACCGAGTCCTCCATCGACCAGGCCAAGTCGGGCGGCGTGTACGTCCACTCGCTGCTCGGGCTGCCGTCGGCGGCGCGGGTGGTGGAGCTGAAGCAGGCCTGTTACGGAGCGACCGCGGGGCTGCAGTTCGCGCTGGGCCTGGTGGCGCGTGACCCCTCGCAGCAGGTCCTCGTGATCGCCAGCGATGTGTCCAAGTACGAGCTGGACAGCCCCGGCGAGGCCACCCAGGGCGCCGCGGCGGTGGCGATGCTGGTGAGCGCGGACCCGGCGCTGGTGCGGATCGAGGGCCCCTCCGGGCTGTTCACCGCGGACGTGATGGACTTCTGGCGGCCCAACTACCGCGACGCGGCGCTGGTGGACGGCCAGGAGTCGATCAACGCGTATCTCCAGGCGGTGGAGGGCTGCTGGAAGGACTACAGCGAGCAGGGCGGCCGCTCCCTGGAGGACTTCGCGGCGTTCTGCTACCACCAGCCGTTCACGAAGATGGCCTACAAGGCACACCGCCACCTGCTGAACTACTGCGGCCTCGACACCGACAAGGACGTCATCGAGGGGCACCTCGGCCTGACCACGGCGTACAACAGGGTCATCGGCAACAGCTACACCGCCTCCGTGTACCTGGGCCTGGCCGCGCTCCTGGACCAGGCCGACGACCTGACAGGACGCTCGATCGGCTTCCTGAGCTACGGCTCGGGCAGTGTCGCGGAGTTCTTCGCGGGCGAGGTCGTGGCCGGCTACCGCGAGCAGCTGCGCACCGCCGAGCACCAGCAGGTCATCGAGCAGCGCAAGCCGCTGGACTACGCCGGTTACCGCGAGCTGCACGAGCGGTCCTTCCCCACCGACGGCGGGGACCACCCCACGCCGGTGCAGACCAGCGGCGCGTTCCGGCTGGCCGCCCTGCGCGGCCACAAGCGGATCTACGAGCGGCGGTAGCGGCATCGTGCGAGTACGGAGGTGCGTGGGCGGCCGGTCGGTGCCGCCCACGCACACCGCGCGCGAGTGCGGAGGTGCCGGACGGGCGCCGGAGAGACACAGAATCCATTCACGTCGCGTTGAGGGTGGGGCAGGCGAATGACCGGTATCGCAGCCGATATCGCAGTTCTCGGTACGGGCGCCTATGTGCCGGACCGTATCGTCTCCAATGACGAGGTCGGCGCGCCGGCCGGCGTCGACGGCGAGTGGATCGTGCGCAAGACCGCGATCCGGGAGCGGCGTTGGGCCGCGCCCGGCCAGGCCACCTCCGACCTCGCGGTGGCGGCCGGGCGGGCGGCACTGGAGTCGGCGGGCATCACCGTGGGCCAGCTGTCGCTGATCGTGGTGGCGACGTCCACGCCGGACCGGCCGCAGCCGCCGACCGCGGTCTATGTGCAGCAGCAGCTCGGTGCCCTCGGGGCGGCGGCGTTCGACGTGAACGCGGTCTGCTCGGGCAGCGTGTTCGCGCTTTCGGTGGTCGAGGGCATGCTGGCCCGCCAGGGCGGTCACGCGCTGGTGATCGGCGCGGACGTCTACTCGCGGATCCTGAACCCGGCCGACCGCAAGACGGTGGTGCTGTTCGGGGACGGGGCCGGGGCGATGGTGCTCGGCCCGGCCGGTGGCGGGGGCGCGGCCGGGGCGCGGGTGCGGCACGTCACCCTGCACACCGTCGGCGAGCTCGCCGGGCTGATCCAGGTGCCCGCGGGCGGCAGCCGGCAGCCCGCCGACCAGGCGGTCCTCGACGCGGGGCTGCAGTACTTCGCGATGGACGGGCGCGAGGTGCGCCGGTTCGTGGTGGAGCAACTGCCGCAGCTGACCAAGCAGTTCCTGCACGAGGCCGGCGTGGTGCCGGACGACGTCGCGCACTTCGTGCCGCACCAGGCCAACGGCGTCATGCTGGACACGGTCATCGAGGACCTCGCGCTGTCCCGGGCCACCACGCACCTGACCCTGGAGCGGTACGGCAACACCGGCGCGGCGTCGATCCCCATCACGCTGGACGCGGCCGCCCGCGAAGGGGCCTTCCGGCCCGGCGACCTGATCCTGCTCGCTGGCTTCGGCGGCGGCATGGCCGCGGGCCTCGCCCTGCTCGAATGGTGAAGGGACCACGGGCCTGACGCCGTGGTCCCGGAGCCACGGGCCTGACGCCCCGGCCCTGACGTGACCCCCTCTGACCGGGCCGGGGAGCTCCTTCCCCCAAGAGCGCTCCCCGGCCCTAACCCCCCGCCGTATGGAGGCACCCGCGTGATCACGGAGAAGGAGCCGGGCACCGGCCTGGCCGCCCGCGTACCGGGATCGAAGAGTCTGACCAACCGACTGCTTCTGCTGGCCGCCGCCGCCGAAGGCACGAGCACCCTCCGCGCCCCGCTGGTCAGCGAGGACACGGTCGCGTTCCGCGAGGCGCTCGGCGTGTCCGGCATCCCGGTGAAGAGCGGCCCCGACGACGCGTTCTGGCAGGTGACGGGCACGGGACACGGACCTGAGGGCCCCGCCAGGCCGTGGTGCGCGGACGCCGGGACGGCGGCCCGCTTCCTGCCCCCGTTCGCCGCCACCGGCCACGGCACCTTCCTCTTCGACGGCTCGTCCCAGCTGCGCGCCCGCCCGCAGCGCCCCCTGATCGAGGCGCTGCGCGCCCTCGGCGCCGACCTGGAGCCCGGCCCGGGCAACGGGCTCCCCCTGCTGATCCGCGCGCACGGCATCGAGGGCGGCGAACTCTCGGTCGACTCGTCCCTGAGCAGCCAGTACCTCAGCGGACTGCTGATGGCGGCCCCCCTGATGCGCCGCGGCCTCCAGGTCCGCACGGGAAGCAGCCTGGTCAGCCGCCCGTACGTCGACATGACGGTGGCCCTGATGCGGCGCTTCGGAGCCCGGGTCGAGGAGAGCGCGGACGGCACCCTCAGCGTCCGGCCGGGCGCGTACGACGCGACGGACGTCGTGGTCGAACCCGACGCGTCCTCCGCCTCGTACATCTTCGCCGCGGCGGCCGTCACCGGACGTACCGTCACCGTGCCCGGCCTCGGCACCGACAGTCTGCAGGGCGATCTCCGCTTCGTCGAGGTCCTCGAACAGGCGGGTGCCGAGGTGCAGGTGGGGCCGACGGCCACCACCGTGTCGGGCACCGGCCCGCTGCGCGGCGGCTTCACCGTGGACATGGGCGAGATCTCCGACACGTTCATGACGCTCGCCGCCATCGCGCCCCTCGCCGACGCGCCCATCACGATCCGCGGTGTCGCGCACGCGCGGCTGAAGGAGTCCGACCGGGTCGCCGCCATGGCGGAGAACCTGCGGGCCTGCGGCATCGAGACCTCCGAAGGGAAGGACTGGATCACCGTCCGGCCCGGAGTGCCGCGTCCCACCCGCATCGCGTGCCACCGCGACCACCGGATCGCGATGTCGTTCTCCGTCCTCGGGCTCGCGGTTCCGGACACGATCTCGCTGGACGACCCGGCCTGCGTGGCGAAGACCTTTCCGGACTTTCACGACGAGCTGCGACGCCTGTTCACCGGCGACGCCACCTCGTAGAGCACCGAATCACGCAGGGCAAAGGAGCACACCGTTGAGCAGGTTGCGTTGGCTGACCGCGGGGGAGTCGCACGGACCCGCGCTTGTCGCGACGTTGGAGGGTCTTCCCGCCGGCGT
>NZ_JBIRFV010000011.1:0-352661 GCF_044327655.1 Streptomyces sp. NPDC018029 | reverse complement strand
TGTGCGCGGGGGCGCGGCCCGGTTCGAGGCGCACGTAGTTGGCCCTGCCCCAGTGGTAGGTCTCGCCGGTGAGCTCGTCGCGCACCGGCACGGACTCGTGCCATTCCAGGCCGAGTTGCGGCATGTTCAACGAGACCGTGGCCTCCTGGGTGTGGTGAGGGTCGAGGTTCACGACCACCAGAACCGTGTTCGATCCGTGCTCGTCGGCGGCCGCCTTCGAGTACGCGATCACCGCTTCCTTGTCCGTTTCGTGGAAGTGCAGGTCGCGCAGTTGCCGGAGTGCGGGACTGGTCCGCCGGAGCCGGTTCAGGGCGGTGATCAGCGGGGCGATCGTCTCGCCCCGGCGGGCGGCGCCTTCCCAGTCGCGGGGCCGGAGTTGGTACTTCTCCGAGTTCAGATACTCCTCGCTCCCGCGCCGCACGGCGGTGTTCTCGCACAGCTCGAATCCGCTGTAGACGCCCCACGTCGGCGACAGCGTGGCGGCGAGCACGGCCCGCACCTCGAAGGCGGACCGGCCGCCCTCCTGGAGGTAGGCGTGCAGGATGTCCGGGGTGTTCACGAAGAAGTTGGGGCGCAGGAAGTGCGCCGTCTCGCGCGACAACTCGGTGAGGTACTCGGTGAGTTCGGCCTTGTCGTTGCGCCAGGTGAAGTAGGTGTACGACTGCTGGAAGCCGATGGCCGCCAGCGTCCGCATCATCGCGGGCCGCGTGAAGGCCTCGGCGAGGAAGATGACGTCCGGGTCGGTGCCGTTGACCTCGGCGAGCACCCGCTCCCAGAACACGACCGGTTTGGTGTGCGGGTTGTCGACGCGGAAGACACGGACGCCGTGGGCCATCCAGAACCGCAGCAGCCGCACGGTTTCGGCGATGAGCCCCGGCATGTCCTTGTCGAAGGCGATCGGATAGATGTCCTGGTACTTCTTCGGCGGATTCTCGGCGTACGCGATGGAGCCGTCCGCCCGCCGACGGAACCACTCGGGGTGCTTCTCCACCCACGGATGGTCCGGCGAGCACTGCAACGCGAAGTCCAGGGCGACTTCGAGGCCGAGCTCGCCGGCCCGGCGTACGAACGCGTCGAAGTCGTCGAGCGTGCCGAGGTCCGGGTGGACCGCGTCGTGACCGCCCTCCGGCGAGCCGATCGCCCACGGCACACCGACGTCGTACCGGCCCACCGAGAGCGAGTTGTTGGGCCCCTTGCGGAAGGTGGAGCCGATGGGGTGGATCGGCGGCAGATAGACGACGTCGAAGCCCATCTCGGCGATGGCGGGCAGCCGTTCGGCCGCGGTACGGAACGTCCCTGAGACGGGCGGGGCACCTTCCTCGACGACGGCACCCTCCGAGCGCGGGAAGAACTCGTACCAGGACCCGAAGAGAGCCCGCTCCCGCTCCACAATGAGCGGCAACTCCTCGGA
Organism: Streptomyces sp. NPDC018029; assembly: GCF_044327655.1. Lineage (NCBI taxonomy): Bacteria > Bacillati > Actinomycetota > Actinomycetes > Kitasatosporales > Streptomycetaceae > Streptomyces > Streptomyces sp. NPDC018029. The sequence goes on along the minus strand of NZ_JBIRFV010000011.1, from coordinate 351,250 downwards.
GGAGGTGACGAATTCGCGCAACGGGTACCGCGCGAGCGCCGACCGCACCTCCGGGGTGAGGGCGGCAGCGAGACGGGCCGCCGGTGAGCGGCCCGTGTCGCGCAGTGCCTGTGCCGCGTCGAGGACGGCGGCCCGTTCGGTGCGGGGGACGCCGGACGCGGCGCGCTCGTGGAGGCGGGCGCCCTCCTCCAGGACCAGCTCCGTGTCCTGCCCCGCGGGAATCTTGATCCGCGCGTGGTGGCGCCAGGTCGTGACCGGATCGCCCCACGCCTCCACCGCGTACGTCCAGCGCCCCTCGGCGTCCGGTGTGACGTCGGCGCCCCACCGGTCGGTGCCGGGCGCGAGCTCCCGCATGGGGGTCCAGGGTCCGGGGCGCCCCTCGGGATCGCGCAGGACGACATTGGCGGCGACCGCCTCGTGTCCTTCGCGGAAGACCGTGGCGGTGACCTGGAACGTTTCTCCAGGCACCGCCTTCGCCGGTTTTCGCCCGCCGTGGACGGCGGGTCGTACGTCCTGGACGGGGATCGTGGGCTGTGCCGACGTGTCTGGCGGGGGTGAGCCTAGAGGCATGTCTGACCGCTCCTGTCCGCGTGCACGGATACGTGGGTGTGGAGACTTCCGCGGTGCGTGCCGGCCCGTGAGCCGAGTGCGTACCGGAGGAGCCTTCCCACAGCCTTCGGGTGCGCAATCCGGCGCTTTGTTAACTACTAGTGCGTAAGGGCGCATGCAAGACCGGTCCCGCCATGAATGGCCGGACCGGTCCCAATTCGCATATGCCCCAGGTTTGTTGGTCTGTGCCCATGCCGCGTAAACCTGGCACGATCCCCCCGGACCCAGGAGACGGATGCACGCGGAGGGCTCATCGATGAGCGCACGAGATGCCCGGCGAGACGGGACGCACGACACCGCACCGTCCACCGGCGCCGGTCACGACCCGGCCCCGGTCGTCGTCACCACCCACGGCCCCGTCCGCGGCGAGCGGCGAGCGAGCGGGGACCGGTTCCTCGGCGTCCCGTATGCCGCGCCGCCCGTCGGCGCCCTCCGCTTCGCGCCGCCCGCACCGCCCGCCCCCTGGACCGAGCCGCTGGACGCCACCGCGTACGGGCCGACCGCGCAGCGCCGCGGCTTCGGCGAGGGAGCCACCATTCCCGAGCCGACGATCCCCGGCCCGGGCATCCTCAACCTGAACGTCTTCACGCCCGCCGCCGACGCGGGAGCCGCGCTGCCCGTCCTGGTCTGGATCCACGGCGGCGGCTACGTCGCCGGGTCCGCGGCGAGCCCCTGGTACGACGGGGCCGCGTTCAACCGCGACGGCGTCGTCCTCGTCTCGCTCGGCTACCGGCTCGGCATCGAGGGCTTCCTGCACCTGGCCGACGCCCCGGACAACCGCGGCGTGCGCGACTGGCTCGCCGCCCTGGAGTGGGTGCGCGACAACATCGCGGCGTTCGGCGGCGACCCCGCCCGGGTCACGGTCGCCGGACAGTCGGCGGGCGGCGGCGCCGTCCAGACGCTGCTCGCCATGCCGGCCGCCCGCGGCCTGTTCCGCGCGGCGATATCCATGTCCGGCTCGCTGATCGACCCCCAGGAGCGCTGGGTCGGCCCCGCCGTGGCCGAACTGTTCACCCGGCGCACCGGCGTGCCCGCCACCGCGGCGGCCCTGTGCCCCCTCTCCGACGACCGGCTGCTCGCCCTCCAGGACGAGCTGACCGCGCCGGGCCCCGGCCGCGAGCGGCTGCCCGGCCCGCTGCTCGGGCCGGTCGCGGACGGCGAGCTGATCCCGAGGCCGACGCTCACCGAGCTCACCGAGGGCACCCTGGCCGCGGACATACCGCTGCTCCTCGGCCATACGCGGCACGAGTTCCACGCGTTCGGCGGTCAGGAGCTGACCGATCTCGTCTTCCGGGGCCCGGCCCTCGCGCTCGCGCGGGCGCGCGCCCGGCGCGCGCACCCCACCTGGCTGTACGAGTTCGCCTGGCCCACGCCGGTGCCCGGCGCCACGCAGGGCCTCGCCTTCCACTGCCTCGACCTGCCCTTCGCCTTCGACCTGCTCGGCGCGGAGGGCGTCGCCGCCGCCGCGGGCGACTCCCCGCCGCAGCCCCTGGCCGACGCGATGCACGCCGCCTGGGTGAGTTTCGTCCGCGATCTCGACCCGGGCGGCGGATGGCCGCGTCACACGGCCGGACGGCACACGACCCGGATCTGGGACGACGAACCGGCCCGGCACACCGGTGATCACGGCCGGAACCGGCCACTCCGCGCCCCGCGCGCCACACCCCGCACCCCGACTGCGCCCGTCCGCGCGCCGTAGTTGCCGGGACCCGATCACCGCTACCGTCGAGACGTAGGTCGATACGTGTCGATACGTAGGGCATTCCCCGCAGAGGTGGAGTCGCAGTGAAGGCCATCCGTCGGTTCACCGTACGCCCCGTCCTTCCCGAGCCCCTCGGCCGGCTGGCCGAGCTGGCCCGCAACCTGCGCTGGTCCTGGCACCCGCGCACCCGTGACCTCTTCGCGTCCGTCGACCCCCGGCTGTGGCAGGCCTCCGGCTGCGACCCCGTGCGGCTCCTCGGCGAGGTGCCGCCCGAGCGGCTCGTCGAGCTCGCCGGTGACGCGGACTTCCTGCGGCGGCTCGACGAGGCCGCCGACGACCTGCGGGACTACGTCGCAGGGGACCGCTGGTACCAGGAGCAGGCCAGGAACGACGGGCACCTGCCGCGTGCCGTCGCCTACTTCTCGCCCGAGTTCGGCATCACCGCCGCCCTGCCGCAGTACTCCGGCGGCCTCGGCATCCTCGCCGGGGACCACCTGAAGGCCGCCAGCGACCTCGGCGTCCCCCTCATCGGCGTCGGGCTGCTCTACCGCCACGGCTACTTCCGCCAGTCGCTGTCCCGCGACGCCTGGCAGCAGGAGCACTACCCCGTCCTCGACCCGAACGAGCTCCCCCTCGCCCTGCTGCGCGAGGACGACGGGACCCCCGCGATGGTGGCGCTCGCCCTGCCCGGCGGGCGGTCGCTGCGCGCCCACGTCTGGCAGGCGCAGGTCGGACGCGTGCCGCTGCTCCTGCTCGACTCCGACGTCGAGGAGAACGACCCCGGCGAGCGCGACGTCACCGACCGGCTCTACGGCGGCGGCAGCGAGCACCGGCTGCTCCAGGAGATGCTCCTCGGCATCGGCGGCGTGCGTGCCGTCCGTGCGTACTGCCGCCTGACCGGTCACCCCGAACCCGAGGTCTTCCACACGAACGAGGGCCACGCGGGCTTCCTCGGCCTCGAACGCATCCATGAACTCGCCCTGCGCGACGTCGAGTTCGACGCGGCGCTCGAATCCGTCCGGGCCGGCACGGTCTTCACCACCCACACGCCCGTCCCCGCCGGCATCGACCGCTTCGACCGCGAGCTGGTCGCCCGCCACTTCGGCCCCGGCGCCGAGCTGCCCCGCATCGACGCGGGGGACGTCCTGCGGCTCGGCATGGAGACCTACCTGGGCGGCGAGCCCAACCTCTTCAACATGGCGGTGATGGGCCTGCGGCTCGGCAGCCGCGCCAACGGCGTGAGCACCCTGCACGGCTCGGTGAGCCGGGAGATGTTCGCGGGCCTGTGGCCGGGCTTCGACGCCGAGGAGGTGCCGATCGTGTCCGTCACCAACGGCGTGCACGCCCCGACCTGGGTGGCCCCCGAGGTCTTCCGGCTCGGCGCCCGCCAGATCGGCGAGCGCCGCACCGAGGACGCGCTGTCCGTCGGCGGCTCCGACCGGTGGGACGCGGTGGCCGACATCCAGGACGCCGACATCTGGGAGCTCCGCCGCACCCTGCGCGAACAGCTGGTCCACGAGGTCAGGCGGCGGCTGCACGACTCGTGGCGGCAGCGCGGCGCCGCCACCGCCGAGCTGGGCTGGATCGACGGGGTGCTCGACCCGGACGTCCTCACCATCGGCTTCGCGCGCCGCGTCCCCTCGTACAAGCGGCTCACGCTGATGCTGCGCGACCGCGACCGGCTGATGGAGCTGCTCCGCCACCCCGAGCGGCCCGTGCAGATCGTCGTCGCGGGCAAGGCGCACCCGGCGGACGACGGCGGGAAGCGCCTCATCCAGGAGCTGGTCAGGTTCACCGACGACCCGCGGGTGCGCCGGCACATCGTGTTCCTGCCGGACTACGGCATGGCGATGGCGCAGAAGCTCTACCCGGGCTGCGACGTGTGGCTGAACAATCCGCTCAGGCCCCTGGAGGCGTGCGGCACCTCCGGCATGAAGGCGGCGCTGAACGGCTGCCTCAACCTCTCCGTCCTCGACGGCTGGTGGGACGAGTGGTTCGAGCCCGACTTCGGCTGGGCCATCCCCACCGCGGACGGCACGGCGGGTGACGACGACCGCCGTGACGACCTGGAGGCCGCCGCCCTCTACGACCTCCTGGAGCACCGCATCGCGCCCCGCTTCTACGAACAGGGCCCCGGCGGCCTGCCCGACCGCTGGATCGAGATGGTCCGCAGGACGCTGACCCGGCTCGGCCCGAAGGTCCTCGCGGGCCGCATGGTCCGGGAGTACGTCGAGAAGCTGTACGCACCCGCCGCGCGCGCCCAGCGCGCCCTCGACGCGCCGGCCGCCGGTGAACTGGCCGCCTGGAAGACCCGGGTCAGGGCGGCCTGGCCCCGGGTCGCCGTCGACCACGTGGAGGCGTCGGCGACCGGTTCCACCGCGGAGCTCGGCGCCACGTTCGCCCTGCGGGTGCGCGTGCATCTGGGGGAGCTGACGCCGGACGACGTGGAGGTGCAGGTCCTCGCGGGGCGCGTCGACCCGGAGGACCACATCGCCGACGCGTCCGCGGTGCCGCTGAAGCCGACGAGCGGGCCCGACGCGCAGGGACGCCGGGTGTACGAGGGCCCCCTCGCGCTGGACCGCACGGGGCCCTTCGGATACACGGTGCGGATTCTGCCCTCGCACCGGCTGCTGGCGAGCGGCGCAGAGTTGGGGCTCGTCGCCGTCCCGTCGGAGGCGACGGGGGAGGAGGCGGGGGTGCTGATGCGGTGAGAAGGACCACGAGTGCAAGAGCAGAATCCGCCATCGTGAAACCACGGGGCGCGTAGGTATCGTCAGACCCCCAGACAACGTTCAACCGGGCCGGTGCAACGGCCACTGAACGCGAGCGTGCGCTGGGTGCGCGATTTTTACCTGCACGGGGGAAATAGGCAATGTCGTACCGTCCGGCCGATTGGCATGTGCTCGACCTGGACAAGGATCCGACGCCGGGTGATCCGCACCGGGTGCGGTCGCTGGCGAAGAACCTGCATGACTTCGCCGAGGACGTGGGCCGGGTCCTGCGGGACATCAAGGGGATGGCGGGCGAGGACGCGATCCTGCAGTGGGCGGGCAAGACCGCGGACGCGTTCACGGAGAAGTTCGAGGACGCCCCGGACAAGCTGAAGAAGCTCAAGAAGAGCTACGAGATGGCGGGCGACGCGCTGTCGGCGTATTGGCCGGAACTGGAGCGCGCCCAGAGCCTGGCCGACAAGGCGCTGGTCAAGGGCCGCGAGGCGCAGGCCGACCTCAGCAGCGCCAAGTCCCGGCTCTCCTCCGCCGATTCCTGGGTGGAGAAGGCGGGCAAGGAGGCCGACAAGTACAAGGACGGCGGCTCCAAGGGCAAGGACGTGCCCAAGCCCGACGAGGACAAGGTCCGCGCCGCCACCCGCAACGCCGCCTCCGCGGAGAAGGCGCAGAAGTCCGCGCAGGGTGATGTCGACTCGGCCAAGAGCGCGCTGGATGCGGCGAAGAAGATGGCCGAGGACGCCCGCAAGATGCGGGAGGAGGCGGCCGGGACCGCGAAGCGGAAGATCGACGAGGCGTCCGACGCGGGGATCCGGAACCGCAAGTGGTGGGAGGAGATCGGTGACTGGGTCACCGACAACTGGGACGCCATCGTCGCCGTCTGCAAGGTCGTCGTCGCCGTGGTCGGCGTCATCGCGATCATCATCGGCGGGCCGATCCTCGCCGCCATCGTCATCGTCGCCGGCGCCATCGTCCTCGCCGACACCCTCAACAAATATCGAAAAGGCCAAGCAGGCCTGATGGACGTCGCCTTCGCCGCCCTGGACTGCATCCCGGGCGCCAAGGGACTCACCACCGCGGTCAAAGCGGCCAAGGGCCTCAAGGCTGCCGCCCGTGGACTGCGTTCCGGGGGACTCCGCAAGGCCCTCGCGGGCGGCATGAAGAAGGTGGCGGGCAAGGGCAAGCCGGCCAAGGGCCGCTGCAAGAACGGCGACCCGATCGACATGATCTCCGGCGAGATGCTCATGGAGCAGACCGACATCGCCCTGCCGGGCCTGCTCCCGCTGGTCCTCCGGCGCACCCACCTGTCCACGTACCGCTGGGGCCACTGGTACGGCCACTCGTGGGCCTCGACGCTGGACGAGCGGGTCGAGACCGACGACAAGGGCCTGGTCTACGTCACCGAGGACGGCCAGCTGCTGTCCTACCCCCACCCCGAGCCCGGCGGTGAACCGGTGCTGCCCGCCCACGGCCCCCGCTGGCCGCTGAGCATGGACGACGCGGGCACGGTGACGGTCGCCGACCCGCACACCGGCCACGTACGCCACTTCCCCCCGGCCGCACCCGACACGACGAAGCCCTCCACCGGCGAGAAGCCCTCCACCGGCGAACGGCACGAGATCCTGCCGCTGCGAGCCGTCACCGACCGCAACGGCAACCGCATCGACATCGACCACGACCCCGCCACCGGCGCACCCACGGCGATACGCCACACCGGCGGCTACCACCTGAAGGTGGACACCGACGACGACCGCATCACGGCACTGCGTCTGCTCGCCCCCGACACCGGCACCGATACCGGAACCGAGGGCGCCCCCGGCGACACGCTGGTGACCGCGTACGGCTACGACGAGGTCGGCAATCTGGCCGAGGTCCACAACTCGGTCGGAGTGCGGCTGCGGCTGGACTACGACGACGACGCCCGCATCACGTCCTGGACCGACAGCAACCACACCTGGTACCGCTTCACCTACGACGCCGAAGACCGCTGCGTCCGCGGCGAGAGCACCGCCGGCCACCTGGCGTGCACCGTCGAGTACCGCCCCGACGAGCGGGAGACCCGCTACACCGACGCCCTCGGCCACACGACCGTCTACCGCTACAACGACCTCAGCCAGCTCCTCTCCGAGACGGACCCGCTGGGCGGCACCGTCCACACCGAGTGGGACAGCTGGAACAACCTGCTCGCCCGCACCGACGCGCTGGGGCACCGCACCGAGAACACCTGGGACGAGCACGGCAATCTGATCGCGACACGCGCTCCGGACGGCACGTGCGTCACCGCCGTCTACAACGAACTCAACCTGCCGGTCGAGATCGTCGGCCCGGACGACGCCGTCGAGCGCCAGACATGGGACGAGCGCGGCAACCGCACCAGCGTGACCACCCGCGACGGCATGACCCACCACTTCACCCACGACGCCACCGGAGCCGTGTCCACCATCACGGACCCCCTCGGCCACACCACCGAGCTGCGCTGCAACGCGGCGGGCCTGCCGCTGGAGGTCACGGACCCGCTGGGCGCGGTGACCCGCTACGACCTCGACGCCTTCGGCCGCGTCATCACGATCACGGACCCGACGGGCGCGGCCACGCGCCTCGAGTGGACGGTCGAGGGCAAGCTGGCGCGGCGCACGGAGGCGGACGGCTCGTCGGAGTCGTGGACGTACGACGGCGAGGGCAACTGCGTCTCGCACACGGACGCGATGGGCGCGACCACGACACACGCCTACACGCACTTCGACCTGATCGCGGCCCGCACGGACCCCGACGGCGTCCGCTACGAATTCGACCACGACACCCAGCTCCAGCTCCGCAAGGTCACCAACCCGCAAGGCCTGACTTGGAGTTACGAGTACGACCCGGCGGGCCGCCTGGTGGCGGAGACGGACTTCGACGGCCGCACGCTGACGTACACCCACGACGCGGCCGGCCAGTTGCTGAGCCGTACGACGGCCACGGGCGACGAGATCACCTTCGAGCGGGACGCGCTGGGCCGGACGGTCACGCAGGACGTGGCGGGCGCCTCGATCACGCGCTTCACCTATGACGCGGCAGGCGACCTCACCGCGGCGGTGAGCCCGGACGTGACGCTGACCCTGGAGCGGGACAGGGCGAGCCGTCTGATCTCGGAGACGGTCAACGGCCGCACCCTGACCCACACCTACGACGCACTGGGCCGCCGCACCGCCCGCACCACGCCGTCCGGCGCGACGAGCACCTGGACGTACGACGCGGCAGGCAGGGTCACCGAGCTGACCGCGTCCGGGCGGAGGCTGGCGTTCACGCACGACGGGGCGGGCCGGGAACTCACCCGCACGGTCGGCGAGGCCCTGACGCTGACGAACGTGTACGACGTGGTGGGCCGTCTGACGAAGCAGGAACTGATGGGCCCGGGCAGCAAGCCCGTCCAGCACCGGGAGTACACGTACCGTGCGGACGACCATCTGACCGGCGTGGAGGACCGGCTCAACGGCACGCGCCACTTCGACCTGGACGCGGCAGGCCGCGTGACAGCGGTCCGCGCGGCGGGCTGGACGGAGACCTACGCCTACGACAAGGCGGGCAACCAGACCGACGCCTCGTGGCCCGCCCCCATGCCGGGCCAGGAGGCGACAGGCCCCCGCGCCTACACCGGCACCCGTATCACCGCGGCAGGCGGCGTCCGCTACGAATACGACGCGGCAGGACGCACCACCCTGCGCCAGAAGACCCGCCTGTCCCGCAAACCCGACACCTGGCACTACGAATGGGACGCGGAAGACCGCCTCACGTCCGTGGTGACCCCCGACGGCACAAGGTGGCGCTACCTCTACGACCCCCTGGGCCGCCGGATATCCAAACAGCGCATGACGGAAGAGGGGGTGGCGGAACAGACCGACTTCACCTGGGACGACATGACCCTCTGCGAACAGACGAGCCACACCCCGGGCGCACCGGAGTCGGTGACCCTCACCTGGGACCACGACGGCCTGTGCCCCCTGGCGCAGACAGAGCGCAAACACCTCACCGACGAAGAAGTGGACGCCCACTTCTACGCCATCGTCACGGACCTCGTCGGCACCCCGACCGAACTCCTCGACGAGCAGGGCGACATCGCCTGGCGCACCAGGACCACCCTCTGGGGCACCACCGCCTGGAACCGAAGCGCCACCGCCTATACACCCCTGCGTTTCCCCGGCCAGTACTACGACCCCGAGACGGGGCTGCACTACAACTACTTCCGGCACTACGACCCCGAGACCGCCCGCTACCTCACGCCGGACCCGATCGGTCTCGCCGGTGGCTTCGGTCCGCACAGTTACGTCCCCAACCCGTTCATGTGGATCGACCCCCTCGGCCTTTCCCTCCTCGACGTCAGCAAGAACGGGGTGAAGATCGTCGTGCACGAGTACGACGTGGACAAGCCGGCGCACGCTCATGTCACCGGTGGCGGGGGCCGCGAGGTCAGAATCGGGGCGAACGGCAAACCCCTCCACAACCAGCCGGAGCTTTCGAGCAAGCAGCGACAGGCGGTGGAGCACTTCAAGCCGCAGATCAGGACCGCCGTCAGGAAGCTCGGCAGGCGGAGTCAGGCGGAGGAGCGGGCTGCGAAGGAGCAGCGCGAGGCCGCCGAGGCCGCCAAGAAACCCTGCAAGTAGGGAAGAAACGATGACATTGCATTCCGATGTGGCCGCGTTGCTGGCGGAGGCCGGCATCGAGGACGTGGACGTGGACGAGGCCGTCACGGACGATCACCTGCGCTCGTCCGCGTACCAACGCGTCGTCTCGGTGATCGCTGACTCGCCCGGCCGCGACCGGGACCGCGCGATCGTGGCCACGATCCTGCGCGACCCCGACGAGATGGCGGCCAAGACGGCGGTGGTCGCCCTCGTGGACGAGATCGCGATGCGGGCGTCCGGTCCTGCCGAGTTCCGGGAGTGGTCGGACGGACTGCTGCCGGAGATCGACCGGTTCGAGGCCGAGGGGCACCGCGAGTTCGTCCGCCGCCGCGTCCACGACTGGCTGTTCCACCTGTCCGTCAAGGACGGTCACGTGCCGACAGCCGACGAGCTGGCGGAGGTCACGGACTGGATGCAGCGCCACCTCGCCGAGTTCTCGAAATCGCCGGACGTACTCGCCGTGGTCGCCGAGTCGGCCCGTACGAAGAAGACGCGGAACATCGCGAAGAACCGGGCCGGAAGCCGCGAGCTGAGAACGGAGTAGGCAAAAGGCGGCACCCGGAGGGAGAAAGGAATTCCCCTCCGGGTGCCGCCCGTCGAGCCGGTTGTGAGGGCCTACTTGACCGCGACGCCCGTCCAGGCAGCGCCCACTGCCTTGACCTCCGCCGAGTCCGCCCCGTAAAGATCCGTGGCCGCCTTCAGCGTGCCCTCGCGGGCCGCCTTGTAGTCGGTCGTCGAGGTGAAGTACGCCGTCAGGGCCTTGAACCAGATCTTCTCGGCCTTGTCGCGTCCGATGCCCTCGACCTTGGAGCCGTCGGCGGTCGGCGAGTCGTACTTGACGCCGTTGATCTCCTTCGCGCCGCTGCCCTCGGACAGCAGGTAGAAGAAGTGGTTGGCGATGCCCGAGGAGTGGTGGACGTCGGCGTTGCCCGCGTCCGCGCTCCAGCTGTCCAGGGACGAGCCGTCCTTGCTGGGCTTGTCCATGTGGCGCAGCGGGGAGCCGTCGCCGTTGATGTCGATCTCCTCGCCGATGAGGTAGTCGCCGACGTCCTCGGGGTTCTTGGCGTTGAACTCGACGGCGGTGGCGAAGATGTCGGAGGTGGCTTCGTTGAGGCCGCCGGACTCGCCGCTGTACTCCATGTTGCCGGTCGCCGAGGTGACGCCGTGGGTCATCTCGTGGGCCGCGACGTCGATCGAGGTGAGGGGCTTCTTGTTGCCCTCGCCGTCGCCGTAGGTCATGCAGAAGCAGCTGTCGTCCCAGAAGGCGTTGACGTAGTTGTTGCCGTAGTGGACCCGCGAGGTCGCGCCCTTGCCGTCGCCGTTGATGCCGCTGCGGCCGTGCACGGACTTGTAGTAGTCCCAGGTGAGCTGGGCGCCGTAGGCGGCGTCGACGGCGGCGGTCTGGACGTCGTCCGGCTTGCCCGTGCCCCATGTGTCGTCGTCGTCCGTGACGAGCTTGCCGTTGCCGCCCTGGGCGTGGTTCAGGTCGTACGTGCCGTGGCCGCCGCGCGAGTCGTCGGTCAGCTCGAACCCGCTGCCGCCCTTCTTCGTGCCGAGCTCGACCTTGCCGCTGTACTGGCTGTTGCCGGTGCCGTTCTCGATGGCCTGGTGCTGGTACAGCTTCTTGCCGGTCGCGGCGTCCGTGATGACGTGCAGTCTGCTGGGGGTGCCGTCCTTCTGCACGCCGGTGACGACGGTCTCGTACGCGAGGACGGGCTTGCCGGAGGCGGCCCAGATGACCTTGCGCGGCGCCTGTGCGTCGGCCTTGGCGGTCTTCGCCTTGGCGGCGGTCGACTCGGCGGACTCGGCGACCGAGGACTTGGGGAGCTTCGCGTCGGTGGAGGCGACCTTCACGGTGGCCTTCGTGGCCTTCGTGACACCCTCCACCTTGCCGCTCTTGGCGGTGTGCACGACGAGGTCGCCGCCGAGGACGGGCAGGCCGTCGTAGGTGCGCTCGTAGCGGGTGTGGGTGGTGCCGTCGGCGTCCTTGACGACGTCGCGGACGACCAGCTTCTCCTTGGCGCCCAGGCCGATCTTGTCGGCGGTGGCGGCCTTGTCGGCGTTCGCGTCCTGGAGGAGGCCCGCGCGGGCCGTGGCCGACAGGCTGACGGGGGAGCCGGACGACGTGGCGTCCTTGGCCGGCTCGGCGGAGGCGCCGGTGGTCAGCCCGGCGGTGAGCAGCGCCCCGGCGGCGACGGCGGTGGCGATGGCGAGCGTCGAACGCTTACGGGATATGTGGGGGGTCACGCAGGCTCCTTCTGTGGGGGGAGAGAACCGGGTGGCGTGGGGGGCTACCCGGACGCGTGGGGAAGCGTGTCACCGGCAGCAGGTACATGTCAGGACCCCGGCTGGATGTTGGCCGGAATTCGTCCGTTGAGCGATGGTCAACATACGCAATGCGAACGGGCGGTGAAGGCGGAGGCCCACAACGCGCGCGCCGCCCCGGGGAGTTGATCACCCGGAGCGGCGGCGTGTCTGTGCGGTACCGCGGAACTGTGGAGCTGTAGGACTACGGAACTGCCCGGCTTACGGGAAGGTGACCTTCCAGCTGTTGATGTAGCCGGTGTCCTGCCGGGCCACGTCCTGGACGCGCAGCTTCCAGGTGCCGTTGGCCACCTCGGAGGAGGCGTTGACCGTGTAGGTCTCCTTGACGTTGTCCGCCGAGTCCGAGGAGCTGGCGGGCTTCAGGGGGTAGACCGTCCCGTCGGGGGCGAGCAGGTCGACCTTCAGGTCACCGCGCCAGGTGTGCACGATGTCGACGCCGACCTTCAGGGCGCTGGGCGCGTTGCCGGTGCGGCCGGTGACGTTGACCGAGGAGGTGACCGCGGCGCCGTTGTCCGGAATGGCGACGTCCGTGGTGTTCTCGAAGTCGGTGCCGGGCGTCTCGCCGCCGGGGCGGGCGCCGACGTTCACGGCGGCCCAGGCGTGGGCGACGGCCGCGTACTCGGCGCTGCTGGTGCCGTACAGCTCACCGGCCACCGCGAGCGTCCCGGTGCGGGCCGCCGCGTAGTTGGTGGTCGTGGTGAACTTCGTGGTGAGCGCCTTGAACCAGATCAGCGACGCCTTGTCCCGGCCGATGCCCGTGACCGGCAGGCCGTCGGAGGTCGGCGAGTCGTACTGGACGCCGTTGATCTCCTTCTTGCCGCTGCCCTCGCTCAGCAGGTAGTAGAAGTGGTTGGCGACACCCGACGAGTAGTGCACGTCGATGTTGCCGATGCCCGAGTACCACGAGTCCTTGGACGAGCCGTCCTTGCTCGGCTTGTCCATGTAGCGCAGCGGGGTGCCGTCGCCGTTGATGTCGATCTTCTCGCCGACGTAGTAGTCGCCCTTGTCCTGGGCGTTGTTGGCGTTGAACTCGACGGCGGCCGCGAAGATGTCGGAGGTGGCCTCGTTCAGGCCGCCGGACTCGCCGCTGTAGGTCATGTTGCCGGTGGCGGCCGTCACGCCGTGCGTCATCTCGTGCGCCGCGACGTCGATCGAGGTGAGCGGCTTGGCGTTGCCCGCGCCGTCGCCGTACGTCATGCAGAAGCAGGCGTCCGACCAGAAGGCGTTGACGTAGTTGTTGCCGTAGTGGACGCGCGAGTACGCGCCGACGCCGTCGCCGCGGATGCCGCTGCGGCCGTGCACGTTCTTGTAGTAGTCCCAGGTGAGTGCCGCGCCGTAGTGCGCGTCGGCGCCCGCGGTCTCCAGGTTGGAGGGCAGTCCGTTGCCCCACACGTCGTCGGGGCCCGAGAAGAGGGTGCCGGTGCCGGAGGTGCCGCGGTTCAGGTTGTACGTCTTGTGGCTGCCGCGGGCGGTGTCGGTCAGGGTGTAGTTGGACCCGGACTGCGCCGTCCCCAGCGTCACCTGCCCGCTGTACTGCGTGTTGCCGGTGCCGTTCTCGATGCCCTGCCACTGGAAGAGCTTCTTGCCGGTGGCGGCGTCCGTGATGACGTGCAGCTCGTTCGGCGTGCCGTCGTGCTGCAGGCCGCCGACCACGGTCTCGTACGCGAGGACCGGCTCGCCCTTGGCCAGCCACACGACCTTGCGCGGCGCACGGTCCGCGTCGGTCTTCTTCGAGCCCTCGGCCTTCGCGGCGCCGAGCGCCTGCTTCTCCGCGGCCGACGCCTTCACCTCGGCGCTCATGTCGACGCCCTTGAGCTGCGCCTTCACGGCCTTGGTGACGCCCTCGGTCTTCCCGGACTTCGCGGTGTCGACCACCATGTCGCCGCCGAGGACGGGCAGGCCGTCGTAGGTGCGCTCGTAGCGGGTGTGGACGGTGCCGTCGCGGTCCTTCGTGACGTCGCGGACGACGAGCTTCTCCTTGGCGCCGAGGCCCAGGTCCTTGGCGGTGTCCGCCTTGGTGGCGTTGGCGTCACGTATGAGCTCGGCGCGCTGGGCGGGCGAGAGCTTGACGGCGAGCGCGCCCGGGTCGACCTTGCCGAGCTTCTGGGCCGCCGCGGGGCTCGCCTTGGCGGCCGGGTCATCGGCCGAGGCGGGGCCTGCCTGAACGGCGACGGCAAGGAGCGCGGCGACGGCGGAGAGCGCGCCGGCGGCGGTCGCACGCGTGCGGACGGAACGGGTGCGGGGGGTGTGTCTGTGGGAGGTGCTTCTCAACACGGACTCCTTCTGCGCGGCCGCGGCGGGTGCGCGGCCAGAGCTACCGGACGGCTGGGTCGCCGTCCGGGCAGAACAAGGCGGAACGCAGAACTGGGCGGTGCACAACGGGTGTTGCGTGAAGAGAAACCGTCGCCTTGTTGAAAGGCGTGCGACGGTCGAGGGAAGAGTGACACCGGAGCGCCATCCCTGTCAGGACCGCGTCAATAGTTGGCCGGAAATAGTCCGTTGGCCGGTTGGAGGGGTTCGGTATGCGGTGCGGCGCCTTGACCTCCGACGCCGGCGACCGGCTCGCCTACGCGCCCATCTCGGTCGCGGCGCGGAACTCGTGCGTGGCCCGCGGAAACTCGTCCCACAAGATGTGCGACCGCACCTCGCCGCCGAGGACGGCAACGAGGAACCGGGTCACCGTCATGTCGTACCGCTCCCATTCCTCCCCGGACGCGCTGTTGACCATCACGGCCCGGGAGTCGGGATCATCACCCGGCTCCACCAGCCAGTACAGGTACTCCCCGTTGTCCGTGGTCCCCCAGCAGACCAGCCGGTTGCCGTCGGCCTCCATCTCGCTCGGCCTGTCCTCGAACTGCCACAGCGAGGCATTGGCCTCCTCGCGCTCCGCCGAGACCTTGAGCAGGTCGTACACGTCGTTGGCACACCCCGGCTCCAGGAGCAGCAGATAGCCGTCGACGAAACCACCGCCGTACGCCTCGACGAGCTCCCGGTAATCCGCGGGCAGGGCGGCCCCCAGAGCGGTCTCGGCCGTGTCCCAGGTGGGGGCGGGACTCGTGGTGGTGGGCATCGGCAGCAGTTGGGTGAGGCGACTCAGGGCGGGGGTCACGGGCTCACCACGCTCTCCCGCCACGCGCGATGGAGTTCCGCGAACGAGCCCGTGCCCGCGATGAGGTCGTCGGGGCTGCCGTCCTCCACCACCCGGCCGTGTTCCATGACCAGCACCCGGTCCGCGATCTCCACCGTGGAGAGGCGGTGGGCGATCACCACGGCGGTGCGGCCGCGCAGCACCGTGTGCATGGCGTGCTGCACGGCCCGCTCGCCCGGGATGTCAAGCGAGCTGGTCGCCTCGTCGAGGATCAGCACCGCGGGGTCGGCGAGGAGCGCTCGCGCGAAGGCGACCAGTTGGCGCTGGCCCGCCGAGATGCGGCCGCCCCGCTTGCGTACGTCCGTGTCGTAGCCGTCGGGGAGCGAGGTGATGAAGTCATGGGCGCCGATGGCCTTCGCGGCGCGTTCGATGTCCGCGCGGGTGGCGTCGGGGCGGCCGATCGCGATGTTCTCCGCGACCGTCCCGGAGAACAGGAACGCCTCCTGGGTCACCATCACCACCCCGCGCCGCAGCTCGGCGCCCGACAGCTCCCGCAGGTCGACGCCGTCGAGGAGGACGCGGCCCTCCGTCGGGTCGTAGAAGCGGGCGAGCAGCTTCGCCAGCGTGGACTTGCCCGCGCCGGTGGTGCCGACCACGGCGACGGTCTGCCCGGCGGGCAGCGTCAGGTCGAAGCGCGGCAGCACCTCGCCGCCCGTGCGGTACGCGAACCGCACGCCGTCGAACCGGACTTCGCGGCCCGGCTGGTCCGACTCCAGGACGGGCAGGGGGCGGGTCGCCGAGGCCTCCGGTTCGGGCACCGTCGGCGTCTGGGCGAGCAGCCCCGCGATCTTCTCCAGGGAGGCGGCCGCCGACTGGTAGGAGTTGAGGAACATGCCGAGCCGGTCGATCGGGTCGTACAGGCGCCGCAGGTACAGCACGGCGGCGGCCAGCACGCCGAGCGCGAGCCCGCCGTCCGCGACGCGTTGGGCGCCCCACAGGACGATGCCGGCCACAGCCGTGTTCGCGACCAGCCGGGAGCCGACCACATAGCGGGCCATCTCCAGGATCGCGGCGCCGTTGGTCCGCTCGTGCCGCTGGTTGAGCACGGCGAACTCCGCGTCGTTGGCCCGCTCCCTGCGGAAGGCCCGCACCGGCCGGATGCCGTTCATCGTCTCCGCGAACTTCACGATGACGGCGGCGATGGCCGTCGAACGGTCGCGGAAAAGGACCGCTGCACGCCGCTGGTACAGGCGTATGAGGAGGTACAGCGGCACGAACGACGCCACGGCCACCGCGCCGAGACCGAGATCCAGCCAGAGCAGCATCGCCGAGATGTAGACGAAGGACGGCAGGACCGTGAGCAGCTCCTGGAGGCCCTCGCTGAGCAGCTCGCGCAGTGACTCGACGTCGGTGGTGGAGCGGGAGATGAGCCTGCCCGAGGTGTACCGCTCGTGGAAGTCGACGCTGAGCGCCTGCGCGTGCCGGAAGATGCGGCCGCGCAGGTCGAGCAGTACGTCCTGGTTCACGCGCGCGGAGGCGACGATGAACGCGTACTGGAGGGCACCGGAGGCGGCCGCGCAGCACAGATAGCCGACGCCGACCGCGATCAGCGGGCCGTAGTCGTCGGCACGCACGGCGGGCACGCCCCGGTCGATGGCGTACGCGACGAGCAGCGGCCCCGCCTGCACCACGGCCTGCTGGACGAGGAGCAGCACGGCGGCCAGCGTGACGCGGCCGCGCAGCGGTGAAAGCAGGGAGAGCAGCAGGGTGCGGGTGGCGCCCGGTGGTGCGGGCAGCTCGTCCTTGTCGAAGGGGTCGTCCACCCCGGCCCGGCCCGCCGCGAGGTCCGGCTCCTCGGGGTCGGGACCTGCGGGCTTCTCCCGGACGGGCGTCGACGAGGTCATCGGGAAGCCTCCTGGGAGGGGTGGGGAGCGGTGGGGGTGGAGTGGGGCTGCCCGGCGGTGGAGTCGGGGGCTTCGGCGACGGGGTCGGGGGCTTCGGCTCCCGACATCAGCCACGCGTACTCCGCGCTCTCCCGCAGCAGCTCCTGGTGCGTGCCGACGGCGGCGACGCGGCCGCCCGACAGCAGGGCGACCCGGTCGGCGAGCAGCACCGTGGAAGGGCGGTGGGCGACGATCAGCGCGGTCGTGTCCGCGAGGACCCGCCGCAGCGCCGCCTCCACCAGCGCCTCCGTATGGACGTCGAGGGCGGAGAGCGGGTCGTCGAGGACCAGGAAGCGGGGGCGGCCCACCACCGCGCGGGCCAGGGCGAGACGTTGGCGCTGGCCGCCGGAGAGGCTCAGGCCCTGCTCGCCGACCTGCGTGTCGGTGCCGTGCGGCAGCGCGTACGCGAAGTCGGCCTGCGCCACGTCGAGCGCGCGAGCCAACTCGGCCTCACCGGCAGTCTTTTCGGCGCCCATGAGGACGTTCTCGCCGACCGTCGCGGAGAACAGTGTGGGCTCCTCGAAGGCGACGGCGACGAGCGTACGGAGGCGTTCGCGGTCCATCGCCGTGATGTCCTCGCCGTCCAGGGTGATGCGGCCGCCGGTCACCTCGTGCAGCCGGGGCACCAGCGCGGTCAGCGTCGTCTTGCCGCTGCCGGTCGCGCCGACGAGCGCCATCGTCTCGCCGGAGCGGATGTGCAGGTCGACGCGTGCGAGGACGGGGGGCGCGTCCGGCGCGGCGTCGGGATAACGGAACTCCACACCGTGGAACCGCAGACCGTCTCCGTCCGCGGCAAGCACGTCGTGACCACTGTCGCCCGGCCCCAACGCCTTCTGAGGGGCCCCCGCCCCCTCCGGCTCCGCGTCCAGCACCTCGAAGTACCGCTCCGTGGCCGTCGCCGACTCCTGGCTCATCGCGAGCAGGAAACCGATCGACTCCACCGGCCACCGCAGCGCCAGCGCCGTCGACAGGAACGCGACCAGCGTGCCCGCCGACAGGCCGCCGTCCGCGACCCGCACCGTGCCGATCACCAGCGCCGCCCCGATCGCGACCTCCGGCAGCGTCATGATCACCGCGTAGATCGCGGCGAGGATCCGCGCCTTGGCCAGCTCCGTGCCGCGCAGCGTGTGCGAGAGCTCGCGGAACGCGCGCGCCTGGCTGCGGTGGCGGCCGAAGCCCTTGATGATGCGGATGCCGAGCACGCTCTCCTCGACGACCGTCGTCAGGTCACCGACCTGGTCCTGCGCGCGCCGCGCCACGGCGGTGTACCGCCCCTCGTAGTACGCGAGGGCGATCACCATAGGGGCCACGGGCGCGAGCAGCACAAGCCCGAGCGTGAAGTCCTGGCCGAGCAGGATGATCACGCCGACCACAATGGTCGCGCCGTTGACCAGCAGGAACGTCAGCGGGAAGGCGAGGAACATGCGCAGCAGCATCAGATCCGTCGTCCCGCGCGACAGGAGCTGGCCGGACGCCCACCGGTCGTGGAAGGCCACCGGCAGCCGCTGCAGATGGCGGTAGAGGTCGGCCCGCATCGCCGCCTCGACGCCCGCGAGGGGCCGGGCCACCAGCCACCTCCGCAGGCCGAACAGCAGCGCCTCCGTGACACCGAGCAGCAGGAGCAGCAGCGCCCCGAGCCACACCCCCGCCGAGTCCCGGTCGGCCACCGGACCGTCCACCATCCACTTCAGTACGAGGGGGAACACGAGCCCCGTACAGGAGGCGACGATCGCGACAACCGCCGCGACGGCGAGGCGAGTTCGCACCGGTCGCACATACGGCCAGAGGCGCAACAGCGTCCGTACGGTGGACCGATCCTTGGCAGGGGCAGCTGATTTCGGCATCAGGAGCGAGCCTACGGATCGCCACTGACACAGCCCACCGAGTTTCGGACCGCGAAGGTGGACACACCGAGGCCATGGCCCCGGACGCAGCGATGCCGCCGAACCCCTCAGGGCCCGGCGGCATCCTCTGTGGGGCAGGGGCCTACGCCTGCTGCCAGAGCGCCGGGGTGTTCGGCGGCTCCCAGCCGGGCTGGGCCTGGTGCGGCTGGAGGCAGCGGTACGTCGACCCGCCGTAGGTGACCGTGTCACCCGCCGCGTACACCTTGCCCGCGGCCCACGTGCCGCCCGGCTCGGGGTCGCCCGGGCCCGGGTCGCCGCCGCCGGTGGTCTTCAGCGTCAGGCCGAACTGCTGCAGCAGCGGGTTGATCGGCTGGTGGTACGTCGTGCCGCCGCTGCGGCAGTTGCCCGAGCCGCCCGAAGTGACCCCCTGCGCCTGGCTTCCCGATATGTAGGAGCCGCCCGAGTCGCCGGGCTCCGCGCAGACCGTCGTCCTGGTCACACCGCTGATGGTGCCCTCGGGGTAGGTGACACTGGTGTTGTGCTGCGAGATCGTGCCGCAGTGCCACCCCGTAGTGGAGCCGGACCGGCAGATCGACGCACCCACCGGGGACTGTGTGGAGCCCCCGACGCCGACCCGCTGGCCGCCTTGGCCCTTCACGTACGGGGTGGCGGTCCACTGGGCGTTCGTGGCGACCCAGGCCATGTCCCTGCCGGGGAAGATGGACGCCTGGAACGTGCCCTGGGCCACCTGGTTGTAGCCGGTGGTCGCCGTGCCCGCGCGCCCGCAGTGGCCCGCCGTGGCGAAGCCCTGCTGGGTGCCCTTGGTGATGGAGAAGCCGATGGAGCAGCGGCCGCCCATGTAGTACGGGTCGCCGCCCACGAGGTCGTACAGCGGCCGCGGCCGCTCCGCCGTCCTCGTCGTGCGTACGAGGGAGGGGTCCACGTCCGCGGCGGAGACGAGGGCCTTCGCGGCGCCGGTCTTCACGGCACCCACCACGACGGCGTTGGACCGCACGTCGACGTACCAGACGGGGGCGTCGCGCGTCGCGACCTTCTTCGCCGCGCGGTCCAACCTGGCCTTCGCCGCGTCCAGTTGGGCCAGTGAGTGCTCGACGACGCGGGCCTGCGCGCCCCGGGCCTCGATCACGGGGACGTCGGCGGCGTCCGTGGTGGCCACGGTGAGCTTCGCGGAGGTGGCGCCGTGCACCCAGGCGCCCGCGAAGTCACGGCCGAGCGCGTTCCGCAGACGTCCCGCGTCGGCGCCGGCCTCGGCCTCGTTGACCAGACGGGCTTCGGCCTGCGCCGACGTGAGGCCGAGGTCGCGCTGCATGGCCTTCAAGACTCCGGGAGAGGTCTTGTCGACGGCGGCGCTCTCGGCGGGGGAGAGCGTGGGGGCGGCGGGGGAGGCGGCCGCGGCGCCGGGCAGGCCGGCGAAGACGAGCGCACCGGCCGCGGTGACCGCGGCACAGGCGGCGGCGAGACGTCTGTGAGGGGTGGGGAGCATGCGGGGGACTCCTCGGTGTGCGAGGGATGAGCGGGGATCGCCCACACCGTAGAAGCCTCAACAGCCCGCCAATAGCTGTCACTCGACCCCCGTGTCCGACGTTATGGAAGCGGCACGGACGGCCCCTGGCCTCGGCAGCGGCGGCTCGGCGCGTCACGGCTGCGGCGGCGAAGGGGCCGCGAGCCACGCCGTGTAGCTGTCGCTGCGGGCCGCGGCCTCCGCGTGGGCCGCCCGGGCCAGGGCGAACACCGCCGCCGCCGTGTCGTGGGCCGGGGCCGCGGGGTGCCAGCCGAGCAGATGGCGCCAGTACAGCGGCGCCCCCGACAGCGGCCTCGTCACCAGCCCCGGAGTGGGCGGGAACGTCGCCCGGCACAGCCCCACCGCCCGCCCCACCTGCACCAGATGGACGCAGGACGCGACATCCGTCTCGTACACCCGCGACGGCGTGAACCCCGCCCGCGCGCACGCCGCCGAGAAGCAGTCCGCGAAACAGCCGTCGCCCGGCACGTCCGTCCACGCCTCGTCCGCGAGCTGCGCCAGGTCGATCTCCTGGTGGCCGGCCAGCGGGTGGCCGGTCGGCAGCATGACGAAGACCGGGTCGCGGGCCACCTCGCGCCACACCAGGAGGTCGCTCTGCGGCGGGGCGCTCGCCCCGCACGTGCCGACCAGCGCGAAGTCGAGGCGTCCTGCCGCCGTGCGCGACGCGATCTCCCGCTCCGACCAGGAGGTGTGGGTGGTCACCCGCACCCCCGGATACGCGGCGGCGAGCCGGTCCACCAGCGCGCCGAGCAGCGGCCCGTGGATGCCGCCGAGCCGGAACCCCGCCCCGCCCTCCCAGTCCCGCGCGAACCGCTGCGCCTCCTCCCGCAGCCCGGTCACCGCGGGCAGCACCACCCGGGCCCGCGCCAGCACGAACTCGCCGAGCGCGGTGGCCCGCACCCCGTGCCGCCCCCTCTCGAAGAGCTCACCGCCGAGGGCGCGCTCGATCCGCTTCAGCTGCGCGCTCAGAGCGGGCTGCGCGAGCCCGAGCGCGGTGGCGGCCTTGGTCAGGCTGCCCGCGTCGGCGATCGCCCGGATCGTCTTCAGGTGCCGCAACTCCAGGTCCATAAGCCGAGCTTGGGGTCCCCCGTGGGCCGGGGCAATACTCAGGTACGGACCAGAACTGACCATGTGCCCGTCAGCTGTCGGACACCCTCAGGAGCACCACCGACCGCTCCGCCACCGTCATCGCGTCCCCCGCCCGGTGCACGGTCCCGGGCGCGGCGGCCTGGTCCTCCAGGGACGTGTCCACCACGACCTCGTACGCCTCGGCCCACGGCGGCCCCGGCAGCACGAAGGGCGCCGGCTCCTGCGCCGCGTGCAGGACCGCGAGGAAACTGTCGTCGACGACCGGCGCGCCCCGGGCGTCGCGGCCGGGGATGTCGCGCCCCGACAGATACATGCCGAGCGTCGCCGTCGGCGCGTACCAGTCGGCCTCCGTCATCTCCGTGCCGCCCGCCGTGAACCACGCCAGGTCCCGCAGCCCGTCCGCAGAGTGGGCGCGCCCCGAGAAGAACGACCTGCGCCGCAGCACCGGATGGCGCAGCCGCAGCTCGATCAGCCGCGCCGTCAGCGCGCACAGCTCCCGCCACCCCGGCTCCTCCCTGAGCCCCCAGTCGACCCAGCTGACCTCGTTGTCCTGGCAGTACGCGTTGTTCGAGCCGCGCTGCGTACGCCCCATCTCGTCGCCCGCGACCAGCATCGGCACCCCGGTCGAAAGGAGCAGCGTCGTCATCAGGTTGCGCAGCTGGCGCCGCCGCAGCGCCGTGATGTCCGCGTCGTCCGTCTCGCCCTCGGCGCCGCAGTTCCAGGACCGGTTGTCATCGGAGCCGTCCCGGTTCCCCTCGCCGTTGGCCTCGTTGTGCTTCCTCTCGTACGTCACGAGGTCCCGCAGCGTGAAACCGTCGTGCGCCGTCACGAAGTTCACCGACGCGTACGGCCTGCGCCCGCCCCACGCGTACAGATCGCTCGACCCCGAGAGCCGGTACCCCAGATCGCGTACGTCCGGCAGCGCGCCCCGCCAGAAGTCCCGCACCGCGCCCCGGTAGCGGTCGTTCCACTCCGTCCACAGCGGGGGGAACGCCCCCACCTGATAGCCGCCCGAGCCCACGTCCCACGGCTCGGCGATCAGCTTCACGCGCCGGAGCACCGGGTCCTGCGCGATCACCGCGAGGAACGGCGACAGCATGTCGACGTCGTGGAACGAGCGCGCGAGCGCCGCCGCCAGATCGAAGCGGAAGCCGTCCACGCCCATCTCCGTCACCCAGTACCGCAGCGAGTCCGTGATGAGGCGCAGCACGTGCGGCTGGACGACCTGCAGCGTGTTCCCGCAGCCCGTGTAGTCCGCGTACCGCCGCGCGTCGCCCGGCTGCAGCCGGTAGTAGCCGCGGTTGTCGATGCCCTTCAGGGACAGCATCGGACCGAGCTCGCCCGCCTCCGCCGTGTGGTTGTAGACCACGTCCAGGATCACCTCGATCCCGGCCTCGTGCAGCGCCCGCACCATCCGCTTGAACTCGCCGACCTGCTGACCCGTCGTCCCCGACGCCGCGTACGCCGCGTGCGGGGCGAAGTAGCCGATCGAGTTGTAGCCCCAGTAGTTGCGAAGCCCCCGCCGCAGCAGATGGTCCTCGTGCGCGAACTGGTGCACCGGAAGCAGCTCGACGGCCGTCACCCCGAGACGTACGAGATGGTCGAGCGCGGCGGGGTGCGCGAGGCCCGCGTACGTACCCCGCAGCTCCTGCGGAACCCCAGGGTGCAGCTTCGTGAAGCCGCGCACGTGCAGTTCATAGATGACCGAGTCCGCCCACGGAGTCTTCGGGCGCCGGTCGTCCGCCCACTCGTCGTCCGGCGCGTCGTCGTGCACGACCACGCCCTTCGGGACGTACGGCGCCGAGTCCCTGTCGTCGCGGACCGTGTCCGCCACATGCTGCTGGGGCCAGTCCCGCACATGCCCGTACACCTCGGCGGGCAGCCGGCCGTAGTCGTTGCCCGGGCCGCCGTCCACCGCACGCGCGTACGGATCGAGAAGCAGCTTCGCCGGGTTCCAGCGGGCACCTGTCCAGGGGTCCCAGCGGCCGTGCACGCGGTACCCGTACCGCTGACCGGGGCGTACACCCGGCACGAAACCGTGCCAGATCTCGTGCGTCAGCTCGGTCAGCGGGCAGCGCGTCTCGACGGACCTGCCGCCCTCCGAGTCGAACAGACACAGCTCCACCGCCTCCGCCCCGCCCGCCCACAGCGCGAAGTTGGTGCCCGCGACCCCGTCGGGGCCGACCCGGAAGCGGGCCCCGAGCGGCGTCGGCGCCCCCGGCCACACCGGCCGAGTGGGTGCGGCACGCGGCGTCGCCCGGCTGCTCCCGTTCACCGAGGGGGCGGGCCGCCCGGTCGTGCCGCGCCCCGTCGCCCGCCCCGCCCGCACTGCCTCCTGCACTGCCTCTTGCTCGGCTGCGCTCGACACCTGTCGGCCTCCCGGCGGCTCCGTCGGTCGACGCGCGAAGAAGGGCGTGCGGCGTCCCGGCCGCGGCTCCCCCCGCGTCGTCCCTTCCATGGTTCTGCCCACCGTGCGCGTCGCACTCACGTTTCCCCGGCAGGGGGACGGTCGTTGGGACCCACGTGAGACAGGATGCGAGGCGCGCACGGCGCGCAGGGGCCGTGCTGGCCGCGGTACTGACATGGGCGGGCCTGCTGGCCGGGGCGACGGGCTGCGCCACCGGGGGAGCCGACGGATTCATGGGGAAGCCGCGCTCGCCCGCGGACGCGATCCGGGTGTCACCGGGCGACAACAGCAAGGGGATCAAGCCGGACGAACGCATCGAGGTCACGGTGCCCAGCGGCCGCCTGGAGTCGGTGAAGGTGGTCCGGACGCAGGACGCGCAGAAGTTCGACGTGCCGGGCCGCATCGACGAGGACGGCATGACCTGGCGCCCCCTCGACGACGGCCCGCTCGCGCTCGCCGCCACGTACCAGATCGACGCCGTCGCCCTGGACGGCCACGGCCGCCGCTCCGCCCGGCACACCACCTTCAGGACGTACGTCCCCGACGAGCGCTTCACCGGCTACGTCGCGCCGGAGAACCGCTCCACCGTCGGCACCGGAATGATCGTCTCCCTGGAGTTCAACCGGGAGATCGAGAACCGCGCGGCCGTCCAGCGCGCCATCCAGGTCACCGCGCGGCCGGCCGTCGAGATCCGCCCGCACTGGTTCGGCAAGACCCGCGTGGACTTCCGCCCCGAGAAGTACTGGAAGCCCGGCACCAAGGTCACCGTCGGCCTGCACCTGCGGGACGTCGAGGCCGCCCCCGGTGTCTACGGCCTCCAGGACAAGACCTTCACCTTCACGGTCGGCCGCCACCAGGTGTCCCTCGTCGACGCCCGCGAACACACCATGGAGGTACGCCGCGACGGCGAGCTGCTCTCCACCGTGCCGATCACCGCGGGCGCCCCCAAGACCACCACGTACAACGGAAAGATGGTGGTGACGGAGATGCTGGAGGTGACCCGCATGAACAGCCGCACCGTCGGCTTCGGCGGCGAGTACGACATCCCCGACGTGCCGCACGCCATCCGCCTGACGACCTCCGGCACCTTCCTGCACGGCAACTACTGGGCGCCGGACGCCCCCGGCAACACGAATGTGAGCCACGGCTGCGTCGGCCTGCGCGACGTGAAGGGCGGCAGCTCCAGCACCCCCGCCGGCTGGTTCTTCGACCGGACCCTCATCGGTGACGTCGTCGAGGTGGTCAACAGCGATGACAAGAAAGTCGCTCCCGACAACGGCCTCGGTGGCTGGAACATGGAGTGGAAGGACTGGGTGAAGAACAGCTGATCCCCCGGCCGGTCGCCCAGGTGACCGCCGGGTGACCGGCGGACGACCACCAGGTGATCATGGACCGCCCGCACCCCACGGGCAGTTGGAACGGAACGGTGACATTGGCGGGGAGTCATCGCCCGGAACCGTGTGGTTATCTATCGCTGGCGCGTGTCTGAAACGCGCAGGTGCACTGGGGTGCGGGCCTGGATCCAGGCCGTGCGAGGGGAGACGACATCTTGAACGGGCGACCGATATCGGGGACGTCGGTTGGCGCGCGGCTGCGCGCGCGGCGGCGGGGCGCCAGGGGACTGACGGCGGTGGTGTCGGGGGCGGCACTGCTGTTCGTCGCGGCATGCGGCGGGGGCGGCTCGGACTCGGGCGGCGACGGCAAGGACGAGGCGGACAAGAACGCCCCCTCGGCGGCCGTCGTGACGATAGCCCCGAAGAACGGTGCGAAGGCGGTCGCCACCAGCGGCGCCCTGAAGATAGGCGCCGAAAAGGGCAAGCTCTCCGAGGTCGAGGTCGAGGACAGCAAGGGCAATCCGGTGCCGGGCAAGATAACCGGGGGCGGCACCAGCTGGACGCCCGCGCACCACCTCGCGGCCGCCACGAAGTACAAGGTCCACGCCGTGGCGAAGGACTCCGAGGGCCGCGCCTCCGCCAAGGACACCTCCTTCACGACGCTGACCCCGAAGAACACCTTCATCGGCCAGTTCACTCCGGAGGACGGCTCGAAGGTCGGCGTCGGAATGCCGTTCTCGGTCAACTTCACGCGGGGCATCACCGACCCGGAGGCCGTCGAGAAGGCCATCGAGATCAAGACCGAGCCGTCCGTGCCGGTCGAGGGCCACTGGTTCGGCAACGACCGTCTCGACTTCCGCCCGGAGAAATACTGGAAGCCCGGCACGAAGGTCACCGTCAAGCTCAATCTCGACGGCGTCGAGGGCCGCCCGGGCGTCTACGGCAAGCAGGCCAAGACGCTGAGCTTCACCATCGGCCGCAGCCAGGTCTCCACCGTCGACGCCAAGACGCACCAGATGAAGGTCGTCCGCGACGGCAAGCAGATCAAGAAGATCCCGATCACCGCGGGCGCCCCCGGCACCACCACGTACAACGGCGAAATGGTCATCAGCGAGAAGCTGAAGGTGACCCGGATGAACGGCGAGACCGTCGGCTTCGGCGGCGAGTACGACATCAAGGACGTCCCGCACGCCATGCGCCTGTCGACCTCCGGCACGTTCATCCACGGCAACTACTGGGCGGGCGGCGTCTTCGGCAACACCAACGCCAGCCACGGCTGCATAGGCCTGAGCGACGTGCGCGGCGGCTACAGCAAGAAGACGCCCGCCGGCTGGTTCTTCGAGAACTCGATGATCGGCGACGTCGTCGTCGTGAAGAACTCCGCCGACAAGAAGATCCAGCCGGAGAACGGCTACAACGGCTGGAACATGTCCTGGGAGAAGTGGAAGGCCTAGGCCCCCCGCTCCCGCTGAACACGAGGGCCCGGCGCACTGTGACCAAGTGCACCGGGCCCCTCGGCGTTAACCCCCGCTAACGTGCCTGTCATGACTGCACACCTCGAAGTCGCCGAAGGCGTCGGCACGATCCGGCTCGACCGTCCCCCGATGAACGCCCTGGACATCGCCACCCAGGACCGCCTCAAGGAGCTCGCCGAGGAGGCCGCGCGGCGCGACGACGTACGCGCCGTGGTGATCTACGGCGGCGAGAAGGTCTTCGCGGCGGGCGCGGACATCAAGGAGATGCAGGCCATGGACCACGCGGCCATGGTCGTGCGCTCCGGCGCCCTCCAGGACTCCTTCACCGCCGTGGCCCGCATCCCCAAGCCCGTCGTCGCCGCCGTCACCGGCTACGCGCTGGGCGGCGGCTGCGAGCTGGCACTCTGCGCCGACTTCCGCATCGCCGCCGACAACGCCAAGCTCGGCCAGCCGGAGATCCTCCTCGGCCTCATCCCCGGTGCGGGCGGCACCCAGCGCCTGTCCCGCCTGGTCGGCCCGTCCAAGGCCAAGGACCTCATCTTCACCGGCCGCCACGTGAAGGCGGAGGAGGCGCTCACCATCGGCCTGGTGGACCGCGTCGTACCCGCCGCCGAGGTGTACGAGCAGGCGCACGCCTGGGCCGCGCGCCTCGCGCAGGGCCCGGCCATCGCGCTGCGCGCCGCCAAGGAGTCCATCGACGCGGGCCTGCAGACCGACATCGACACCGGCCTGGCCATCGAACGCACATGGTTCGCGGCCCTGTTCGCCACCGAGGACCGCGAGCGGGGCATGCGGAGCTTCGTCGAGGAGGGCCCGGGCAAGGCCAAGTTCGTCTGAACTCGGCCTCGTCGTCGTTCAGTTGAACGTACGTCAGCGGCGGGGTCCCTCGAAGGAGCGGATTATGGACGGCTTAACGGAGCCTTAACCGCGAACACCCCGAAGCGGTAAGTGATCATGCGTAAGCGGGAAGTCATCGCAGGTCACAGCGGATTCGCAGCCACTTAACTGCCACTGGCATATGACAATCGGTCCCCCCGGAATGGATGGTTCCGGGGGGCTTATTCCGCCGGAACGGCCCCGCGAACCGCTCTGGGCGGCCATGATGGGGGGCATGGCGGGGCTGGAGGGTGACGAACGGCCGCGGCGGCAGGGCAGTGCGACCGCGGCACGCTGGTCGCCGGCGGTAGAGGACGAACACGCGCTGAAGGCGCTCGAGTTGTTCGGTAATCCGACGGATGCGGAGGTCCCGCTGCCGTCGCGCCCGGAGTCCGCCGCCATCGCGCGCCGCCTCGCCCAGGTCGTCGTCCTGCGCCACTGGGGGCTCTCCCCGAAGCTCACCGAGGACGTCGTCCTCCTCGTCTCGGAACTCGTCGGGAACGCCGTGCGGCACACCGGCGCCCGCGTCTTCGGCCTCCGTATGCAGCGGCGGCGCGGCTGGATCCGCGTCGAGGTCCGCGACCCCTCGCGCGGGCTGCCCTGTCTGCTGCCCGTGCACGAGATGGACCTCAGCGGCCGCGGCCTCTTCCTCGTCGACAAGCTCTCCGACCGGTGGGGCGTGGATCTGCTGCCGCGCGGCAAGACGACATGGTTCGAGATGCGGGCCGCCGACCGCTGATACGCGAAAGCCCCCGGTGGCCGTGGTCGGCGTGCTGGGGGCCTTCGTGAAGGGCCGTGGATGTATGGGGTGTGATCCACGACCGCTGATGACGACCTGAGCCCGGGTCAATGGGGGTCGTGTCTCCGACTATGGCAGATGGGCGCCAGCGAGCCAAAAGCCCTTACCGTCATTTATCGGGGCAAACCATGACAGTTTAGAGGTGAATCCTTGGTGAGATGGGACACCTGCCTGGTAAACGCTGGTTAAGCGGACGCTGCGACAGGCGATACGCAAGGCCCGGGGGAGTGCGGCCGGGCGGCGGACCCCCGACCCGTAACAGCCCCAAAGCGGCCAATCAGCATCTTTTCCCCGCTTTCCCCATTAAATGGTCGCGTGATCGAGACCGACCGCCGCAGCGTCCTGCGCGCGGGCACCCGCCTTGCCGCCGTGGGCGCGCTCACCGCCGGGTGCGCCGCGCCCGACCGCCCGCCCGCAGCCGACACCCCCCGCCCGGCCCGCCCCGCCCCGGCCGCCGCCCCCGCACCCCGCCGCCTCCCCGGCCTGCCCGCCCAGATCACCCACGGCCCCCGCACCCGTCCCCGGGTCGCCCTCACCTTCCACGGTCAGGGCGACCCCGCCATCGCGAAGACGCTGCTCGGCCAGGCGGAGGAGGCCGGCGCCAAGGTCACCGTTCTGGCCGTCGGCAGCTGGCTCGACGAGCACCCGAGCCTGGCCCGCCGCATCCTCGACGGCGGCCACGACCTGGGCAACCACACCCTCCGCCACCTGGACATCAACACCATGTCCGAGGCCGACGCCTATGCCGAGATCACCGGCTGCGCGGACCGGCTGCGCCGCCTCACCGGCTCCATCGGCACCTGGTTCCGCCCCTCGCGCACCCGCACGGCGACCCCCCTCGTGGAGCGTCTCGCCCGCCGCGCGGGCTACCCGCACGTCCTGTCGTACGACGTCGACTCCCTCGACTTCACGTCGCCGGGCGCCCCGGCCCTCACCCGCGCGATCGCCGGGGAGGTCCGCGCGGGATCCGTCGTGAGCCTGCACTTCGGGTACGCGGACACGGTCGCCGCGCTGCCCGCCGTCCTGAAAGAACTGGAACGCCGCGGCCTGCGCGCGGTCACGACCACGGAGCTGCTGACCTGATGCCCCACAAGAACGCGACGCCCCAGAGGCACGCGACGCCCCACAAGAAACTGAACCTGACCAAGCGCACCGCGGCCGTGCTCGCCGCCGGCGCCGTGTTCGCCGCCCTCGCGGGCTGCGGCAGCGACAAGCGGTCGGACGAAGCCATCGGTACCGACGGCGTCCGCAAGCCCGCGAAGCCCAAGACCGCCCCCGGGCTCCCCGGCATGCCGCCGGTCCTCGACCCCAAGGACGCCTACGCCGCGGACCGGCCGAACGCCCTCCAGCCCGTCGCCAAGAAGTTCCTGGACCGCGTCTATGTGCCGAACACCGAGTCCAACACGGTGTCGGTCATCGACCCCAAGAAGTACGAGGTCATCGAGACCATCGAGGTCGGCAACCAGCCGCAGCACGTCGTCCCCTCCTGGGACATGAAGACGCTCTGGGTCAACAACGACCTCGGCGACACCCTCACCGCCATCGACCCGGTGACGGGCAGGACGGGCCGCACGGTCGAGGTCTCGGACCCCTACAACCTCTACTTCACGCCGAACGGCAAGTACGCCGTCGTCATGGCCTCCATGGACCGCGAACTCGTCTTCCGCGACCCCGAGACCATGAAACGCGTCAAGACCGTCCCCGTCACCTGCGCCGGCGTCAACCACGCCGACTTCTCCATGGACGGCCGCTACTTCATCGTGTCCTGCGAGTTCTCCGGCGAACTCCTCAAGGTCGACACGGAGAAGATGAAGATCGTCGGCCAGCAGAAGATCCCCTTCAAGGGAGCCATGCCGCAGGACGTGAAGATGTCCCCCGACGGCAAGACCTTCTACATCGCCGACATGATGGCGCACGGCATGTGGGTCCTCGACGGCAAGAAGTTCACGACACCGAAGCTGCTGCGCACCGGCAAGGGCTGCCACGGCCTGTACGTCAGCCGCGACTCCAAGGAGATGTACATCTCCAACCGGGGCGAGGGCACGGTCTCCGTCTTCGACTTCCCGAAGAACAGGCTCACCAAGAAGTGGAAGCTCCCGGACGGCGGCAGCCCCGACATGGGCGGCGTCTCAGCGGACGGCAACACCCTCTGGCTGTCCGGGCGTTACGACTCCGAGGTGTACGCCATCGACACCCGCACCGGAGTCCAGGTGGCCCGCATCCCGGTCGGCGACGGCCCGCACGGGCTCGCGGTCTATCCACAGCCCGGCCGCTACTCGCTCGGCCACACGGGGATCTTCCGTTGAACGATTGATGGTTGACGGTTGGCCGTAGCCGACAACGGGCACCAAACGGGCAGTTCGGAAATCTGCCTTCCCCCCACCCCCTGGAGGCGCCCGTGATCCGTGGCATCGATGTCAGCTCGCACCAGACGACCTTCAGTACGGACGGCCTCTCCTTCGTCATCATAAAGGCGACAGAGGGCCGTTCGTACGTCAACCCGAAGCTCTCCGCCCAGACGAAGCGCGCCCGCGACGCCGGCTGCGTGGTGGGTTACTACCACTTCCTGTGGCCGGGGAACATCAAGGCCCAGGCGGAGTATTTCGTGAGCAAGGCCCCTGAGAAAGCAGGGGACTTGCTGGCGGCGGACTGGGAGTGGACGGGCGACCGCACGCGGGCGACCAACGGGGAGAAGGACCGCTTCATCCGCGAGGTGAAGCGGCTCCGCCCCGACCACCGGGTGCTTCTCTACTGCAACCGCGACTTCTGGCTGAACCACGACACGACGTCCTACGCGGGCGACGGCCTGTGGATAGCCGACTACGTGAGGGCGGGCAAGCCCCGCATCCAGGCGAAGTGGAAGATCCACCAGTACACGTCGTCGCCGATAGACAAGAACGTGGCCGCCTTCGACACCGAGGACGAGCTGCGCGAGTGGGCCATGCCCCAGTAGGGGCAGGCCACGACTCCAGGTAAAGGCAGGCCCTAGGCGCGCCAGTCCGCCCCGCGCTCCGGCGACGCCGCGTCCAGGGCCTTGCGGATCTCGTCCACGCCACCGGTGTTGCCGTACACGGGAGTTCCGGGCTGCTGGCGCCACGACTCGTCCTGGCCGCCGTTGTCGACGGTGTCGAAGCCGAGCTCGTCGATGAGGTCGCGTACGACCTTCTTGGCGGCCTCGTCGTCGCCGGACACCGGCAGCGCGACCCGGCCGGGCGCGCCCTTCGGCAGGGGCTTGTCGAGGATGTCCTGGGCGTACGTGCCGTTGAACGCCTTGATGACGGGGTGGCCGATCTGCCGCTCCGTCCAGCGGCTCTCGGTGAGGCCGTCCTCGATCTCGGCGATCTTCCCGTCGCGCTGCTGCGGGTAGTAGTTGCCGGTGTCGATGACGGCCACGTGCTCGGCCGCGCCGTCGAGGAAGCCGGCGGGCAGATCGGGCACGGCCTTGAGCGGGACCGTCACGACGACGACCTCCGCGCCGAGCGCGGCCTCCTCGACGGTGACGGGCTTCGCCCCGGTCTCGTCGGCGAGAGCGGTCAGGGTGTGCGGGCCGCGGGAGTTCGCGACGGAGACGTCGTGGCCGAGGGCGGTGAGGCGGCGGGTGAGGTTGCCGCCGATGTTGCCCGCGCCGATGATGCCGATCTTCATGACTGCGCCTTCCGGAGATCCACTGTCGTAACGGAGGTAACCTCCGGATAGGCCGGGGTATTCCGCCCGCGGCCACGACTTCCCGACCGCTTCGCCCCCCGCTGCTACCTGCCGAGAGCGCGGAGCACGTCCTGCGTCTGCTTCTCGACGACAGGGACGAGGCCGGCGACGACGTCGGCCCCGTCATTGGTCACGTCGCCGACCGGTACGGGAGAGGAAGGGTTGGACTCCTGCGCCTGGGCGGCGCCGGAGAAGGACAGGGCGGCACCGGTGAGGGCGACCGCGGCTAGTACGCGCTTGGTGTGGGTCATGGCCTGCCAACGATCTCCGTGGTCGCGGGTCACGCGGGGCGATCCACGGCGGCCGGCCGGATCGGTTTCCGTGAGCGGCGGACGGCCTCTAGCCGGCGCGCAGCAGGTCGAGTGTCGACTGGAGTTCCTGCTCGGCCACCAGGGCCGCCCCATCGGCGTCCCCCGACTCGACCGCGCGGACGAGCGCCGCGTGCGCGGCTTCGCCGTGGTTCTGCTCCTCGGCTCGTACGTCGGTGAGTTCGAGCAGGTCGATCAGGCCCTGGCGGAGTGCGGGGGTGAACTCCGCGAAGAGGTCCGTCAGGACGGGGTTGTGCGCCGCCGCCACGACCGCCGCGTGCAGGGCGATGTCGGCGTCCACGAACTCCGGGTCGGCCGCGGCGGCCGCCGCCTTGCGGCCGGCGAGCGCGGCCGACATCGCCGCGATGTCCTCGTCGGTGCGGCGCAGCGCCGCGATCCTGGCCGCCTGCACCTCCATCAGCATCCGCACCTCGTACACGTCCGTGACCGCCGCCCGCCGCAGCCGGGTGGGCCAGTCCGCGACCGGTTCCGTCGCGATCACGAAGACCCCGGCGCCCTGGCGCGGCTGCACGAGACCGGCGCCGGCGAGGGCGCGCAGGGCCTCGCGGAGGGTGGAGCGGCCCACGCCCAGCTCCTTCGCGAGGGTCGTCTCGCCGGGGAGCCTGGTGCCGACGGGCCAGGCGCCGCCGGTGATCTGTGCGCGCAGCCGGGCGGCGGCCTGCTCTACGAGGGGGCTGGGGCGTACGGAGCCGAGCGGCATGGGGGGCCGGGTGCCTTTCTGCGGGCCGGGAGACCGGGACAGGTACTTGTCTGAGGAGCTGACGTGTGGCTAGTGTAGCGCCGTGATCTTCCGCGGGCTCCTTCTTCTCGGCTGCCGCGGCGGGGCCTGAAGTGACCGGCACCCCGCCGCGGGGTGCCGTGCTGCCGGTCTTCCCACGACCGAGCCCAGGAGCAGACTCCGTGACCACGCCCACGTACGGCACCCACTCCGCGTACGGCACCCGTCCCACGTACGACTGGAATCCGCAGCGCCCCAGTCCCATGCCGCACCACCGCTACCGGCCCCACCAGCGGCGCGTCGACGTCCCCGCCCTGGAGCGGAGCTGGCCGAGTGCCCGGATCGAGCGGGCGCCGCTGTGGGTGCCCGTCGACCTGCGGGACGGGAACCAGGCGCTCGCCGAGCCCATGGACACCGACCGCAAGCGGCGCTTCTTCGACCTGCTGGTGTCGATGGGGTTCAAGGAGATCGAGGTCGGCTATCCGTCGGCCAGCAGGACGGACTTCGAGTTCGTCCGGCACCTCGCGGAGCTGAGCGCGCGCGGCGGTGGCGAGCTGCCCGACGACGTGACCGTCGTCGTGTTCACGCCCGCCAGGCCCGAGCTGATCGACCGCACCTTCGAGTCGATCGAGGGGCTGCCGCGGGCCGTCGTGCACCTGTACATCCCCACCTCGCCCGTCTGGCGCGACGTCGTCCTCGGGCGGTCGCGCGACGAGGTGTACGGCGTCGTGAAGGAGGCCGCCGCGCACATGGCGCGGCTCGCCGACGCGCGGCCGCACGCCGACATCCGCTTCCAGTTCGCGCCGGAGACCTTCAACCTCACCGAGCCCGATTTCGTCCTCGAGGTCTGCGACGGCCTCACCGAGCTGTGGGACGCGAGCCCCGACCGGCCCGTCACGCACAACCTGCCGGCGACCGTGGAGATCGCGACCCCGAACGTGTACGCCGACCAGATCGAGTACATGCACCGGCACCTGGCGCGCCGCGACTCCGTCATCCTCTCCGTCCACCCGCACAACGACCGCGGCACCGGCGTCGCCTGCGCCGAGCTCGCCATCCTCGCCGGGGCGCAGCGCGTCGAGGGCTGCCTCTTCGGCAACGGGGAGCGGACCGGCAACGTCGACCTGGTCACCCTCGCCCTGAACCTCTACGCCCAGGGCGTCGACCCCATGGTCGACTTCTCCGACATCGACGCCGTCCGCGACGTCGTCGAGCACTGCAACCGGCTGCCCGTGCACCCCCGCCACCCCTACGCGGGCGACCTCGTGCACACCGCGTTCTCCGGCACCCACCAGGACGCCATCAGCAAGGGGTTCGCCGAACACGCCCGGCGGGCCGCCGAGTTGGGCGTGCCGGAGCGCGAGGCGCCGTGGGACGTCCCGTATCTGCCCATCGACCCCGCCGACATCGGCCGCACCTACGAGGCCGTCATCCGCGTCAACTCCCAGTCGGGCAAGGGCGGCATGGCGTACCTGCTGCAGACCCGGCACGGCCTCGACCTGCCGCAGGCCATGCGGCCCGACTTCTCGCGCGTCGTGCAGGAGGCCACCGACGACAGCGGGCAGGAGGCGACGGCGAAGGAGCTGTACGAGCTGTTCCGCGCGACCTATGTCGCGCCGGGCCTCGACGGCGAGGTGGCGCTGAGCTCGTGGACCACCGACCGGGCACCGGACGGCGCGCACCGGTTCGTCTGCACCCTCCAAGTGGGGGAGCGCGCCGGTGACTTCGAGGGCGCGGGCAACGGTCCGCTGTCCGCCTTCGTCGACGCGCTGGCCGCCGCCGGAATCACCGTCGGCATCCTCGACTACGCCGAGCACGCCGTCACGGAGGGCGGGGGCAGCGAGGCCGTCGCGTATGTGCGGTGCCGGATCGGGGGCGTCGAGTGCTGGGGCGCGGGCCTGGACACGTCGGTCCTGACCGCTTCCGTGCAGGCCGTGCTCGCCGCCGTGAACCGGGCGGGGGCGGCGCGGTGACCGCACCGGTTCCTGTCCTGCGCGCGGACGGCGTCACCGTGGTCCGTGAAGGGCGGCCCATCCTCGACGAGGTCGGCCTCACCGTCCGCCCCGGCGAGCACTGGGCGCTGCTCGGCCCCAACGGCGCGGGCAAGTCGACCCTGCTCAGCCTCTGCGGCGCCGTCACCCACCCCACGCACGGCACGGTCGAGGTGCTCGGCCGCCGCCTCGGCAGCGTCGACCTGCGCGAGCTGCGGGCGTACGTCGGTCATGTGAACCCGCGCCACCCGCTGCGCTCACCGCTGCCGGTGCGCGACGTCGTCCTGACCGGGCTCACCAACAGCATCGAGCCCGTGCCCCGCCGGCGCCCCACGCCGGAGCAGGAGGAACAGGCCGACCACCTGATCGAGCTGCTGGGTCTCGCCCACCGTGCGGACGCGCGCTGGCCCACGCTGTCCCAGGGGGAGCGCGGCCGCACGCTGATCGCGCGCTCCCTGATGCCGAGGCCCCGCCTCGTCCTGCTCGACGAGCCGGCCACGGGCCTCGACCTCGCCGGGCGCGAGCGTCTCCTCGACAGCCTGGACACCCTGCGCGAGGCCCACCCGGAACTGGCGACCGTGCTGGTCACGCACCACCTGGAGGAGCTGCCCGCAGGGACGACGCACGCGCTGCTCCTGCGCGACGGCCGCGCGCTCGCCTCCGGCACAGTCGACGACGTACTCACGAGCGACCAGGTCGGCAAGTGCTTCGACCATCCGGTGCGGCTGGAGCGCACGGACGGCCGCTGGAGCGTGCGCACGCGCCGCTGAGGTCGGGAGGACGTGAGGGGGCCCGGCGCATCAGATGCGCCGGGCCCCCTCCGCTGTCCTGCCTATACCGGCCGGACTACTTGTTCAGGCTCGCCCAGAACTCGTCGAACGAGAGACGCTTGTCCGCGTTGGTGTCCTTCGTGCCGATCACGGCCTCGGCCACCGTCTCGGTCACGTAGAAGTCGCCCATCTTGGCCATGGCGCTCTTCCACTCGGCCGCCGTTATGAAGCCGTCGCCGTCCGCGTCGAACTGCTCGAACGTCTTGCGCGCTTCCTCGATGTCCGCCACCGGATCCACCCCTTCTTGGTGCACTACTGACGGGGGTCAGGGTAACGGCCGCCCCCAGGACCGGATGACAAGGAGTACCTTCATGGCCAGCGCTTCCGACGCCCTCGGGGACATCCTCGACGCGGCGGCCCGCGGCAGCTTCCCGCCGCCGGACGGCACCGTCACCGTCGTGCCGCAGCCGGGCCACCGCGACGCGGGCGTGATCGCCTTCACGGCGCACTCCGTCGTCTTCACGGACGAGGACCCGCGGTGGGTGCGGGACACGCTCGCCTCGCTCGACTGCGACCCGCTGGCCGTCACCATGAGCGCCCGGTTCCACAGCGCCTTCCTCGACCGCACGGGACGGCTGACGGACACCATCGACCTGCTGACCGTCGCCGCCGTCCTGCCCGGCGCGCCCGACCCGCGCCTGGGGCTGCGCGAGCTCGACGACCGGGACCACCCCCGTGTCGCCCGGGCCCGCAAGCACCGCGACGACGTGCGGGTGTGGTCGGCCGCGGCCGGCGGTGTGCTGGTCATCGGGCGGGGCGTCGCGGGGCGGTGGGAGACGGCGGTCGAGGTCGAGGAGGGCGCACGCCACCGGGGGCTCGGCCGCGCCCTCGCGGGTGCGGCCCGGCATCTCGTACCGGAAGGGGACGTGGTGTGGGCGCAGCAGACGCCGGGCAACGCCCGGAGCGTGCGGGCCTTCCAGGCGGCCGGGTACCGGCCGGTGGGATCGGAGGCGCTGTTCTTCGCGGGGTGAGCCGCCGTCGTTCTCGAAATGAGACCTTTGCTCGTTTCTTGTTCACGAACTGAGATCCGTGTCCGCGTCCTGCGCGGGACGGGTGAGGTAGAACGTCACCGAGGGGGCCGTGTGTCCCCGTGAGGGGGACGTGGTGGAGAAGTTCGTGGGCAGGGCCCCTGACCTGGGCCGCCTCGAAGCGCTTCTGGAGAGCAAGGGCGCGGTCGTCGATGTGGTGGGGGAGCCGGGGATCGGCAAGAGCAGGCTGCTGATCGAGTTCGCGGCGCGGGCCCGCGCCCGGGGCGTGACCGTGCTGCGGGGGCGGGCGTCGGAGCGGGCGCGGACACGCCCCCTGCGGCCCTTCACCGATGCCTTCGCCGAACTCGACCCGCGGGCCCTGCGGGCGTTCCCCTCGCTGGCGGGGCTGCCCGCGGCCGTGCGGGGCGACGAGCCCCTGGCCGCGGACGGCGGGGACCTCTTCGGCCTGTGCCGGGCCACGGCCGAGGCCCTCGGCGGACTGACCGGGCCCGGGCTCGTCGTCGTCCTCGACGACATGCACTGGGCGGACGAGGCGTCCCTCGAACTCCTCGACCATCTCGTACGCCACCCCGTCCGCGCCCCCTTCCTGCTCGCCGTCGCCCGGCGCGAGCGGCAGTCGCCCGCCGCGCTCGGCGCCGCGCTCACCCGTGGGCTCGACACCGGCGCCGTGCTGCGGATCGCCCTCGGCCCGCTCGGCATGCGGGAGCTGACCGAGGGGCTCACCGCTGCCGCCGGCCTGCCGCGCGAGCGGGTCCAGGAGATGTACGCGGCGAGCGAAGGCAACCCCCTGTACTTCCTCGCCCTCCTCCGAGGGCGCCCCGCCCCGCTGCCGCTCGACGAACTGGCCGCGCTGGCCCCGCTGGAACGTGCCGCGACCGAGGCCGTCGCGGTGCTCGGCGACCACGCGACCACGGACCTCGTCGGCGCCGTCACCGGCGCCGACCGCCCCGAACTCGTCGCGGCCCTGAGCCGGCTGTTACGACGCGACCTGCTCAGACCGCACCCCGACGGATGCCGCCTCGTGTTCCGCCACCCGCTCCTGCGGGCCCGGACGCAGGAGACCGTCGACCCCTGGCGGCGCCACGAGCTGCACCGCGCGGCCGCCGCCGAACTCACCCGGGCCGGCGCGCCCCTCGCCGACCGCGCCCACCACATCGAACAGTCCCTCACCGGCTGGGACCCCGAGGCGGCCGCGGTCCTGACGGAGGCCGCGGAGAAGGCGGCCGCCACCGCCCCCGCGGTCTGCGCCCGGCTCCTGGGAGCCGTCCTGCGCGTCCTGCCCGACGACACCGAACACCTCGACGCACGCCGCGAGTTGACCCTCCGGCGCGCGACCGCGCTCGGCATGACCGGCGCGGTGAAGGAGAGCAGGGACCTGCTGCACCGGCTGGTCGGCATGTGCGGCCCGGACCCCTCGGGCGGGGACCCGCTGCGTACGGCCGCGGCACAGGACGCGCGGCGTACGTCCGAGGCCACGGACGCACTGCGCGCGGCCGCCGTCGTGCAGTGCGCCTTCATGGAGCGCCACCTGGGGCGGTACGCGGCGGCGGGCGCGCTCCTCCGGCGCGAACTGGACCGGCGCCCAGGGCCCCCGCCGGCCCAGCGCACCGGCCTCGTCGTCGAGTGGGGCATCAGCGCCCTGTTCGCCACCCGCTACCCCGAAGTGCGCGACGAGCTCACGAGGACCCTCGCCGACGCCCGGGCGCGCGGCGACGAACTCGGCGCCGTGGAGGCCCTCACGGTGGCCGCGCTCGGGGAGGTGTACGAGGGGAACACCGCGACGGCCCGCCACCACGCCGCCGAGGCCGCCGCCATCGCCGACGTGACCACCGACGCCGACCTCGCCGGGCGGTGCGAGTCGCTGGTGCGGCTCGCCTGGAGCGAGGTGTTCCTCGACGACTGCGCCGCCGCCCTGCGCCACGCGGAACGCGGCGTCGACATCGCCCGGCGCACCGGACTCCCCTTCGCGCTGGCGCAGCTGCTGCTCTGCGGGGCGTACGTCCGCTGCACGGCGGGCCGGGTGACCGAGGCGCTGGAGTGGGCCGACGAGTCCGTGGCGGTCGCCCGGGCCCTCGGCGGCACCGAACTCCTCGGCTTCGGCCGCGCCCTGCGCGCCCTGATCCTCATGCAGACGCGCCCGGCGGGCGACCCGGAGGTGCTGGCCGCGGCCGAGGAGGCGGCCGCCACCGTGGGCACGGTGGACGGCTGGTCGGCGACGGTGTCCCGGTGCCTGCTCGCGTACGCCGCGCTGGGCGCGGGCGACCCGTACCGCGTGCGGGACGTCCTGCTGGACGCCGGCGGCGGCCGCGACCTGCCCCTCGTCCAGCCCTCCATCCGCCCCGCCTTCCTCGAACTGCTCGTCATTTCG
The DNA here is from genome assembly GCF_044327655.1 of Streptomyces sp. NPDC018029. Taxonomy (NCBI): domain Bacteria; kingdom Bacillati; phylum Actinomycetota; class Actinomycetes; order Kitasatosporales; family Streptomycetaceae; genus Streptomyces; species Streptomyces sp. NPDC018029. The sequence continues at coordinate 311,899 of NZ_JBIRFV010000011.1, read as the reverse complement.
GCGCTGGACACGGGGGACGCCGCCGACGCGGAGCGATGGGCGGCACGCGCGCTCCAGGAGGCGGACCGCCTCGGCCTGCCCGTCCAGCGGGGCGCCGCGCTGCGGAGCGCCGGGCTCGTCGCGGCCCGGCGCGGTGAACAGGACGCCGCGGCACGGGCGTTCACCGAGGCGGCGCGGGAGAGCGCGCGGGCCGGGGCGGCGCTCGCCGAGGCGCGGAGCCTGCTGCTCGGCGCGCCCTTCGTGGCGGCGGCGGGCGAAGGGTCCCGGGCCGCGGCGATGGCACGCCGGGGGCGGCGCCTCGCGGAGGAGGGCGGCGCGCTGCTGCTCCTCGACGGGGCGGGGCTCGCGGGGCAGCGGCCCGCTTGCGTACGGCCGGTCTGCGGGCGGGCCTCGGGGGTGCCTGACGCCCCCCGGCCACCGAGGAACTCACCCTCTCCGGAGGCCCCCCAGGAGCTGAGGACCTCGCAGTCACCGAAGGCGCCCCAGCCCCCGGCGGCCCCCGCGCCACACCCCGCGCCGTCCGAACCGTTCGCCGCCCTGACCCCGCGCGAGCGGGAGATCTCCGCGCTGGTCGCCGAGGGGCTCACCAACCAGGCCGTCGCCGCCAGGCTCTGCCTCAGCACGCGCACCGTCGAGAGCCACGTCGGCCGCATCTACCGCAAGACGGGCGTGGCCTCACGCGCGGCCCTGGCCTCCCTGGTGGCCCGTGGCTCCGGCGGCCGCGCTCAGTTCTCGCGCGGGTAGGGGACCGGGCCGCCGCCCGCACCGGCCAGCAGGTCGCACTCCTGCGCGAGGGCAGCCAGCGTGCCGTCGGGGTCGGGGCGTTCGCGTACGGCGGCGCCCACGCGCCGGGCGCGGTCCGCCGCCTCCTGCCTGCCGAGCACGAACTCCAGGCGGGCGGCGAGGAGTTCGGTGGGGTGCAGGTCGGCGAGTCCCGGTCCGCCGCAGGCGCGCAGCGCCTCGATCGCCAGTTCCGCATGGCCGAGGGCCGTTTCGAAGGCGCGTACGTTGGCGGCGTACCGCTCGGGAGTTCCCTGGCCTGCGAGCGGCGGTCCGTCGGCGTGCTCCAGGGCGAGGCGGCCCAACTGTGCGTGGGTGCGGCCGAGTTCGACGAGCAGTTCGGTGCGCTCCGGGTCCTGGTCCGCCTGCTCCGCGCAGTGCCGGTTGGTCTCCAGGGCCTCGGTCATGACGGCCTCGGCCTCGGCGGGGCCCTGTGCGGCCAGCGTCTCCCAGGCGCGGGCCCGCATCGCGCGCACCAGGGCGCCGTGCTCCCCGAGGGAACGCCACAGCTCCTCGGCGCGCCGGTAGGCCCGCCCGGCCTCCGCGGGCAGACCGGCCCGGCCCAGCGCCTGTGCGGCCTGCTGGGCCAGGGACGCCTCGTGGTGTCCGTCGGACCCGTCCCGCGCGGAGTCGGCCGCGAGTGTGAACTGCTCGCCGGCCAGGCGGTGTTCGCCGGTGCCGAGATAGCTGCGGGCGAGCCAGGTGTGGGCCTGCGTACGGTCGTGCGGGGCGTGGCCGTCGTGACCGTCGCCGAGGTCGGGCAGCACCGCTTCCAGAACGGCCGCCGCCTCCTCGTGGCGGCCCGCCTCGCAGTAGAGCCCGCCGAGCCGCAGCCGGGCCTGCGCACCGATGCGGGCGCTCTCCCCGGCCAGGTCGGCGAAGTGCGCGGCGTCGATCAGGAGCCGTTCCGCCTGCGCGCCGAGCCCGGCTCCGGCTCCGTCATCGGGGTGCGGCAGGTTCTGCGCGAGGGTGAGACAGAGACGGGCCCGGTCGCGCGGGGCGAGGCGTCCGGAGTGCGGGGACCCGGGAAGAGCGCTCTCAGAAGCCGCGGGCGGGAGTCCGCTCGGGGGGTCCTTCGGCCGCAGTCCGAGCGGCAGAGCGGCGTCGAGCAGGGGGCGGGCGGCCATGCGGGACCGTGCGCGTTCGGAGACCGCCGTGGTGCCGTTGCGCCGGTCGAAGCGGTCCGCGAGGTCCAGGGCCGTGTCCCGGGCGTGGTCGAGGAGGGACGCCGCGGTCCACGTGCCGCCGAGCGGCCCCGGCACCGGCCGGTCGCCCTGGCCGAGCTCCACCACGCGGCGCAGCAGCAGGGCGGCGCCCACCAGCCACTCCACGTGGGCCGACGGATCGCCCGTCTCCGCCCAGCGCCGGCTCTGCTCGGCGAGGATGCGCAGGCCGCGCGGCTCGTTGCCGGTGAGAGCGCAGAACTCCACGTGCAGGCCGACGACGGGACCGCACGCCTCATCGGAGCGCACCATCCGATAGCCGCGCAGATGGTGGGTGCGCGCCTGGTCCGTGCGGCCGACGCGCACCAGGGGGAGCAGCGACCGGGCGAGGGTCTCGTGCGGCTCGCGGTGGCAGCTGTGCGTGCCGCCCAGGACGGGCTCCCAGCACTCCAGAGCCGCCCGGTCGTCGCCGCGGTCCAGCTGCCGGAGGCCCTCCGTGGCGTACTCGCAGGCGAGGCAGTCGGCCATGGCGTCGCGTGCGGCCGCGGTCCACGCCGCGTACGCGCGGGTGGCGCGCGCCGTGTCGCCCAGGTGCCGGGCGAGCCTGAACTCGGCGCCGTGCACCGGCCGTTCGGAGTACCCGGCGGCGCGGTAGCGGTGCCGCATCCGGTCCAGCCATCCCTCGACCCCGGCGAGCGGCACGTCGGGCCGCTGCCGCGCGTCGGTCACCACCCACTTGAACATCCAGTGCAGCCGGCGGACGTCGTCCTCGCCGAAGTCCGCCGGGTCCTCGTCGTACATCCGCAGCAGCCGCGTGAACGGCGCGGCCGTCCGGTCGCACGCGCCGCCGAAGCTGTACGAGTGGACGAGGAGGGACAGGGCCGCCACGAGCAGCGGCCGGTCGCCGGTTGCTTCGGCTTCCTCTGCGAGCGCCTCGGCGCGGGTGTCGCGCGCCCTGCCGTACGGCTCGGCGTCGAGCCGGCGGATGTCGGCCAGGATCTCGCGGCGGGGGCGGGCGGGTGCCGGGGCTCCCCGGGAGACGGAGCGGTTCCTGGTCGCGTCCAGCGGGCCCATGTGTGTTCCTAGGTCGGGGTGCGGTCGAGGTGCGGTCGGCGCGAGGGCGGAAGCGGCGTGGCGGCTCGGGGGCCGGTGCTTCATGGATGCGCGTACATCGTGACCGAGCCTGTCAAAACACCCCGGCCCCCGGCATCCGTAGAACTACGCAATCCGCTACGCAAACCGCCGCCCTACGTCCGCGCCCCGATCCCCACACCCGAACCCCGTGCGTGAGCCGCCGCGCCGACCGGGCAAGCTGGTGGGAGCCGATCTGGGGAGTATTCCGTTGCACCGCGCCGACCCGCACCGACGCCGGTCCGTCCGCCTGGCCATCGCCGCCCTCGCCGCGTTCTCGCTCGCCGGGTGTACGGCGGTGGGCGAGGCGGGCGGCGACAAGCCCGGCGGGGACGAGCCCGGCGGCCGGGCCGGGCTCGCGCGGTTCTACGCGCAGGAGCTGAAGTGGAAGGCGTGCGGTGAGCTCAGCTGCGCGCGGCTCACCGTCCCGATGGACTACGCGCGGCCGGGGAACGGCAAGACGTTCGTCCTGCCGGTGGCCAAGGCGGCGACCGCCGATCCGGACCGGCGCCTCGGCTCGCTCGTCTACAACCCCGGCGGTCCCGGCGCCTCCGGCGTGAGCGACATGAAGGCGGACGGCAGCGACTCGTTCAGCGCCCGGGTGCGGGCGCGTTTCGACATCGTCTCCTTCGACCCGAGGGGCGTCGGGGGCAGCGATCCGGCGGTGAAGTGCGCGGCGACGGACGAGGCGGAGGACGACCTTCCGGAACCGGTCGCTCCGCGCAGCGGCGCCGACCGGGCCCGGGCCCTCGCGGGCGCCGACGAACAGGCCGCCGCGTGCGCGAAGGGCAGCCGCGGCATCCTGCCCCGCGTCGGCACCGCGGACGCGGCCCGCGACCTGGACGTCCTGCGGGCCGCCCTCGGCGACCGGAAGCTGACCTACCTCGGCTGGTCGTACGGCACGAGCCTCGGCACGTCGTACGCCGAACAGTTCCCGGAGCGCGTGCGCGCCCTGGCGCTCGACGGCGCCGTGGACCCGGCGCTGGACTGGCGGCAGCGTGCGCTCAGCCAGGGGAAGGGGTTCCGCAGGGCCGTCGACGACTACGCCGAGTACTGCGCCGACATCGTGGGCGACAGCTGCCCCGGCTCGACCCCGGAGGAGATAGGGGAGCTGATCGACGGGTTGTACGAGCGGGCGGCGCGCGAGCCGCTGCCGGTCACCGACGAGGACGCGTACGACGTCGACGCGAGGACGCTGCTCGACGTGGTCACGGCCGCGATGTACAGCCCGGAGGACGACTGGGAAGGCCTGTCGGACGCGCTGAGCGCGGCGGATGAGGGGGACGCGACCGCGCTCGCCGAACTGGCCGATGCCGAGGAGCCGGCCGCGGGGAGCCGCCGTGCCCGCGGCGCGGAGAACGACGACGATGCCATCGTCGCCGTCAGCTGCCTCGACGTGCCGCACCCGCACACCCCGGGTCCCTACTGGAGCGCCCTCGACGCCGCCGAGAAGGCCGCGGGCGTCTACGGCACGTCCAGCGTCGTCGACGAACTCACCTGCAAGGACTGGCCCGCCGGCACCCAGCGCCCCCACCGCGTCGAGGCCGACGGCGTGCCCCCGGTCTTGGTGGTCGGCACGACGGGCGACCCCGCCACTCCGTACGAGGAGGCCGAGAGCCTCGCCGGACAGTTCCCCGGCGGCATGCTCCTGACGTACGAGGGCGTGGGCCACACCGCGTACGGCCGCAGCAACTCCTGCGTCACGGACGCCGTCGACGACTACCTCATCGGCCTCGAACCGGTCCGCTCGGGCACCACCTGCTGACCGTCGGCCCGCGACCCGGCCTCACGCCCGCGACCAGACCGCCGTGTCCCGCGGCAACCGCCCCCTCGGGGACAAGGGGCCGCTGGCCAGCACCAGTTCGGAGTCCGCGGGCAGCTCCACGTCGTCCGGGCCGAAGTTGACCAGACAGATCCAGGCCGTGCCGTCCCGCTCGCAGGTGCGCGCGAAGGACAGCACCCCGGGTTCGTCGGCGCGCAGCCGGCGCAGCGGGCCCGCGTCGCCGAAGGAACGGCGCAGGCGCAGGGCCGTGCGGTAGAGGGAGAGCATCGAGTCCGGGTCGGCGGCCTGCCGCTCGGCCGCGTACCCGGCCCAGTCCGGCGGCACCGGCAGCCAGCTCCGGCGCGGGGCGTCCTCCCAGGGGAGCGGGACCCGGCAGCCGTCCCTGCCCGGATCGAGGCCGCCCGAGCGGGCGTGCATCGGATCCTGGATGCGGTCCCGGGGGATGTCCGCCTCCGGCAGCCCCAGCTCCTCGCCCTGGTAGAGGTAGACCGAGCCGGGCAGGGCCAGGGTGAGCAGGGCGGCGGCGCGGGCCCGGCGGGTGCCGAGTGCCAGGTCGGTGGGGACGCCGAAGCGTTTGCGGGCGAAGGCGAAGCCGGTGTCGCCGGACCGGCCGTATCGGGTGACCGTGCGGGTCACGTCGTGGTTGGCGAGGACCCAGGTGGCGGGCGCGCCGACCGGGGCGTGGGTGGACAGGGTCAGGTCGATCGACTCCCACAGCTGCGCCGGGTCCCAGGGCCGGGACAAGAAGTCGAAGTTGAACGCGGTGTGCAGCTCGTCCGGGCGCAGGTAGCGGGCGAACCGCTCCGCGTCCGGCAGCCAGAGCTCGCCGATCAGCGCCGCGCCGTACTCGTCGGCGATGCGCCGCCAGGAGCGGTAGATGTCGTGCAGTTCCGGCTGGTCGTGGAAGGGGTGCGGGCGGGCGGGGTCCATCGGGGGCAGCCCGTCGGCCTTGGCGAGCAGCGCCGCCGAGTCGATGCGCACGCCCGCCGCGCCGCGCTCGAACCAGAAGCGCAGCACGTCCTCGTGTTCCCCGCGGACCTCCGGGTGGGCCCAGTTGAGGTCGGGCTGTTCGGGGGCGAAGAGGTGGAGGTACCACTCGCCGTCCTCCGTCCGGGACCACGGCACCCCGCCGAACTCGCCCACCCAGTCGTTGGGCGGCTCCGGCGAGTGGGGGCGGAAGTGGAACCGTTCCCGCTCGGGTGAGCCGGGCCCCGCCGCCAGCGCCGCCTTGAACCACTCGTGCTGGTCGGAGACGTGGTTCGGCACGATGTCCACGATGCAGCGCAGCCCGAGGTCACCGGCCTCGGCGATCAGCCGCTCGGCCTCCCGGAGGCTGCCGAACGCCGGGTCGATGGTGCGGTAGTCGGCGACGTCGTAGCCGCCGTCGGCGAGCGGCGAGAGGTACCACGGGGTGAACCAGAGGGCGTCCACGCCGAGGTCGGCCAAGTAGGGCAGCCGGGCCCGGACACCGGCCAGATCACCGGTGCCGTCGCCGTTCCCGTCCGCGAAGGACCGGACGTACACCTGATAGATGGCAGCGCTGCGCCACCACTCCGTGCTGGGCAAGAGGGGGTCCTTTCGTTCAAGAGGCGGGCTCTGCGGGCTCAGCCCTTGAGACCGCCCGCGCCGAGCCCGGCGACGATGTGGCGCTGGAAGACCAGGAACAGGGCGATGAGCGGGAGGGAGGCCATGACGAGCCCGGCGACCAGGCTGTTGAGCGGGGTGTCCTGGGCGACGCGCTGGAGGAACACGCTCAGCGGCTGCCGCGCCGGGTCGGGCAGGACGAGCAGCGGCCAGAGGAAGTCCTTCCAGGCCGTGACGACGGAGAGGATGGAGACCACGGCGAGGATCGGCCGGGCCAGCGGCAGCACCACACGCCACAGGGTCGTCAGCGGCCCGGCGCCGTCCATCTTCGCCGCGTCGAGGAGTTCGTCGGGGATCCGGTCGAAGAAGTTCTTCAGGATGTAGATGTTGAAGGCGTTGGCGGCGGCCGGCAGCCAGACCGCGCTGGGGCTGTTGATCAGATTGCGGTTGACGAGGGGGACGTCGACGACGGTGAGGTAGACCGGCACGAGCAGGGCGGTGGCGGGCATCATCAAGGTCACGAGCATCAGGGCGAGCACCACGTTCCCGAACCGCGGGCGCAGTTTCGACAAGGCGTACGCGGCGGGCACCTGCACGGCGAGCTGCACCAGCCAGGCACCGCCGGCCAGGACGACCGTGTTCAGGAAGTACCGGGCCAGGTCCATCTCCCGCCACGCCTTCGCGTAGTTCTCGGGGTGCCAGGTCTCCGGTACGTACGTGGGCGGGCTCTGCGCCAGCTCCGCGGAGGACTTCATGGCGCCGGTCGCCGCCCAGTACAGCGGCACGACGAAGGCCACCGTGAACAGCGCCAGTGCGACGGCGAGCGCCGACCAGTAGATCGCCCTTCCCTTGCGGGTCCTGAGGGCGGCGGGGCGCACGAGGGTGCGCGTCGAGGCGGACAATCCTTCTCACTCCTTGCCGGCGCGGGTGACCCGCAGGTAGAGGGCGGAGAAGGCGCCCAGGACGATGAGGAGCAGCAGGCTCAGCGCGCCGGCGGTGCCGAAGTCGTTGTAGACGAAGGCATAGCGGTAGACGAGGAACATGACGGTGACCGTGGAGTCCTCGGGGCCGCCGCCGGTCATCACGTACGGCTCCGTGAACACCTGCATGGTGGCGACGATCTGGAGGAGCAGCAGGACGAGCAGCACGAACCGGGTCTGGGGGACGGTGACGTGGCGCAGCCGCTGCCACACGCCCGCGCCGTCCAGCTCCGCGGCCTCGTAGAGCTCGCCGGGGATCGTCTGGAGCGCGGCCAGGTAGATCAGGGTCGTGGTGCCCATGTTGGCCCAGGTGGACACGATGACCAGGGAGACCAGTGAGGTGGCGGAGGAGTCGAGCCAGGCGGAGGTCGGCAGGTGCAGCGTGCGAAGGACCTCGTTGAACAGGCCGGGGCCCGGGTCGTAGAACCACTTCCACATCAGCGCCACGACCACGGGCGGCAGCATCACCGGCAGGTAGACCAGGATGCGGAAGTACGCCCGCGCGTGCCGGAACTCGTTGAGGAGGACCGCGGTCAGGAACGGCACCGCGAAGCCGAGCAGCAGCGCGTACAGGGTGAACAGGCCGGTGTTCCGCCAGGCGGTGAGGAACAGCGGGTCGGCGAAGAGCCTCTCGAAGTTGTCGAGGCCGACCCAGGTGTTGCCGGTGGCGAAGTTGACCTGCTGGAAGCCGAGGATCACAGTGCGGACGATCGGCCACCACGAGAACAGCGCGAAGATCACGACCGCGGCGCAGAGGAACCCGTACGCCGTCAGGTGCTCGCGCAGTGCGCGGCGGCGGGCCGCCCGCCGCCGGGGGGCGGGCGGGAGCGGCGGCGCGGCCGTGCGCCGGGGCGGCGTCGTCTTCAGGGACACGCTCATCTTCGGGGACACGCTCATCAGGAGGCGCGGTAGATCGCGTTGACCTTCTTCTCGGCGTCGTCGAGAAGGGCGTCGATGTCGGTGTCCTTCTTGGTGAGGACGGCCTGCATCGCCGAGTCGAGGACCGAGTAGACCTCCTGGGCCCTGGGCGGCTCGATCACGCCGGGGATCTTCGGCGCGGAGTCCATGAACGCCTGGTAGTTGCGGGTGGGCAGGTTGGCGTTCTCCTGCTTGACCTTCTCGATCCGGTCGCGGACCGGGCCCTCGAAGACGTCGGGGACGGTCGGCATGGGGATGCCGACGGGGAGCTCGGCCGCGGCGTAGTCGGCGACGTTCTTCTCGATGAGGCCGGGGTTGAGGTGGCGCCACTGGATCCATTTGACGCCGGCCCCGACCGTCGCGGGGGACGCCTTGGGGTTGATCATGTAACCCTCGCCGCCGAGCAGCGTGGACTTGGCGTCCGGCATCGGGGCGAGGGCGTAGTCCTCGTACTTCCCGCCGAACTGCTTGGCGATGACGGTGATGTTGTCGGCCGCCGCGATGTACATGCCGAGCTTGCCCGAGCCCATCATCCGCTGCACGTCCTCGACCTGGAGCAGCTGCTTGCTCCCCATGGAGCCGTCCTTCCAGCGCATGTCGTACAGGTCCTGGAAGGTGGCCCTGCCCTCGGCGGTGTTGAAGGCCGCCTTCCACTCGCCGTCGCTCTCCACCGCGATCCGGCCGCCGCGGGAGTACAGCTCCGCGGTGTAGTGCCAGCCGCCCTGGTTGTTCTTGGAGAAGTCGGCGTAGCCCACCGTGTTGTCTCCGAGCGCGGCGATCTTCTTGGCGGCCTCGCGGACGTCCGCCCAGGTCTTCGGCGGCCGGTCGGGGTCGAGTCCGGCCTTCTCGAACAGGGCGCGGTTGTAGAGCAGGCCCATCGAATAGTTGGACGTCGGCAGGCCGTACTGGCGGCCCCGCTCGTCCTGGAAGATCTTCATCAGCGGGTCCTGGATGTCGCCGCGGTGCGGCATGTCCTGGACGGCGTCCGTGATGTCCGCGGCCTGCTTCTTCTCGATCAGGGACCGGGTGTCGGTGAAGTAGACGTAGAAGACGTCCTCCAGCTTGCCGCCGGCCAGCTTCGCGTTGAAGGTCTTCGGGTCCATGAAGCCCTCGTGGGGCACGATGTCGATGTCCGGGTTGGCCTTCTCGAACTGCCGCACGTGCTTGTCGAAGAGCTTGCGCTCGAAGGCCTGCGTCCTGGGCGGCTGCCCGTTGACGTCGAGCTTCACCGTGCCGCCGGAATCCGGGTCGGCTCCGTCGCTGCTCGTGCCGCAAGCGGCCAGCGGGACCAGCGCGAGAACGGTCGCGGCGGCGAGCGTGAGTGGTCGTCGGCTCGTGACGGACATCGGGAGACCCCCTCCGGGTCGTGCTGCGGCGCCCTGTGGGCCGCCGGGTGCGGCGCACACATAACCACCGGTGCAACCGGCGCGCAATAACTCGCGCAGAGATTGCAAGAAGCTGACCACAGACTGCGAAGAGTCGCCGCGTGGCCGTGACGACTTCCGCCCTTCCTGTAGTCAACTCGACACTTCTCTGCAACTCTCCAACTTCTGAACGCGAAATCCTGCGCGTCGCGAGAGTGACGTCACGACTGTGAGGGAGTCGCACGAGCCATGAGACGCATCAGAGACGCCCACGGCGCGTCCCGGAGATCCCGCTGGTGGTGGCGGCCCTGCGCCGCCGCCCTCACGGCGACCCTGCTCCTGCTCGGCCTGCCCGCCTCCGCGGCCGGCGGCCCCGATCTGGCCGCGGGTAAGCCGGCCAGAGCGAGCAGCGCCAAGTCGGCCCACTCCGCCGCACAGGTCACCGACGGCGACCCGGGTTCGTACTGGGAGAGTGCGTCGTCCGACCTGCCGCAGTGGGTGCAGGTCGACCTCGGCCGCGCCACCCGGGTCGACGAGGTGGTCCTCAGGCTGCCGTCGGCCTGGGAGGCCCGCGAGCAGACCCTGTCCGTGCAGGGCAGCCCGGACGGCGACGGCTTCAGCACCCTCGCCGCGTCGGCCCCGCACACCTTCGCACCCGGCGCGGGCAACACGGTGACCGTCCGCTTCCCGGCCGCGCAGGCCCGCCACATACGGGTGCACATCACCGCCAACACCGGCTGGCCCGCCGCCCAGCTCGCCGAACTGCGGGTGCACGCGGCCGCCGACGCCTCCGTGAACCTCGCCCTGGGCAAGACCCTGAAGGCCGCGTCCCACACCCAGACCTACACCGCGGCCAACGCCAACGACGGTAACCGGTCCACCTACTGGGAGAGCGACAACGGCAGACTGCCCCAGTGGATCCAGGCCGACCTCGGCGCGTCCGTGAAGGTCGACGAGGTCGTGCTGCGGCTGCCCGACGGCTGGGGCGGCCGCAGTCAGACCCTGAAGATCCAGGGCAGCACGGACGGCACGGACTTCACCGACCTCACCGCGTCGAAGGAGTACGCCTTCACCGCGGCCTCGGAGCACTCCGCGACGCTCACCCTCGACACCGTCACCACCCGCCACGTCCGCGTCCTGATCACCGCCAACACCGCGCAGCCCGCGGGCCAGCTGGCCGAACTGGAGATCTACGGCCCGGCGGGCGGCGACACGAAGCCGCCCACCGCGCCCACGAACCTCGCCCTCACCGAACCGGAGCCGGGCCGGATCAAGCTGACCTGGGACGCGGCCGACGACGACAAGAGCGTCACCGCGTACGACGTCTACGCGAACGGAGAGCTCCGCACCAGCGTCTCCGGTGACGTGCGGACGTACACGGACACGCAGCCGGCGAGCGCCACCGTCACCTACCACGTGCGCGCCCGCGACGCGGCGGGCAACACCTCCGCCAACAGCAACTCCGTCACCCGGAAAGGTGATTCGGGGGACACACAGGCCCCGACCGCGCCCACGAACCTCACCCTCACCCAGCCCTCCAGCGGCGAGATCAAGCTGACCTGGGGCGCCTCGACCGACAACGTGAAGGTGACGGCGTACGACGTGTACGCCGACGGCAAGCTCCTGAAGTCCGTGGCCGGCGACGTGACCACGTACACCGACTCCCGGTCCGCGAGCGCCACGGTCACCTACTCGGTGCGGGCCCGCGACGCGGCGGGCAACGTCTCGGCGCACAGCGACACCGTCACCCGGCCGGGCGGCGGCAACACCGACCTGGCGCGGGGCAAGCCGATCGCGGCGTCCTCAGTGATCCACACGTACGTCGCCGAGAACGCCAACGACGGGCAGACCTCCACCTACTGGGAGGGCGCCGCGGGCAGCTACCCCAACACGCTGACGGTGAAGCTCGGCGCCAATGCCGACGTCGACGCGGTGGTCGTCAAGCTGAACCCGGACGCCGCGTGGAGCCCGCGCACCCAGAAGATGCAGGTGCTCGGCCGCGAGCAGAAGGCCGCCGACTTCACCTCGCTGGTGGCGGAGAAGGAGTACTCCTTCAGCCCGTCCGGCAACCAGAACACCGTCACCGTGCCGGTCTCCGCCAAGGTCGCCGACGTGCGGCTGCGGTTCACCGCGAACAGCGGCGCCACGGCCGGGCAGGTCGCCGAGTTCCAGGTCATGGGCGCGCCCGCGGCCAACCCGGACCTGGAGATCACCAAGCTGTCGTACGCGCCCGAGGCGCCGACCGAGACCGACGAGCTGCGGCTGACCGCGACCGTGCGCAACCGGGGCAGCGAGGCCTCGACGGCCACCGACGCCACGTTCCGCCTCGGCGGCGACAAGGCGGGCACCGCCGCTGTGGGCGCGCTCGGCGCGGGCGAGTCGGTGACGGTGAGCGCCGACGCCGGAGTCCGGTCGGCGGGCTCCTACCCGTTCACCGCGGAGGTCGACACGAAGAACGAGGTGATCGAGCAGGACGAGGGCAACAACACCTCCACGGGCCCGAATCCGCTGGTGGTCAAGCCCGTCGACTCCTCGGACCTGGTGGCGTCACCCGTGAGCTGGACGCCGTCCGCGCCCGCCAAGGGCAAGGAGGTCACGTTCAGCGTCGCGATCAAGAACCAGGGCAGCAAGGCGTCCGCGCCCGGCGCACACGGCATCAAGCTGCTCGTGCAGGACGACAAGGGCACCACGGTGAAGACCCTGACCGGCGAGCACAACGGCACGATCGGCGCGGGCGACACCACGGCACCGGTCGAGCTCGGCACCTGGACGGCCGCCGACGGCCGTCACACCGTCAGGACGGTCATCGCCGACGACGCCAACGAACTGCCGGTCAAGCGCGAGAACAACACCAGTACCCGTCCGCTGTTCGTCGGCCGCGGCGCCGACATGCCCTACGACACCTACGAGGCCGAGGACGGCGTGCTCGCCGGCGGCGCGAAGACCGTCGGACCGAACCGCACCGTCGGCGACCTCGCGGGCGAGGCCTCCGGCCGCAGGGCCGTCACCCTGAACTCGACCGGCGAATCCGTGGAGTTCACCGCCAAGCAGGACACCAACACCCTGGTCACCCGCTTCTCCATCCCGGACGCACCGGGCGGCGGAGGCACCGAGGCGACCCTGAACCTCTACGTCGACGGCGTCTTCCGCAAGGCGATCGACCTCACCTCCCAATACGCCTGGCTGTACGGCGACGAAGCCGCACCCGGCAACTCGCCCGGCGTCGGCCCGGCCCGGCACATCTACGACGAGGCACACGTCATGCTCGGCGGGACGGTCAAGGCGGGCAGCAGGATCAAGCTGCAGAAGGACAACGCCAACACCTCCCGCTACGCCATCGACTTCGTCGACCTGGAACAGGTGGCGCCGAAGGCCAACCCCGACCCGGCCGCCTACGCCGTACCCGCCGGATTCACCCACCAGGACGTACAGAACGCCCTGGACAAGGTCCGCATGGACACCGGCGGAAAGCTGACGGGCGTCTATCTGCCGCCCGGCGACTACGAGACCGGCAGCAAGTTCCAGGTCTACGGAAAGGCCGTGAAGGTGGTCGGCGCCGGGCCCTGGTACACCCGTTTCCACGCACCGAGGAACCAGGAGAACACCGACATCGGATTCCGTGCCGAGGCGAGCGCCAAGGGCTCCTCCTTCGCGGGCTTCGCCTACTTCGGCAACTACACGTCCCGTATCGACGGCCCCGGAAAGGTCTTCGACTTCCAGAACGTATCCGACATCACCATCGACGACATCTGGAACGAACACATGGTGTGCCTCTACTGGGGCGCCAACACGGACCGCATGACCATCAAGAACTCACGGATCCGCAATATGTTCGCCGACGGGATCAACATGACCAACGGCAGCACGGACAACCTGGTCGCGAACAACGAGGCACGGGCCACCGGTGACGACAGCTTCGCCCTCTTCTCGGCGATCGACGCCGGGGGAGCGGACATGAAGAACAACGTCTACGAGAACCTCACCTCGCTCCTGACCTGGCGCGCGGCGGGCGTCGCCGTCTACGGCGGCTACCACAACACCTTCCGGAACATCCGGATCGCCGACACCCTGGTCTACTCCGGAATCACCATCAGCTCCCTGGACTTCGGCTACCCGATGAACGGCTTCGGCACCGATCCGACCACCTTCGAGAACATCACCGTCGAGCGGGCGGGCGGCACCTTCTGGAAGGGACAGGACTTCCCCGCCATCTGGGCGTTCTCCGCGTCCAAGGTCTTCCAGGGAATCCGCGTGAACAACGTCGACATCGTCGATCCGACGTACCACGGAGTGATGTTCCAGACGAAGTACTCTGGAGGGAAGCCCGAATTCCCGGTGAAGGACACCGTCTTCACGGACGTGTCCATCAAGGACGCACCGATCGGCATCTACGTCAACGAGATGCCGGAGCCCGGCCAGGGGCCCGCCGTCGGTGAAGCCACTTTCGTCCGGCCCGAGTTCAGCGGCAACGGACAGAACGTCAAGAACGAGACGTCGACGTTCACACTCACGCTGCAACCCTGACGTTCCCGAGGAGGCACACGCGTTGCACGGCCGTCCGGATTCCGGGCGGCCGTGCACGTTACCCGTTCTGAATACGTAACTGGCTTGCAGGCCTTGCGCTATTCTTGCGGCCATGACGCGACGACTTGCTCAAGTTGCGAAGAAGGTGGGGGTCAGCGAGGCGACGGTCAGCCGCGTCCTCAACGGCAAGCCCGGCGTCTCCGCCGCGACACGGCAGTCCGTGCTGACAGCGCTGGACGTCCTCGGCTACGAGCGGCCCACGCAGCTGCGCGGCGAGCGCGCCCGGCTCGTCGGCCTCGTCCTGCCCGAGCTGCAGAACCCGATCTTCCCCGCGTTCGCCGAGGTCATCGGCGGCGCCCTCGCACAGCAGGGGCTCACGCCCGTGCTGTGCACGCAGACCAGGGGCGGCGTCTCCGAGGCCGACTACGTGGAACTCCTGCTCCAGCAGCACGTCTCCGGCGTGGTCTTCGCCGGGGGTCTTTTCTCCGAGGCCGACGCGCCGCACGACCACTACCACCGGCTTGCGGAGCGGAACATCCCGGTCGTGCTCATCAACGCGTCGATCGACGGCCTCGACTTCCCCTGCGTCGCGTGCGACGACGCCATCGCCGTCGAACAGGCGTGGCGCCACCTCGCCTCGCTCGGGCACGAGCGGATCGGCCTGGTGCTCGGCCCCGCCGACCACATGCCCTCGCGCCGCAAGCTCGAAGCCGCCCGGGGCGTGGCGGCGGCCGCGGGCACGGAGTTCGTCGAGGAGTTCGTCGAGCGGTCGATCTTCTCGCTGGAGGGCGGCCAGGCCGCGACCGCGCGCCTCCTGGAGCGGGGCGTCACCGGCATCGTGTGCGGCAGTGACCCGCTCGCCCTCGGCGCCATCAGGGCCGCCCGCCGACGGGGCCTCGCCGTCCCCGCCGACGTCTCCGTCGTCGGCTACGACGACTCGGCCTTCATGACCTGCACGGAGCCGCCCCTGTCGACCGTGCGCCAGCCCATCGAGGCGATGGGCCGCGCGGCGGTCGACCTGCTGTGCGCCCAGATCCGCGGGACCCAGACGCACCCCGGCGAGCTCCTCTTCGAGCCGGAACTCGTCGTGCGCGGCTCGACCGCGCAGCGCGTCAGCACTCGATGATGTTGACCGCCAGGCCGCCGCGGGCCGTCTCCTTGTACTTGACGGACATGTCGGCGCCCGTCTCCTTCATGGTCTTGATGACCTTGTCGAGGGAGACCTTGTGGGAGCCGTCGCCGCGCATCGCCATCTTCGCGGCGGTGACGGCCTTGACCGCCGCCATGCCGTTGCGCTCGATGCACGGGATCTGGACGAGGCCGCCGACCGGGTCGCAGGTCAGGCCGAGGTTGTGCTCCATGCCGATCTCGGCGGCGTTCTCGACCTTCTCCGGGGAGCCGCCGAGGACCTCGGCGAGCGCGCCCGCCGCCATCGAGCAGGCGGAGCCGACCTCGCCCTGGCAGCCGACCTCGGCGCCGGAGATCGAGGCGTTCTCCTTGAAGAGCATGCCGATGGCGCCCGCGGCGAGCAGGAAGCGGACCACGCCGTCCTCGTCGGCTCCGGGGATGAAGTTCATGTAGTAGTGCAGGACGGCCGGGATGATGCCCGCGGCGCCGTTGGTGGGGGCGGTGACCACGCGGCCGCCCGCCGCGTTCTCCTCGTTCACCGCCATCGCGTAGAGCGTGATCCACTCCATGGCGCGGGCCTGCGGGTCGCCCTCGGCGCGCAGCTGACGGGCGGAGTTCGCGGCCCGGCGGCGGACCTTGAGACCGCCCGGCAGGATGCCCTCGCGGGACATGCCGCGGGAGACGCAGGCCTGCATGACCCGCCAGATGTCGAGGAGCCCCTCGCGGATCTCCTCCTCCGTGCGCCAGGCCTTCTCGTTCTCCAACATCATCGCGGAGATGGACAGGCCGGTCTCCTCGGCGAGCCGGAGCAGCTCGTCACCGGTGCGGAAGGGGTATTTCAGGACGGTGTCGTCCGGCACGATCGGGTTCTCGCCCTCGGCGCCCTCTTGATTGAGCACGGTCTCGTCGACGACGAAGCCGCCGCCCACCGAGTAGTACGTCTTCTCCAGGACGAGGGCGCCCTCACGGTCGTACGCGAAGACCGTCATGCCGTTGGCGTGGTACGGCAGCGCCTTGCGGCGGTGCAGGATCAGGTCGTCGTCGAAGGTGAAGTCGATCTCGTGCATGCCGAGCAGGTTGAGGCGGCCGCTGCTCTTGATCTTCTCCACGCGGTCGTCGGCCGTCTCCACGTCCACCGTGCGGGGCGACTCGCCCTCCAGACCGAGCAGGACGGCCTTCGGGGTGCCGTGCCCGTGGCCGGTGGCGCCGAGCGAGCCGTACAGCTCCGCCCGTATCGCGGCGGTGTGGGCCATCAGGCCCTCGTTCTTGAGGCGGCTCGCGAACATGCGGGCGGCGCGCATCGGACCGACCGTGTGGGAGCTGGACGGGCCGATGCCGATCGAGAACAGGTCGAAGACCGAGATGGCCACGAGAACTCCAAAGGGTGGTTGGTAGACGCCGTTGTCTGCCGGGGTGGTGCAGAGAGCGGGGCGTGCGCCGGACATGAGCCGGGGCACCGCACTCACTGTGTTCACTTCCAGTGTGCGCGGTGCCCCGTCGTTTCGTACGAAGGAAAGCGTACGAAAATGCTACAGGTTGGGGTACAGCGGGTGCTTGTCGGCCAGAGCGGTCACCCGGGCCTTGAGGCCGTCCGCGTCGAAGCCGGGCTTGAGGGCCTCGGCGATGATGTCGGCGACCTCGCGGAAGTCCTCCTCCTGGAAGCCGCGCGTGGCGAGCGCCGGGGTGCCGATCCTGAGGCCCGAGGTGACCATCGGGGGCCGCGGGTCGTTCGGGACCGCGTTGCGGTTGACCGTGATGCCGACCTCGTGGAGGCGGTCCTCGGCCTGCTGGCCGTCCAGCTCGCTGTTGCGCAGGTCGACGAGGACCAGGTGCACGTCCGTGCCGCCGGACAGGACGTCGACGCCGACGGCCTTCGCGTCGTCCTGGACCAGGCGCTCGGCCAGGATGCGGGCGCCGTCCAGGGTGCGCTGCTGGCGCTCCTTGAACTCCTCCGAGGCGGCGACCTTGAAGGAGACGGCCTTGGCCGCGATCACGTGCTCCAGCGGGCCGCCCTGGAAGCCGGGGAAGACCGCGGAGTTCAGCTTCTTCGCGAAGTCCTTGTTGCGGGCCAGGATGATGCCGCCGCGCGGGCCGCCGAGCGTCTTGTGCGTGGTGGAGGTCACCACGTCCGCGTACGGCACCGGGTTCGGGTGCAGACCGGCGGCGACGAGCCCGGCGAAGTGCGCCATGTCGACCCACAGCTTCGCGCCGACCTCGTCGGCGATCCGGCGGAACTCGGCGAAGTCCAGGTGGCGCGGGTAGGCCGACCAGCCCGCGATGATCACCTTCGGGTTGTTCTCCTTGGCCAGGCGCTCGACCTCGGCCATGTCGATCAGGCCGGCCTCGTCGACGTGGTAGGGGACCACGTTGAACTGCTTGCCGGAGAAGTTCAGGCGCATGCCGTGGGTGAGGTGGCCGCCGTGCGCCAGGTCGAGGCCGAGGATCGTGTCGCCGGGCTGGGCGATCGCGAAGAGGGCGGCCTGGTTCGCGGAGGCGCCGGAGTGCGGCTGGACGTTGGCGTACTCGGCGCCGAACAGCTCCTTGAGCCGGTCGATCGCGATCTGCTCGGCGACGTCGACGTGCTCACAGCCGCCGTAGTAGCGGCGGCCGGGGTAGCCCTCGGCGTACTTGTTGGTGAGGACGGTGCCCTGGGCCTCCATGACGGCGACCGGAGCGAAGTTCTCCGAGGCGATCATTTCCAGGGTGGACTGCTGGCGGTGGAGCTCGGCGTCGACGGCGGCGGCGACGTCCGGGTCCAGCTCGTGGAGAGGGGTGTTCAGAAGCGACATCACACGATCCCTATCGGTATGGGTCAGCCGGCGGTGAAGGCGGTGTACTCATCGGCGGAGAGCAGGTCGTCCGGCTCGTCCGTGATGCGCACCTTGAACAGCCAACCGCCCTCGAACGGGGCGGAGTTGACCAGCGACGGGTCGTCGACGACGTCCTGGTTGGCGGCGACGACCTCGCCGTTCACCGGGGAGTAGAGGTCGCTGACCGACTTGGTCGACTCCAGCTCGCCGCAGGACTCGCCCGCGACCACCGTGTCGCCGACCGCGGGGAGCTGGGCGAAGACGACGTCACCGAGCGCGTTCGCCGCGTGCTCCGTGATGCCGACCGTCGCCACGCCGTCCTCGGCGGCCGACAGCCACTCGTGCTCCTTGCTGTAACGCAGCTGCTGGGGGTTGCTCATGAGTCGAATTCTCCTGTACGCGGGTGGGTGCTGCGGAACGGGGACGATGTGCGGGGGGTCACTTCTGGCGCTTGTAGAACGGCAGGGCCACGACCTCGTACGGCTCATGCGTACCGCGGATGTCGACGCCGACACCCTGCGTGCCCGGGGCCGCGTGCTCGGCGTCGACGTACGCCATCGCGATCGGCTTGCCCAGCGTCGGGGACGGGGCGCCGGAGGTGACCTCGCCGATGACCTTGCCGTCGGCGACGACGGAGAAGCCGGCGCGCGGGACCCGGCGGCCCTCGGCGACCAGACCGACCAGCTTGCGCGGCGGGGCGGTCTCGGCGCGCTCGGCGGCGGCGGCCAGGGCCGCGCGGCCCACGAAGGAGTCCGACTGCGACGTCTTCTCGAACTTGACCACCCGGCCGAGCCCGGCGTCGAACGGCGTCAGCTCGGCCGTCAGCTCGTGCCCGTACAGCGGCATGCCCGCCTCCAGGCGCAGCGTGTCGCGGCAGGAGAGGCCGGCGGGGACCATGCCGACGGGCGTGCCCGCCTCCATGAGCGCGTTCCACAGCTTCTCGGCGTCACCGGGGGAGACGAAGAGCTCGAAGCCGTCCTCACCGGTGTAGCCCGTGCGGGCGATCAGCGCGGAGACGCCCGCGACGGTGCCCGGCAGACCCGCGTAGTACTTCAGGTTGTCCAGGTCGGCATCCGTGAGTGACTTCAGGATGCCGGGGGACTCGGGACCCTGGACGGCGAGGAGCGCGTACGCCTCGCGGTCGTCGCGTACCTCGGCGTCGAAGCCGTCGGCGCGGGCGGTCAGCGCGTCGAGCACGGTCTGCGCGTTGGAGGCGTTGGCGACGACCATGTACTCGGTCTCGCCGAGGCGGTAGACGATCAGGTCGTCCAGGATGCCGCCGTCCTCGGCGACGATCATCGTGTAGCGGGCACGGCCGACACCGACGGAGCCGATGTTGCCGACCAGCGCGAAGTTCAGGAAGTCCACGGCCGCCGGTCCTGTGACCGTGATCTCACCCATGTGGGAGAGGTCGAAGAGACCGGCCTTGGTGCGCACGGCGTTGTGCTCGTCGCGCTCGCTGGCGTACCGCAGCGGCATGTCCCAGCCCGCGAAGTCGGTCATGGTCGCGCCGAGCGCACGATGCACGGCATCGAGGGCGGTGAGACGGGGGGCAGTGCTCATGAAGGGAACTCCCAGGGCATGACGGGCGAGGTCGATCCTCCCCATCTGTCATCGGAACCTGAGAGGTTCGCCGAGCGTGTCCCGATATGTGAGACGCCCGGCTTGCACCTTGGGTGGGGCCACCGGGGCGGCCCGCTTTTCAGATGTGCCTCGCCCGCGCGGTACGGGGCCTGAGAGATTCAAGGGAGGGACTTGCTCCTTCGGCGCCCCGGGCACGCGTGCGTGCTGGCTCCGGGAACTCTCCCGCGCGGATTCAAACGGCCGGTATGGAGTTGGCGGGCACATCATTGCACGCGACCCCGGCCACGGGGAGCCGTGGCAGGACACGGATCGCACTGCCCGGAATGCTCTTGTGCCGCATTACCTTCTCTTTACACTTGCTGGGGAAAGCAGTACGTGACCGCTACGGGGAGGCCGATCACGGTGCGCAGCAGGACCAGTGTCTTTGCCACTACCACGGGAGTGGCGCTGCCGAAGCAGGCCGCCACCCCCGCCGCGGAGAGCTGCGGCCCGCTCCCCGTGGCCGTCGTCCGGGACCTGCGGCAGCGGGCCGGCCACAGCCCCCGCCGCCTCACCTTCGGCGAGGGCGACCTCGTCGTCGTCTCCGGCCTGCCCGGTGGCGGAAAGTCGACGCTGATGCGGCAGGCCGTCACGGGCCCGCGCATCGACTCCCAGGACACCCGCGACCGCTGGGCCCGCCGCATGCCCCGCCTGCTGCCGTACGCGGTCTACCGCCCCCTGGTCCGCCTCGCGCACTACGCGGGCCTGCGCCGCACCCTGCGCACCGGCGCCGGCGTCGTCGTGCACGACTGCGGGACCCAGGCCTGGGTGCGCCGCTGGCTCGCCCGCGAGGCCGCCCGCCGCGGCTCCGCCCTGCACCTGCTGCTGCTCGACGTCCCGGTGGACACGGCGCTCCAGGGCCAGCGCGAGCGCGGCAGAGGCGTCTCGCGGTACGCGTTCACGCGGCACCGCAGGACGGTCGGCCGCCTCGTCGGCGCCACCGAGCGCGGTGACCTGCCGCGCGGCTGCCACTCCGCGGTGCTGCTCGACCGGGATGCGGCGCAGGCGCTGCGGGCGATCGCCTTCGACCGGTGAGCCCACCGGCGCTAGGGTTCGAGCCGCAGGCAGAGCGGTCGCGAGCAGGGGTTGGACAGATGGACTTTCCGGCGCAGGCACATGCCCATCCGTACGGCGGATGGCCGGGCAACGAACTGGAGGAGGTCCTCGCCGCCTCCCTCGGCGCCGACGCGTCGGCGGGCGGCCGGATCGTCGAGGTGCTCGGCCGCAGCCACATCTGGATCCCGCTGCCGAACGGCGGGGGCCCCGACAGCGGCACCCTGGACCTGCCGACCCTGGAGATCGACGGCCAGGCGTACGTCCCCGTCTTCAGCTCCGAACAGCAGTTCCGGCAGGCCCTCGGCGACGCGGCCGACCGGATGGGCCGCACCGTGGCACCCGCCGTGGAGTTCGCCCGCGGCCTCCCGCCGCAGCTGGGCATCGCGCTGAACCCGGACGGCACCGTCGGCGTCCCGCTGCCGCCGCCCGCCGTGGCCGAGCTCTGCCGGGCCGGCCGCACCCCGCTGGACGGGCCCACGACCGGCGGCCGGGTGCGTCTCTACGAACCGGACTGGCAGCACGACCCGGTGGACTTCCTCGCCGCGGCGGGCCGCGAGTTCGAGGCGACCGGCGTGGTGCTCACCGCGCGCCGCTGCCTGGCCGACATCGAGACGGACGCCCCGGTCCTCTTCGTCGGCGTCGAGCTGTCCACCTGGGACGGCAACGCCCGCGAGCTCCCCATGGAGGCCCTCGGCCGCGCCCTCGGCCAGGTGCCGGCCCCGTGGCCGGTGAACCTCGTGCTGCTCGACGTGGCGCAGGACCCGGTGGGCGACTGGCTGCGTGCGCAGGTGCGGCCGTTCTACCACCGCATCGCCGCTTAAGCTGGTTGCATTCTCTGGGTCTTCCCGGCTCTTCCTTGGGGCCACCGAGTTCGTCACGAAGGAGCGGTTACGGGTGAGTGCGTCGGGCACGGCCGGGCAGTTGGAGCAGTTGCTGCGCCAGGTGACGCCGGGGCGTTACGACGCGTACGAGGCACTGCTGCGCGCCCTCGCCGCCGACCAGGTGTGGATGCTGCTCTGGCACGGCCAGGCCGGCTCCCCCGACGCCCAGTACGGGAACATGGAGGTCGAGGGGATCGGCTACGCCCCCTGTGTGACCTCCGCCCAGGAGCTCTCCGCCAGTGGCTGGAACCGCAGCTATGAAGTGGTGCGCGGCACCGACATCGCCCGCACCCTCTATCCCGACCACTACGGCCTCTGGCTCAACCCGCACGCGCCCGGTGGCGGCGTCGGCGTCCCCTGGCTCGACCTGCGCCGCATCGCCACCGGGCTCGACCTGCTGCCCGCGGGCCCGCTCCGGCTCACCGAGCCGAGCATCGAGATCCCCCAGTTCTACGCTTTGTTGACGCAGAACGCGCACCGCACCCCGGCGGTGCGCTCGCTGCGCCGCGCCTGGGTGCAGCCCGCGCTGGGGGCGCCTTATCTGGCCATCGGCCTGGACGTGTACGACACGTCGCCGCCGTCGGTCGACGCGGTGCGGGCGATGATGCAGCAGTCCATCCCCGCCGTCCCCGAGGGACTGCCCGTCTCGACCGTCGCGATGTCCGACGACTACGACCCGGTCGCGATGTGGCTGCGCGCCAACGCCCGCCCGTTCTACGACCGCGAGGCGCAGGCCGCCCCGGCCCAGGCCGGCGGTTACGGCTACCCCGCGCAGTACTGAGCGGCGCGAACCGGCCACCGGGCGGCCCCTGAGCAGTCCCGGCGCGGCCACCGAGCAGCCACGACCGGCGCGATGTCCGTTCTGGTGCCGGTGGGAGCCTATGGGCTCCCGTGGTGCCTTGCACCCCAACTGCCCCGTGTTCGCCCCTCGTTCACCCGCGTCCGGATAACGGAACACCCCGATCAGCATCACGGTTGCGCATCCTTTCCCCGTCAAGTCTGGTAACAGATCGCGACGTGGATGAAGACTCCCGCTCCAGGGGCCTTCGCCCCCTGTGTACGACGGACTGATCACGTCGCTACAGCGGCAAGTGCGGGCCGGTCACCACCGGTTGAGAGGGGTCCCTGCCACGATGACGGCACCATTGCATGACACACCTGCGGACGCGGACCCGACCGAGGACGTCGCCCCCGCAGTTGATGCAGGGGTGAAAAAGGTCGAGGGTCGGTCCCTCAAGCAGATCGCCTGGAACCGCCTGAAGCGGGACAAGGTCGCCCTGGCCGGCGGCATCACGGTGCTGTTCCTGGTGCTCGTCGCCATCTTCGCGCCCCTGATCGTGAGCCTGCTGGGCCATCCGCCCAACGACTTCCACCAGGAGGAGCTCGACGAGCTGACCAACCTCCCCAAGGGCGCGCTCGGCGGTGTCAGCGGCGACTTCCTCTTCGGCGTCGAGCCCAACAAGGGCCGCGACATCTTCAGCCGGATCGT
Organism: Streptomyces sp. NPDC018029; assembly: GCF_044327655.1. Classification (NCBI taxonomy): domain Bacteria; kingdom Bacillati; phylum Actinomycetota; class Actinomycetes; order Kitasatosporales; family Streptomycetaceae; genus Streptomyces; species Streptomyces sp. NPDC018029. Next base: position 288,685 of record NZ_JBIRFV010000011.1, on the reverse strand, counting down.
CTACGGAGCACGCATCTCGCTGCTCGTGGCCTTCCTGGCGGCCGTGGTCGCCGTCGCCCTCGGCACCCTCTTCGGCATCATCGCCGGCTACTTCGGCGGCTGGGTCGACGCCCTGATCAGCCGCGTGATGGACGTACTGCTCTCGTTCCCGCAGCTGCTCTTCATCATCTCGCTGGTCTCGGTCCTGCCGGACGACCTGCTCGGTCTCACCGGCAGCGGGGTGCGCGTCGGCATCCTCGTGCTGGTCATCGGCTTCTTCGGCTGGCCCTACGTCGGCCGGATCGTGCGCGGTCAGACGCTCTCGCTCCGTGAGCGCGAGTACGTGGAGGCGGCCCGCAGCCTCGGCGGCGGACGGCGCCACATCCTGTTCCGCGAACTGCTGCCCAACCTGGTCGCCCCCATCACCGTCTACGCGACGCTGATGATCCCGACCAACATCCTCACGGAGGCGGCCCTGAGCTTCCTCGGCGCCGGTGTGAAGCCGCCGACGGCCTCCTGGGGCGGCATGCTGCGGGACGCGCTCGAGACGTACGAGCACGACCCGATGTTCATGGTCTTCCCGGGCGTCACGATCTTCATCACCGTGCTGGCCTTCAACCTCTTCGGCGACGGGCTGCGGGACGCGCTCGACCCGAAGGGGACGCGCTAGCAGCGCCCAACCGGCTTGCCCCTGCCGCATGTCAGGTGGCTCTAACCATGGTTCTCCGGCAGCACATGGCCAGGGACCGCGAATCTCGGAGGTTACGAGAAAATGCCCACAGTTTCCTCGAAACGACGGCTCACCAGCGGTGCGGCCCTCGTCGTCGCGGCGCTGGTGACCACCACGGCGTGCGGCGGCGGTGACGGTGGCGACGGCGACTCGAAGGGTGCCGGCTACAACGCCGCGCTCGACAAGGTCGCCAACCCGTCCAAGAAGAAGGGGGGGACGCTGAAGATGGTCGGCAAGCAGGACCTCGACTCGGCCGACCCCCAGCGCGCCTACTACGGCATGTCGTGGGACTTCATGCGCTTCTACACCCGGCAGCTGGTGTCCTACGACACCAAGCCGGGCAAGGCGGGCACGAAGCTGGTCCCGGACCTCGCCACCTCCACCGCGAAGATCTCGGACGACGGCAAGACCTACACGTACAAGCTGCGTGACGGTGTCACCTGGGAGGACGGCTCCAAGCTGACCTCCAAGGACGTCAAGTACGGCATCGAGCGCTCCTGGGCGACGGACACCATCACCGGTGGCCCGGGGTACATCCGGCACGCGCTGGACCCCGACAAGAAGTACAAGGGCCCCTACAAGGACAAGGGCGGTCTGAAGGCGATCGAGACGCCCGACGACCAGACCATCGTCTTCAAGCTCCCCAAGCGCAACGGTGACTTCGAGCAGTTCCTCGCCATGCCCACCGGTTCGCCGGTGAAGGAGTCCAAGGACACCAAGGCGAAGTACACCGCGCGCCCGTTCTCCTCGGGCCCGTACAAGTTCGAGACGTACAAGTCCGGCAAGAAGATCGTGCTGGTCCGCAACACGGCCTGGAAGAAGTCCTCGGACCCGATCCGCGCCGCGCTGCCCGACAAGATCGACGTGACGATCTCCGCCAACCTGGAGGAGAACGACAAGAAGCTGATGGAGGGCGACTACGACGTCGACCTCAACGGCACGGGCATGACCCAGTCCGGCCGCGTCACCGCCGTCTCGGACCACCGCGACAACGTCGACAACATGCACACGTCCTTCGTGCGCTACGTCGCGCTGATCCACACGGCCGAGCCCTTCGACAACGTCCACTGCCGCAAGGCCGTCTTCTACGGCACGGACTTCGCGAGCCTGCAGCAGACCCGCGGCGGCAAGGTCGCGGCCGGTGACATCGCCAACAGCACGTTCCCCAAGGCGATCCCCGGTCACAGCGACTACGACCCGTACGGCGTCCTCGCGCGCAAGGGCAAGCCGGACGCGGCCAAGGCCAAGGAAGAGCTGAAGAAGTGCGGCGAGCCGAACGGCTTCAAGGCCAAGCTCACCGCCCGCAACAACAACCCGGGTGAGGTCGACGCCGCCGAGGCGCTCCAGGCCCAGCTGAAGAAGGTCGGCATCGACGTCAGCGTCGAGTCCCTCGACGGCGCCGACTCCGCCAGCATCACCGGCTCGCCGTCCGTCGTGAAGAAGCGCGGCTACAGCATGCAGATGAGCGGCTGGGGCCCGGACTTCCCGTCCGGCCAGGGCTACGCGCAGCCGCTGTTCGACAGCCGCTTCCTGATCGAGAACGGCAACTACAACGAGTCGCAGATCAAGGACAAGAAGATCGACGCGCTCTTCGACAAGGCGATCGCGGAGACCGACCCGGCCAAGGCCGGCGAGATCTACAAGCAGCTCGACAAGCGGATCCTCGACCAGGCCGACTGGATGCCCTTCCTCTACGAGAAGAACATCACCTGGCGCGGATCGCGGCTGACCAACGCCTACATGTCCGACGCCTACAACGGCCGGTACGACTACGTCTCGCTCGGCGTCGTCAAGTAACAGGCGCCGCACGAACCGCAGTTGACCGTTCCACCGCCGCCGAATCCCGCCAGTCCGAAGGGCAGGTGATGGCCCCGGGCGGTGGCCGGGACCCCTCACGAGGGGGTCCCGGCCACCGCCGGGCCGCGCACAGTGCTTGCTTATCTCATCCGGCGCCTGATCGCCGTCATCATCATGGTGCTGGTCGTACTGCTCGCGACCTTCACCATCTTCTTCATGCTGCCCAAGTGGGCGGGACAGGACATCGCCGTCCTCTTCGCCGGCAAGGCGTCGGGTGCCGAGCAGCTCGAAGGCATCCGCGTCAAACTGGGCCTCAACGATCCCTTGCTGGTCCAGTTCTGGGACTTCATCAAGGGCATCCCGATGGGCCGCGACTACGTCAACGGCAGTGACGTCACACACTGCCCGGCCCCCTGCTTCGGCTACTCCTTCCGCACCGAGGCGCCGGTGTGGGAGACCCTCAAGGACGCCCTGCCCGTCACCGGTGCGCTCGCCGCGGGCGCCTGTGTGCTGTGGCTGGCCGGCGGCGTCATCACCGGCGTGATCTCCGCGCTGCGCCGGGGCACCATCTGGGACCGCGCCGCGATGACCACCGCCCTCGGCGGCGTCTCGCTCCCCGTCTTCTTCACCGGCATGATCGCGATGGGCATCTTCGTCCACGAACTCGGCTGGGTGAAGATCGCGGACAGTCTCAGCACCGACGACTCGATCGACGTCTGGCTCCAGACGATGATCCTGCCGTGGATCGTGCTCGCCTTCCTCAACGCCGCGATGTACGCCCGCCTCACCCGCGCCACGATGCTCGAAGTGCTCGGCGAGGACTACATCCGCACCGCCCGCGCCAAGGGCCTCGGCGAACCCACCGTCATCCGCAAGCACGCGCTGCGCTCCGCGATGACCCCGATCCTCACCGTCTTCGGACTCGACCTCGGCGTCCTGATGGGCGGCGCGGTGCTCACCGAGTCCACGTTCAACCTGCCGGGGCTCGGCCTCGAAGCGGTCAAGGCCATCAGCAGCAAGGACCTGCCCGTCATCCTGGGCGTCACCCTGTGCGCGGCGCTCGCGATCGCCGTGGCCAACCTCGTCGTCGACCTTCTGTACGCCGTCATCGACCCGCGAGTGAGGCTGGGATGACCGAACTGTCCAAGAGCGGAGCCGCGGTGGGTGAGCCCGTCACCGGCTCGCCCGCTCCCTCCGCCTTCCTCGAGGTGCGCGACCTCAAGGTGCACTTCCCGACCGACGACGGCCTGGTCAGGTCCGTCGACGGGCTCAGCTTCCAGCTGGAGAAGGGCAAGACCCTCGGCATCGTGGGCGAGTCCGGCTCCGGCAAGTCGGTCACCTCGCTCGGCATCCTCGGCCTGCACACCGCGGGCCAGTACGGCGCCCGCCGGGCGCAGATCTCCGGCGAGATCTGGCTGGACGGCAAGGAGCTGCTGTCCGCCCCGCCGGACGAGGTGCGCAAGCTGCGCGGCCGCGAGATGGCGATGATCTTCCAGGACCCGCTCTCCGCGCTGCACCCGTACTACTCCATCGGCAAGCAGATCACCGAGGCGTACCGGGTCCACAACGACGTCGACAAGAAGACCGCCCGCAAGCGGGCGATCGAGATGCTCGACCGGGTCGGGATCCCGCAGCCGGACAAGCGCGTCGACTCCTATCCGCACGAGTTCTCCGGCGGCATGCGCCAGCGCGCGATGATCGCGATGGCGCTGGTCAACAACCCCGAGCTGCTCATCGCCGACGAGCCGACCACCGCCCTCGACGTGACCGTCCAGGCGCAGATCCTCGACCTCATCAGGGATCTGCAGAAGGAGTTCGGCTCCGCCGTCATCATGATCACGCACGACCTGGGCGTGGTCGCCGAGATGGCGGACGAGCTCCTGGTCATGTACGGCGGCCGGTGCGTCGAGCGCGGCACCGCGGAGAAGGTCTTCTACGAACCCCAGCACCCCTACACCTGGGGCCTGTTGGGCTCGATGCCCCGCATCGACCGCGAGCAGACCGAGCGGCTCATCCCGGTCAAGGGCTCCCCGCCCAGCCTGATCAACCTGCCGGGCGGCTGCGCCTTCAACCCGCGCTGCCCCTACGCGGACATCCCCAAGGATCAGATCACCCGCCGCGAGCGTCCCGAACTGCGCGAGGTGGCCGCCGGGCACTACTCCGCCTGCCACATGTCGCAGGACGAGCGCACCCGGATCTGGACCGAAGAGATTGCGCCGAAGCTGTGAACGATGACGCGAAGAGCCAGGCCGCGAAGGGCCAGGACGTGAAGGGCCAGGAGATGACGATCCCGGCGCAGGCGAAGGGCTCGTCCGAGCCGCTGCTCAAGGTCGACGGCCTGGTGAAGCACTTCCCGATCAAGAAGGGGCTGCTCCAGCGCCAGGTGGCGGCGGTGCAGGCGGTCGACGGCCTCTCCTTCGACGTACGCCCCGGTGAAACGCTCGGCGTGGTCGGCGAGTCCGGCTGCGGCAAGTCGACGATGGGCCGGCTGATCACTCGGCTCCTCGAACCGACCGGCGGCCGCGTCGAGTTCGAGGGCACGGACATCACGCATCTGAACACCGCGCGGATGCGCCCGCTCCGCCGCGACGTCCAGATGATCTTCCAGGACCCGTACTCGTCGCTGAACCCGCGGCACACCATCGGCACGATCGTCGGCGCGCCCTTCAAGCTCCAGGGCGTCAAGCCCGAGGGCGGCGTGAAGAAGACCGTGCAGGAGATGCTGGAGCGGGTCGGGCTCAGCCCGGAGCACTACAACCGCTACCCGCACGAATTCTCCGGCGGCCAGCGCCAGCGCATCGGCATCGCGCGGGCCCTCGCCCTGCGGCCCAAGCTGGTCGTGGCGGACGAGCCGGTCTCCGCCCTGGACGTCTCCATCCAGGCCCAGGTGGTCAACCTCCTGGACGACCTCCAGGAAGAGCTCGGCCTCACGTACGTGATCATCGCGCACGACCTGTCGGTCATCCGGCACGTCTCGGACCGCATCGCGGTGATGTACCTCGGCAAGATCGTGGAGCTGGCCGACCGCAACGACCTCTACTCCACGCCGATGCACCCGTACACGAAGGCGCTGCTCTCCGCGGTGCCGGTGCCCGACCCCAAGCGGCGCGGCGTCAAGAGCGAGCGGATCCTGCTCCGCGGCGACGTCCCCTCGCCGATCGACCCGCCGAGCGGCTGCCGCTTCCACACGCGGTGCTGGAAGGCGACGGAGATCTGCAAGACCAAGGAGCCGCCGCTGACCGCGCTCGCCACCGGGCACCAGGTGGCGTGCCACCACCCGGAGAACGCGGCGGACCAGGCGCCGCAGGACACCGTGCTCCTCTCGGCGGCCAAGGAGGCGATCGAGGTGGTCTCGGTGGCGACCAAGGCGGAGGAGACGGCGGCGGCCGAGAAGGCTTCGGAGAAGGCACCGGAGAAGCCCTCGGAGAAGCCCTCGAAGTAGTGGCCACGGGAGGGAGGGCGTGCGACTGATCGCGCGCCCTCCCTCTGTCGTGTGTCACTCCGTGACGGTCCAGCGCCCCACTTCCCGGTACGCGGAGTCGTAGACGCTCTCGCCGTCGCCCGGCGTCAGCGCGTAGTGGCCGAGGTTGCCGCCCCAGTACCGCAGGATCCGGCCCAGCTCCTCGGCGGCCCTGCCGTCGAACGCGGTCTCACCCATGTCGATCTCCAACTGGAATCTCATGGGTTCAACCCTGTCATTGAACTCCTTTGTGAGACTTTCCCGGGCAAGGTCCATGGGTGGCCATAGGTGCCGGCCCGACAACCCTCAAACCGGGGAGAAGGCGGCGGGCAGGGCGGTCCGGCCATGGGGAAGACACGCGTAAGAATGGCGCGTGCTCCAGGATCTGTTCACGCCCTCCGTCCAGCACGCGCTCGACATCGTGGGGATCTTCGTCTTCGCGATCTCCGGCGCGCTGCTCGCCGTGCGCAAGAACTTCGACGTCTTCGGCATCGCCGTGCTCGCCGAGGTCACCGCGCTGGGCGGAGGCCTCTTCCGCGATCTGGTCATCGGGGCGGTCCCGCCGGCCGCCTTCACCGACCTCGGCTACTTCATCACCCCCCTCTTCGCGGCCGCGCTGGTCTTCTTCCTGCACCCCGAGGTCGAGCGCACCCAGCTCGCGGTGAACGTCTTCGACGCGGCGGGCCTCGGCCTGTTCTGTGTGGCGGGCACGACCAAGGCGTACGACTACGGCCTCGGGCTCACCGCGTCGGCGACCCTGGGCCTGATGACCGCGGTGGGCGGCGGCGTGCTCCGCGACATCGTCGCCAACGAAGTGCCCTCGCTGGTCCGCTGGGACCGCGACCTGTACGCGGTCCCCGCCATCGTGGGCGCCACGATGGTCGCCCTGTGCATCCACTTCGAGCAGCTGACGGGCTTCACCAGCGGCCTCGCCGCCGTGACGGCGTTCACCCTGCGGCTGCTCGCGATCCGCTACCACTGGCGGGCGCCGCGCGCCTGGAACCGCCGCTCCACCGCGGTGGAGGCAGAGGTGCGGGAGACGCCGTGAAGCACTCCGGGGCCGTGGCTGTTGAGCGTCCCGGAAAAGCTACCGCTCAGTAATTAGATGTTGTACGTTGCTGCCATGGCAACGGCAGCATCAATTCCCGCATCGGTGCCCGCGCGCATCGGCGACAGCGAGTTCGACCGCGACACGGCGGTCACCCGCCGGGAGCCCGGCGTCTACGACACGGAGCTCTCCGCGGGCTGGACGATCATCAGCGCCGTCAACGGCGGCTATCTCCTCGCCGTCATCGGCCGCGCGCTCGCGGACGCCCTGCCGCACGCCGACCCCTTCACGATCTCGGCGCACTACCTCACCGCGTCCAGTCCCGGCCCCGCCGTGATCCGCACGGACGTGGTGCGCGGCGGCCGGTCGCTCTCCACCGGTCAGGCCTCGCTCTTCCAGTACGACGAGGAGGGGCGCGAGGTCGAGCGGATCCGCGTGCTCGCCTCGTACGGCGACCTGGACGCTCTCCCCGACGACGTCCGCACGACGGCGAAGCCGCCCGCCATCCCGCCGCTCGACCAGTGCTTCGGTGCGCAGGACGCACCCGACCACCGCCCGGTGCCCGGCAGTTCGGCCATCGCCGACCGCCTCTTCCTCAAGCTCGACCCGGCCACGCTCGGCTGGGCGCTCGGCCAGCCGTCCGGCAAGGGCGAGATGCGGGCCTGGTTCGGGCTCGCGGACGGCCGCGACGCGGACCCGCTCTCGCTGCTGCTCGCCGTCGACGCGCTGCCGCCGACCGCCTTCGAGATGGGCCTCACCGGCTGGGTGCCGACCGTGGAGCTGACGGTCCACGTCCGTCACCGCCCGGCCCCGGGCCCGCTGCGCGTCGCGATCACCACGCGGAACCTCGCGGGCGGCTTCCTGGAGGAGGACGCCGAGGTCTGGGACAGCGAGGACCGCCTGGTGGCACAGTCGCGGCAGCTGGCGCGGGCGCGGCTCGGCTAGCGGCTCCGGCTCTCCCGGAGGAAGCCGATCAGCTCCCCGGCGAGCTCGGCGGGCGCGTCCTCCTGGACGAGATGCCCCGCGCCCTCGATCAGACGCAGCTCGGCGCCGGGGACGAGCTGCGCGAGCTCCTCGCCCTTGGCCGCGGGGATCCAGGTGTCCTGGGCGCCCCAGCAGATCAGCACGGGCAGCCGCAGCTCGCCGTACCGGCCCTGGATCTCGTCGGTGAACCGCTGGTCGTTCTGCTCGATCTGCCGGTAGAAGGCGGCCTGCCCCTCTGTCGTGCACCAGGGCTCCACGAGCCGGTCGAGCACGGCCGGATGCAGTCCGCGCCGGCTGGCCGAGCCGACGTACTCGCGGACCAGCGCCCGGTGCAGCTCGGGCGGCAGCTGGGCGAACACGTCGGCGTTCGCGCCGAGCAGCCGGTACGTGGGGGAGCCCCAGGGGGCGAGCGCCACCGGGTCGACGAGGGCGAGCCGTTCGTAGCGGACGCCGTGCAGCAGGTGCGCGCGCAGGGCGACACACCCGCCGAAGTCGTGCGCCACGACGGCGGGCCGGTCCAGGCCCCAGTGGCCGAGGAGTTCGCTGAAGACCCGGCCCTGCGCGGCGAGCGATACGTCCTGCCCGTCCCGCATCTCCGAGGCGCCGTAGCCGGGCAGGTCCCACACGTACACGCGGTGGCCGCCGGCCAGCGCGCGGGCGACGCCACGCCACACGTACGACGAGAAGGGCGTGCCGTGGACGAGGACGAGGGGCGGGGCGTCGGCGGGGCCGAGGGCCGCCCAGCGGACGGCGCCGGCGGAGCTGTCGAAGGTCTGGTCGAGGACCCAGTCGAGGGCCGGGAGGTCACGGTCCGAGGCAGCTGACATGACCGTAAGGCTAGTTGCTCCTTACATGCCGTGCCAGAGTTTTACGTGTCGTGCCAGTGCCTGCGGCCGAGGCCCACCAGCCGGAGCTGCCTGCGGGCGACGTCCGCGACCCGGGCCTCCGCCGTCGTCCCGGGGCCCGCGTCCAGGAACGCCGACGCGGTCATCACCATGTGGTCGACGTACATTCCGGCCAGCATCAGCAGATCGTCCTCGGTCCACCCCGCCGTCGGCTCCTCCTGGGCGAACTGCTCCGCCACCTCCTTGGCGAACAGGGCGAGTTGGGCGCCGATCGCGTCCCGCACCGCCCGCACGCCGCCGTGCCGCTCGCGGGCGATGAAGCGGACGTGCGCGGGATGCGTGTGGACGTAGCCCGCTATCAACTCGACCGTGCCCGCGATGCGTTCCTCACCGTCGCCGGTCGCGGCCAGCATCGCGGTCAGCGTGGTGTGCAGACTGCCGAGCGCCTCCTCGACCAGGGCCACGCCCAGGTCGGCGGTGTCGCGGAAGTGCCGGTAGAAGGCGGTGGGGGCGACGCCCACGGCACGGGTGACCTCGCGCAGGCCCAGGCTGCTGAGGCTCTGCTCGTCCAGCAGCTGGAGCGCCGCTTCGAGGAGTGCCTGCCGGGTCTTCTGCTTCTGGGCCTGCCGGACGCCGAGGGTGTGACTCATGCCATGCAGTTAACAACTGTTCTCCGAGTTTTGAAAGCCGGAGACGGAGTACTCTGTAAGTCAGTGAACAGTTGTAACCACAAGCGTTCACCGAATGAGAGAGGGATCTCCGTGCTCTTCATCGTCGCCGCCCTGATGCTGCTGGGTGTCGCCATGGGTACCGTGGCGCACGCCCCGCTTCCGGTCACCCTCGTCGCCGCCGCCGTCATCGGCGTGTGGCTCGCGGTCTTCGCCCTGCGCGAGCGCCACGCGCGGCACCGCTGAGCCCACCTCTCCGTACGACACCTCCACCTGCCAGGAGTCGCACCATGGGAAGCACCGCAACCCGCACCCGTTCCGAGAGCACGACCCCTGCCTCCACCGAGGAGCCCCGTCCCGTCACCGAGGAGCCCCGTCCCGTCGGACGGCGGGACACCGACGGCATGGCCGTCGCCTCCTTCGTCCTCGGTCTGCTCGGACTGCTCGTCCTGAACCTCTTCCTCGGGCCCATCGCGATCGTCCTCGCGAGCATGGCCCTGTGGCGCGGCACCGCCCGCAGGGGCCGCGCGCTGCTCGGCCTCGGACTCGGCGTGGCCGACCTCGTCGTGCTCGCCGCGCTCGTCGCGACGGACGACACCGTGTCCTGGGGTCTCGCGGGCTGACACCTGTCCCGGGTCTCTCGGGGTGACGGGTCTCGCAGGCTGACACCGCCGGGGCGGAGGGCGGCGCACGGCTCGTAGAATCGTGCCCACCATGGCCTACCTCGACCACGCAGCGACCACTCCGATGCTCCCGGAGGCGATCGCGGCGATGACCGCGCAGATCGCCGTCACCGGCAACGCCTCCTCGCTGCACGCGGCGGGGCGCCGAGCGCGACGCACCGTCGAGGAGGCCCGCGAGACGCTCGCCGAGTCACTCGGCGCCCGCCCCAGCGAGACCGTCTTCACCTCCGGCGGCACCGAGGCCGACAACCTCGCCGTGAAGGGCCTGTACTGGGCCCGCCGCGACGCGGAACCGGCCCGCACCCGCATCCTGTCGAGCCCCGTCGAACACCACGCCGTCCTCGACGCCGTGCACTGGCTCGGCGAGCACGAGGGCGCCACCGTCGAATACCTCCCCGTCGACCGGCACGGCCGCGTGCACCCCGACGCGCTGCGCGAAGCCATCGAGCGCAACCCCGACGACGTCGCCCTGGCCACCGTCATGTGGGCCAACAACGAGATCGGCACGGTCCAGCCGGTCCGCGAACTGGCCGACGTCGCCCATGAGTTCGGCGTCCCGCTGCACGCCGACGCCGTCCAGGCCTACGGCCAGATCCCCGTCGACTTCGCCGCCTCCGGCCTCGCCGCGATGACCGTGTCCAGCCACAAGATCGGCGGTCCCTACGGCATCGGCGCGCTGCTGCTCGGCCGTGAGTACAGCCCCGTGCCCGTCCTGCACGGCGGCGGCCAGGAGCGGCATGTGCGCTCCGGGACGCTGGACGTGCCCGCCATCGCGGCGTTCGCCGTCGCGGGCGAGCACGCGGCGGCACACCGCGAGCGGTTCGCCGCCGAGATCGGCGCGCTCCGCGACGACCTGGTGACCGCCGTCCGCTCGGCGGTCCCCGAGGCGATCCTCGGCGGCGACCCGGCCCCCGGTGGCCGGCTGCCCGCCAACGCCCACTTCACCTTCCCCGGCTGCGAGGGCGACTCCCTCCTGCTGCTCCTGGACGCACAGGGCATCGAGTGCTCCACCGGCTCCGCGTGCACGGCGGGCATCGCGCAGCCCAGCCACGTCCTGCTCGCCACCGGCACCGACCCCGACCTGGCCCGCGGCACCCTCCGCTTCTCGCTGGGCCACACATCCACGAAGGCGGACGTCGACGCGGTGGCGGCGGCGATCGGCCCGGCGGTGGAGCGGGCGCGGACGGCGGGCCTCAGCTAGGGCTTCTTCTCCTTGCTCGCGTTTTTCGTGGGCTTCTCCGGTCTGTCCCGCTCCGCCCGCACCAGACGCAGATAGCGGTCCCAGTCCCAGTGCGGCCCGGGGTCCGTGTGGTCCGTGCCCGGCACCTCCACGTGGCCCATGATGTGCTCGCGGTCCACCGGGATGTCGTACCGCCGGCAGATGCCGGCGGTGAGCCGCGCCGAAGCCGCGTACATCTCATCCGTGAACGACGACTTCTTGTCGACGAAGCCCTCGTGCTCGATGCCGATGCTGCGTTCGTTGTAGCTCTTGTTGCCCGCGTGGAACGCCACGTCCAGCTCGCGGATCATCTGCGCGATGTGGCCGTCCTTGCGCACCACGTAGTGCGCGGCGGCGCCGTGGCCCGGGTCCTTGAAGACCCGCAGCGCCGTCTGGTACCCGCCCTGGACGACGTGGATGACGACGCGGTCGATCTCGTAGTCGTCGGGGCGGTCCGCGCGGCGCCAGTTGTAGTCCGAGGCGGCTATCCACTGGGCGCCCGGGGCGTCGACCTCGCCCTCCTTGCGCTTCTTGACCACGCCCGGCAGCCGCCACCACAGCCGGCCCAGCTCGTCCCCGGCGAGCACGGCGGTGCCGACGGCCGCCGCGGCGCCGCCGATCAGCAGAGTGCGCCGGTCGATGCCCCGGCGCCCCGGCTTCTCCTGCTCTGCATCCCCCATATGATCGTCAACGCTTACTCACGGGCATCCGGTTCCCGCGGCCCCGTACCCTATGAGGGCTATGACTTTGACCGAGACCCCGCAGCCTCAGCCCTCGCAGCGTCCCCAGCGCCCCCTCCGCGTCCTGGCCGCCATGTCCGGAGGCGTGGATTCCGCCGTCGCCGCCGCCCGCGCGGCGGAAGCGGGGCACGACGTGACCGGAGTGCACCTCGCGCTCTCGGCGAACCCCCAGTCGTTCCGCACGGGCGCGCGCGGCTGCTGCACCATCGAGGACTCGCGCGACGCCCGCCGCGCCGCGGACGTCATCGGCATCCCGTTCTACGTGTGGGACCTCGCCGAGCGGTTCCGCGAGGACGTGGTCGAGGACTTCATCGCGGAGTACGAGGCGGGCCGCACCCCGAACCCGTGCCTGCGCTGCAACGAGAAGATCAAGTTCGCCGCGCTCCTCGACAAGGCCCTCGCCCTCGGCTTCGACGCGGTCGTCACCGGCCACTACGCCAAGGTGATCGTCCGCGAGGACGGCACACGCGAGCTGCACCGGGCCTCGGACATGGCCAAGGACCAGAGTTACGTCCTCGGCGTCCTGGACGACAAGCAGCTCGCCCACGCGATGTTCCCCCTGGGCGACACGGTCACCACCAAGGAAGAGATCCGCGCGGAGGCCGAGGAGCGCGGTCTGGCCGTCGCCAAGAAGCCCGACAGCCACGACATCTGCTTCATCGCCGACGGCGACACCCAGGGCTTCCTCGCCTCCCGCCTCGGCAAGGCGGAGGGCGACATCGTGGACGAGTCCGGGGAGGTCCTCGGCACCCACGAGGGAGCGTTCGGCTACACCATCGGCCAGCGCAAGGGCCTCCGCATCGGCACCCCCGCCCCCGACGGCAAGCCGCGCTATGTCCTGGACATCTCCCCGGTGAACAACACCGTGACGGTCGGCCCGGCCGCCGCCCTGGACGTCACGGCCCTGACGGCCATCAAGCCCCGCTGGTGCGGAGCGGCCCCCACGGGTCCGGGCACGTACACGGCGCAGCTGCGCGCGCACGGCGACGAGACCCCGGTCACCGCGGAGCTGGTGGAAGGGGAGCTTCGAGTCTCCTTCGACGAGCCCGTCCGCGGCGTCGCCCCCGGCCAGGCCGTCGTGCTCTACGACGGCACACGCGTGGTCGGCTCGGCGACGATCGCGTCTACGGAGCGGGTGACGGCGGCCGCCTGAGCGCCCCACTCTCAAGGCCCCTCACCGGGCCGCCCGCAAGGCCGCTCACGGAGCCGCCGTGAACATCGCGCTGGTGAGCGGGGCCCGGTAGGTCCACCCCAGCGACCCGTACAGCGCCCGTCCCTCCGGAGTACCCGCGAGGACGGCCGTGCGGGCGCCCCGGGCCGCGGCCGCGTGCTGGAGGGTGCGCATCACCAGGCCGCCCAGGCCCCTGCGCCGGTGTGCGGGGGCGGTCTCGACCTGGTCGACGACTGCGGTCGCCCCGGTCGGCGCGATCTGGCCGCGAGCCGCGAGGGCGCCGTCGGGGGCGGTGACCAGCGCCCGGGTGACCCCGCCGCGGGTCCAGACGCGCAGCCGGTATCCCGCGGGCACCGGCGCGGGCTCCGGCGCGTCCTGCGTCAGCGGCAGCGACATCAGGCACCCCGGCTCCGGGTCGATCCGCCAGCGAGGGCCCAGCCACGCGCGTACCACCTCCGGGTCCGCGAACGCCTTGAACCAGACGCCGGCCCCGGTCACCTGGTCGGCCACCTTCCGGACGGTGGTCTCGTCGACCTCGTCGCCCACCGCCCCGAGGACGTGCCGGGTGACGTGGTCGAGATGGCCCACGTCGATGGTCCAGCCCCACGGCTCGGTGAGCGGCGGCGCGGCCCCGCGCGACACCACCCAGCCGTCGACCCAGGCCCGTACGAGGTCGTCCATGCCATCCCCCTCTGTAATAACCAATTCACGATAGAGGCTATTACAGGGACTATAGCCGGGCCGAGTCGATCAGGCGACGCGGAGCACGATCTTGCCCTGGGTGCGGCCCTGTTCGCCGCGCGCGTGGGCCTTCGCCGCCTCCTCCAGGGGGATGACCGCGTCGATCTCCACGCGGAGCTTCCCCTCGTCGACCAGGCGGGAGATCTCCAGCAGGCCGAGGCGGTCCGGCTCGACGATCGTCCAGCCCGTGTGCACGCCGAGCTCCGCGGCCCGTGCCGAGTCCGGGAGGCCGCCGGGGTCGGGCAGCGTGACCAAGTGGCCGCCGGGGCGGATGATCTCCAGGGACCGTGCCCCGTACGCGCCGCCCACGCCGTCGAGGACCACGTCCACGTCGCTCACCGCCTCGGTGAAGTCCACGCGCGTGTAGTCGACGACTTCGTCCGCGCCGAGGCCGCGCAGGAAGTCGTGCTTCTCCTCGCGCGCGGTGCCGATCACGTACGCGCCGTGCGCCTTGGCGATCTGCACGGCGAGGTGGCCCACGCCGCCGGCGGCCGCGTGGACCAGCACCCGCTGTCCGGCGCGCAGCCCGGCCGTCTCGATCAGGCCCTGCCAGGCGGTGAGGGCGGCGAGGGGCAGCGCGGCCGCCTCGATGTGGCTGATGCCCGTGGGCTTGGGCGCGAAGCGCCGGGCGGGGGCCGCGACGAACTCGGCGTACGCGCCGGTCTGTTCGGGGAAGCGGGGCATGCCGAAGACCTCGTCACCGGGCTGGTAGAGGGTCACTCCGGGGCCCACCGCCTCGACGACGCCCGACACGTCGTAGCCGAGGATCGGGGTGTCGCCCCAGGTGCCGAAGGCGCCCTCCGCGCGGGTCTTCCAGTCGACGGGGTTGACGCCCGCCGCGTGCACCCGGACGAGGATCTCGGTCAGTCCCGGCTCGGGGCGGTCGACCTCCACGGGGACGAGGTTCTCGGGGGCGCCCCAGGCGCGGGGGCTGACGGCACGCATCTTCATGGTCTTCCGCTTTCTTCAGGAATGTCCTTGGGAACGGCTTGCGGGACCAAGCGTGCGACGGTGCGACCGAGGACAGTGCTGGCAGTTTGGTCATCATGTGACAGGATTCGGCCATGCAGTGCAGTGGAGCAAGTGGCACAAAGGGTGCGCATCGCGTGGCCGTCCTCGCCCTGGACGGCGTGTACGCCTTCGAGCTGGGCATTCCGTCCCGGGTCTTCGGTGTCGCCGAGGGCGCCGGGCGCACACCGCTCTACGACGTCGTGGTCTGCACGGTGGACGGGAACCCGGTGCGCACGGACTCCGGGTTCACGGTGGCCGTCGAGCACGGCCCCGAGGCCCTGGAGCGCGCGGACACCGTGGTGATCACGCCGACCCGCCGCTTCGACCGGGGCATGGAGGGTGACGAGCTGCCGGAGGGCGTGGTCGCCGCCCTGGGGCGGATCAGGCCCGGCACTCGCATCGTGTCGTTCTGCAACGCCTCGTACGTCCTCGCCGCCGTCGGCCTCCTCGACGGGCGCCCCGCGACGACGCACTGGCACGTCGCCCGCGACTTCCAGCGGTCCTTCCCCAGGATCAAGGTCGACGCGGACGTGCTCTTCGTGGACGACGGCGACGTGCTCACCGCGGCGGGCGTCGCCGCCGGCATCGACCTCTGCCTCCACCTCGTGCGCCGCGACCACGGCGCGGCCGTCGCCAACCACGTCGCCCGCGTCTGCGTCGTACCGCCCTGGCGCGACGGCGGGCAGGCGCAGTACATCGAGCGGCCCGTCCCGGAGCCCACGCTCGCCACGACGGCCGCCACGCGCGCGTGGGCCCTCGAACGGCTCCAGGAGCCGCTGCCCCTGAGCGAACTCGCCGCCCACGCCCGCATGAGCCTGCGGACCTTCACCCGCCGCTTCCAGGAAGAGACCGGCATGCCGCCCGGCCGCTGGCTGGCCGCCCAGCGCATCGAACTCGCCCGGCAGCTCCTGGAGTCCAGCGACCTGCCCGTGGACGTCGTGGCCCACCGGGCGGGGTTCGGCACCGGCAACTCCCTGCGCCAGCACATGCGTTCCGTGCTCGGCGTCTCGCCGGCCGCCTACCGGCGGACGTTCACGGCTGCTTCGTGACCTCTGCTTCGTAGAAGCAGAAGTGGTCCTTGATCTGCGCCACGGCCGGCTTCGGCTCCGGGTACGCCCACACCGTGTCCGGGGCACCCGGCAGCGACCAGTAGGCGGCCGTGCCCTTGAACGGGCAGTACGTGTGGGTCTCCGACGGTGTCAGCAGGTCCGTGCGCACGTCCTCCGGGGGGAGGTAGTGGCGTACGGGATACCCCGTCTCGCGCAGCAGCAGGGGGCGGCTGCTCTCCGCCACGACCTGCCCGTCACACACCACGCGCACGTGGTCCGTGCCCTGCTCGACGGTGATCCGGTGTCCGTTGGTCATGAGATGCCCTCCTCGACGAGTGCCTTCTGAGACGGAACGTACCGTGGGCGCATGAACATCTGCGTCTTCCTCTCCGCCGCCGATCTCGACGAGCGCTACACCCGCCCGGCCCGTGAATTCGCCGAACTGCTCGGCAAGGGCGGCCACACGCTGGTGTGGGGCGGCTCCGAGAGCGGCCTCATGAAGGTCGTGGCGGACGGCGTGCACGAGGCGGGCGGGCGGCTCGTCGGCGTCTCCGTCGACTTCCTCGCCGCCAAGGCCCGGCAGGTCGTCGAGCCCCACGAGATGGTGATCGCGCGCGACCTCGCCGAGCGCAAGGCGCTCCTCCTGGAGAAGGCCGACGCGATCGTGATCATGGTGGGCGGCACCGGCACCCTCGACGAGGCCACCGAGATCCTGGAGCTGAAGAAGCACGGCAAGCACACCAAGCCGGTGGTCCTGCTGAACTCCGCCGGGTTCTACGACGGCCTCAAGGAGCAGTTCCGCCGCATGGAGGACGAGGGTTTCCTGCCCGTCCCGCTGACCGACCTGGTCTTCTTCGCGGAGGAGCCCGTCGGCGCCCTGGCCTACCTGGAGGAATCCTTCGGCACCCGGTGATGCGAGCATGGCGGGTATGGCTACACATGTGATCACCGGGGCGGGCTCCGGCATCGGCGCGGCCGTCGCCCGCCGCCTCCACGCACGCGGCGACGACCTCGTCCTGCACGCGCGGGACGCGGGCCGCGCCAAGGAGCTCGCCGCCGAGTTTCCCGGCGCGAGCACGCTCGTCGGAGACCTCTCCGACCCCGACAAGCTGTCCTGGGCCTTCGGCCACCAGTCGCTGCCGTCCCGAGTCGACTCCCTGCTGCACATCGCGGGCGTCGTCGACCTCGGCCCGGTCGGCGAGCTCACCCCCAAGGCGTGGCGCCACCAGCTCAACGTCAACCTCATCGCCCCCGCCGAACTGACCCGCCACTTCCTGCCCCAGCTCCGGGTCGCCCAGGGGCACGTGGTCTTCGTCAACTCCGGCGCCGGCCTCAACGCCCACGCCGACTGGTCCGCGTACGCGGCCTCCAAGCACGGCCTGAAGGCCCTCGCCGACTCGCTGCGCCAGGAGGAGCACGGCAACGGCGTCCGTGTCACCTCCGTCTACCCCGGCCGCACGGCGAGCGCCATGCAGGTCAAGGTCCACCAGCAGGAGGGCAAGGAGTACGACCCGTCGCGCTACATCGACCCCGAGTCGGTCGCCACGACGATCCTCATGGCCCTGGACCTGCCGCGCGACGCGGAGGTCAACGACCTGACGGTGCGGCCGGGACGATGAGCGACACCTTCACCTGGGGCCCCGCCACCGGCATCGGGTCGATGCCCGGCGGGGACGCCCGCGAGGCCGCGAAGACCGTGACCGGCAGCTTCGAGGGGCCCGAGCAGGGCATCCCGTACCTGCCCGAGCTGCCCGCGCGCGGACCCGGCGCCGACATGATCGGCCGCACCGCCGGGCTCCTCGTCGACCTGTACGCGCGCGTGGAGCCCAGCGGCTGGCGCGTCGGCGACCGCCCGGGCCGGGACACCCGGCGCGCCAGGGCCTGGCTCGGCGAGGACCTCGACGCCCTCGAGGAGTTCACCCAGGGGTACGAGGGCCCGCTGAAGGTCCAGGCCGTCGGCCCCTGGACGCTCGCCGCCGCCCTGGAGCTGAGGAACGGCGAGGCCGCGCTCTCCGACCCCGGCGCCTGCCGCGACCTCGCCGGATCCCTCGCCGAAGGCCTGCGCGAACACCTCGCCGACGTGCGCCGCAGGGTGCCCGGCGCACAGGTGGTCCTGCAGCTCGACGAGCCCTCGCTCATCGCCGTGCTGCGCGGGCAGGTCAAGACCGCCAGCGAGTACCGCACGCACCGCGCCGTGGACCGGCAGGTCGTAGAGAGCACGCTGCGGGACGTCCTCGCCGTCCGGGGCGAGGGCGCCGCGGTCGTCCACTCCTGCGCCCCCGACGTGCCCTTCGCGCTGCTTCGCCGCGCCGGGGCCGACGCGATCTCGTTCGACTTCTCCTTGCTCACCGAGCGTGACGACGAGGCGATCGGTGAGGCGGTCGAGGGCGGCACGAAGCTCTTCGCCGGTGTCGTGCCGGGCGTGGACGGCCGATTGTCAGACCCTGCCGGTAGCGTCATGGGTGTCAGGACGTTCTGGCGCAGGCTGGGGCTGAATCCGGGATCGCTCGCGGAGTCGGTCGTGGTCACTCCGTCGTGCGGTCTCGCGGGCTCTTCTCCCGCGTACGCACGCGAGGTGCTCGGCCATTGCGTGAGAGCGGCGCGATCGCTCGCGGACAACCCTGAGTAATTGGGTATGACGTAACGGGAGGACGAAACGGTGGCTGTCGAACAGCAAGGCTCTGTGCCCGCCGAGGCACGGGATCAGCATGCCCAGCTGGCCGAACAGATCGAGGAGCACCGCTTCCGGTACTACGTGAAGGACCAACCGGTCGTCAGCGACGCCGAGTTCGACAGGCTCCTGCGTTCTCTCGAAGCCCTGGAGGAGAAGTATCCGGAGCTCAGGACCCCGGATTCGCCCACCCAGAAGGTCTCCGGCTCGTACGAGACGGAGTTCACCGCGGTGGAGCACCGCGAGCGCATGCTCTCCCTGGACAACGCCTTCGACGACGAGGAGCTGGCCGCCTGGGCCGACCGTGTCGCCAAGGAGGTCGGCTCCCCGGACTTCCACCTCCTGTGCGAGCTGAAGGTCGACGGCCTCGCGGTCAACCTCACGTACGAGGACGGCAAGCTGACCCGCGCCGCCACCAGGGGCGACGGCCGCACCGGCGAGGACATCACACCGAACGTCCGCACGATCGCCGACATCCCCCAGCGCCTCAAGGGCGACCGCGTCCCCGCCCTGGTGGAGATCCGCGGCGAGGTCTTCTTCCCCATGGAGAAGTTCGAGGAGCTGAACGCCCGCCTGGTCGAGGCGGGCGACAAGCCCTTCGCCAACCCGCGCAACGCGGCGGCGGGTTCGCTGCGCCAGAAGGACCCGCGCGTCACCGCGACCCGCCCGCTGCACATGGTGGTGCACGGCATCGGCGCCCGCGAGGGCTTCGACATCGACTGCCTCAGCCACGCCTACGACCTGCTCAAGGAGTGGGGCCTGCCCACCGCCAAGCACAACAAGGTGGTGGACGGCCTCGACGGCGTCCGCGACTTCATCGCGTACTTCGGAGAGAACCGGCACTCCGTGGAGCACGAGATCGACGGCGTCGTCGTCAAGCTCGACGAGATCCCGCTCCAGGGCCGCCTCGGCTCCACCTCACGCGCCCCCCGCTGGGCCATCGCCTGGAAGTACGCGCCGGAGGAGGTCAACACCAAGCTCATCAACATCCGCGTCGGCGTCGGCCGCACCGGCCGCGTCACGCCGTACGCCCAGGTGGAGCCCGTCACCGTCGCGGGCTCCGAGGTCGAGTTCGCGACCCTGCACAACCAGGACGTGGTGAAGAAGAAGGGCGTCTTCATCGGCGACACCGTCGTGATCCGCAAGGCCGGTGACGTCATTCCGGAGATCCTCGGCCCCGTCGTGGACCTGCGGGACGGCAGCGAGCGGGAGTTCGTGATGCCCGCCGAGTGCCCCGAGTGCGGCACCGCGCTGCGGCCCATGAAGGAGGGCGACATCGACCTCCGCTGCCCCAACGCCCAGTCGTGCCCGGCCCAGTTGCGCGAACGCCTCTTCTACCTGGCGGGCCGCAAGAGCCTGGACATCGAGAACTTCGGGTACGTCGCCGCGGCCGCGCTCACCAGGCCCCTGGAGCCCGCCGAGCCGCCGATCCTCGACGAGGGCGACATCTTCGACCTGAAGGTCGACGAGCTCCTGCCCATCAAGTCGTACGTCCTCGACCAGGACTCCGGCCTGCCCAAGCGCGACCCCAAGACCGGCGAGGAGAAGGTCGTCACCTTCTTCGCCAACCAGAAGGGCGAGGCGAAGAAGAACACCCTCGCCATGCTGGAGAACATCGCGGCGGCCAAGGAGCGCCCGCTCGCCCGCGTCCTCACGGGCCTCTCGATCCGGCACGTAGGACCGGTGGCCGCCGAGGCGCTGGCCCGCGAGTTCCGCTCCATCGACCGCATCGAACAGGCCACCGAGGAGGAGCTGGCCACGACGGAGGGCGTCGGCCCGACCATCGCGGCCTCACTCAAACAGTGGTTCGCCGAGGAGTGGCACCGGGAGATCCTGCGCAAGTGGCGGGCCGCCGGCGTGCGCATGGAGGAGGAGTCGGGCGGCGAGGAGGAGGGACCGCGCCCGCTCGCGGGCCTCACCGTCGTCGTCACCGGGACGCTCGAGCACCACACCCGGGATGGCGCGAAAGAGGCGCTGCAGAGCCGGGGAGCAAAGGTGACCGGTTCCGTTTCGAAGAAGACCTCATTCGTCGTCGTCGGCGACAACCCCGGGTCGAAGTACGACAAGGCCATGCAGGTGAAGGTTCCGGTTCTCAACGAGGAAGGCTTCGCTGTGCTGCTCGAACAAGGACCTGACGCGGCGCGGGAAGTCGCGCTTCCGACCGAGGAGTAGCGGTTGAAGGCCACCCGTTCGGCGCATACCAGAGGCATACGGGTGGCCGGGTCGCATTCGGGCAACCGTAGCCGACCGCTGCCCGTGGAAGCCTTCTGCGGCCTACTGTTGAGGTGTGCGCCTGCCGTGCCCCGCTGCGAACGGGGTATCACCTGCTCATCAAGAGCTCGGAAGGGGGCATCCCCTGCTCGGCAAGGGTCCGGGAGGGCTGCGTCTCCCTGCTCGTGCGGAGCATGGGGACGGTTGTTCGGGCGCGGCCGACTCGTGGGCCGAGTCCGCGTGGCGTGGGCACCGCCGGCTGTGAGAGGGACGGGAATGGAACCGACCGAGAGCGCCGCCCCGGACTCACGGCTGCGCGCGCGCCTGTGGCGCGCGCCGGGAGCCTGGTTGCGGGGCCGCCGGGCAGTGCCGGCCACCGACCCGGGCGCCGCCGTCGGCGCGGCCGCCCGCTCCGGATCCGCCGCGCTGAGCACCGCCGTGGAACCACGCGAGCGGGCCTGGATGGCCGCACCGGACCGCACCGACACCCCCGTCACCTGCACGGCCGACCCGGCCGTGCAGGACTCCCGCGAGGCCTGGCCCCTGCTGCCCGTCATGGTCGTCGCCGCGGCCGCCGTGTTCCTCGGCACCGGCTTCTTCCAGGCCGTCACGGGCCGGCACGCGCTGTTCCCCACCGGCGCGGCCGGCTGGTCCCTCGCCGTCCTCACCGGCCTCATCGTCGCCCACCTCGTCGCCCTCGGCCGCGACCGCTGGTGGGGCGGCACGGGATCCGGCGGCGCGCTCACCGTCGCCGTCCTCCTGCTCTACGGCTGGGTGCCCGCCGGCCTGGTCAGCCTCACCGTCGTCGTCCTGGTCGGCGTCGCGCGCAGACACCGCTGGCGGCAGGGCCTGCTGCACGGCGCGGTCGACATCCTCGGCATCGGCGCGGGCGGCCTCGCCCTGGCCGCCTTCGGCACGGCGCCGAGCGCCGAATCCCCCTGGCTGCCCGCCACCTGGGACCTGTACACCGCCCCCCAAGTGGCCCTGGTCGCCGTCGCGTACCTCGTCGTCACCCGCGTCCTGCTCTGGTACGTCCACGCGCCCCGCACCGGCGCCCTGCCCACCGTCACCCGCACCGCCCTCGTCAGGCAGGGCCTCCTCAGCGTCGCGCTGCTCGGCATCGCCCCGCTGATCTGCGTGGTGGCGATCTCCCTGCCCATCCTGCTGCCCCTCTTCGCCATCCCGCTGGTCGCGCTCGACTCCACCCTGTGGATCGCCCGCGCCCGGGCGGAGGAGCAGCTGCGCGACCCGCTCACCGGCCTGCCCAACCGGCAGTGGCTGCTCGAACGGACCTGGACGGCCCTCGACGACGCCGAGCGGCTCGGCGCACGGGCCGCGTTAATGCTGATCGACATGGACCGCTTCCGGTCGGTCAACGACACCCTCGGCCACCTCGCCGGCGACCGGCTGCTGCTGCAGATAGCGGACCGGCTGCGGCTCGCGCTGCCGCGCGGCGCCGAGGCCGCACGGCTCGGCGGCGACGAGTTCGCCGTCCTGCTGCCGGTCGTCGACTCCACCACCTCGGCCACGCGCGTGGCGCGCCAGCTGGTCGCCGCCCTCGGCTCGCCGCTCGACCTGGACGGCCTCACCCTCGTCCTGGAGGCCAGCGCCGGCCTCGCCGTCTTCCCCGACCACGCGCTCGACGCGGAGGGCCTCCTGCGCCGCGCCGACGTCGCGATGTACCAGGCGAAGCGTGACCGCACCGGCGTCGAGGTGTACGAGTCCAAGCGGGACTCCAACACCCCGGACCGCCTCGGCCTGTTGGGCGACCTGCGCCGCGCGCTCGACGCGGGCGACGTCGAATTGCACTATCAGCCGAAGGTCCGCTTCGACGGCAAGGTCGCGGGCCTGGAGGCCCTCGTCCGCTGGGTGCACCCCGAGCGCGGCCGGGTGCCGCCCGACGAGTTCATCGCCATCGCCGAGTCGTCCGGCCTCATGCCCCACCTGACGGAGTACGTCCTGGAGACGGCGCTCGGCCAGGTCGCCAAGTGGCAGGCGATGGGACTCAAGGTCCCCGTCGCGGTGAACGTGTCCCCGCGCGACGTCCACACCCCCGGCTTCGCGGGTGCGGTCGCGGCGCGTCTCGCCCGGCACGGGGTCCCGCCCGGGGCGCTGCAGCTGGAGATAACCGAGCACGTCCTCCTGGAGGACCCGCAGCGCGCCGCGGACACACTGGCCGGGCTCACCGGCCACGGGGTCAAGATGTCCCTCGACGACTTCGGCACGGGGTACTCCTCCCTGGTCCACCTGCGCCGCCTCCCGGTCAGCGAACTGAAGATCGACCGCTCCTTCGTGGCCCGCCTCGCCATCGACAACGAAGACGCGGAGATCGTCCGCTGCACCGTGGACCTCGCCCACTCGCTCGGCCTGCTCGTCGTCGCGGAGGGCGTCGAGGACGACGAGACGTGGGAGCGGCTGCGGGACCTCGGGTGCGACGCGGTCCAGGGCTGGCTCGTCGCCGCGGCGATGCCCGCCGAGGAGGCGACGGCGTGGCTCCGCGCGCGCGGCTCCCGCGGCTGGCGCCGCCCGGCGGACGTCGCCGCGGAGGCGGCCTCCGCGGCGGAACAGTCCTCGGGCCACGTGGTCAAGTAGCCGCCTCGGAGCGGTGCGGAGGAAACCGTTTAACGGGCACCCCGGAGCGACCCATAGGATTGGGGCCACAACCCGCACACTCACCCCTGAGGACCGCCGCATGCCTGGCATCACGCGCGAGGAGGTCGCCCACCTCGCCCGCCTTGCACGTCTGGAGCTGAAGGCCGAGGAGCTCGACCACTTCGCCGGACAGCTCGACGACATCATCGGCGCGGTCGCCCGCGTCTCCGAGGTCGCCGACCAAGACGTACCGCCGACCTCGCACCCGCTGCCGCTGACGAACGTCATGCGCGCGGACGAGGTCCGTCCGTCGCTCACCACCGAGCAGGCGCTCTCTGGCGCCCCGGCCCAGGAGCAGCAGCGTTTCAAGGTGCCGCAGATCCTGGGGGAGGACTGAAGATCATGACGGACATCATCAAGCTCACCGCCGCCGAGATCGCGTCGGGGATCGCCTCCGGCGAGCTCACCGCGGTCGAGGTCACCGAGGCCCACCTGGCCCGTATCGAAGCCGTCGACGAGAAGGTGAACGCCTTCCTGCACGTCGACCGCGAGGGCGCTCTCGCGCAGGCCCGCGCCGTCGACGAGAAGCGCGCCAGGGGAGAGAAGCTCGGCCCGCTGGCCGGCGTCCCGATCGCGCTCAAGGACATCTTCACCACCGAGGGCGTGCCGACCACGGTCGGCTCGAAGATCCTCGAAGGCTGGATCCCGCCGTACGACGCGACCGTCACCAAGCGCCTTAAGGCCGCCGACGTCGTCATCCTCGGCAAGACCAACATGGACGAGTTCGCCATGGGGTCCTCCACCGAGAACAGCGCGTACGGCCCCACCGGCAACCCCTGGGACCTCACCCGCATCCCGGGCGGCTCCGGCGGCGGCTCCTCCGCGGCCCTCGCCGCGTACGAGACCCCCCTCGCCATGGGCACCGACACCGGCGGCTCGATCCGCCAGCCCGCGGCCGTCACCGGCACGGTCGGCGTCAAGCCGACCTACGGCGGCGTCTCCCGCTACGGCATGGTCGCCTTCAGCTCCAGCCTCGACCAGGGCGGCCCCTGCGCCCGCACCGTCCTCGACGCCGCCCTGCTGCACGAGGCCATCGCCGGGCACGACGAGCTCGACTCGACGTCCATCGACGCCCCGGTCCCGCCGGTCGTCGAGGCCGCGCGCAACGGCTCCGTCCAGGGCATGCGGGTCGGCGTCGTCAAGCAGTTCCGCGGCGAGGGCTACCAGGCCGGTGTCGTCCAGCGCTTCGACGAGTCCGTGGAGCTCCTCAAGG
This sequence comes from Streptomyces sp. NPDC018029, assembly GCF_044327655.1. Classification (NCBI taxonomy): domain Bacteria; kingdom Bacillati; phylum Actinomycetota; class Actinomycetes; order Kitasatosporales; family Streptomycetaceae; genus Streptomyces; species Streptomyces sp. NPDC018029. The sequence continues at coordinate 263,813 of NZ_JBIRFV010000011.1, read as the reverse complement.
AGCTCGGTGCCGAGATCGTCGAGCTGGACTGCCCGACGTTCGACCTGGCGCTCTCCGCGTACTACCTGATCGCGCCCTCGGAGTGCTCCTCGAACCTCGCCCGCTTCGACGCCATGCGCTACGGCCTGCGCGTCGGCGACGACGGCACGAAGTCCGCCGAGGACGTCACCGCGCTGACCCGCGAGGCCGGCTTCGGCGACGAGGTCAAGCGCCGCATCATCCTCGGTACGTACGCGCTCAGCTCCGGCTACTACGACGCGTACTACGGCAGCGCCCAGAAGGTCCGCACGCTCATCACCCGTGAGTTCGAGGCGGCCTTCGAGCAGGTCGACGTGATCGTCTCCCCGACGACGCCGACCACCGCCTTCCCGATCGGCGAGCGCGCCGACGACCCGATGGCGATGTACCTCGCGGACCTGTGCACCATCCCGACCAACCTGGCGGGCAACGCCGCCATGTCGCTGCCCTGCGGCCTCGCGCCGGAGGACGGCCTGCCCGTCGGACTGCAGATCATCGCCCCCGCCATGAAGGACGACCGGCTGTACAAGGTCGGTGCTGCCGTCGAGGCCGCCTTCGTGGAAAAGTGGGGACACCCGCTGCTTGAGGAGGCACCGTCGCTGTGAGTGCACTGAACAAGGCCAAGGGCTTCAAGAAGTCCAAGACCGGCACGTACCTGTCGATCGGCACCACCGCCTTCGGCGCGGTGAGCGTGATCAAGCAGGCCAAGAAGGCCCGCTACGACCACGACACGCTCCGCCTCGTGGACGCGATCGTCTCCGCTGCCGCCATCGCCACCGGCGTCGCCCTGCTCGTGCGCGAGCTGAAGCGCCTCGGCGACGACGACGTCCTGCTGGGCTGAGAGGGAAAGTTTCACCGTGACTGTCACTTCTGACCTGGTGTCGTACGAGGAAGCCCTCGCGACGTACGACCCCGTCATGGGCCTCGAGGTCCATGTCGAGCTCGGCACCAAGACCAAGATGTTCTGCGGCTGCTCGACCGCGCTCAAGCAGGACGCGAACAGCCAGACCTGCCCCACCTGCCTCGGCCTGCCCGGCGCGCTGCCGGTCGTCAACGAGATCGGTGTCGAGTCCGCGATCAAGATCGGTCTCGCGCTGAACTGCGAGATCGCCGAGTGGTGCCGCTTCGCCCGGAAGAACTACTTCTATCCGGACATGCCGAAGAACTTCCAGACCTCGCAGTACGACGAGCCGATCGCCTTCAACGGCTATCTGGACGTCCAGCTGGAGGACGGCGAGATCTTCCGCGTGGAGATCGAGCGCGCTCACATGGAGGAGGACACCGGCAAGTCCACGCACGTCGGTGGCGCGACGGGCCGCATCCACGGCGCCTCGCACTCCCTCCTGGACTACAACCGCGCCGGCATCCCGCTCATCGAGATCGTCACCAAGCCGATCGAGGGCGCCGGCGAGCGCGCCCCCGAGGTCGCCAAGGCGTACGTCGCGGAGCTGCGCGAGCTCATCAAGGCGCTCGGCGTCTCCGAGGCCCGCATGGACAAGGGCCAGATGCGCTGCGACGTGAACCTCTCGCTGCGCCCCAAGGGCCAGCAGGAGTTCGGCACCCGCAGCGAGACGAAGAACGTCAACTCGCTGCGGTCCGTGGAGCGCGCGGCGCGCTTCGAGATCCAGCGCCACGCGGCGGTCCTGAGCTCCGGCGGCACCATCGTCCAGGAGACCCGTCACTTCCACGAGGACGACGGCTCCACGACCTCCGGCCGCATCAAGGACAACGCCGAGGACTACCGGTACTTCCCGGAGCCCGACCTCGTCCCCGTCGCCCCGTCCCGCGAGTGGGTCGAGAAGCTGCGGGCCGGCCTGCCCGAGATGCCGCGCGTGCGCCGCAACCGCCTCCGCGAGGAGTGGGGCATCACCGAGCACGACATGCAGTCGATCCTCAACGCGGGCGCGGTCGAGCCGATCGTCGCCACCATCGAGGCGGGCGCCGACGCGGCGTCGGCCCGCAAGTGGTGGATGGGCGAGCTGGCCCGCAACGCCAACGAATCGGGTGTGGCTCTCGAAGAGCTCCCCATCACCCCGGCGCACGTCGCCCGGGTGACCGAGCTCGTCGCCGCCGGTGACCTGAACGACAAGCTGGCCCGCCAGGTCATCGAGGGCGTCCTGAAGGGCGAGGGCACCCCGGACGAGGTCGTCGAGAAGCGCGGCCTGAAGGTCGTCTCGGACGAGGGCGCGCTGACGGCCGCCGTCGACGAGGCCATCGCCGGCAACCCCGGTGTCGCGGACAAGATCCGTGGCGGCAAGGTCGCGGCCGCCGGCGCGCTGGTCGGCGCGGTCATGAAGGCCACCCGTGGCCAGGCCGACGCGGCCCGCGTCAAGGAGCTCATCCTGGAGAAGCTGGGCGTCAGCGAGGGCTGAGGTTTCCCTTCCTCCCGGTGAGGGGGCGGCGCACCCGACAGGGGCGCCGCCCCCTCACTCGTATCGGGAAGTCCTGGTGAACTCTTGGACGTTCACTCCGACTTCGTCCCGCGGCCTTCACAAGGAAACCGGACGTCACTAGCGTCCCCGCCGAACAGGTCAATGGATCAGCAGAGAACCATTGGATGTCGGCCAGGACAACTGGGAGGTCCCACGTGACTCCGGAGATTTCGCGCAGACGCCTGATGGCGATCGGCGGCGGCGCGCTCGGTGCCGCCACCGTCGGCTCCTTCCTGCCGCCTTCGCTGCAGGAGGCGCTCGCGCAGGAGCCGCCGAGGGACGGCGGTCTCGACAAGATCGAGCACGTGGTGATCCTCATGCAGGAGAACCGGTCCTTCGACCACTACTTCGGATCCCTGCGCGGCGTGCGCGGCTTCGGTGACCGCAACGCCATCCGACTGCCCAGCGGCAAGACGGTGTTCGAGCAGCCCGGCGCCCTGCGCACGATCCTGCCCTTCCCCGTCCGCCAGGCCGCGGAGACGCAGAAGAAGGACCTCCAGTACATCGGCGACCTGGACCACTCCTGGAGCGGCGGCGCCAAGGCCTGGCACGACGGCTGGATGGACGGCTGGATCACCGCCAAGACGGCGGCCACGATGGCGTACTACACACGCGAGGACATCCCGCTGCACTACGAACTCGCCGACACCTTCACCGTCTGCGACGCCTACCACTCGTCCATCCACACCTCCACCAGCCCCAACCGCAACCACCTGTGGAGCGGGAAGACGGGCTACGAGGCGAACGGCAAGCGGGCCGTCGGCAACGACGCCTACGCCGAGGGAACGCATCCCGGCTACGGCTGGGGGACGTACGCCGAGCGCCTGGAGAAGGCCGGTGTGAGCTGGCGGACATACACCGAGTGGGAGAACTTCACCGACAACCAGATCGAGTTCTTCACCACCTTCAAGGCCATCGCCCGCAAGGCCCTGACCGCGGCGGGCACCGGCCTGACCTACATGGAGGCCTTCTACGCCAAGGTGCGCGACACCAAGGACGAGACGGCGCGCGCGAAGCTCCTCGCCGACCTGGACAAGGGCGTCGCCACCCTCACCAAGAGCGAGCGGTCGCTGTTCGAGCGCGGTCTGCGGCGCGTGCCGACCGGCAAGCTCGCCGAGGAGTTCGCGAAGGACGTCGCGGGCGGCAAGCTCGCGAAAGTCACCTATCTGGTGCCTTCAGCGGTGGACTCCGAGCACCCCAGCGTCTCCTCGCCCATCCACAGCGCGACCATCGTCTACAAGGTGCTCGACGCCCTCGCCTCCCACCCCGAGGTCTGGCGTCGCACCGCCGTGTTCATCAACTACGACGAGAACGACGGCTTCTTCGACCACGTTCCGCCGCCCGTGCCCGGCGGCGACTCCGCCGAGGAGAAGGAAGAGCGCTGGGACGGGAAGCCGACCGGTCTCGGGGCGCGCGTGCCGATGCTCGTCATCTCGCCGTGGACCGTCGGCGGATACGTCTGCTCCGAAGTCTTCGACCACACCTCCGTCGTGCGCTTCCTGGAGAAGTGGACCGGCGTGCGGGAGCCCAACATCAGCGCCTGGCGCCGCAAGGTCACCGGCGATCTCACCGGCGCCTTCGACTTCCGGCGCGGCCACCGCAGGCCCGACATCGACCAGCCCGGCGCCATCCCCGCGTTCAGCGGCCGCTGGGCGCCGCAGCCGCCCCTGAAGCAGTCGATGCCGGTCCAGGAGCCCGGCACCCGCCGCGCCCGCCCGCTGCCCTACCAGCCCGACGCCGACGTGACGCCCGGCGAGGACGGCACGCTCACGGTGCGGCTGCGCAACGGCGGCAGCTCCAGCGCGCACTTCGCGCTCTATCCGTACGCCGGTGAGTTCGCGATCCCGCAGCACCAGGACGTCGTGCGCAAGGGCTCCTGGACCGTGCCGGTGCCGGGGGACGCGTACGCCTTCACCGTCACCGGGCCGAACGGCTTCCGCCGCGAGTTCGCGGGGGCCAAGGGCGCCGGGGACGGCGGCGCGCGGCTCGCCTCCGCGATCACCCGCCGCGAGATACACCTCACCCTCGCCAACCGCGGCCGCCACGACCTGGTCTTCACGGTCAAGCCCCTCGGCTATGTGGACGAGGACGACATCAGGCGCCGCACGCGGACCGTCCGGGTCAAGGCGCGCAGCAGCCGCACCGTCGCCTGGCACACCGCCGGCGAGCACGGCTGGTACGACGTCGAGGTGACCACCGACCGCGACACCGCCTTCCGCCGCCGCCTCATGGGCCACATTGAGAACGGACGCGTGAGCGTCTCGGGATGACCCCGGCACGCCGGGTGCGCGGAGGTACCCCCGGTGCCTCCGCGCACACCTTGTGCCCTTGTGAGTAAGGCCACGAAACGGACCAACGATCACCAACGGCTGTCAAAGTGACTGTGGCGCCGATGTCGCCACTCATGCGTTCTTTGCGGGCTGCGGGCTGTCCACTTGCTTGACTGTTGCTCCCGATGAAGATCCACGAACCATTCAGGGAGCCAGTCCGTGGCAGCACTCGCCCGGTGGTGCGTCAGGCACCGACTCGTCGTCGTCCTGCTGTGGCTCCTCGCTCTCGGTGGGGCCGTCTCGGCCGCCGCCGTCGCCGGATCCGCGTATTCGAACGACTACGAGGTGCCGGGCACCGAGTCCGGCCGCGCGACCCAGCTCCTGAACGAGAACTTCCACGGCCTCGGCGGCGACAGCGACACCGTCGTCTGGCACACCGGCCCCGGCACCTCCGTGCGCGCCGCCGACGTCGAGCAGACGATGTCCGGCGCCCTCGACAAGATCGCCGAGCTGCCCGCCGTGGCCTCCGTGACCGGGCCCTACGAGGGCGAGGGAGGGGGCGCGGGCCAGGTCAGCCCGGACAGCCGCACGGCGTACGCCACCGTCACCTTCCGCGAGCAGGCCGACGACATGGACAAGGCCGACGCGCAGGCCGTCGTCGACACCGCGAAGGCCGCCGCGTCCGACCGCCTGCAGGTGGAGCTCGGCGGCACCGCCATCGGCCTCACCGAGTCCAAGAGCGCCCAGGTCGCCGAGATCGTCGGGGTGGCCGTCGCCGCCGTCGTGCTCTTCGTCGCCTTCGGCTCGCTCGCCGCGTCCGCCCTGCCCATCGCCACCGCACTGGTGTCCGTCGGCACCGCGTACGCGGGCATCGTGCTGCTCGGCCATGTGATGACCGTCGCGGACTTCGCACCGATGCTCGGCACCCTGATCGGGCTCGGCGTCGGCATCGACTACGCCCTCTTCATCGTCACCCGGCACCGCAAGGGCCTCAAACGCGGCCTGCCCGTGGCCGTCGCCGCCGAACGCGCCGTCGCCACCACAGGCCGCGCCGTGGTCTTCGCGGGCGCCACCGTCTGCATCGCCCTGCTCGGCATGCTCATCCTGCGGCTCGGCTTCCTCAACGGAGTCGCGATCGCCGCCTCGCTCACCGTCGTCCTCACCGTCGCCGCGTCCGTGACCCTGCTGCCCGCGCTCCTCACCTGGATCGGCCCGCGCGCCCTCAGCCGCCGCGAACGCCGCCGCATGGCCGAGCACGGTCCCGAACCGGAGCTGCCGACCGGACTCGCCGCCCGCTGGGCCGTCTTCGTGGAGCGTCACCCGCGGCTGCTCGGTGCCGTCGCGGTCCTCGTCATGGCCGTGCTCGCGCTGCCCGCTCTCGGCCTGCACCTGGGCACGTCCGACCAGGGCAACAACCCTTCGAAGGCGACCACCCGGCAGGCGTACGACCTCCTCGCCGACGGTTTCGGCCCCGGCGTCAACGGCCCCCTGACGCTCGTGAGCGAGATCTACGGAGCGGGCGACCGGGTGGCCGTCGACGACCTCGCCGCGACGCTGAGGTCGACCGAAGGCGTCGCCTCCGTGAGCCCGGTGACGTACGGGGACAACGGCCGCGCCGCCTTCCTCACCGTCGTCCCCGACTCGGCTCCCCAGTCCGAGAAGACCAGCGCACTCGTCGACCGGCTGCGCGACGACGTCCTCCCTGAGGCGGAGGCGGAGAGCTCCCTGGAGGTGTCCGTCGGCGGCGTCACCGCGAGCTACGACGACTTCGCGGAGGTCATCGTCGGCAAGCTGCCGCTCTTCGTGGGTGTCGTCATCGGGCTCGGCTGCGTCCTGCTCCTGCTGGCCTTCCGGTCCATCGGGATCCCCCTCAAGGCCGCCGCGATGAACGTCGCCGCGGTCGCCTCCGCGTTCGGCGTCGTCGTCGCGATCTTCCAGTGGGGCTGGGGGAGTGAGCTGCTCGGGCTCGGCAGGGCCGGGCCGATCGAGCCCTTCCTGCCGGTGATCATGGTGTCCGTCCTCTTCGGGCTGTCCATGGACTACCAGGTCTTCCTGGTCAGCCGGATGTACGAGGAGTGGCTGGAGACCGGCGACAACCGGCGGGCCGTCCGCGTGGGCCTCGCCGAGACCAGCCGCGTGATCAACTCCGCGGCCGTCATCATGATCTCGGTCTTCCTCGCCTTCGTCCTCAGCGGCGACCGGGTCATCGCGATGTTCGGCATCGCGCTCGCGGCGGCCGTCGCCCTCGACGCCTTCGTGCTGCGTACGCTGCTCGTGCCCGCCCTGATGCACATGCTCGGCGGCGCCAACTGGTGGCTGCCGAGCCGCCTGGACCGCCTCCTGCCGCGCATCAGCATCGAGCCGCCGGAATCTCGTTCGAACCCGCGTGGCACACGTGCGAAGATCCCCGGAAACCGGGACGTCGCCGACGACGTGAGTGCGCTGGAGGAGCAGGATGTTCGCGATATCGCTGGACGAGGGCGCTGAGCTGCGGCCGCTGGAGCCGTGGCAGGCACAGGAGTTCCTGGAGCACGTCGAGCGGGCGCGGGAGTACGCGGGGCCGTGGGTGCCGTTCACCGCGGTCGTGACGGACCTCGAGACCGCGCGGAAGCACCTCCAGACGTACGCCGACAAGCAGGCCTCCGACACCGGGCGCTTCTACGGCATCTGGCTGGACGGCACCCTCGTCGGCGGTGTCCTCTTCCGGATCTTCGACACCGGCAGCGACAGCTGTGAGATCGGTGTGTGGCTGGAGCCGTCGGCCGCCGGGCGCGGCCTGGTCAACAAGGCGTCGCGGGTGCTCATCGACTGGGCCGTGGACGAGCGCGGGATGCACCGCGTGGAGTGGCTGGTCTCCTCGCTCAACGACCGCAGCAAGGCGGCCGCCGAGCGGCTCGGGTTCACCAGGGACGGCGTGCTGCGGGAGAGCTTCCCCTGGCAGGGCGTGCGCCACGACATGGAGGTCTGGTCCGTCCTCGCCCCGGAGTGGCGGGCGGCGCGGGACGCACAGGTGGCGGACGCGCGTTAAGGGAGCTCTCAGACTCCGTCCGTACGGTGCGGGGCATGGGTACTAAGACAGATGACGCGGCCGGTGCCAAGGGTGCGGCCGGGACCGAGGCCGAGGCCGACGAAGTGACCGGGGCCGGGAAGCCGGAGACGGTCGACGTCACGAAGTCCGACGCGGCCGACGCCGCCGGGCCCGAGGGCGCCGCCCCCGAGGCGGCGGAGGCCGCCGACGCGGACGCCGAGACCGCCGAGGACGCAGAGAACGCCGACGCGGATGACGATGTGGATGCCGACGTGGCCGCCCGGCCCGCCGGGCCCACCGGTGTCGGCCAGGGCGCCGCGGCCGTCGTGTCCGCCGCGCTCGGCGTGATCGGCCTCTCCGGAGGCTGGCTCGGCACGATCGCCGGCGCGCGCTCGAACATCATGGGGCAGCTGGAGACCAAGCAGTCCGCGAGCGTCTCCGACCAGCTCCAGGCCATGTACGGCGACTCCTGGCAGGCCACCGCGCTGATCGCCGGCTTCTTCGCGGCCGCCGCGCTGGTCGTCGGCTTCCTGGTGCTCGTCAGGCCTGCGTTCGGCGCGCCCGGCAAGGAGCAGGCGCCGTGGATCAAGTCCGTGGCGTGGGCGGGCGTCGCGCTCGGCGTGATCGGGCTGCTCCTCGCCGTCGCCAAGTACTCCGACCTGCTGCTCGGACTGCCGTCCGCACCTTCCTGAGCCATCGGCCCGCGCACGTAAGGCAAGGGCGGGGCAGGGGCTAAGGCCCCCGCCCCGCCCTTCGTCGTACCTAAGGCCCCGCGCCTCCGGGAGATGCGGCATCCGCCCGATGTGGGCGACCCCCCTGGGAGACGAAAGTGGAGACATCGCAGAGAACGACACCGGCGATACCACCGACAACCCGAGGGGTACGACATGTTCGAGTACGAGATGCACCAGGTGCGCGCCGCCGAGCTGGCCCGCGAGGCCGACCGCCACCGCCTGCTCGGCGAGGCCCGCAAGCTCCGTGCCGCCGCCCGCCGTTCGGCCCGCCACGAAGCCGAGGGGCGGGTGAGTACGACGCTCTGGAGGAACCGCCTCATGCGGGGCAGGGCGCGCTTCACGCGGGCCGCCTGAGATGACGGGGCCCGTGCCGGTGACCGCTCCGCGGACATCGGGTGCCGCGCCGGCCGCCCTCTGTGCGATGCTCGCGGCTGTGGAGACCAGGTCCGTGAGCCCGGTGTTCGTCGGCCGAGCCGACGAACTCGGCGTACTGAACGAAGCGCTCGCCCGCGCCACCGGCACCCCGCTCGAAGGAGCCGGGGGGCCCGGCCCGGGCGAGCCGCAGGCGTTGCTGCTCGGCGGTGAGGCGGGGGTCGGCAAGACCCGCCTCGTCGAGGAGTTCGCCGCGGCCGCCGAGAGACAAGGCGCCGTCGTCGCGCTCGGCGGCTGCGTGGAGATCGGCGCCGACGGCCTGCCGTTCGCCCCCTTCGCCACCGCGCTGCGCTCGCTGCGCCGCCAGCTCCCCGACGAACTGGCCGCCGCCGCCGAGGGCCAGGAGGAAGAACTCGCCAGGCTCCTGCCCGAACTGGCGGGCCCCGCGCACGGACACACCTCGCACGGACACGCCCCCGGAGGCAGATCCGACGAGGGAACGGCCCGCCTCTTCGAACTCACCGCACGCCTCCTGGAGCGCCTCTCCCGCGACCGCACCGTCGTCGTCGCCCTGGAGGACCTGCACTGGGCCGACACCTCCACCCGCCACCTCCTCGCCTATCTCTTCCGCACCCTGCGCGGCGGCCGCCTCGTCCTCCTCGCCACTTACCGCGCCGACGACATCCACCGCCGCCACCCCCTGCGTCCCCTCCTCGCCGAACTGGACCGGCTGCGCACGGTGCGCCGCGTCGAGCTGAGCCGCTTCAGCAAGGACGAAGTCGCCCGCCAGATGGCCGGGATACTCGCCGCCGAACCCGAACAGGCCCTGGTCGACGACATATTCGACCGCTCCGACGGCAACGCCTTCTTCGTCGAGGAACTCGCCGTCGCCTCCCACGGCGGCAGCTGCGCGGGTCTGACGGACTCCCTGCGCGACCTGCTCCTCGTCCGCGTCGAGGAACTGCCCGAGGACACCCAGCGGGTGGCGCGGATCGTCGCCGAGGGCGGCTCCACCGTCGAGTACGAACTGCTCGCCGCAGTCGCCGGACTCGACGAGGACGACCTCATCGAGGCGCTGCGAGCGGCCGTCGGCGCCAACATCCTGCTCGCCTCGCCGGACGGCGACGGCTACCGCTTCCGCCACTCCCTGGTCCGCGAGGCCGTCAGCGACGACCTGCTCCCCGGCGAGCGCTCCCGCATCAACCGCCGCTTCGCCCAGGCCCTGGAGGCCGACCCCACGCTCGTCGCCGCCGACCAGCGCGCCGCCCGCCTCGCCACCTACTGGTACCACGCGCACGACGCGGCCAAGGCCCTGCCCGCCGTCCTCGACGCCTCCGTCGAGGCCCGCCGCCGCTACGCCTACGCCGAGCAACTCCGCCTGCTGGAACGGGCGATGGAGCTGTGGGACGACGCACCCGAGTCCGTCCGCGAATCCCTCCGCCCCGCCGACTACGTCGAGGGCTACCCCGCCTGCGGCTGCGACCCCGCCACCGCCCCCCTGCGCTATCTGGACCTGATGGCCGAGGCCACGGTCGCCGGCCGTCTCTCCGGCGAACGCGACCGCGCCCTCAAAATCACCAAGCGCGCCCTGCGCTTCCTCGACGGCGAGAACGATCCTCACCGCTCCGCCTGGTTCTGGGTGGCCCGCTCCCGGCTCGTCTCCACCCTCGGCCGCGGCGACGGCTGGGCGGAGATCGCCAAGGCCGAGGAGCTGATGCGCGGCCTGCCGCCCTCCGAGGTGCACGCCGACGTCCTCGTCTACCGCGCCTCCTGGGGCATGCTGCACGACCCGGGCCCCGAGACCCTGGCCGCCGCCGAACGCGCCGTCGAGTACGCCCGCATGGTCAAGGCCGACACGATCGAGCTCAACGCCCGCCTCACCCGCGGCGCCCTCCTCGTCGAGGCCGGCGACCCCGAGGCGGGCCTCGCCGAGATGTACGAGGTCAGGGACCGCGTCGTCCGGGACGCCCTGGTCACCGACCTCAGCCGGGTCCACATCAACCTCCCTTCCTCCCTCGAAGGCGTCGGCCGCTCCGCCGAAGCGGTCGAGGTCGCGATGGCGGGCATCGAGTTCTGCCGGAAATACGGACTGGTGGACTCCGAGGGCTGGGTCTGGGCCAATGTCGCCGAGTCGCTCATCTCCCTCGGCCGCTGGGACGAGGCGGCCCACGCCGTCGCGGAGACCCAGCGCTGCGTGCAGAGCTCCAAGCCCCGGGCCTCGGCCTCCGAACGGTCCGCGCGCATGGCGCTCTACCGCGGTGAATACGCCGCGGCCGCCCGGCACATGCACACCGCCCACCAGCACCTCGGCACCCACGATCCACAGCCCCAATACATCCTCGTCCTCGTCCGCATCGCCCTCGGCCTCGCCGCCGCCGAGGGCCGGATCCTCGACGGCCGCGCCGAGTTCGAACGCGGCCTCGCCACCGGCCTCCCCCTCGGCACCTACAAATACGGCTGGCCCCTGCTCCTCGCCGCCGCCACGATGGAGGCCGACGCCCGCGGCCTGCCCGCCGCCGAACCCGGCCGCCCCGCCGCCCTCGAACGGATCCGCGGCGTCACCAAGTCCCTCGCCACCCCCACCCCGCTCTCCCTCGCCCTCGACGAGTGGACCCGCACCGAACTCCTGCGCGCCGAGGGCCGTGACCGCCCCGCCGACTGGCACACCGTCGTCACCGCCCTCGAACCCCTCGACCGCCCCTACGACCTCGCCCAGGCCCGCCTGCGCCTGGCCGAATCCCTCCTCGCCCCGGACACCACCGACCGCGACCGCGCCGCCCACCTGCTGCGCCAGGCCGGCGAGGTGGCCGACCGGCTCGGCGCCCGGCCGCTCTCCGACTCCATCACCGGACTCGCCCGGCGCGCCCGCCTCTCCCTGCACCCCACCGAGGCCGTCCGCGCCCCCGCCGCCCCGGCCCACCCCGCCGAGGCGCTGGGCCTGACCAGCCGGGAACGGGACGTCCTGCGGCTGGTCGCGGCGGGCCGCAGCAACCGCCAGATCGCCGAGGAACTCTTCATCTCCCCGAAGACGGCGAGCGTCCACGTCTCCAACATCCTCGCCAAGCTGTCCGTCACCGGCCGCGGCGAGGCCGCTGCGCTCGCCCACCGGCTCCGGCTGTTCCCCACCGCCGACGAGCAGCCCGCCCGGGGCTGACCTGCGCTTTCCCGTCTCGAGCCGGTTTCCGGCCGCCTCGCTTACGCTTGACGGCAGGATCTCGGCTCCTGGGAGGCGCAGTGTTCAACGCGATCGAGGCTCTGTTCGCGCCGGGGCGCAAGCACACCGACGACGAACAGAAGCGCCTGGAGATGACCCGCGTCGACCTCGCCGACGGCGACCCGGGGCGCGGACCGATCGACCTGACCTCGGGCAAGGTGGTCGTACGCCCACCCGTCCCGGCACCACGCTCCGACGAGACGCCGAGCGTCGACGAGGAGCCGAGCATCGACGAGACGCCGAGCACGGAAGAGACACCGAGCGTCGACGAGACACCGAGCAAGGAAGAGGCGCCGAGTGCCGAGGAGATACCTTCGCCCGACGCGCCGGACAGCTGACCTGACCTACTTCACCTGCACCTCCAGGATCTTGTCGTCCCCCTTCTCGGGTGTGCCCCGCGAGTCCGTCTCGTTCGTGACCAGCCACAGCTTGTCGCCGCCCGCCGCGACCACCGTACGCAGGCGGCCGTGCTCGCCCTTCAGGAACGCCTGCGGCTCCGGCTCGCCCTCCACACCCCGCACCGGGACGCGCCACAGCCGCTCACCGCGCAGACCCGCCATCCACACCGAGCCCTCGGCATAGGCGACACCGCTCGGTGAGGCCTCCGACGTCTTCCACTGGGCCACCGGATCCCGGAAGCCCTCCTTGCCCTCCTTGCCCTCGACCTCGGGCCAGCCGTAGTTCCCGCCGGACTTGATGTCGTTCAGCTCGTCCCAGGTGTCCTGGCCGAACTCCGAGGCCCACAGCCGCTTCTGCTCGTCCCAGGCCAGGCCCTGCACATTCCGGTGCCCGAACGAATAGACGGCTGAGTCGTCGAAGGGATTGCCGGGGGCCGGCTCGCCCTCCGGGGTGAGGCGGAGGATCTTGCCGCCGAGGGACTTCTTGTCCTGCGCGAGGTCCGTCTCACCCGTTTCCCCCGCGCCCGCGTACAGCATCTTGTCGGGGCCGAAGGCGATCCGACCGCCGTTGTGGATCATGCCCTTCGGGATGCCCTTGAAGACCGTGTCGGGTGCGCCCAGCTGCTCGCCCGAGGGCTTCTTCTCGTCGTACAGCATGCGGGCGATGCGGTTGTCGGACGCCGTCGTGAAGTACGCGTACACCAAGTGGTCCGATGCGTACGAAGGAGAGAGGGCGAGGCCCATCAGGCCGCCCTCGCCGCCGGGGGAGACGCCCGGCACCGAGCCGAGCTCCGTCTTCTTGCCCGTCTTCCCGTCGACCCGGGTGATGGTCCCCTCGTCGCGCGAGGACACCAGCAGGTCACCGCCGGGCAGTGGCGCGAGGCCCCAGGGGGACTTGAGGCCCGTGGTGACCGTGCGGACGACCTTCGCGGAGCCCTTCTCCGGTGGGGCCTCGGCGCCCGCCTTACCGGTGGGGGACCGGCTCGACGTGTCCCGCTGCGGCGGGCTCTCGCGTCGGTCCGGTTCGTCGTCGCCGGACGAGCACCCCGCCGCGAACACGAGGGAGGCAGCGGCCAGCAAGGCCGTAACAGCAGGTCGTCGCACGATCAGGTCCCTTCGACGCAGCGCTTCTACTGTTCATACACCGCTCGCGCCCCTCAGGTTCCCGAACTCAGCCCCACGACAGATTCCCGGACTCAGTCCCACGACCCCAGCGCGGCCGGCAGCGCCGCGATCTCCGCCAGGTCCGTCTCCGTCAGCCGCACCGAGGCCGCCCCGGCGTTCTCCACCGCCCAGCGCTCCCGCTTGGCACCGGGGATCGGCACCACGTGCCTGCCCTGCGCGAGCACCCACGCCAGCGCGACCTGCGCCGGCGTCGCCCCGTGCCGCTCCGCCACCCGGCGCAACCCCACCACCAGCGGCTGGTTGGCCGCCATCATCTCGGCGGTGAAGCGCGGGTGCCGGGCCCGCAGGTCGTCCGGCTCGAAGCCCTGGCCGGGCTTCAGCGTGCCCGTGAGGAAACCATTCCCCAGCGGCATCGCGGCGAGCAGCCCTATCCCGCGGTCCACACACCACGGCAGCAGCGCGTCCAACGCCTCCGGTGACCACACGGAAAGCTCGGCCTGCACCGCGCTCACCGGAAAGACCTGCTGCACCCGCTCCAACTGCCGGATCGTCGCGTCGTGCAGCCCCGGCCCCGGGCGCCCGGGCGCCGCACGCCGCTGGGCGCGCGCCCCCACCGCGCACAGCCCCAGCGCCCGCACCTTCCCCGCGGCGACGAGCTCGGCCATCGCGCCCCAGGTCTCCTCGATGGGCACCTCGGGGTCGGCGCGGTGCAGCTGATAGAGGTCGATGGTCTCCGTCTGGAGCCGCCGCAGCGACGCGTCGCAGGCCCTTTTCACATAGCCGGGGCGGCCGTTGGCGACGATGTGCTGCTCGCCCACGAGCAGCCCGCACTTCGTCGACACGAACGCCTCCGCGCGCCGCTCCTTCAACACCCTGCCGATCAGCAGCTCATTGGTGAACGGCCCGTACATGTCCGCCGTGTCCAGCAGCAGCCCCCCGCCGCCACCGGCCGCGCCGACGGCGTCCAACGCCGCGTGCACGGTGCGCAACGACGCGTCGCCGCGCTGCCGCGAGCCGGTGTACGCCCAGCTCATCGGCATGCAGCCGAGTCCGACGGCGCCCACTTCGAGCGCCCCCGCGCCGATCGTCCTGCGCTCCACCTGGACGTACCCTCCCACTCCTCGTTCGGAGATCATCAAAACTAACCGCTGCCACCTCGGCCCCGACCGCTGCCCTCCACAGGGCGGCGCGCACCGGCGCGCACTAGCCTCCTGGCCATGACGACAGATGTATGGCTTCCGTTTGCACCGCACGAGATACAAGGGCTGCCCGAGGCCTCCGAGGCGGGCCTCGAGTACCGCTTCTGGGACGGCGGCCCGGAGTTCCCCGCGGACCCGGCCGACTGCGCCTTCTATGTCGTGCCCTATATGAAGGGCACCGAGATCGCCGTACGCCCCCTGTCCGCGATGACGTCCCTGCGCGTCGTACAGACACTGACCGCGGGAATCGACCACGTGGAGCCAGGGATCCCGTCCCTCGCGCCCGGCGTGCGGTTGTGCAATGCCCGCGGTGTGCACGAGGCCAGCACCGCCGAGCTCGCGCTCGCCCTGACGCTCGCCTCGCTGCGGGGGATCCCGCGCTTCGTGGAGGGGCAGCGGCTGGAGAAGTGGCGGTCCGGGTTCTATCCGGCGCTCGCCGACAGGTCCGTCCTCATCGTGGGCTACGGATCGATCGGTTCCGCCATCGAGGACAGGCTCGCCCCCTTCGAATGCGCGCGGGTGGCGCGCGTCGCGCGCTCTGCCCGTGCCACGGAGCGCGGTCCCGTGCATCCGCTCGCCGACCTGCCGTCCCTGCTGCCCGACGCGGACGTCGTCATCCTCTCGACGCCCCTGTCCGAGAGCACGCGAGGGCTGGTCGGCGCCGACTTCCTGGCCCGCATGAAGGACGGCGCGCTGCTCGTGAACGTCGCCCGCGGCCCCGTGGTCGACACCAAGGCACTCCTCGCGGAACTGGAGTCCGGCCGCATCACCGCCGCCCTCGACGTGACCGATCCGGAACCCCTGCCCGCAGGTCACCCCCTGTGGCACGCTCCAGGAGTGCTCATCAGCCCGCACGTGGGCGGCTCCACCTCGGCGTTCGGGCCCCGCGCCCGGCGCCTCCTGGCCGCACAACTGACCAAGTACGTGGCCGGACAGCCCCTCGACAACGTGGTGCTGACAACGGGCAGTTGATCGCCCGGAAGCGCTTTGCGCACGCTCCGCGCCCGACTGCGTGCGCCCCGTGTCCGCTTCTCCGCCGATAGTCACGGAGCGTAGAGGGGCTATGTCCCTGAGTGACGAGTCTGGTGTATCGTCCCGACAGGGGATGCGCCGTGGACCGTTCGGCGCCGGGGACGAGACATCAGACTGCGAGGGGGGCGACGGGCGATGCACGGCCTATGGGCGAACGATCCGACGCGGCGGGACCGCAGCCGGCGACTCTGCCGCACACCGGCCCGCAGACGCAGGCGAGCCGGGAACCGCACGAGCGGCCGTCGCCGCACGCACCAGCGCCCCTGTCGGCACGGCCGACGCGCGCGCCGGGCGGACACGGGGGCGGCGCGGACCAGGGCGGCCCGATGAGTGCCCGCCCGACCTCGACCCCCGTCCTCGACGGGGGCGTGGCGGCGCTCCCGCACAGGGTGCCGCTGGTCAGGCGCCCGCTGCCCGGGGGCCGCGGCCTCTTCTCCCAGCTGGTGCTCCTGCTGCTCTGCGGGGCGTATGCCGCGGGCTCGGCGCTCGGCTGGGGTTCGGAGCGGCTCGCCCTGATCATGGGTGACTTCGGGCTGAGCATCGCGGCGGCGGCCGCCGCGATCTCCTGCTTCCGCTACTCCCGCACGCGCCGCAGCCGCTTTCGACCCGCATGGCTGCTCTTCGCGCTCTCCTCCGCGATGGCGGCCTTCGGCAACGGCGTCTGGGGCTGGTACGAGGTCGTACTGGAGCGGCCCGTGCCCAGTCCGGGCCTCGCCGACCTGTTCTTCCTCTGCTTCGCCCCGCCCGCCATCATCGGACTGCTCGTGCTCGCCAAGCGCCCGGTGACCAAGGCGGGTTGGGGCTGCCTGGCCCTCGACTCCTGGCTGATCGGGGGCTCGCTCCTCACGCTCTCCTGGAGCCTCGCCCTCGCGCACACCGCGCAGTTCGAGGGCCGGAGCGTCGCGCACGCCGCGCTCTCCCTCGCCTATCCACTCCTCGACATCGCGCTGGTCAGCATGGTGCTGGCCCTGCACTTCAGACGGTCCTCGGCCAACCGCACAGCGGTGAACACCGCGATCGGCGCGCTCGCCCTGACCGTGATGTGCGACGCGCTCTTCACCTCGCCGCTGCTGCACGCCAGTTACCGCTCGGGTCAGATGCTGGACGCCGGATGGTTCGCGGGCTCGCTGCTCCTCGCGTACGCCCCATGGGCCGCCCCCTGGCACGTGTACGGCGAGCGCGGGACCGGCCACGCACGCGTGCCGTACGACAGCGCCCCCGAAGAGCCGCGGACCCCCGCGACCCGTCCGATCGCCGGATCGCTGGCCGCCCTCACGCCCTATCTGGCCGCCGCCGTCTGCACCTTGGGAATTCTCTACAACGTACTGAACGGCCGCAGCGTCGACCGCGTCGTGCTCTTCACCGCAGGCACCGTGGTGCTCGCGCTCGTGGTCCGCCAGGGCATCATGCTCCTCGACAACATCACCCTCACCCAGGAACTGGCCCAGAAGGAGAACCACTTCAGGTCCCTGGTCCAGGGCTCCAGCGACGTCATCATGATCGCCGCGCCGAACGGCATCCTGCGGTACGTGAGCCCGGCCGCCGCCGGGGTCTACGGCCGCGACGCCGAAGAACTCGTCGGTTCCGAACTGGCCTCGCTCATGCACCCCGAGGACCTGGGCCGGGTCGTCCACGAGGTCCGCAGATTCCTCGCCGCCAACCCCGTCGAGGAGCCCACCACCCGCATCGAGTGCCGCTTCAAGTCCGGCGACGGCGACTGGCTGAACGTGGAGTCCACCGTCAACCGCCACCAGGGCGGCCTCATCTTCAACAGCAGAGACGTCACCGAACGGGTCCGCCTCCAGGCGCAGTTGCAGCACAACGCCGAGCACGACCCGCTCACCGACCTGCCCAACCGCGCCCTGTTCACCCGCCGCGTCGGCCAGGCACTGGCCGGCCGCAGAGTGACCGACCGCGGCACGGCCGTGCTCTTCATCGACCTCGACGGCTTCAAGGCCGTCAACGACACCATCGGACACCAGGCCGGGGACGAGCTCCTCATCCAGGCCGCGCGCAGACTCCAGGAGGCGGTGCGTTCGGGCGACACCGCCTCCCGGCTCGGCGGCGATGAGTTCGCGGCCCTCATCGTCGGCGACGGGACCAGAGACCAGGCCGCCAGAGAACGGCACATCTGCGAGCTCGCCGACCGGCTGAGAATCACCCTGTCCCAGCCCTACGCCATCGACGGCAACGACGTGCGCGT
Source organism: Streptomyces sp. NPDC018029 (assembly GCF_044327655.1). Taxonomy (NCBI): domain Bacteria; kingdom Bacillati; phylum Actinomycetota; class Actinomycetes; order Kitasatosporales; family Streptomycetaceae; genus Streptomyces; species Streptomyces sp. NPDC018029. The sequence goes on along the minus strand of NZ_JBIRFV010000011.1, from coordinate 245,788 downwards.
GGCGGCGTCCATCGGCGTGGCCTTCGCCGAGCCGGGCATCGGCGCGGGAGAGCTCCTGCGCAACGCCGACCTCGCGATGTACCGCGCCAAGGCGGGGGGCAAGAACCGCGTCGAGCTGTACGCGCCCCAGATGCAGGCCGACGTCGTCCGCAAGGCGCAGCTCGCCACGCGGCTGCGCGCCGCGCTGCACGAGGGCGAGTTCGCGCTGCTGCACCAGCCCGTGGTCCGGCTCGACGACGGCCGGATCACGTCGGTCGCGGCCCAGGCCCGCTGGCGTTCGGCGCAGGGCATCCTGTTCACGCCCGCCGAGTTCCTGCGCGTGTCCGAGAAGAAGGGCGAGGACGGCGGCCGGGCGGCCGAGCTGGGCCGCTGGATGCTCGAAGAAGCCGTCGAGCAGGCCGCCGAGCGCGGCCGGAGCGGGCACGCGGTGCCCGTCGCCGTCCGGATGAGCGCGCGCCGCCTGCTGGACCGGTCCATGCCCATGGGTTCCATCGAGGCGCTCCTGACCCGGCACGGCCTGCCCTCCGGCGCGCTCGTCATCGAGCTCGCCGACAGCGACCCCCGGGTCTCGCTCGACGACCTGGAGCGCCGCCTCGCGTCCCTGCGCAGGCTCGGCGTGCGGATCGCGCTCGACGGCTTCGGCAGCGGATACGCGGCGATCACCGCACTGCGCCGGCTCCCCATCGACGTGCTGAAGCTGGACCGCGGCCTGATCGAGGGCGTCGTCGAGTCCGCGCGACTGCACAAGATCACCTCCGGCCTGCTCCGCATCGCGAACGACCTGGGGCTCGTCTCCGTGGCCGACGGCGTCGACCTGCCCGAGCAGGTGGTCGCCCTGCGCGCGATGGGCTGCACGCACGGCCAGGGCATGGCGTTCTCCGGGCCGCTCGACGAGTACCGGCTGCGCCGGGCGCTGACCATCGGCGAGTATCCGGTGCCGCACGGCCCGGCCGAGCCGGTGCTCGCGGGCGGCCGTCCGGTGGCGTACGGCGGCGTGGCGTCGGCGACCTACGCGGGCGGACCCGCGGGTGCCTATGCGGGCGGGTCCTCCGGGCCGTTCGCGAGCGGGCCCGCGGGGACGTACGCGGGCGGCTCCCCGGGGGCGTACGCGAGCGGCCCCTCGCCCTACGCCCGTTCACATGATGAGACCCCCGTCCCACCTACTTGACACACCATGCGTGCCGGGGGGAGGGTCAATGCCATGCGCACCCGAATTCTCGTACTTGGAAAGCGCGTCGGCTGAAGCTGGGACCGACCGGTCCGAACACCGGATCCCAGCGACCGCACCCGGCGCGCTCCCCTCGCTTGCCTCACGGCACGAGGGGTTTTTTGTTGCACTGGCACCTGCCAAACCCCCGCAAACACCCCGCAAAAACCCTCAGCTTCGAGAAGAGAATGCCGATGACCGAGCAGGCCACCGGGGCCCACCATCCGCAGCCGCGGCCCCGATCCTCAGGACAGCAGTCCGCCCCCGTCGAGCACGTCACGGGTGCGCAGTCCCTCATTCGTTCTCTTGAGGAAGTCGGGGCCGACACGGTGTTCGGCATCCCCGGCGGAGCCATCCTCCCGGCCTACGACCCGATGATGGACTCCACTCGGGTGCGGCACGTCCTGGTGCGGCACGAGCAGGGCGCGGGCCACGCGGCCACCGGATACGCGCAGGCCACCGGCAAGGTCGGCGTCTGCATGGCGACGAGCGGCCCCGGCGCCACCAACCTGGTCACCCCGATCGCCGACGCCCACATGGACTCCGTCCCGCTGGTCGCGATCACCGGCCAGGTGGCCTCCAAGGCGATCGGCACGGACGCCTTCCAGGAGGCGGACATCGTCGGCATCACCATGCCGATCACCAAGCACAACTTCCTGGTCACCAAGGCCGAGGACATCCCGCGCACCATCGCAGAGGCCTTCCACATCGCCTCGACCGGGCGCCCGGGCCCCGTCCTCGTGGACATCGCGAAGGACGCGCTGCAGGCGCAGACGACGTTCTCCTGGCCGCCGCAGCAGGACCTGCCCGGCTACCGCCCGGTGACCAAGCCGCACGCCAAGCAGATCCGCGAGGCCGCCAAGCTCATCACCGCGGCCAAGCGCCCGGTTCTCTACGTCGGCGGTGGCGTCCTGAAGGCGCGGGCCACCGCGGAGCTGAAGGTCCTGGCAGAGCTCACCGGAGCGCCCGTCACCACCACACTGATGGCGCTCGGCGCATTCCCCGACAGCCACCCGCTGCACGTGGGAATGCCGGGCATGCACGGTGCGGTCACCGCCGTCACCGCGCTGCAGAAGGCCGACCTGATCGTCGCCCTCGGAGCCCGCTTCGACGACCGCGTCACCGGCAAGCTGGACAGCTTCGCCCCGTTCGCGAAGATCGTCCACGCCGACATCGACCCGGCCGAGATCGGCAAGAACCGCGCCGCCGACGTGCCGATCGTCGGCGACGCCCGCGAGGTCATCGCCGACCTCGTCCAGGCCGTCCAGACCGAGCACACCGAGGGCCACACGGGTGACTACACCGCCTGGTGGAGCGACCTCAACCGCTGGCGCGACACCTACCCCCTCGGCTACACCCAGCCCGAGGACGGCTCGCTCTCCCCGCAGCACGTCATCGAGCGCGTCGGGCAGCTCGCACCCGACGACACGATCTTCGCGGCGGGCGTCGGCCAGCACCAGATGTGGGCCGCGCACTTCATCCAGTACGAGAAGCCCGCCACCTGGCTCAACTCCGGCGGCGCAGGGACGATGGGCTACGCGGTCCCGGCCGCGATGGGCGCCAAGGCCGGACAGCCCGACCGCACGGTCTGGGCCATCGACGGCGACGGCTGCTTCCAGATGACCAATCAGGAGCTCACCACCTGCGCCCTGAACAACATCCCGATCAAGGTCGCCATCATCAACAACGGCGCCCTCGGGATGGTCCGCCAGTGGCAGACCCTGTTCTACAACCAGCGTTACTCCAACACCGTCCTGCACAGCGGTCCCGAGGACATCGGCCCCAACAAGGGCACCCGCGTCCCGGACTTCGTCAAGCTGTCGGAGGCCATGGGCTGCGTGGCGCTGCGCTGCGAGCGCCCCGAGGACCTGGACAAGGTCATCGCGGAGGCGAACGCCATCAACGACCGCCCCGTCGTCGTCGACTTCATCGTCCACGAGGACGCCCAGGTCTGGCCGATGGTCGCCGCCGGCACCTCGAACGACGAGGTCATGGCCGCCCGCGGGGTCCGCCCCGACTTCGGCGACAACGAAGACGACTGAGACCGAGAGCGAAAGAGAGACCACGCGTCATGTCCACCAAGCACACGCTCTCCGTCCTGGTCGAGAACAAGCCCGGCGTCCTCGCCCGGATCACCGCCCTGTTCTCGCGCCGCGGCTTCAACATCGACTCGCTCGCCGTGGGCGTCACCGAGCACCCCGACATCTCCCGCATCACCATCGTGGTGAACGTCGAGGACCTGCCGCTCGAACAGGTCACGAAGCAGCTCAACAAGCTCGTCAACGTCCTGAAAATCGTCGAACTGGAGCCGGGCGCCGCCGTGGCCCGCGAGCTCGTCCTCGCGAAGGTCCGCGCCGACAACGAGACCCGCTCCCAGATCGTCGAGATCGTCCAGCTGTTCCGCGCCAAGACCGTGGACGTCTCCCCGGAGGCCGTCACCATCGAGGCCACCGGCAGCAGCGACAAGCTGGAGGCCATGCTCAAGATGCTGGAGCCCTTCGGCATCAAGGAGCTCGTCCAGTCCGGCACCATCGCGATCGGCCGCGGCTCCCGCTCCATCACGGACCGCAGCCTGCGGGCGCTCGACCGCAGCGCCTGACCCGGGGCTCCGGTATCCCTCTCGGACATCCCTCTCGGATACCGAGACCCCTGAACTTCCCTCACTGAACCCGCCGTACGGTGGGACGCAACACCAGCACACATAGGAGATTCCCAGTGGCCGAGCTGTTCTACGACGACGACGCCGACCTGTCCATCATCCAGGGCCGCAAGGTCGCGGTCATCGGTTACGGCAGCCAGGGCCACGCCCACGCGCTGTCGCTCCGTGACTCGGGTGTCGACGTCCGCGTCGGTCTGCACGAGGGCTCCAAGTCCAAGGCCAAGGCCGAGGAGCAGGGCCTGCGGGTCGTCACCCCGTCCGAGGCGGCGGCCGAGGCCGACGTCATCATGATCCTGGTGCCGGACCCGATCCAGGCCCAGGTCTACGAGGAGTCCATCAAGGACAACCTCAAGGACGGCGACGCGCTGTTCTTCGGCCACGGCCTGAACATCCGCTTCGGCTTCATCAAGGCCCCCGAGGGCGTCGACGTCTGCATGGTCGCCCCCAAGGGCCCGGGCCACCTGGTCCGCCGCCAGTACGAGGAGGGCCGCGGCGTCCCGTGTATCGCGGCCGTCGAGCAGGACGCCACGGGCAACGGCTTCCAGCTGGCGCTCTCGTACGCCAAGGGCATCGGCGGCACGCGTGCGGGCGTCATCAAGACGACCTTCACCGAGGAGACCGAGACCGACCTGTTCGGCGAGCAGGCCGTGCTCTGCGGCGGCACCGCCGCGCTGGTCAAGGCGGGCTTCGAGACCCTCACCGAGGCCGGCTACCAGCCGGAGATCGCCTACTTCGAGTGCCTCCACGAGCTGAAGCTGATCGTGGACCTCATGTACGAGGGCGGCCTGGAGAAGATGCGCTGGTCCGTCTCCGAGACCGCCGAGTGGGGCGACTACATCACCGGCCCGCGGATCATCACGGACGCCACCAAGGCCGAGATGAAGAAGGTCCTCGCGGAGATCCAGGACGGCACCTTCGCCAAGCAGTGGATGGACGAGTACCACGGCGGCCTGAAGAAGTACAACGAGTACAAGACCCAGGACGAGAACCACCTCCTGGAGACCACGGGCAAGGAGCTGCGCAAGCTCATGTCGTGGGTCAACGACGAGGACTGACGTATTCGGGGTCCGGGGCACCGCCCCGGGCCCCGCTGTCGTTGTCCACCCCGTCCAGCCACGGACGGGTGATCCTTCCGCAGAGGCGCATGCTGATCCGTTCGGCGCCACTATGCTTCTGTTCAACATTCGCGTCGGGCCCACAGCGTCGTGCGTCTTCCACGCGGCAAGCACCCTCCACCGCCTGCGGCCGTCGGGACGGCCGTCCGCAATGGACCTGTGAGGACTCACGTGAGCACTGCTGCCACCGGCAAACCCGTCGTACTCATCGCTGAAGAGCTGTCGCCCGCCACCGTCGACGCACTGGGCCCGGACTTCGAGATCCGCCAGTGCAACGGCGCGGACCGCGCCGAGCTGCTGCCCGCCATCGCCGACGTCGACGCGATCCTGGTCCGCTCCGCGACCAAGGTCGACGCCGAGGCCATCGCCGCGGCCAAGAAGCTGAAGGTCGTCGCCCGCGCGGGCGTCGGCCTGGACAACGTGGACGTGTCCGCCGCCACCAAGGCCGGCGTCATGGTCGTCAACGCCCCGACCTCGAACATCGTCACCGCCGCCGAGCTCGCCTGCGGCCTGCTCCTGGCCACCGCGCGCAACATCCCCCAGGCCAACGCCGCCCTCAAGAACGGTGAGTGGAAGCGCTCCAAGTACACGGGCGTCGAGCTCGCCGAGAAGACCCTCGGCGTCGTCGGCCTCGGCCGCATCGGTGCCCTCGTCGCCCAGCGCATGAGCGCCTTCGGCATGAAGGTCGTCGCCTACGACCCGTACGTGCAGCCCGCCCGCGCCGCCCAGATGGGCGTGAAGGTGCTGTCCCTGGACGAGCTCCTCGAAGTCTCCGACTTCATCACCGTGCACCTCCCCAAGACGCCCGAGACCCTCGGTCTCATCGGTGACGAGGCGCTGCACAAGGTCAAGCCGACCGTCCGCATCGTCAACGCCGCGCGCGGCGGCATCGTCGACGAGGAGGCGCTGCACTCCGCCCTCAAGGAGGGCCGCGTCGCCGGCGCCGGCCTGGACGTGTACGCGAAGGAGCCCTGCACGGACTCCCCGCTCTTCCAGTTCGACCAGGTCGTCTGCACCCCGCACCTCGGCGCCTCCACGGACGAGGCGCAGGAGAAGGCCGGCATCGCCGTCGCCAAGTCGGTGCGCCTCGCCCTCGCCGGTGAGCTCGTGCCCGACGCGGTGAACGTGCAGGGCGGTGTCATCGCCGAGGACGTGCGCCCCGGCCTGCCGCTCGCCGAGAAGCTCGGCCGGATCTTCACCGCCCTCGCGGGCGAGGTCGCGGCCCGTCTCGACGTCGAGGTGTACGGCGAGATCACCCAGCACGACGTGAAGGTGCTCGAACTCTCCGCGCTGAAGGGCGTCTTCGAGGACGTCGTCGACGAGACCGTCTCCTATGTGAACGCGCCGCTGTTCGCCCAGGAGCGCGGCGTCGAGGTCCGCCTCACCACGAGCTCCGAGTCCCCCGACCACCGGAACGTGGTCACGGTGCGCGGCACGCTCTCCGGCGGCGAGGAGATCGCGGTCTCCGGCACGCTGGCCGGCCCCAAGCACCTCCAGAAGATCGTCGCCATCGGTGAGTACGACGTGGACCTGGCGCTCGCCGACCACATGGTCGTCCTGCGGTACGCCGACCGTCCCGGCGTCGTCGGCACCGTCGGCCGCGTCCTCGGCGAGGCCGGCATCAACATCGCGGGCATGCAGGTCGCCCGCGCCGACGTCGGCGGCGAGGCCCTCGCCGTCCTCACCGTCGACGACACGGTGCCGCAGCCGGTTCTGAACGAGCTGGCGGAGGAGATCGGCGCGGATTCCGCCCGCGCGGTGAACCTCACGGACTAGGGAAACGCGAAACGCCGGGTGGGCCGGAGAGATCCGGCCCGCCCGGCGTTTCGCTGTTCACCAGCCGTTGTTCACCAGCCGTTGTTCACCAGCCGTTGTTCACCGGTCGTTGTTCACCAGTCGATGCAGGTGGCCGGGACGTAGCCCTTGATGTTGTAGTTGTTCGGCATGACGTACAGCCACTTGTTGCTGCTCTTGCCGCAGAGGCGGTACGACTGGCCGGTGAAGGACTGGCCGTCGTTGCAGAGGAACGCCTTGCGGCCCTTGTTCAGCTGACCGACCGCGTGGCCGTTCACCTTCGGCGTGGTGCGGACCTTCACCGTCTCCTTGGCGGGGACGTTGGTGAGGCCGCGGGAGCAGTCCGGCCTCGTGGCGGCCGCGGCGGTACCCGTGGTGAGGACGGTGCCGGAGAGCGCGACGGCGGAGACGGCGACGGCGGAGGCCAACAGCCTGAGCTTCATGGGGTGTTCGTTCTCCCGTGTGGAGGGTGATTTTCGGACGGGGGAAACCGTACCCCTCCAAGATCACGGAATCGGGCGTTCGTTACCCGCCGCTTACAGCCGTGACGACTTCAGGACCATGTGCAGCAGCAGGCGGTCCTCGCCGTCGTCCAGGTCGAGGCCGGTGAGCTGCTCCACGCGCGACAGGCGGTAGTAGAGCGTCTGGCGGTGGATGCCCAACTCGGCGGCCGCGCGGCCCGCTTGCCCCGCGCAGTCGAGGAACACCTCGGCGGTACGGGCCAGTTCGCGGTGGGTGGGGGAGAGGAGCTGGCGGCCCACGGGGTCGTGCGCCGCCTCCGGGGGCAGGGCGGTCAGCAGCCGGTAGGGGCCCACGTCCGACCACTGCGCGACCGGGCCGAAGCGCCGCTCGGCGAGCGCCGCCCGTGCCGCCCCCGACGCCTCCCACCAGGCGGCCCCCAGATCCTCCAGACCGTGCCGGGCCCCCGCGATGCCGGCCGCCGCACCCGGCGCCGCGTCCAGCAGACGCGACGCCGCCGTGTGCGCGGGCGTCAGCGCGTCGGCCGAGCGCAGCCGCACCAGCGCCGCCAGGGACTGCGCGGTCGTGCCCCACGGCACCGTGCACACCGCCGCCGCGCCCGGCACCGTACGGGCGGCCGGGGCGTCGTCCGGGTCCGCGGAGCGCCACGGGGCCACGCACACCACCGCGTGCAGTCCCTCGCCGCGCGGGCCGAGCGCCGTGCGCAGCGAGGCCACTGCCATGTCGCGCTGCCAGCCCCGCTCGGCCGTGAGGACCGCCCGGAACTCCCGGGTGAGGTCGGCGCCCGCCTGCGCCTCGTCGGCGAGCAGCGCACCGATCCTGGCGGCCACCTCCATGGCGGCGGCCAGCTGCTGCTCGCCGGGGCCCGGCTCGTCGTCGAGCAGCCAGACGTATCCAAGGGCGAAGCCCCGGTGTCGTACGGGAAGGCAGATCCGGCCCCGGTGGACGCCCGCCTCTGGGGTGGGCGGGATGCGGACCGGGGCGGTGGCGCGGGCGATGCCGAAGCCCTCGAACCAGGAGCGGACCTCGGCGGTGGACCGGCGGGTCAGGATCGACCGGGTCCTGACCGGGTCGAGGACGGACGCGTCGAAGCCGCTGTCGCCGCCGCCGTCGTGCGCGCCGAAGGCGATCAGCTCGAAATCCCGGTTCTCCAGGGTCGCGGGAGCCCCGAGCAGCGTCGAGATCTCGTCGACCAGTTCTTGGTAGTCGCCCTTCACGAGGCCCATTCTCGCGCAGGTCGCCGCGTTCTTCAGACATCTGTCTGAGATCCAGGGCACGGATGCGTGACAGCTGTCGATGGTTCGCGATCCGGTGTATCCCTAAATTTCACGGTGGTTCTCCGTGCCGTACCGCCGCATTCCCTCCATGGAGGGGTTTGTCGGTATGGCTCTCGATTTCGTACACCCGTGGAGGTGCCCCGTGCTGGGTCCCGTGATCCTCGCCGCGTCGCGCAGCGACAAGATGCGCCGTTTCGTTTCGGCGGCCCCCGGCACCAAGCAGGTCGTCTCGCGGTTCATCGCCGGTGAGACCGTCGACCAGGTGGTCCCGATCATCGTCGACGCCGCGGACAAGGGCCTGGAGGTGACCCTCGACGTGGTGGGCGAGGACATCACCACCGTCGAGCAGTCCCACGCGGCCCGGGACGCCTACCTGGAGCTGATCGACCGCCTGAAGGACCTCGGCCTCGGCACCAAGGCCGAGATGTCCGTGAAGCTGTCGATGTTCGGCCAGGCGCTGGAGGGCGGCCACGAGCTCGCCCTCGCCAATGTGCGTCCCGTCGTCGAGGCCGCCGCCGCCATCGGCACCACAGTCACCCTGGACGCCGAGGACCACACCACCCTCGACTCGATGTTCGCCATCCATGACGAGCTGCGCAAGGACTTCCCGCAGACCGGCTGCGTCATCCAGGCCTACCTCTTCCGCACCGAGGCCGACGCCCGGCGCCTCGCCGAGAACGGCAGCCGCGTCCGCATCGTGAAGGGCGCCTACAAGGAGCCCGCCGAGGTCGCCTACCAGGACAAGGCGGAGACGGACAAGGCCTACGTCCGCATCCTGCGTACCCTGATGGAGGGCGAGGGGTACCCGATGATCGGGTCCCACGACCCGCGTCTGATCTCGATCGCGCAGGAGCTCGCGCGGCGCGCCGGGCGCAAACTGGATGAGTACGAATTCCAGATGCTGTACGGCATCCGCAGCGACGAGCACCTGCGGCTCGCCGCCGAAGGCCACCGGATGCGTGTGTACACCGCGTACGGCACCGACTGGTACGGCTATTTCATGCGCCGTCTGGCGGAGAAGCCGGCGAACCTCCTCTTCTTCGGCCGCTCCATCCTCACCAAGGGCTGAGCCGCCCCCCAGTACAGAGCCCTCGCAGAGCCCTCGCACAAAGGAGCTAAGGAACTCATGGACGCTGTGACCCAGGTCCCCGCCCCGGTCAACGAGCCGGTACACGGCTACGCGCCCGGCTCCCCGGAGCGCGCCCGCCTCGAGACCAAGCTCAAGGAGCTGGCCGAGAACCCCATCGAGCTGCCGATGACCATCGGCGGCGTCAAGCGCCTCGGTGGCGGCGAGCCCTTCCAGGTCGTGCAGCCGCACAACCACAAGGCCGTCATCGGCACCGGCCGCCACGCGACCCAGCAGGACGCCCAGGACGCGATCGACGCCGCCCTGGCCGCCGCCCCGGCGTGGCGCGCGATGTCCTTCGACGACCGCGCCGCGATCATCCTGCGCGCCGCCGAGCTGCTCTCCACGACGTGGCGCGAGACCCTGGCCGCCTCCACGATGCTCGGCCAGTCGAAGACCGCGCAGCAGGCCGAGATCGACACCCCGTGCGAGCTCGTCGACTTCTGGCGCTTCAATGTGAAGTACGCCCGTGACCTGCTCGCCGAGCAGCCCCCGGCGAACGCGACCGGTGTCTGGAACCGCCTGGACCACCGCCCGCTGGAGGGCTTCGTCTACGCGATCACGCCGTTCAACTTCACGGCCATCGCGGGCAACCTCCCGACCGCCCCGGCCCTGATGGGCAACGTGGTCGTGTGGAAGCCGTCCCCGACGCAGACGCACGCCGCCGTGCTGCTCATGCAGCTCCTGGAGGAGGCGGGCCTGCCCAAGGGCGTCATCAACCTCGTCACCGGTGACGGCATCGCCGTCTCCGAGGTCGCCCTGCAGCACCGCGACCTGGCCGGCATCCACTTCACCGGCTCCACCCCGACCTTCCAGCACCTGTGGAAGACGGTCGGCGAGAACATCGCCAAGTACCGCACCTACCCGCGTCTGGTCGGCGAGACCGGCGGCAAGGACTTCGTCGTCGCGCACCCGAGCGCCGACCGCGCGATCCTGAAGACCGCGCTGACCCGCGGCTCCTTCGAGTTCCAGGGCCAGAAGTGCTCCGCCACCTCGCGCGCCTACATCCCGGCCTCCATCTGGAACTCCGGTTTCAAGGAGGAGTTCGCGGCCGAGGTCGACGGCATCAAGATGGGTGACGTCACCGACCTGTCGAACTTCATCGGCGCGGTCATCGACGAGCGCGCGTTCGCCAAGAACAAGGCGGCCATCGACCGCGCCAAGGCGGACGACTCCTGCACGATCATCGCGGGCGGCACCTACGACGACTCCGTCGGCTACTTCGTGCGCCCGACCGTCGTCGAGTGCTCGGACCCGGCCAACGAGGTCTTCACGACCGAGTACTTCGGCCCGTTCCTCGCCGTCCACGTCTACGAGGACGACAAGTACGACGAGATGCTGACCCAGATGGAGTCGGTCTCGGACTACGCGCTCACCGGCTCGGTCATCGCGAACGACCGCGCGGCGGCCGCGTACACGATGGAGAAGCTCCGCTACGCCGCGGGCAACTTCTACATCAACGACAAGTCGACCGGCGCCGTCGTCGGCCAGCAGCCCTTCGGCGGCGGCCGCGCCTCCGGCACCAACGACAAGGCCGGCGCCCCGCAGAACCTCCAGCGGTGGACGCTGACCCGCGCCATCAAGGAGACGCTGGTCCCGCCGACCGAGTACGGCTACCCGCACATGGGCTGACGCCCGCCGCGGGCCCTTTCGGCCCGCCCCTGAACCCCGCCTCCGACCCGGGCCCCACCCCGGTCGGAGGCGGTGTCGTGTCCGGAGTCAGACGAGCGCGTCGACGGCGATACGGGTCATGTCCGCGGCGATGCGGTCCTCGCCGGGGGTGTCCGGGTCCAGGCGGGTCGTGTAGACGGAGATGACCAGCGGGGCGCCGCCCTTCGGGGGCCAGGCCACGGCGACGTCGTTGACCCCGCCGTACGCCGGGGATCCGGTCTTGTCGCCGACCCGCCAGCCCTCGGGGAGCCCGGCGCGGATCCGCTTGTCGCCGGTGGTGTTCTCCACGAGCCACCGGACGAGCTGGTCGCGGTCGAGCGGGTCGAGGGCGTCGCCGAGGACGAGCTTGCGCAGGTTCGCGGTCATGGCCGCCGGGGTCGTCGTGTCGCGCGGGTCGCCCGGGATGTTGGTGTTGAGGTCGGTCTCCCAGCGGTCGAGGCGGGTGCGGGAGTCGCCGAGGGAGCGGGCGAAGCGGGTGATGCCGGACGGGCCGCCGAGCCGCCGGAGCAGGAAGTTGCCCGCCGCGTTGTCGCTGTACGTGACGGTCGCGTCGCACAGCTCCCGGACCGTCATGCCCGTCGCGAGGTGCATCTCGCACCGGGGCGAGTAGGTGACCAGGTCGTCGCGGTCGTACCGGACCACGGTGTCGAGCAGCCCGGGCTCCTCCTCGCGCGCCTTGCGCAGGATCGCCGCGGCGGCCAGGACCTTGAACGTCGAGGCGATGGCGAAGCGCTCGTCGGCGCGGTAGCCGAGGGTGGCGCCGGTGCCGGTGTTCAGGGCGTGCAGGCCTATGCGGCCGGGGTAGCCCTTCTCCAGCTCGCGCAGGCGCCGGCGAGCCTCAGTGGAGGGCGCCGCGTGCGCGGTGCCGGGGACGGAGAGGAAGACGGGGGCCGCGGCGGCGGCGCCGAGGACGGTCCTGCGGGAGGGAGTCACGTTCATGATCCAGAAGGTACCGGCCCGGTGTGGCACCGGGCCAGGGGCTCCGGGCGGGCCGGCCGACCCGTGTCCGGCGGACCTCCGCGCCGGCTCGCCGACCCGTGTCCTGCGGACCTCCGGGCTTGAACTTCACACCTGTGTCAACTCCTACCGTTCCGGCATGACGAACACCACGCTCCTCGCGCCCCACTCCGCCGGCTCCCTCGGCCTCCTCCCCAACCGCATGGTCATGGCCCCCATGACACGCCTCCGGGCGACCGCCGACGGCACCCCGCTCCCCGTCGTCGCCGACTACTACGCCCAGCGCGCGAGCGCCGGCCTCATCGTCACCGAGGGCATCTGGCCCAGCAGCCGGGGCCAGAGCGGCTGGCGCTACCCGGGGATCGAGACCGCCGGACACATCACGGCCTGGCGGCGCGTCACCGATGCCGTGCACGCCGAAGGCGGCCGGATCTACGCGCAGCTGATGCACGGCGGCCGCCACGGGCACCCCCTGTCCCGCGTCGACGGGGACGCCCCCGCCGCGCCGTCCGCCGTGCTGGTGGACCCGGAGCGCGTGCACGTGCCCGGCGGCAAGGCCGACCCCGTCACTCCGCGCGAGATGTCCCTGGACGACATCCGCACCGCCGTCCAGGACTTCGCGGCCGCCGCCCGCAACGCCATCGAGGCGGGCTTCGACGGGGTCGAACTGCACGGCGCCAACAGCTACTTGATCCACCAGTTCCTCGCGGACAACACCAACCTCCGTGACGACGCGTACGGGAGGGGCTCGGTCGCGGACCGCATCCGCTTCGCCGTCGAGGTCGTCCGCGCCGTCGCCGCAGCCATCGGCGCCGAGCGGCTCGGGCTCCGCCTCTCGCCGGGCAACCCGCAGTTCGGCATGGTGGAGGCCGACCCCGGGCCCGTCTACCGCGCGCTGCTCGACGAGCTCGACGGCCTGGGCCTCGCCTACCTCCACCTCACCGACAACGACCGCTATCCGGCCCTCGCCGACCTGCGCCCCCGCTGGCACGGCACGCTGATCGCCAACGTCGGCGAGAACGGCGACCCGACGACCAGGGAGGCGGGCGAGGCCCTCCTCGCGTCGGGCCTCGCCGACCTCGTGTCGTACGGGCGCGGGTTCATCTCCAACCCCGACCTGCCGGAGCGCTTCGCCACGGGCGCCCCCCTCCAGGAGATCGACCAGACCCACCTCTACGGAGAGGGCGCCGAGGGCTACACCGACTACCCCGCCCTCACGGACCTGCCGGTGTCCGCTCAGACCTCCACGAGCACCTGATCCAGCGACTTGCGTACGAGATCGGGGACCCGGCAGTCCGGCGCCGGATAGCCCACGGGGATCACCGCGAACGCCTTCTCGTTCTCGGGGCGGCCGAGCACCTGGGACAGGAACCGCATCGGGCTCGGCGTGTGGATCAGCGCGGCGAGGCCCGACAGGTGCAGCGCGGACAGCAGCATCCCGACCGCGATGCCGACCGATTCGTCGACGTAGTAGTGCTTGTGCTTGGTGCCGTCCTCGCCGAGCCAGTACCGCTGCTGGAAGACGACGATCAGGGCGGGCGCGTCCGTCAGGTGCGGCTTGACCTCGTCGGTGCCGAGGGGGCGGAGGGCCGCGAGCCACTCCTCTCCGAGGCGGCCGTCGTAAGAGATCTGCTCCTCGTGCTCGGCGGCCTCGCGGATGCGGCGGCGTATCTCCGGGTCCTGGACGAGGACGAACGTCCACGGCTGCTGGTGCGCGCCGGACGGTGCCGTCGCCGCGCACGCGATGGCGTCCCGCACGACCTGCGGGGGCACGGGGTCCGGAGCGAACTGCCGCACTGTCCGCCGCTCCCGCATCCGCGCCCTCAACTCGGCCGCCCGCGCCAGGGATTGCGCTTCGGGCATGCGCTCGGGCCGATAGGGAACGGAGCGGTAGGGCTCACCGTGGATCGGGGTCCACGCTTGCTTCTGCTCGGTCTCAGGCATGGTCCGATTCTGCGGCGGGGGCGGCCTCCGCGCCATGGTGCGGAGAGCCATGGTGCAGACCAATTCCGATCAGCTCGCGCGGACGATCATCTTTCCCCGGTTCTCGCCCCGCAGCATCCCCAGGAAGGCGTCCACGATCCGGTCGAACCCCTCCACCACCGTCTCGTCGAGCCGTACGCGGCCGCTCTGCAGATGCGGCACCACGAACTCGTACAACTCCTCCTGGAGATGTGCGTAATCACGGACGAGGAAGCCCTCCATGCGCAGGCTCTTCTCGACGATGTCGGGGAGGTTGCGCAGCGCGTACGGCGCGCCCGTGGCGTTGTACTGGGCGATCGTGCCGACCCGTACGATCCGGCCGTACGGGCGCAGCGAGGAGATCGCCGCCTCCAGGTGCTCGCCGCCCACGTTGTCGACGTACACGTCGATGCCGTCGGGCGCCGCCTCGGCGAGGAGGTCGGCGGTCGGCCCCGCGTGGTGATCGAAGACCTCGTCGTAGCCGACGTGTTCGGTCAGGTACGCCGCCTTCGCCGCCGTGCCCGCGCTGCCGACGAGCCGTCCCGCGCCCATGAGCCGGGCGAGGCGTCCGGTCGCCGTGCCCACGCCGCCCGCCGCCGCGGAGACGAACAGGTCCTGGCCCTCGCGGAGTTGGGCGATGCGGGTCAGGCCGACGTACGCGGTCAGGCCCGTGCCGCCGAGGATGCTCAGATACGCGGAGAGCGGCACGCCCTCGAAGGCGGGCAGCCGCCGCACCTCGTCGGGCGTCACCACGGCGTGCGTGCGCCAGCCCTGCCGGTGGAGGACGATCTCGCCCTCGGCGATGGCGGGGTCGCGGGACGCGACGACGCGGCCGATGGTGCGGCCCTCCAGCGGGGCGTGGAGCGCGAAGTCGCCGTCCATCATCTCGCGGTGGTACGGGTCGACGGACCAGTAGAGGTTCTCGACCAGGGCGGTGCCGGGGGCGGGCCGGGGGAGCGGGGACTCCACGAAGGCGAAGTGGGCGGCGGTGGGGAAGCCGTGGGGGCGGGCGGTCTGGTGCACGGTGAGTGCGGTGTCGGTCATGTGGATGACCGTAGGAAGGAATGCGGGGGTGGGGCAGGGGGTTGCGCTCATGGAACGGCCCGGACCATGAGAAGCCCTCATAGAAGCAGGTGAGCCCCCTGATGACCCCCGGCACTCCGGCCCCGGCGAACGCCGATGGCGCCGGTTCCCGCGCCACCGCCGCCCTGCCCGCCGACCTCGCCCCGCACGAGCTGCGCATCCTCGTGGCGGTCGACAGGGAGCGCGGGTTCTCGGCGGCGGCGCAGGCCCTGGGGCTCACCCAGTCCGCGGTGTCCCACTCCATCCGCGGCACGGAGCGCAAGGTCGGGGTCGTGCTCTTCGAGCGGGGCAGGAAGGGGGCCACGCCGACGCCCGCGGGGGCAGCCGCGGCCGCGCACGCCCGGCGGGTGCTGCGGCTGTTGGACACGCTCGTCGCGGAGGCGCGGGGTGCCGCGCGGGGAGCGGACGGAGCCGTGGAGGGGACGCTGCGGATCGCCGCGTTCCGTAGCGCTGCGCTGCATCTTCTTCCGGCGGCCCTGGACCGGCTCGCCGCCGCGCATCCCGGTATCAGGCCGGAGGTCCGCGTGGTGCGGGAGCTGGGTGCGGGCACGGCGGGGGAGGTCGCCGAGGGGCGTGCGGACGTGGGGATCGCGACGCTCGGGGGCGCGTCGCCGGTGCCTGCCGGGCTTGTCGGTGACGTCATCCTGGAAGAGGCGTACTCGTTCGTGCATCCGGCGGGCCACCCCGACCCGCGCTCGCTGCCGCTGGTGGACTGGCACGAGAACTGTGGCTCGTACACGAGGGAGTGGTGGGGGCGGCAGGACTGGATTCCCGCGGCGACCGTCCTGACCGAGGACGACGGAGCAGTGCTCTCGATGGTGAGCAACGGTCACGGCATGGCGATCATGCCGGCCCTCTCCCTGACCGGAGCACCGGACACGGTGCGGATCACTGATCTCGGAACGGAGCGCCCGACGCGCTCGGTCGGCTACGTCACCACTCCTGAGCTGGCCTCTTCCCTCGCCGTACGGGCACTGATCCGCGAGCTGAGAGCGGTACGCGGGTGAAGCCGTCTCAGATAGTAGGAAGTCCGAGTAACTGTGGAGACAGACGCTCCGTTCTCCCTTAGCTTTGTAGGAGCCGAACGTCTCGCTCGATCAAGCGAATGCGGTAGCGAGCCGGAGCCGCACGCAGGCGAACCCTGCCGCTCCAGCGCTCCCCGCCCCGGCGTCTCGTAATGAATGCACCCTTCCCTCAAGGAGTGGATCCCCCATGGCCGAGACGACCGCCCGCCGAGTCCGTCACACCCCCCGCACCAGCGACGCCGAGCGCAGGAACGCCGCCGCCGCACTCCAGCGAGCCCTCGACCGCAGGGACAACGGCGGCGAGACGGGCCACTGAGCCCGGCAGGTCACCGAGTCCCCCGCGCCACCCCCCGCACCACCTCGAAGTGGTCGATGCGCTCGCCGCTCTCGGCGAGCGCGGAGACCGACAGTTTCGGGCGCGCCCCGGCCGTCACCTCCACCGCGAGGAACGAGAAGCCGGTGTAGCGCACCCGGGACCACTCCACGGTGTCCGGGTTCGGCACGCGTGACTTCGTCCAGTGGAAGCTCTTGATGCTGTCGTGGTCGTGGACGTTGCCCTCATAGCTGTCCTTGACCCCGGGGCCGAAGCCGTAGAGGTCCTTGCCCGCGCCGCCCGCGGTGACGTACACGATGCCGTCGCGCGTCGGATCGGTCGACGCGCCGACCGGCACGGGCCTGCCGACCTCGCCGCCCTTGATGGCGTCGGTGCGTTCGTAGACGTGGTTGTGGCCGTTGACGACCAGGTCCACCTGGTGCCTGGTGAACAGCTCCAGCCACGCGTCGCGCACCCCGCCGTCGGAGGCGTGCGTCGACGTCGAGTACACGCAGTGGTGGAAGAAGACCACCACGAAGTCGACGGACTCGTCCGCGCGCAGTTCGCGCAGGCGCTTGTCGAGCCAGGCGGTCTGCCGGCCCTCGGTGTACCCCTTGTTGGCGGGTATCTCGTACGAGACGTCGTTGGCGTCCAGGGCGACGACGCCGACGTTCCCGTACGTGAAGGAGTAGACGCCCGGCGCGTTCCGCGGGTCGAAGCCGTTCTCCGGGAGCGACCAGCGGGCCCACTGGCCGCCGTAGCCGTTCGGCGAGTACCACGCCTCCATGTCGTGGTTGCCGGTGGTCACCATCCACGGCACGGACTTCGCGACGGACTCCGTCTGGGCGAGGAAGGTGTCCCACACGCGCGCGTCGTAGGTGTCGGACTCCTTGCCGTGGCCGGTGGTGTCCGCGTAGCAGATGTCGCCCGCGTGCAGGTGGAACGACGGGTTCTGGCCCAGGATCACCTGGTCGTTGGCGAGGGCGTGGTAGCTGACGCCCTGGTCGCCGAAGGCCGTGAAGACGAATTTCTCCGGCTCGGCGGGCGCGGTCCTGAAGGAGCCGATGGTGGCCATCCGCTCGGGCGACGCCGGGTCGAAGCCGTCGTGGCCGACGCCGTAGTAGTACGTCGTGCCGGGGCTCAGGCCGTCGAGCGCCGCGTGCAGGTAGTACTGCTCGACCGCGGGCAGCTTCTTCGAGAGCGACGGGGTGTGCAGGTCCCGCACCTCCGCCTCGATCTTCCGGCTCAGCTCCCAGGGCTTCAGACCCACGCGCAGATAGGGGGACTTGACCGCGAACGGCACCTGCCAGGAGACCCGCATCTGCGTCTTCGGGTCGGCGCCGAAGGCGAGGTGCCGGCCGAAGGGCGCCACCAGCTTGCCGTCGACCCGCACCGGGGCTGGCGGCGCGCTCACGGAGTGCGCCGGCGACGTGCCCGAGCCGTTGGCCGTGCCCGAACTGCCGGCGAGCAGCCCCGCGCCGCCCACCGCCCCGGCCGTCGCGAACGAACTGGCGAGCACTCTGCGGCGGGAGAACTTCCCGCGCAGGTACTCGTGCTGTTCGGGCATGCTCATCCGGGCCGCGAGCCGCTCCGGAATGCCGACGTGGGGAGTGTCCATGCCTGGGAACTTCCCAGCGGGGCCCAACTCCCGCCAGACACCGGGATGAACAGAATCCGACCACGAGGTGCCGCGCTCGTTGCCTGTCCGCATGCCGGACACCGCATGTCATCCCCTGGGACGAAGAGTACGGTGCTCGTATGTCGGCCAGTTCTCGCAGCATCAATCTCGCAGTCATCCCCGGAGACGGCATCGGCCAAGAGGTCGTGGCCCAGGGGCTCAAGGTCCTCAACGCCGTGCTTCCGCAGGATGTGAAGCTCGAGACGGTGGAATTCGACTTCGGCGCGAGGCGGTACCACGCCACCGGTGAGACCCTCACCGACGCCGACGTGGAAGCCCTCAAGCAGCACGACGCGATCCTCCTCGGCGCGATCGGCGACCCCTCGGTCCCGTCCGGCGTCCTGGAGCGCGGCTTCCTGCTGAAGCTCCGGTTCCTCTTCGACCACCACGTCAACCTGCGGCCCTCGAAGCTGCTGCCCGGCGTCGCCACCCCGCTCGCCGGCCAGCCCGAGATCGACTTCATCGTCGTCCGCGAGGGCACCGAGGGCCCCTACACGGGCAACGGCGGCTCGATCCGCACCGGCACCCCGCACGAGGTCGCCACCGAGGTCTCCGTCAACACGGCCTTCGGCGTGGAGCGCGTGGTCCGTGACGCCTTCGCCCGCGCGCAGGCCCGCCCGCGCAAGAAGCTGACGCTGGTCCACAAGAACAACGTCCTCGCGTACGCAGGGCACCTCTGGACGAACGTCTTCAACCAGGTGGCGAAGGAGTTCCCCGACGTCACCACCGACTACATCCACGTCGACGCCGCGACGATCTACCTCGTCACCGACCCCGGCCGCTTCGACGTGATCGTCACCGACAACCTCTTCGGCGACATCATCACCGACCTCGCCGCGGCCGTCTCCGGCGGCATCGGCGTCGCCGCCTCCGGCAACATCAACCCGAGCCGCGAGTTCCCGTCCATGTTCGAGCCCGTGCACGGCTCGGCGCCGGACATCGCCGGCCAGGGCAAGGCCGACCCGTCGGCCACGGTCCTCTCCGTCGCGCTGCTCCTGCGCCACCTCGGGTACGAGGCCGAGGCCGCCCGCATCGAGGCCGCCGTCTCCGCCGACCTCGCGGAGCGCGGGGACACCGTCCGCACCACCGAGCAGATCGGCGACGCGCTCGCCGTACGAGTAGCGGGCTGACCCGGCAGCTCGTAGATCGCGCAGAAGATCACGCAGAAGCCGCCGGGCCCCCAGAGGCACCCGGCGGCTTCTCGTATCCGGCCCCCGGGTGTCACCATCGACCCCCGGGCCGCGATCGTGCCGTTTCTCCCTGGGGATCCCGCGAGCGATAATCGAACGTGGGGCCGTGGAAGCAGCAGGGAAACTCGGACGTCCTAGTACTGGGCGTCCGGATGTGAGCGCGGTCCGTCACCATCACACGTGAAGGACGAAGTACTCATGACGACGACGCCGACCATCGAGCTCAAGCCCTCCTCGACGCCGCTGGCCACCGCGGAGCGCGAGGCGATCCTGGCCAATCCCGGGTTCGGCCGCCACTTCACCGATCACATGGTGACGATCAAGTGGACGGAGGGCCGCGGCTGGCACGACGGTCAGCTCGTGCCGTACGGCCCGCTCGCCCTCGACCCGGCGACGAACGTCCTGCACTACGCCCAGGAGATCTTCGAGGGCCTGAAGGCCTACCGGCAGCCCGACGGCTCGGTGGCCACCTTCCGCCCCGACGCCAACGCGCGCCGCTTCCAGGCCTCCGCGCGCCGCCTCGCGATGCCGGAGCTGCCGGTCGAGACGTTCATCGAGGCGTGCGACGCGCTGGTCCGGCAGGACAAGGCGTGGGTGCCGGCGCACGGCGGTGAGGAGTCCCTCTACCTGCGCCCCTTCATGATCGCCACCGAGGTCGGCCTGGGCGTGAAGCCCGCCAACGAATACCTCTTCGTCGTCATCGCCTCGCCCGCCGGCGCCTACTTCCCCGGCGGCGTGCAGCCCGTCTCGATCTGGCTCTCCGAGGACCGCGTGCGCGCCGTCCCCGGCGGCATGGGCGACGCCAAGACCGGCGGCAACTACGCCGCGTCGCTGCTCGCGCAGGCCGAGGCCGCGGCGAAGGGCTGCGACCAGGTGGCCTACCTCGACGCCGTCGAGCACAAGTGGGTCGAGGAACTGGGCGGAATGAACCTGTACTTCGTGTACGGCGACAAGATCGTCACCCCCGCCCTGACGGGGTCCCTCCTCGCCGGCATCACCCGCGACTCGCTCCTCTCGGTCGCCCGCGACCTCGGCTACACCTCGGAGGAGGGTCGCGTCTCCATCGACCAGTGGAAGGCCGACACGGAGAACGGCACCCTCACCGAGGTCTTCGCCTGCGGCACGGCGGCCGTCATCACGCCCGTCGGCACGGTGAAGTGCAACTCGGGCGAGTGGCAGCAGAGCGGCGGCAAGCCGGGCGAGGTCACGATGAAGCTCCGCGAGGCGCTGCTGAACGTGCAGCGCGGCACGGTGGCGGACCAGCACGGCTGGATGCACGGGCTCGGCTGAGGGCTTGACCGTCGCCACGTGGGCGGCCCCGTGCCGGGGCCGGGGACGGAGGGATCTCGCCCTCTTCGGTGCTGGCTGCGGGTCGTATAGGGCTGGTCGCGCAGTTCCCCGCGCCCCTGAGTGCACCTCCGGGCGCCGCCCCCGGGCGGCGAAGCCGTTCAGGGGCGCGGGGAACTGCGCGACCAGCCGCCGCCGGGCCGCAGATGGGCAGGGCCGCAAGTTGGCGTGGGAGGGCAGCGGCCCGTCAGCGGGCGGGGAGGGTGAAGGCGGCCGGGAGGGCGGCGCAGGCGTCGCGGAGGAGTGACGCGAGCCGGTCCCGCGTCGGCTCGGGCCCCTCCGTCCACGCCTCCAGTGCCCGGTGGAACGCCGACACCAGCAGGTCGATCGCCAGCCGGGGGCGCAGGTCGTCCTCTTCCGGCAGGTCGAACCGGCGCCGGGCCATGACCAGCGCCGCCCGGCTCGTGCGGTCGCAGAAGGCGAGCCCGTGCGCGTCCATGGACGGAGTCCGCGCCGCCAGCCGCCGGCTGAGCAGCACCCGGTGGGCCCAGCCTTCGGCGGGCATGCGCCCGAGCGCGGCGAGGAGCACGTCCCGCAGGACGTCGAACAGCGGCTGCCCCCGCACCGGTTCGACCTCCTCCAGCTCCTCCAGGAACGCCGCCCACAGATCCTGCGTCGGCGCCATCGCCACGTCTTCCTTGCTGGTGAAGGTGCGGAAGAAGGTGCGTTTGGAGATTTCCACGGCGTCGCACAGGGCGTCGAGCGTGACGCCGTCGAAGCCGCGGTCCGTGAAGAGGTCCAGGGCCGTGTCGACCAGGGCCTGGCGCGTCCGCAGCTTCTTGCGCTCCCGGAGGGGGAGCCGGTCGAGGTCCGTGGAGTCCATGACGGAAGTGTAGCCCTGGGAGCGAATGCCCCTTGATGGCTTCTGCCACTCAGTGGCACTATGGCGAGCGGTCGGCGATCTCGCGACCCCATAGGACCCCGTAGAGAGGCTCAACCCCCATGCGCGCACTACTGGTCGACCGTTCCGCCCCCGGAGGCCTGCGCCTCGGCGAGGCCCCCGTCCCCGAACCCGCGCCGCACCAGGCCCTGGTCAGGGTGACCGCCACCTCCCTCAACTACGGCGAGGTCCGCTTCGGTCTGGAGAGCGCACCGGAGGGTGCGGTGCTCGGCTGGGACGCCGCCGGCGTGGTCGAGCGCGCCGCCGCCGACGGCTCGGGCCCGGCGGCCGGC
Source organism: Streptomyces sp. NPDC018029 (assembly GCF_044327655.1). Classification (NCBI taxonomy): domain Bacteria; kingdom Bacillati; phylum Actinomycetota; class Actinomycetes; order Kitasatosporales; family Streptomycetaceae; genus Streptomyces; species Streptomyces sp. NPDC018029. Next base: position 223,731 of record NZ_JBIRFV010000011.1, on the reverse strand, counting down.
ACCCCGGTGGTGACCCTGGGCGGTGACGGAGGCTGGGCCGAACTCCGCGCCGTCGACACGGACTTGATGGGCGTCGTGCCCGAGGGTGCGGACCCGGGAGCCATCAGTACGCTGCCGGTCGCGGGCGCCAGCGCCCTGCGCGCCCTCGACCGGATCGGCCCGATCCTCGGCAGGCGCGTCATGGTCACGGGCGCCACCGGCGGCGTCGGCCGGTACGCGGTGCAGCTGGCCCGGCGCGGCGGCGCCGAGGTCGTCGCGGTGACCGGGGACCCCGAAGGGCGCGGGGACGCGCTCAGGGCCCTCGGCGCGCACGAGGTGATCGCCACGCCTGCGGCAGCCGCCGCGCCCGTGGACGGCGTGCTCGACATGGTCGGTGGCCGCCAACTCGTCGAGGCGTACGAGCAGTTGGGCCAGCACGGCACGCTCGTGTCCGTCGGGCACTCCGGCGGTGACGCCGAGCACTTCCCGTACGGGACCCTCTACGGAGACATGGGCCGGCACGACCGCTCCGTCGTCAGCTTCTACCTGCTCGGCTGCACCGGCCTCGCCAGGGGTCTGACCTGGCTGGCGGGGGAGGTGGCGTCCGGCGCGCTCGACCCCGGCACGTCCTGGCGGGGGTCGTGGGAGAAGTTCCCCGAGGCGGCCGAGCAGCTGCTCGGCCGCCGTCTCCACGGCAAGGCGGTTCTGGACATCGCCTGAGGCGCGGGGTCTGCCCGGGCTACTTGCCCTTGCCTTCCTCGTTCTTGCTCTCGTTCTCGTTCTCGTCGTCCGCCTTCGGGACGTTCGAACCCACCGGGGTGAGCGGGCCGCCGGTGAGGGCGTCGACGACGCCGAGGACCGCCGCTCCGGCGCCCTTGGCCGCGCGGACGCCGAGTCCTATGAGTTCTTCCATGGTCGTACTCCCCGTACTGCTGTGATCCCCTGACGGTCAAGTTCCGCTTCAGGCTACGTGATCGACGGAGGCGGCAGCCGGGGCGGCCTCCGGAGCGGTGGGGGCGGCGGCCCGGCTCTCCCGCGCCGACAGCGCCAGGTAGGCCGCGCCGCCCACCACGCCCGACAGCAGGAAGCTGCAGTCGACCCCGCCCGTCAGGGAGAGCAGCGGGCCCTCGTACGACGGCAGCGAGACCGCGAGTACGCCGACCGCCGCGCCCAGCGCCCAGGCCGTCGTGGCCTGCACGTTCCAGCCGGCGCGGTACCAGTAGACGCCGCCCCTGGAGCGGCGGTTGAAGACCTGGAGGGCCTCCGCGTCGTACTCCCCGCGACAGCGCGCGAAGCCGATCAGGGTGATCACCGCCCACGGGGTGCCGATGGCCGTGAGGAGGAGCACGAAGGACGTCATCGCGTCCTGCGCCTCCCACGCGTAGTGGCCGACGAAGACGCAGGCCGTGGCGACGACGGCGACCGTGTACGTGGCGCGGGCGCGCGAGGCGCGGGGCAGGATCGCGTCCAGGTCGAGGCCCATGGAGTAGAGCATCAGGCCCGCGTTGCCGACCGAGCCCGCGGAGGCGGCGAGCAGCAGCGGCACCAGGTACCAGGTGGGCGACGCGTCGACGAGCCCGCCCGCGTAGTCGAGGGCGGCGCGCGCCGCGTACGCCGTGAACGTGCCGAAGAGCTGCGGGATCAGGAGCCCCGCGAGCAGGCCGAGCCACGCCGCGCCGAGGACCGCGCGGGAGCTGTGCCGGGCCGGGGAGACGTAGCGGGTGTAGTCGCCGAGGAGCGTGATGAAGGCGATCGGGCCGGAGAGGCCCGCGGCGACCAGGGCGAGCAGCCATGTCGGCCAGAACGAGCCGAGGAGGTAGCCGCCCGCGCCTGGCAGCGCCGACGTCGTGAAGTCGGGGGCGTACGCGATGACGCCGAGGATCAGCAGTGCCGTCATGCCGAAGGCGAGGACCCGGGAGAGCCGCAGCAGGACGCGGTAGCCGAAGACGGCGCCGATCACGGTGGCGGCGGCGAGCAGGGCGTAGACGACGGCGTACGAGAAGCCGCCGGCCGGCAGGCCGAGCAGGCGGTGCAGGGCGCCGACCATCACGTCGCCGCCGATCCAGATGGTCAGCGCGGTGTAGCCGAGGGAGAGCAGCAGGCCCACGACGGAGCCGACGAGGCGGCCGCGCACGCCGAACTGGGCGCCCGAGGACGTGGAGAGGTTCGTGCCGGTGCGCAGCGACACCAGGGCGAGCGGCGCGGTCAGTGCCGTGCCGATCACCGTGCCCGCCACCACCGCGCTCACCGACTGCCACCAGCCGAGGCCGAACGACACCGGCAGCCAGCCGAAGACGATCACCCCCAGGCAGAGGTTGGAGCCGATGAGGATCGACACGAGATCGCGGGGACCGCTGGTGCGCTCCCCGTCCGGGATGGTGTCGACTCCGCGCTGTTCTATCGGCATGAGGGTGCCCCTGACGCTCGCTGGTCCGGAATGGTTGCCCCGTTTTTGAGCAGCGCTCAATGTGACGCGTTCACCACTGGTTCGTCAATGCCCCTGTCCCCGCTTCCCGTGTGCGGATTTCGTAGTTAGAGTGGCGCTCTAAACGTGGAACAGGGAGGTACGGCGCGTGCGACTCACGCCCACCGAACGCGACCGGCTGCTGCTCTTCGGGGCCGCCGAGCTCGCGAGGTCCCGCAAGGCGCGCGGCCTCAGACTCAACGTCCCGGAGGCGACCGCGCTGATCGCCGACACGGTCTGCGAGGCCGCCCGCGACGGCGCCCGGCTCGCCGAGGCCGTCGAGCGGGCCCGCTCGGTGCTCGGCCCGGACGACGTGCTGCCCGGCGTCGCGGACGTGGTGACCGAGGTGCACGTGGAGGCCGTCTTCGACGACGGGTCCCGGCTCGCGGTCGTCTCCGACCCGATCGGGGAGGGCCTCGGAGACGAGGCGCCTGGCGCGCTGCTGCCCGGGCCGCTGCACGAGGACGCGGCCCCGGCCGTGACGCTGACCGTGCACAACACCGCCACCGTGCCGGTCTCCGTGACCTCGCACTTCCACTTCTTCGAGGCCAACCCCCGGCTCGACTTCGACCGCGCCGCCGCGTACGGCATGCGGCTCGCCGTGCCCGCCGGGTCTTCCGTCCGCTTCGGGCCCGGCGAGAGCGTCGACGTCGGGCTGCTGCCCATCGGTGGCGAGCGGATCGCCATCGGCTTCGCGGGCCTGGTGGACGGGCCGCTGGACGCGCCGGGCGCCCGCGAGGAGGCGCTGCGCCGCGCCGCCGCCTGCGGCTATCTCGGCGTACCGGAAACCATTGAGCAGGAGGTCGAGCGATGAGCCGCCCCGGAGGACACGCCGCCGAACCGCGCCGTCTCACCCCGTACGAGTACGCCGCCACGCACGGCCCCCGCGCCGGCGACCACGTCAGGCTCGGCGACTCCGGCCTGACGATCCGCGTGGAGTCCGACGCCCAGAAGTACGGCGACGAGTTCCTCGCCGGCTTCGGCAAGACCGCCCGCGACGGCCTGCACCTGAAGGCCGCCGCCGTCCGCGAGACCTGCGACGTCGTCATCAGCAACGTCGTCGTCATCGACGCCGTGCAGGGCATCCGCAAGGTGTCCATCGGCATCAGGGAGGGCCGCATCCACGCCATCGGGCGCGCGGGCAACCCCGACACCCTCGACGGCGTCGACGTCGTGGTGGGCACCGGCACGTCCATCGTGTCGGGGGAGGGCCTGATCGCCACCGCCGGGTCCGTGGACACCCACGTCCACCTGCTCTCGCCCCGCATCATGGAGGCCTCCCTCGCCTCCGGCGTGACCACGATCATCGGCCAGGAGTTCGGGCCTGTGTGGGGCGTCGGCGTCAACTCGCCGTGGGCGCTGCGCCACGCGTTCAACGCCTTCGACGCCTGGCCGGTGAACATCGGCTTCCTCGGGCGCGGCTCGTCCTCGCACGACGCGCCGCTCATCGAGGCGCTCGCCGAGGGCGGCGCGTCAGGCTTCAAGGTGCACGAGGACATGGGCGCGCACACCCGCGCCCTGGACACCGCGCTGCGCGTCGCCGAGGAGCACGACGTCCAAGTCGCTCTGCACAGCGACGGGTTGAACGAGTGCCTCTCCGTCGAGGACACCCTGAAGGTGCTCGAAGGTCGCACCATCCACGCCTTCCACATCGAGGGGTGCGGCGGCGGTCACGTACCGAACGTCCTGAAGATGGCGGGCGTGCCGAACGTCATCGGCTCCTCCACCAACCCCACCCTGCCCTTCGGCCGCGACGCCGTCGCCGAGCACTACGGCATGATCGTCTCGGTCCACGACCTGAAGACCGACCTGCCGGGCGACGCGGCCATGGCCCGCGACCGCATCCGCGCCGGGACGATGGGCGCCGAGGACGTGCTGCACGACCTGGGCGCCATCGGCATCACCTCGTCCGACGCGCAGGGCATGGGCCGCGCGGGCGAGACCGTCCGCCGCACCTTCGCGATGGCCGGGAAGATGAAGGCCGAGCTCGGCCCCATGGCGGGCGACGGTCCGCACGACGACAACGCGCGCGTCCTGCGCTACATCGCCAAGCTGACCATCAACCCCGCCCTCGCCCACGGCCTCGCCCACGAGGTCGGCTCCATCGAGGTCGGCAAGCTCGCCGACATCGTGCTGTGGCGCCCCGAGTACTTCGGCGCCAAGCCGCAGCTCGTCCTCAAGTCCGGCTTCCCCGCGTACGGCGTCGTGGGCGACCCGAACGCCGCGACCGACACCTGCGAACCCCTCGTCCTCGGCCCGCAGTTCGGGTCGTACGGAGCCACGCCCGCCGACATCTCCGTGGCGTTCGTCGCGCAGGCCGCCGTTGACCAGGGCAACGACCTGATGCCCACGCGCCGCCGCCGGGTCGCCGTGCGCGGCACCCGCGGCATCGGCCCCGCCGACCTGCGCCTGAACTCCCGCACCGGGGCCGTCGACGTGGACCAGCGCTCCGGCCTCGTCACCCTCGACGGCGACCCGGTCCGCTCCGAGCCCGCCGACTCCGTCTCCCTCAACCGCCTCTACTTCCTTTAAGGGTTTACGTCATGTCTGCTGCCGCCGACGGCTTCCGCATGCCCGCCGAGTGGGCCCCGCACGAACGCACCTGGATGGCGTGGCCGTGCCCCAACCCCACCTTCGACGACCCCGAGGACCTCGACGAGTCCCGCATCGCCTGGGCGAACGTCGCCCGTGCCGTACGCCGCTTCGAGCCGGTCACCGTGGTCTGCGGGCCCGGCCAGGCCACGTACGCCGAGGAGCTCCTCGGCCCGGACATCGACATCACCGAGCGCGAGCTCGACGACGCCTGGATGCGGGACATCGGGCCCACCTTCCTCACCGACGGGAAGGGCCAACTGGCCGCCGTCGACTGGACGTTCAACGGCTGGGGCGCCCAGGAGTGGGCCCGCTGGGACCACGACTCCAAGATCGGGGCGCACGTCGCCGACCTCGCCGGAGCCCGCACGTACGCCTCGAAACTCGTCAACGAGGGCGGCGGCATCCACGTCGACGGCGAGGGCACCGTCCTGCTCACCGAGACCGTCCAGCTCGGCCCCGAGCGCAACCCCGGCTGGACCAGGGAGCAGGTCGAGGCGGAGATCCACGCCCACCTCGGCACCACGAAGGCGATCTGGCTGCCGCGCGGCCTCACCGCCGACTATCCCGGCCACGGCTACGGCACCCTCGGCCACGTCGACATCGTCGCCGCCTTCGCCGCGCCCGGCGTCGTCCTCGTCCACTCCCAGCGCGACCCCGCCCACCCCGACTTCGAGGTCAGCAAGGAGGTCATCGCGACCCTCCAGGGCCAGACCGACGCCCGCGGCCGCACCCTGCGGATCGTCGAGGTGCCCGCCCCGACCGTCCTCAAGGACGACGAGGGCTGGGTCGACTACTCCTACATCAACCACTACCTCTGCAACGGCGGCGTCGTCCTGTGCGCCTTCGGCGACCCGAACGACGAGCTCGCGGCGGGCATCTTCCGCGGTCTCTTCCCGGACCGGACCGTGACGCTCGTGGACGCCCGTACGATCTTTGCCGGGGGTGGTGGCATCCACTGCATCACCCAGCAGCAGCCGAAGGTGTGATCAAGGAGTACGGGATGGCCGGTCAGGCCCGCGCGCGGAAGAACGCCCCACCGCGTGAGGACGTCATGGCGGCCGCCATGGAGATGATCGCCGAGCGCGGCCTGGAGAAGCTGACCATGGCCGCGCTCGGCCGCGAGGTCGGCATGAGCTCCGGCCATCTCCTCTACTACTTCCGCACCAAGGACGAGCTGCTCCTGCGCACCCTGGAGTGGAGCGAGGGCCGCCTCGGCGCCGAGCGCGGCCGCCTCCTGGCGCGGCAGGGCACGGCCCGCGAGCGCCTTGACGCGTACGTCGACCTGTACGTCCCCGACGCCGTCGGCGACCCCCACTGGACGCTCTGGCTCGAGGTCTGGAACCGCTCCCTCAACGCCGACGAGGAGGGCCGCGACCGGCAGGCCGCCATCGAGGGCGCGTGGCACCGCGACCTGGTGGCGCTGCTCGCCGAGGGCGTCTCGCGCGGCGAGTTCGCCCCCGTCGACCCCGACCGCTTCGCGTCCCGCCTCCGGGCGCTGCTCGACGGGTTCTCCATCCACGTGGCGATCGGGCTGCGGGGGACGGGGCGGGACCAGGTCCTCGCGCACGTGCGGGAGTTCCTGGACGGGGCGCTCACGCCGGGCGCCTGAGCGTCCACACGCCGCCCGCATCGTGAGACGGGGCAGCGCGCTGTGTGCGGGCTGTGGCAGGCTGCCACCGTGCTCTCGTTCGCCATGATTATTGGCAGCAGGCGCGCCGGTCCGCAGTGACCGTCTCGTACCCATCACGTACGGGCGGACACCGTCGCCTCGACCCGCGCGCAGACCTCTCGCACCCGCGAGGGGTTTTTTCGTTTCCCGGCCCAACTGCAGCCGGACACGGAGCGCGCGGGATCATTGGGGGTGGTGGAGCCGGTCATTCCGGTAGACCGAGATCCGACACAGGAGCCAGATCAGCATGACGGAAACCAGCGCACCCGACGATTCCTTCCACGTCTTCGACACGACGCTGCGCGACGGCGCGCAGCGCGAAGGCATCAACCTCACCGTCGCGGACAAGCTGACCATCGCCCGGCACCTGGACGACTTCGGCGTGGGCTTCATCGAAGGCGGCTGGCCCGGCGCCAACCCGCGCGACACCGAGTTCTTCGCGCGGGCACAGCAGGAGATCACCTTCCGGCACGCCCAGTTCGTCGCCTTCGGCGCCACCCGCCGCCCCAACGCCAAGGCGGCCGACGACCCGCAGGTCAACGCCCTCCTCGGCTCCGGCGCCCCCGTCATCACCCTCGTCGCCAAGTCCCACGACCGGCACGTCGAACTGGCCCTGCGCACCACCCTCGACGAGAACCTGGAGATGGTCCGCGACACCGTCTCCTACCTCGTCTCCGAAGGCCGCCGCGTCTTCGTCGACTGCGAGCACTTCTTCGACGGCTACCGCGCCAACCCCGAGTACGCCAAGGCGGTCGTGCGGACCGCCGCCGAGGCCGGCGCCGACGTCGTCATCCTCTGCGACACCAACGGCGGCATGCTGCCCGCGCAGGTCCAGGCCGTCGTCTCCACCGTCGTCGCCGACACCGGCGCCCGGCTCGGCATCCACGCCCAGGACGACACCGGCTGCGCCGTCGCCAACACCCTCGCCGCCGTCGACGCCGGCGCCACCCACGTGCAGTGCACCGCCAACGGCTACGGCGAGCGCGTCGGCAACGCCAACCTCTTCCCCGTCGTCGCCGCCCTGGAACTGAAGTACGGCAAGCAGGTCCTGCCCGAGGGCTCGCTGCGCGAGATGACCCGCGTCTCGCACGCCATCGCCGAGGTCGTCAACCTCACGCCCTCCACCCATCAGCCATACGTGGGCGTCTCCGCCTTCGCCCACAAGGCGGGGCTGCACGCCTCCGCGATCAAGGTCGACCCGGACCTCTACCAGCACATCGACCCGGACCTCGTCGGCAACCGCATCCGCATGCTCGTCTCCGACATGGCGGGCCGCGCCTCCATCGAGCTCAAGGGCAAGGAGCTCGGCGTCGACCTCGGCGGCGACCGCGCGCTGATCGGCCGCGTCGTCGACCGGGTCAAGGAGCGCGAGCTCCAGGGCTACACGTACGAGGCCGCCGACGCCTCCTTCGAGCTGCTGCTCCGCGAGGAGGCCGAGGGCCGGGCCCGCCGCTACTTCCGCGTCGAGTCCTGGCGGGCCATCGTCGAGGACCGCCCCGACGGCACGCACGCCAACGAAGCGACCGTGAAGCTGTGGGCCAAGGGCGAGCGCATCGTCGCCACCGCCGAGGGCAACGGCCCGGTCAACGCCCTCGACCGGGCGCTGCGGGTCGGCCTGGAGCGGATCTACCCGCAGCTCGCCAAGTTGGAGCTCGTCGACTACAAGGTCCGCATCCTGGAGGGCAAGCACGGCACGTCCTCCACCACGCGCGTCCTGATCTCCACCACCGACGGCGTCGGCGAGTGGTCGACCGTCGGCGTCGCGGAGAACGTCATCGCCGCGTCGTGGGGCGCGCTGGAGGACGCGTACACCTACGGCCTGCTGCGGGCCGGGGTCGAACCGGTGGAGTAGCCCGGGTACGCCGCGGAGCCGACTGGGTTACGTTCGAAGTATGAAGAATCGGACGAAGCGGATCACTGTCGGACTATCCGGGCTGCTGCTCGCCCTGGGTGCCGTGTCCTTCACCGCGGCGCCCGGGGCTCCGGACCCCTCCGCCGTGTCGGTGGTGGCCGACGCCTGGGAGAAGAGTCCGGTGTACGTCGATCCCGCGGCGTCGGACCAGCTGTCGGGGGAGCAGGCCGACGCCCTCGCCCAGCGGATCGAGAGGGCCGACAAGCCGGTCTTCGTGGCCGTCCTGCCGGACGACTTCCCGCAGCAGAACCTCTTCCAGCGGCTGCGCGCCGAGACCGGCGTGACCGGGGTGTACGCCGTACGGCTCGGCGACGGGTTCGACGCGAAGGCCGACCGGTCCGTGCTGACGGGCAACGCCGTCGGCAACCTCGTCTCGCTGGTGCAGGGGGAGGACACCGCGGCCCAGCTCGACCACTTCGTCGACCAGGCCCTCGCGCAGGCGGGCGGCAGGGCCCCGGATTCGTGGGACGGCGGCCCGGGCCACGGGATCTCGGTGGGCGCCCTGGTCGGGGTCGGCGTGGTCGTCGTGGCGGGCGCCGCCGGGGCGTACGCGATCGTGCGGCGCAAGAAGCGGCGCCACGAAGAAGTGCAGCGCGAGTCGCTGCGCAAGCTGTCCGTCGTCGTCGACGAGGACATCACCGCGTTCGGCGAGGAGCTGGACCGGCTCGACTTCCACCCCGCGGAGCCGGGGGCGGACGACGCGATGCGCGCGGACTACGAGCGCGCGCTGGACGCGTACGAGAAGGCGAAGTCGTACATGGCCGCCGCGACCCGCCCCGAGGACGTGCGGGGCGTCACCCAGGCGCTGGAGGACGGACGCTTCTCGCTGGCCCTGCTCGCCGCGCGGCGGGAGGGGCGCGAGCTCCCGGAGCGGCGCGCCCCGTGTTTCTTCGACCCGCGGCACGGGCCTTCGGTCGAGGACGCGGCATGGGCGCCCGCGGGCGGGGCCGAACGCTCGGTCCCGGTGTGCGCGGCGGACGCGGCACGCCTCGCGGACGGCCGGGACCCGATGGTGCGCACCGTGGCCACGGAGTCCGGGGAGCGACGGCCCTACTGGGAGGCCGGGCCCGCGTACGGGCCGTGGGCCGGCGGCTACTTCGGCGGGGGCATCCTGCCGGGTCTCCTCGTCGGCACGATGCTCGGCGGAATGATGATGAGCCCCGCGTACGCGGCGGACTACGGGCCCGGGTACGGCGACGCCGGCGGCTTTGAAGGCGGCGACTTCTCGGGAGCGGACTTCGACCCGGGGGACTTCGGCGGCGGAGGCGACTTCGGCGGGGGCGGGGACTTCGGGGGCGGGGGCGACTTCGGGGGTGGGGGCAGCTTCTGAGGCGGGCGAGCTTCTGAGGCTCCGGGGCCTGCTGAGGCTTCTGGAGGGGTGATGGGGGCTCAGTCGGCCTGTGGGTCGGTCGGCGGGAGCGTCACCGGCCAGCGTCCCGGATGTCCGGGTGGCAGCGCCAAGTCCCGTCGTACGGCCGCGTAATACGCCTCGCGTGCGGCGCGCTGGCGCTCCAGCAACTCGGCCCACGCCTCGGGGTCATGGGTGTCCTCCCGCAGGAACCGCTCCATCCGGATCACCAGGAGCACCCAGGCCCGCGCCTCCTCGACCACGTCCGGTGCGCCGAGCATGAGCAGCGCCTCACCGGCGGGGTCGCGGGCTTCCGCGGCCTGGGTGAAGTGGGGGACGGCCTCCTCGGGCGAGAGGGGGTGCGGGTGCGGGTCGTTGCCCAGGTGGGCGGCGACGCGGTAGGTGAGGCTGACGGTCTGCCGCAGGACCCGGGCGTACTCGGTGTAGACGGCGAGCCGCCGCTCCTCCCAGCGCGCCGCCTGCTCCCGCCGGAACCGGATGCGGTCCCCCCGGGTGATCGCCACGTAGGAACCGAGCGCACCGATGATCACGCCCATGAGGGCGGGGAGTTGTCGTATGAACTCGTCCACGCCGAAACGTTAGCGCGGTCAGGAACCCGCCTTGATCGCCGAGATGTCGAAGTTCAGCTTGATCTTGTCGGAGACGAGCATGCCGCCGGTCTCCAACGCGGCGTTCCACGTGAGGCCCCACTCCGAGCGCAGGATCTCGGCCTTGCCCTCGAAGCCGACGCGCTCGTTGCCGAAGGGGTCCTTGGCCGAGCCGTTGAACTCCAGGTCGATGGAGAGCGGCTTCGTGGTGCCCAGGATCGTCAGGTCACCGGTGACGCGGTAGTCGTCGCCGCCCAGGGCCTCCGTCTTCGTGGAACGGAAGGTCATCTGCGGGAACTCGTCGGTCTTGAAGAAGTCGGCGCTCTTCAGGTGGCCGTCGCGGTCGGCGTTGCCGGTGTCGATGCTGTCCATCGTGACGTCGAGGGAGGCCGTCGAGCGGGACGGGTCCGTGCCGTCCAGGTGCAGCGTGCCCGTGAAGTCGAGGAAGGAGCCCTTGACGTTCGTGACCATGGCGTGGCGGGCGACGAAGCCGATCGTCGTGTGCGCCGGGTCGATCGTGTAGTCGCCGGTCAGCGCGGCGAGCTCCGGGCTGACCGGCGCGGGGGCGGCGGCAGCGGCGGGGGCGGTGGTGGTGGCGGTTTCGTTCTTGCGGCCGAAGATACCCATGACGTGCTCCTTGAGATCTGGAGATCCGGAGATCTGTTGAATGTTCAACGAGAACGACGGTAGCGCGATTCTGTTCAACATTCAACCTATCTGGCAAAGTCGGCGTGTTTTCGGCGCTTGGCGCCGGGTGGTGCCACCTGTGTGCGTGGTGGCGCCATTCTGCGCCAGGCGGCGCGCCACCTTTGCTGACCTGGGGAAACGGTCACTTGTGCGCCCGTGTGCCGCATCGGTGGTGTCGCCAAAGCTTGCGGTGGCGCCATTCTGATGCCATGATGGCGTCATGAACCTCACGCAGTACGTCGACCAGCTCCGGCAGGAGCTCGCGGTGGCCGCCGAAGCGGGCGGCGACGAAGCCCGTGCCCTGGCCGAGCGCCTCACCGCACCGCTGGAATCGGCCGCCCGGCTCACCCTGTTGAACGCGCTGTCCGCCGCCGCGGAGGAGATCACCGTCGATCTCGCGCCGGGCTCGGTCGACGTGCGGCTGCGTGGGGTAGACCCCGAGTTCGTCGTGACGCCGCCGCCGGCGGTGGAGGCCTTCGACGCACGGGCGGAGTACGCGGCCCTCATGGCCGCCGCGCCCGCGCCGCCCCCGCCCCCCGCCGCACCCGACGCGGCGGACGACGGCGGCACCGCCCGGATCAACCTCCGGCTGCCCGCCCACGTCAAGGCCCGCGTCGAGGAGGCGGCGAACCGCGACGGCCTCTCGGTCAACGCCTGGCTCGTCCGAGCGGTCTCCGCCGCACTGGACCAACCCGACGCCCGGACGGTCATGACGGCGAACCGCGAGGCCCGGAGCTCGGGCAACGGGTTCACCGGCTGGGTGCGCTAGCCCCGGCGCTCTCGCGGGACTCCGCAGGACTCGCGGGCCTCACGGGCCTCACAGGACTTCGTTTCACCCTTCACCGATCGAGCCATACGGGCTCGCCGAGCCGGCAGGACGGGACAGCCATGCCTTCTTTCGACACCCCCAAGCCCATCACCGCCACCATCACCTTCGACGCGGGAAGCCTCAAGATCGTGGCGGGAGACCGCACGGACACCGTCGTCGACGTCCACCCCAGCAGCGAGGCCCAGGAGGGCGACGTCAGGGCGGCCGGCCGTACCCGCGTCGAGTTCTCCAACGGCAAGCTGCTGGTCAAGGGGCCGAAGGAGCGCTCGCTCTTCGGCAAGGGCCCGTCGATCGACGTGGAGATCGCGCTGCCGGCCGGTTCCGAGGTGCACGCCACGACCTCCATGGCGCACCTTACCGCCGAAGGCACCCTGGGCGACTGCGAGTTCAAGACGTCCGCGGGTGACGTGCAGGTGGAGCGGGCGGCCGGGGTCCGTCTGAACACCGGCTACGGCGAGGTCACCGTGGGCCGCGCGAACGGCCCGGCCGACATCCGCACCGGCTCCGGCGAGGTCCGCGTCGGCGAGGTCAAGGGGACCGTCTCGGTCAAGAACTCCAACGGCAACACGGGCCTCGGCGACATCGAGGGCGGCATCACGGTGAAGGCGTCCAACGGCTCCGTCACCGTCGACCGCGCCGCCGCCGACGTCAGCATCAAGACGGCCAACGGCCCCATCCGGGTGGGTGAGTTGGCGCGCGGCGAGGCCGGCCTCGAAACCGCCGCAGGCAAGATCGAGATCGGCATTCCGGAGGGTACGGCCGCCTGGCTCGACGTACGGACGAAGACGGGCAACGTACGCCAGTCGCTGGAGGCGTCGGACGCGCCCGGCGAGCCCGCGGACACGCTGAAGGTGCGGGCCCGCACGTCGATGGGCGACATCGTGATCCACCGCGCCTGACCCCGCACGCGCCACCCCGCCCCACCCCACCGCCCCGCCTCACCCCCGACCCCCTCATCCCCAGCTGCCGACCCGGCAGCCGCCCGGGACCAGAATCGAACTGGTGTCCGGTACTGAAGCTGCCCTCCCACGCACGCCCTCGAACTGCCCCCCGGCGCACGCCCGAGCTGCCCTCCCACGCACGCCCAAGCTGCCCTCCTGCGAAAAGGAACGGACATGCCCACGCCCCACCAGACGCGCCCGGCGGCGATCACCGCCACCGGTCTCCGCAAGTCCTACGGCGAGAAGACCGTCCTCGACGGCATCGACCTGAACATCCCGCAGGGCACGATCTTCTCCCTGCTCGGCCCCAACGGCGCGGGCAAGACGACCGCCGTGCAGATCCTCTCCACCCTCATCTCCGCCGACGCGGGCGAGGCACGGGTGGCGGGCCACGACCTGGCTGCCGAACCCGACGCGGTGCGTGCCGCGATCGGTGTCACCGGCCAGTTCTCCGCCGTCGACAACCTCCTCACCGGCGAGGAGAACCTGACGCTCATGGCCGACCTGTACGGCTACGGGCGCCGCCAGGGCAGGCACCTCGCCGCCGACCTCATCGAGCGGTTCGATCTCGTCGAGGCGGCCGGGAAGCCCGCCTCGACGTACTCCGGCGGCATGCGGCGCCGCCTCGACATCGCCATGACCCTGGTCGGCAGCCCGCGCGTGATCTTCCTGGACGAGCCGACCACCGGACTCGACCCGCGCAGCCGGCACGGCATGTGGGAGATCGTCCGCGAACTCGTCGCCGACGGCGTGACCATCTTCCTCACCACGCAGTACCTGGAGGAGGCCGACCAACTCGCCGACACCATCGCGGTGTTGAGCGGCGGCAGGCTGGTGGCCCAGGGCACCCCCGCCGAGCTGAAGCGCCTCGTCCCCGGCGGCCACGTCCAGCTGCGCTTCGCCGACGTCAGGGGGCTGGAGACCGCCGCGCGACTGCTCGGCACCGGCAGCCGCGACGACGACGCCCTGACCCTCCAGGTCCCCAGCGACGGCAGCCTCAAGTCTGTCAAGGCGGTACTCGACCGGATCGACGCCACCGAGATCGAGGTCGAGGCGCTCGCCATCGACACCCCCGACCTGGACGACGTCTTCTTCGCCATGACCGGCAGCCCCGCCAAGCCGTGACCGCCCGCCCCGACCACGAGAGAGCGACGACCCGATGAGCACTGCCACCACCACCCCGGCCGTCACGCGCCCCGGCCGTCCGGTCCCCGCCCGCCCGTCCGCGCTGCACAACTCCCGGACCATGCTGCGCCGCAACCTCCTGCACGCCCGCCGCTACCCGGCCATGACGATCAGCCTGGTGAGCATGCCCGTCGCCATGCTGCTGCTCTTCAACTACGTCTTCGGCGGCACGATGTCGGCGGGCATGGGCGGCGAAGGGGGCGGCGACTACATCGACTACCTCGTCCCCGGCATCCTGCTGATGGCCGTCGGCTCGGGTGTCCTGCCCACCACGGTCGGCGTCTGCACCGACATGACCGAGGGGATCGTGGCCCGCTTCCGGACCATGCCGATCAACGGCTCCTCGGTGCTCACCGGCCGTGCCGTCGGCGCCGTCATCCAGATCATGATCACCCTCGTCCTCGTCACCGGCGTCGCCTTCCTCGTGGGCTTCCGCTCCAGCGCCGACCCCGTCGAGTGGCTCGCCGCCGCCGGTCTCCTCACCCTCATGAGCACCGCGCTCACCTGGCTCGCCGTCGCACTCGGCCAGCTGGTCAAGGCGCCGGAGGCGGCCAGCAGCGTCGCCCTGCCCTTCTCGTTCCTGCTGCCCTTCCTCAGCAGCGTGTTCGTGCCGCTCGACTCGATGCCGGACTGGCTGCGCCACTTCGCCGAGTGGCAGCCCTACACCGCCTTCACCGAGACCCTGCGCGGGCTGCTGACCGGCGGCGAGATCGGCAAGTTCGGGCCGCTCGCGGTGGGCTGGGGCGTCGCCATCGCCCTGCTCGGCTTCGTCTGGGCGCGCTCGCTGTTCAAGCGCGACGCGACGCGCTGACCCCACCGGCCGACCCTTCCCGCGGAGCCACGGGGGTGCCTCGCGGGGAGGGTCGCCGGTTGTCGGCCCCCGCCAATTCGGTGGGGGCCCAGGAGGAGGCGCTACGGTGCACGCGAGGGAACCCCCGCGCACCGGAGGGCCACCCTGGTGTGAGGTGCCTCTCAGCCGACGGAGGCCCTGCGGAGTCGCGCCCCCTGCGCTCTCTTGTGGAATCCCTACAACGGGAGACGGTCTGAGCCGTCACTTCTTCATGGCCCCGGCGCGCTTCTGTCCGGGGGTGCCAGGAAAACGGCCCGGAGACTGTACAGAGTCGACGGTCCGTTTCCCCGGGGGCGCTCCGTAAGGTCGCTACATGACCGTTTTGGACGAGACCGCTGCCGCCGGGAGCGAGCCCACCGACTCGCATGGCCGCGTGGCCGAACTGCACGAGATCCGTGCGGAGGCGCTGCGCGGGCCGAGCGAGAAGGCGACCGAGGCACAGCACGCCAAGGGCAAGCTGACCGCCCGCGAGCGGATCGAGCTGCTCCTCGACCCGGACTCGTTCAACGAGGTCGAGCAGTTGCGCAGGCACCGGGCCACCGGCTTCGGCCTGGAGGCCAAGAAGCCGTACACGGACGGTGTGATCACCGGCTGGGGCACGGTGGAGGGCCGGACGGTCTTCGTCTACGCGCACGACTTCCGGATCTTCGGCGGCGCGCTCGGCGAGGCGCACGCCACGAAGATCCACAAGATCATGGACATGGCCATCGCGGCCGGTGCCCCGCTGGTCTCCCTGAACGACGGCGCCGGCGCCCGCATCCAGGAGGGCGTCTCGGCCCTCGCCGGCTACGGCGGCATCTTCCAGCGCAACACCAAGGCGTCCGGCGTCATCCCGCAGATCAGCGTGATGCTCGGCCCGTGCGCCGGCGGCGCGGCGTACTCGCCCGCCCTCACCGACTTCGTGTTCATGGTCCGCGACACCTCGCAGATGTTCATCACCGGCCCGGACGTCGTCCGCGCGGTGACGGGCGAGGAGATCACCCAGAACGGCCTCGGCGGCGCGGACGTGCACGCCGAGACGTCGGGCGTGTGCCACTTCGCGTACGACGACGAAGAGACCTGCCTGGCCGAGGTCCGCTACCTGATCTCGATGCTCCCCTCCAACAACCGGGAGAACCCGCCCACCCACGAGTCGGAGGACCCGGCCGAGCGCCGCTCGGACGTCCTGCTCGACCTGGTCCCGGCGGACGGCAACCGGCCGTACGACATGACGAAGGTCATCGAGGAGCTCGTCGACGACGGCGACTACCTCGAAGTCCACGAGCGCTGGGCGCGCAACATCATCTGCGCCCTGGCCCGCCTGGACGGCCAGGTCGTCGGCATCGTCGCCAACCAGCCGCAGGCGCTGGCCGGCGTCCTCGACATCGAGGCGTCCGAGAAGGCCGCGCGCTTCGTGCAGATGTGCGACGCCTTCAACATCCCGATCCTCACCCTCCTGGACGTGCCCGGCTTCCTGCCCGGCGTCGACCAGGAGCACGGCGGCATCATCCGCCACGGCGCCAAGCTCCTGTACGCGTACTGCAACGCCACCGTCCCGCGGATCTCGCTGATCCTGCGCAAGGCGTACGGCGGCGCGTACATCGTCATGGACAGCCAGTCCATCGGCGCCGACCTCACCTACGCCTGGCCGACCAACGAGATCGCGGTCATGGGCGCCGAGGGCGCCGCGAACGTGATCTTCCGGCGTCAGATCGCGGCCGCCGAGGACCCCGAGGCGATGCGCGCGCGCATGGTCAAGGAGTACAAGGCCGAGCTGATGCACCCCTACTACGCCGCCGAGCGCGGCCTGGTCGACGACGTCATCGACCCGGCCGAGACCCGCGAGGTCCTCATCAAGTCCCTCGCGATGCTCCGCAACAAGCACGCCGACCTGCCCTCGCGCAAGCACGGCAACCCTCCGCAGTAGCGGTCACCACACCGCGTCCGCGCCGCAGTAGCCCACAAGGAGAAGCTGCACGATGACACCCCCCGACATTCGCGTAGAGAAGGGCCACGCCGAGCCCGAGGAAGTCGCGGCCATCACCGCGATCCTGCTGGCCCGCGCCGCCGCCCAGCCCGCCGCTCCCACCGCCCGCCGCGGCCGCGACAAGGCCGGCTGGCGCCGCCTGGAGCGCACCCCGGGCTTCCGCGCCCCGCACAGCTGGCAGGGCTGAGCCCCTCCGCTCTCGGGCCCCGTTCTCCTTCGGGAGGGCGGGGCCCGCGCGCGTTCCTACCCCTCCTCGCGGGGCCGCGTCAGGTGCGTCACCGCCGACTCCGCCAGCGGCCGGACCGCCGGATGCCAGGCGCGGCCCCGCGGCCCGCTCAGGACCAGGCGCCGCGCGGCCCGCGGCTCCACCGGCAGCAGCACCAGGTCGGGCGGGACCAGGGAGCGTGAGACCTCGGACAGGACGGTCACGCCGAGGCCCGCCTGCACCATGCTGATCAGGGTGGCCAGGTCCCGCACCCGGTGCGCGGGGGTGAAGCGCAGCCCGGCCAGGTCGTGGAGCGCGCGGACCCGGTCCTCGCAGCTGTTGGGGGAGATCAGGAACTCGTCGTCCTCCAGATCGCGGACGTCGACGGCCGCCTCGCCCGCCAGGGGGTGATCGCGGGGGAGCAGGGCGCGGTAGCCGTCCAGGGCGAGCTGGGTGCCGGGGCCGGGCGGCGGGTCGATCAGGACGGCGGCGTCGGCCGTGCCGTTCTCCAGCCACTCCGCGACCTCGGCGCTGTCGCCCTCGAAGACGCGCACGGTGATCCGCGGCCGGTCCTGCCGCCAGTGCCGCAGCAGCCCGGGCAGCAGGCCCTGGCAGACCGTGGGCGTCGAGGCGAGCCGCACGGTACCCGTCACCGCCCCGGCGTCGGCGGCGATCTCAGCCACGGCCCCGACCGCCGACAGCGCGGCCCGGGCGTGCGGCAGGACCCGCTCCCCGAGCGCCGTCGTCCGCACCGGCCCGGACCGGACGAGGAGCGGGCCCGCCAGCTCGCGTTCGAGGGAGGCCACGGCGTGCGACACCGCCGACTGGCTCATGCCGAGCTCGGCGGCGGCCGCGCTGAACCCGCCCGCGTCGACCACCGCGACAAAGGCCCTGAGCTGCGGGAAGTTCACGGTCATGAGGCGGCCTCATAGGTCTATGACGGCTATGCGTTGGATCAATGGTGCCAGGTGGGGCGAGAGTTGCCCGTGCCGCCGACGCGGCTGATCACCGGAGAACGACGTGAGGAGAGCCATGCCCCACATCAGGGCCACCGTCACCGACCCCGCCCTGCCCGCCGACACCGCACGGGCCCTCGCCGAGGGGCTGACCGGCCTGGCGGTCACCGCGCTCGGCAAGTCCGCCGAGCGCACCGTCGTCCACCTCGACCTCGTCCCCGCCGACCGCTACTACGTCGCGGGGAAGCCCCTGACCGGCGGCCGCGACGCGCACCTGGAGGTCAGCATCACGGCGGGCACCAACAGCGCCGAGGAGAAGGCCGCCTTCATCACCGGGGCCGCCGCGTTCCTGCCGGAGCTCCTCGGCCCGCTCGCCCGCGGCGGCGTCGCCCTGCACGAACTGCACCCGGAGAGCTACGGCTACCAGGGCGTCACGCAGTTCGCGCACTGCCGCCGAAACTGACAGAGGCCCGCACGCCGAAGCGTGCGGGCCGTCGTCCGCGTACGGGCAACAAAAGAAGAGCGTTAACGGAGCCGCGCCATCAGCGCGTGCTCGACCAGCGTGATCAGCGCGCTCTTCGCGTCCGCGCGGTGGCGGGCGTCGGTCGTGATGATCGGGGTGTCCGGGCCGATCTGCAGCGCCTCGCGCACCTCGTCGGGCGTGTACGGCTGGTGGCCGTCGAAGCCGTTGAGGGCGATGACGAAGGGCAGCCCGGAGTTCTCGAAGTAGTCGACGGCGGGGAAGCAGTCGGCGAGCCGCCTCGTGTCGACCAGGACGACCGCGCCGATGGCGCCACGGACCAAGTCGTCCCACATGAACCAGAAGCGGTCCTGACCCGGCGTACCGAAGAGGTACAGGATCAGGTCCTGGTCCAGGGTGATGCGACCGAAGTCCATGGCCACCGTCGTGGTGGTCTTGTCTCCGGTGTGGGTCAGGTCGTCGATGCCCGCTGACGCGGACGTCATGACGGCCTCGGTGCGCAGCGGGTTGATCTCAGAGACCGCCCCGACGAACGTGGTCTTGCCCACGCCGAAGCCGCCCGCCACCACGATTTTCGCGCTGGTGGTGGAGCGGGCTGTTGCTCCGCCGCTAGAGCTTGCGAAGTCCACTGAGCACCCTTTCGAGCAGTGTCACGTCTGGCTGGCCGCCGGCGGACTCGTCGCCGCCGGGCTGATGGATGGCGACAAGTCCGGCCTCCGCCAGGTCGGCTACGAGGATCCGGGCGACGCCGAGGGGGATGGAGAGGAGCGCCGAGATCTCGGCGACCGACTTGATCTCCCGGCACAGGTTGCAGATGCGCTGATGCTCGGGCAACTGGCCCTGCAACTGGTGCGGTTGTGCGGTGGTGTGCACCAGCGCCTCGATGGCGAGCTGGTAGCGCGGCCTGGTGCGGCCGCCCGTCATGGCGTACGGGCGCACCAGGGGGTTGCTCGCCGACCCGGCGGGCGCCGGTTCAGGGGCGCGCCGCTGGGGGTGCACCGGCTGGATGCGGGGCGCGCGCGCCGGGGTGCCCTGGTCGTACGGACGCGGCCCCGGCTGCTGGGGCTGCGCGTACGGCTGGCGGCGGTGGCTCGGCGCGGAGGGGAAGTTGTACCTGTTCGGCCCGCCGTCGTGCTGACCACCCTGGCCATGACCAGGGGACCAGTTCGCCGATGACGAACCGTCTGGGGGTGTTGCCACGTTTCTTCCTCCTCCAACTGTGCCGGGCCCATCACTGTGGAGCCGCGTCCCGAAACCTTACGGGCACAAGACGCGAAAACGCACCGTCTGTCTGTTAGTTGAGAAGGCTCCCCTGGAGCTCCGCGCGCAGGTCCGGCGTGAGAACGGTGCCCGCGCGGTCGACAAGAAGTGCCATCTCGTACCCAATGAGACCGATGTCCGCATCCGGGTGGGCGAGAACGGCGAGCGAGGAACCGTCGGAAATGGACATGATGAAGAGAAATCCTCGCTCCATCTCCACAACGGTCTGGGTCACGGAGCCGCCCTCGAAGATCCGGGAGGCCCCGGCGGTCAGCGAGGTAAGGCCGGAGGCGACGGCCGCGAGCTGATCGGCGCGGTCGCGGGGGAAGCCTTCGGACATCGCCAGAAGGAGTCCGTCGGCGGAGACCACCACTGTGTGGGACACCCCGGGGGTGTTGTCCACGAAGTTGGTGATCAACCAGTTCAGGTTCTGTGCCGCCTGGCTCATCGGGCTCACACTAACGCTCCTGGTTGTAGGTGCTATCAGGGCTGAAGCCCTGGCCATTCGTGTCACTGCTCGAGTTGCGTCCCCGCTGGACGCCGCGGCGCAGGTTGCTCAGCCTGCCCCGCACTTCCTCGGGGTCGCGGGAGACCTGGGGGCCGCCCTGTGGGGTCTGTTCCGCGGTGCCCTCGACCAGATTGGCCTTGGGCACCCGCCGCGGGAGCCCGGACGAGGTGACCCCGCCCGCCTTCGGCTCCTTGAGGCGCTCGGCTCGCTGCCAGCGCTCGTCGTTGGACGAACGCCAGTCGTCCTTGCCCTCGCTCGGGGCGGGGGAACTCTCGTTCCCGTTCGCACCGGAGGAGCCCCTGCGGGGGAGGCCCGCGTCGGTCATCTCGTGGACGACGGACGGAGTCGGTCCCGGCCGGTCGAAGCCTACGCGCTCGTCGTCGGCCGCGGGGGCCGCCTGCGCGGATTCCGCTTCCTGGCCGTACTCGGTCTGGTAGCCGTCAGCGGTGGGCCAGTCGTCCTGACGGGACCGCTCCGGATAGGGCAGCTGCTGGTCCTGGTAGCCGGCCGCGCCATCCGAGCCGTCAACGTAGTGCTGCTCGGCCGGCGCGTACTGCTCGGCGCCGTAGCCGTTCTCGGCGTACTGCGCGTCGGTGTACTGCGGCTGTGCGTACTCACCGGTGGCGTACTGCTCGTTCTCGTACGCGCCGCCCTGGTCGTACGTGGCCTGCTGGTGCTCGTCGTACGCGGGGGCCTGCTGGTCGTAGCCGCCCTGCTGCTCGTACACACCCGGCTGCGGCTGCTGTGCCTGCTGCTGCGGCTCGACCTCGTCGCGGAAGAGCGGGCGGTGGGCGCCGGGCTGCTGGGCCTGCGCCTCCAGGGCCGCGCGGCGCTCCTCACGCATCAGCGAACGGCCGACCGGGTCCAGCTCGGGCTGCACCTCGCCGCCGTCACCGTGGTAGCGGCTGTCGTCGAAGCCCAGCTCCGCGGCGGTGCGCAGCGGCTCGGCCGCAAGGACCTGCTGCTCAGGGATGATCGAGGAGACGGTGAACTCGTCCTGCGCGGGCTGGTCGCCACCGCCACCGTGCGTGATCGCGTCCGGCAGCATGACCAGCGACGTGGTGCCCGCCTGCTCGCCCGAGGGGCGCAGCTGCACGCGGATGCCGTGCCGGTCGGAGAGCCGGCCGACCACGAACAGACCCATGCGCTGCGAGATCGCGGCGTCCACGGTCGGCGGGTTGGCCAGCTTGTGGTTGATGTCCGCGAAGTCCTCGGCGGTGAGACCGATGCCCTTGTCGTGGATCTCGACCATGATGCGGCCGTCGGGCAGCCGGGTCGCGGTGACACGGACCTTGGTCTGCGGGGAGGAGAACGTGGTGGCGTTCTCCAGGAGCTCGGCGAGCAGGTGCACGAGGTCGGTCACGGCCAGGCCGTGGATCTCGGCCTCCGGGACGCCCTGCAGCTCGATGCGCTCGTACTGCTCCACCTCGGAGGAGGCGGCGCGGAGCACGTCGACCAGCGGGACCGGCTGGTCCCAGCGGCGGCCCGGCTCCTCGCCGGAGAGGACCAGGAGGTTCTCGCCGTTGCGGCGCATACGGGTCGCCAGGTGGTCCAGGCGGAAGAGGTTCTCCAGCTGGTCCGGGTCGGCCTCGTTGTTCTCCAGGTCGGTGATGAGGGTCAGCTGGCCCTCGATCAGCGACTGGTTGCGGCGCGACAGGTTGGTGAAGATCGCGTTGATGTTGCCGCGGAGCAGCGCCTGCTCGGCGGCGAGCCGCACGGCCTCGCGGTGCACCTGGTCGAAGGCGCGGGCGACCTCGCCGATCTCGTCCGTGGAGTTGATCGGGATGGGCTGCACGCGGGTGTCCACGCGGCCCGGGTCGGTGCGCGACAGCTGGTCGACCAGCATCGGAAGGCGCTGCTCGGCGATGCCGAAGGCGGCGGTACGCAGCTGACGCATCGCCTTGGACATCTGGCGGGCCATCATCCCGGCCAGGATGAAGGCGGCGAGCAGCGCGAGCACCACGATGGCGCCGGTGATGTACGCGTTGCGCTGCGCGGTGGCGGCGATGTCGGACGCCTCGTCCACGGCCTTGTCGGCGAGGTCCGACTCGATGGTGCGGTAGGCGTCGAACTTGGCGGTGGTGGTGGCCCACCAGGCCTTGGGCGTGATGCCCTTGCCGGCCAGCTCGACGCGTGCGCTCGGCTGGGTGCTCGGCATGGTGGCGATGGCCGCGACCATCTTGTCCTGCGAGAGGGCCGGGCCGCCCTGCTTCTCGGCGGCGGCCGCCAGCTCCTTCTTGGCGTCCTCCAGCTTGGCGACGTCCTCGGGGGTGCCGCCGCCGGTGTACTCCTCGATGGCGATGCGCTCCAGGTAGGCGTACGAGGAGAACGAGGTGCGCTGGAGCGTGAACGAACCGGTGCCGGGGCCCGGCTCGACCAGGAGGTGCGTGCCGATGGACCGCTGGAGGGAGAGCGCTGCCTTGGAGAGCGAGATCGCGTAGACGGTGCGGCCGTAGCTGGTGATGTTGCCGGTGCCCAGACCGAGCTCGTTGGCGAACTCCATCAGCGGGTGCTGGATGGCGACGTAGCCCTCTTCGGTCTTCACACCGGGAAGCTTGGTGGTGTACGCGGCCTGACGCAGCGGGGCGAGCTTCGGCTCGACCTTGTGGAAGGCGTCGAGACGACGGTTGAGGCCTTCCTTGTCCGGCATGCTCTCCGCCGCGGACTTGAACTCGGCGGCGGCCCGGTCGGTGGCCTTGCGGGCCTTGACGACGACCGGGTCGTTCCGCTTGCCGCGCAGCAGGGGAGCGGCGGTGAGGTCGCGCTCCTCGATGAGGCGGTTGCCGTAGTTCAGCGACGCCCGCACCAGGCGGGCGGTGCTCTCGGCGTCCTGGGCCTCGCTCCAGGTGTCGATGGAGCCCTTCACCTGGAAGCCGCCCATGACGAGACCGACGAGCACGGGTATGAGCAGGATCGCGTTCAGTCTGGTCGGCACGCGCCAGTTGCGGGGCGACATCCGCCCGCCGGAGGGAGCCGGGGACTCGTTGCCGGGGGCGGCGCTCACGTCAACGGGGGACGCCGCTGTGCGCGGCGGCGGGGTGAAGTTGCCCCGCGCGTCCCCGGTGGGGGATGCCGCGGGACTCGGCTTGCTTCGCCTCACTCGACCAACAACCTCTCGGCGGCGGCACTCACGTCGTGCCGCTGTCGTCTCCAAGGCCCGTGCTACTGGGCAGTTCAGCGCATTCCAGCACGTCAGGGGCTGCTCTTCCAAACACCAGGAAGGGCCGGTTCCGAGTGGTGTAAGCCTCAGATAAATCGGTCATAAAGAGCGAGCCCCGCCAAAAGGCGGGGCTCTTGTGAGCACAGCGACACCAGGTGACCGCGACGCGTGGCGGTTACCTTGCAATTCTCTGTCGAAACGTTATGAACACGGCGCACGGCCGTGTCAAAGGACACAGGCCGCTCCGGTTTGACTACGACAACTGCCGTACGGACCTGCCTACTTGAGACGTGCCATAAGTGCGTGTTCGACCAGCGTGATCAAGCCACTCTTTGCGTCCGCACGGTGTCGCGCGTCCGTCGTGATGATCGGTGTTCCCGGGCCGATCTGCAGCGCCTCGCGCACCTCGTCGGGCGTGTACGGCTGGTGGCCGTCGAAGCCGTTGAGGGCGATGACGAAGGGCAGTCCGGAGTTCTCGAAGTAGTCGACGGCCGGGAAGCAGTCGGCGAGCCTGCGGGTGTCCACGAGCACGACCGCGCCGATGGCGCCGCGCACGAGGTCGTCCCACATGAACCAGAAGCGGTCCTGACCGGGCGTACCGAAGAGGTACAGGATCAGGTCCTGGTCCAGGGTGATGCGGCCGAAGTCCATGGCGACGGTGGTCGTCGTCTTGTCCCCGGTGTGGGTCAGGTCGTCGATGCCCGCTGACGCGGACGTCATGACGGCCTCGGTGCGCAGCGGGTTGATCTCGGAGACGGCCCCGACGAACGTGGTCTTGCCCACGCCGAAGCCGCCCGCCACCACGATCTTCGCGGAGGTGGTGGAGCGGGCCGAGCCCGAGTCACTAGAGCTGGCGAAGTCCACTGAGCACCCTTTCGAGCAGTGTCACGTCTGGCTGGCCGCCGGCGCTCTCGTCGCCGCCGGGCTGGTGGATGGCGACGAGCCCGGCCTCCGCCAGGTCCGCCACGAGGATCCGGGCCACACCGAGCGGCATCGACAGGAGCGCGGAGACCTCGGCCACCGACTTGACCTCACGGCACAGGTGGCAGATCCGCTGGTGCTCGGGGAGCATCCCCATCAGCTGGGCCGGGTCGGCCGTGGTGCTCACCAGCGCCTCGATGGCGAGCTGGTAGCGGGGCCGGGTGCGGCCGCCGGTCATCGCGTAGGGCCGCACCAGCGGCTGGTCGCCCTCCATTCCGTACGAGGCGTCGCCGTACGGGTTGTGAGAGGCGGTGGGCGGGGTCATGGATCCTCCGGGCGGGACAGCAGGTCATCTGCGTGTGCCGTCTGACAGAGCCGGTGGGGGCAGTGTGGCGGCCGGACGGTTGGTCAGTACGTTCGGTCGGTGGGGCGGCCGAAGGGGGAAGGCTTCGGAGCGTGCTCCGGGCTAGTGGAGCAGGCTGCCCTGCAGCTCGGCGCGGAGGTCCGGGGTGAGGACGGCGCCCGCGCGGTCGACGAGGAGGGCCATCTCGTAGCCGACGAGGCCGATGTCGCACTCGGGGTGCGCGAGCACGGCCAGGGACGAACCGTCGGAGACGGACATGATGAAGAGGAACCCCCGCTCCATCTCCACCACGGTCTGGGTGACGGTGCCGCCCTCGAAGATCCGGGAGGCCCCGGCGGTCAGCGAGGTAAGGCCGGAGGCGACCGCGGCGAGCTGGTCGGCGCGGTCGCGGGGGAAGCCTTCGGACATCGCCAGAAGGAGTCCGTCGGCGGAGACCACCACTGTGTGGGACACCCCGGGGGTGTTGTCCACGAAGTTGGTGATCAACCAGTTCAGATTCTGTGCCGCCTGGCTCATCGGGCTCAACTAACGCTCCTGCTGGTGAGTGGGGCGAGGGAAACTGCCGGTCTGGCCGGTACCGGCCTGGCGCCCCTGCTGGATGCCCCGACGGAGATTCGTCAGCCGGCCGCGTACGTCATCGGGCGCACGCGAGACCTGCGGACCTGTGCTGTCCTGCTGCTGCTGGGCCGTGCCCGCGACCAGGTTGGCCCGCGGGACGCGGCGCGGCAGTCCGGATGTGGTGACGCCGCCCGCGGTGGGCTGCCGGACGCGCTCGGCCTGGCGGCCCAGCTCGTCGTTGGGGGAGGAGCGCCAACCGCTCGGCATGCCGTTGCCGTTGGTGCCGCCTCCGCCCGCGGGCGCGGCGTTCGGGTCCTGGCGCTGGGGGCGCGAGGGGAGCGGGCGCTGCGGCGGCTCGGCGGCCTGGCGCGGCGCGGCCTCGGGGGCCTGCCTGCCCTGCTGCTGATCCTGCGGCGCGGCCTGCCGGTGCTGCTGCTCCTGCTGGGCCGCCTGCTGCTGGGCCGCCTGCTGGTTCTGCTGCTGCTGGAACCAGTTGGTCTCCAGCGTGTCGAACAGCGGCGTACGGCCGTCGCCGGGGCCGGCCGGGGGCAGGGGCTCGGGCTCCGCGGGCTGGAGGGGCTGCGCGGGCTGCAGGTGCTGCTGCTGGTTCTGCTGAGCCTGCTGGCCCTGTTGCGGCGCCTGACCCGGACCGTGGCCCTGACCCGGCTGCTGGGGGAGACCCTGGTGAGGGTCGCCCTGGCCGCGGCGCGGGGCCGGCGGGCGCGGCACGGTGTAGTCGGGCATCTCCCGATTGCCGTGCTGCGCCGGGGCGTTGGCCTGGTTCTGTTGCTGGTTCTGCGGCAGGCCCTGGTTCTGGTTCTGGGGCTGGTTCTGGCCCTGGTTCTGCCGGCCGCCCTGGCCGCCGAAGACGTCGGAGCGGACGAACTGCCCGGTGGAGCCGCTGTCCTGCGGCGCCGGGGTGCCGTGCGCCGGAGTACCGGGCGGCGGGGCGTCGAAGTCCGGGCGGGCGAACTCCGCGGTGGAGCCGGGGCCCTGCCGGTCGTCCGTACCCGCCGGAGGCTGGGGGAACTGGCCGGTGGACTCGTGCTCCTCGTGGCCCCGCGGGGTGTCGAAGGGCTCGCGCGCCACCTGCGGCTGCGCGTTCTCGTCGCTCCAGCTGGGCACGCGGGGCTGCGGGTTGCCCCCGGGCAGCTCGGCACGCGGGCCGCCGCGGGGCGGCAGCTGGGGCCTGCGGCCCTGGTCACCGGCGTCGGCCTGGGCGTTCGCCGGCGGCTTCATGGCGTTCGTACGCTGCTGGGGCACCGGAGGCTGCGGCGCGTTGCCGCCGCGACCGCGCTGCGGCGCCTGCGGCTGACCGCCCTGCGGAGCGGCCTGCGGACGCTGACCGGGGGCCTGGCCGAGACCCAGACCGGGACCCTGACCCGGTCCTTGACCCTGGCCCGGTCCCTGAGGCTGACCCGGACCCTGTCCCTGCCCACGGCCCTGAGCCTGACCCCGACCCTGAGCCGGGCCCTGGCCCTGACCCGTGTCCCGGGAGGGCAGCGCGGCCCGCGGACCCGAGCCCGCGACCTGCTGGCGCGGCGCACCGGCACCGAGCAGCCCGGGCCCACCCTGGGCACCGGCACCGGGGCCACCGCCGAGCGCGGGACCACCGCGGCCGGGACCGCCGGTCAGACCGGGACCGTTGCCGCCCGCGCCGACACCGCGTCGCGCGGCAGCGGCACCGGCCGCGGCCTGGGCCGCCGCGGGACCGCCGGTCGGGGAGGGCGCACCGGGCTTGCCCGGCATCTTCTTGCCGCCCTGGGCGACGTCGACGGGCAGCATGACCAGCGCGGTCGTACCACCGGAGTCGGACGGGCGGAGCTGGATGCGGATGCCGTGGCGCTGCGACAGACGGCCGACCACGAACAGACCCATGCGGCGCGACACCGAGACGTCCACGGTGGGCGGCGACGCGAGCCGCTCGTTGATCGCGGCGAGGTCCTCGGGCGAGAGACCGATGCCGGTGTCGTGGATCTCGATCAGGACGCGGCCGTCGGGCAGCGCGTGACCGGTGACCTTGACCTTGGTCTGCGGCGAGGAGAACGACGTCGCGTTCTCGAGCAGCTCGGCGAGGAGGTGCACGAGGTCGTTGACGACGCGTCCGGCGACCTCGGTCGCGGGGACCGAGGAGAGTTCGATGCGCTCGTACTGCTCCACCTCGGACGCGGCGGCACGCAGCACGTCGACGAGCGGCACGGGCCGGGTCCAGCGGCGGCCCGGCTCCTCACCGGCGAGGACGAGGAGGTTCTCGCCGTTACGGCGCATGCGGGTCGCGAGGTGGTCGAGCTTGAAGAGCGAGGACAGCTGGTCCGGGTCGGCCTCGCGCGACTCCAGCTCGGAGATGAGCGAGAGCTGGCGCTGGATGAGGCCCTGCGAACGGCGCGAGAGGTTGGTGAACATCGCGTTGACGTTGCCCCGCAGGAGGGCCTGCTCGGCGGCGAGGCGGACGGCCTCGCGGTGCACGTCGTCGAAGGCCGCGGCCACCTGGCCGATCTCGTCCCGGGAGTGCACACCGACGGACTCGACGGAGGTGTCGACGTCCTGCGGGTCCGACTCCGAGAGCTGCTTGACCAGCTCGGGCAGGCGGTCCTGGGCGACCTTGGTCGCGGTGTCCTGGAGCCGGCGCAGCGAGCGGATCATGGAGCGGGCCACGACGAACGCGCCGACGAGCGAGACGCCGAGCACGAGCAGGATCAGCGCACCGTTGAGGATGGCCGACTGCTCCGACTCGTTGCGCAGCTCGCGGGCCTTCTGCTCCATCTCGCCGAGCAGCGTCAGCTCGATCTTCGCCATCGCGTCGATCTTGGTGGTGTCGGCGTCGACCCAGTCCTTGTAGGACCGCTTGTCCTGGAGCTTGATGCCGCCTTCCTGCTCGAGCACGCGCTTGGCGTACTCGTTGGCGGCCTTGACCGCGGGGTTGCCGCCGTCGATGGGCTTGGTCAGCTCACCGGCGTTGCCCGCGTAGATCTTGCTGAAGGTCTGGAGCTCCGAGCGCTCCTTCTCGTTGGCGCTGAGGCCGAAGGTGCGGTCGGTCTCGGAGATCTTGCCGTACTCGCTGTCGTTCGCCGGCAGGGCCGCGGCGATGATCGCGCGCTGTACGGAGGCGTACTCCTTGGCCGACGAGAAGGCGGCCAGCGAGCGCGTGCGCTGGATCATGTCCGGGTTGCTCGTCGCCTGCGCCATGTCCTGCGACAGCTTGAGGAGCTGCTCGACGAGCTGGCTGTAGGCCTCGACGGTCTGCGAGGTGGAGCCCTTGTCGGTGAAGGCCTTCTTGCGGACGTCGTTGATGCCCTGCAGCTGCTGGGTGATCTGGACGGCGCTGTGCCGGACGCCGAGGAGGCCCTTCTCGCCGTCGGTGTCGTTGAGGTCCTGGGTGCCCTGCAGGAAGTTGCGGTAGACCCGGTCGGTCTTCTCGCGGGCGCCCTTGACCGTGTAGTCGGAGGCCTTCGCGCCGTGCGCGAGGGGGCCGGCCGACTT
This sequence comes from Streptomyces sp. NPDC018029, assembly GCF_044327655.1. Lineage (NCBI taxonomy): Bacteria > Bacillati > Actinomycetota > Actinomycetes > Kitasatosporales > Streptomycetaceae > Streptomyces > Streptomyces sp. NPDC018029. The sequence goes on along the minus strand of NZ_JBIRFV010000011.1, from coordinate 194,805 downwards.
GTCGCGCTCCTCCTGGAGCGCGGCGGCCAGCTCGGTGGCCTGCTTGGTCATCTCGGTCAGCAGCTTCATGTTGTCGAGCTGCTTGATCTCGTCCAGGGACGAGTTGATGCGGAGCGCGCCGAGCGAGGTCGCGGTGATCACGGGGAGCGCGAGCAGCGAGACCAGTCGGGTGGAGATGCGCCAGTTGCGCAGGGCTATTCGCGAGCCGGTGCTGGGTGCCTTGGTGCCGGTCGAGCCCTTGCCCTTGCTCTTGGCCTGGGCGGCCGTCGAGCCGCTGCCGACGGCTCCCTGGCGTGCGGCCCCGGGGCCGCTGTCGCCGGGCGTACCCGGTCCGGGGTTCTGGGCGTGCTGGGGCGAGGAGCCGCCCGGCTCCGCCGGAGCATCCCCTCGGCCGCGGTCGGCCTGGGGAGACCCCTTGCCATCCCTCTTGAAACGTCCCTGCACTAGCGTCGCAACCTCTGGACCAGGCGTCCTGCCGGATAACGGCGGGACGGTGTCGGCGTCGTGGGGCGCCAAGCGCCCCCTATGTGGTCGTGAGTGACCGGCGCTTGCTCCCCCTCCCCGCCGCCACTCGGCGCTGCGTTGCGCCCCTGCGCGCCGGTTCGATCCCGCGGCGGTCCCGGGAATTCCAGCACAGTGCAGGATCTCCAACAAGGCCCGTGTGTCGCGCCACGGCCTGCGTGACGCGTTGTGAGTGGGGGGTCACCAGACGTAGAAAGTGATCTAGTAAAAAACGGACTCATCCCCACAAAGCTTCTACCGGCGGGGGGTGTCCCAGTCTTCATGATCAGGAGCGGAATGGTGCCTTCAGTGGCGCAATGTCCGTTTCCAACGGGTCGACCCCGGGCCCGGATTGACCTTTTTGTCCGCTAACTCGTGAGCAAACTCACATGAAGATCTTGGCGTCTTCCGGACTTTGGCCGGGAATTGGATGTTTAGCCTGACGCTTTACAGGGATGGCGAATCCGACAAGCCGCGTCCACCACGTGACGCCTCAACCGACAAGGTCCGAACAGCAGATGAAGACTGTGAAGTCGACGATGTTCCGCAACATAGCCAACCCGCGCCGCACCACTCTCGCGCACCTCAAGGACGCGGACGACGTCCAGGCCGCGCCCGAGCAGCCGGAGCACGCCGTGGAACTGCCGACGCAGACCGCCAACCCGAAGCGCACGATCCTCATGGACGCGCCGGAGCAGCCCGCCCCCGTAGCGGGTTAATGGCGGGAGGTCGGACCCGCCTGCCGCGTTAGCCTGGAGTGTCACACTCCACCCATTCCAGCAAGGGGCCAAGGCACACGTGCGCATCGCCAGGTTCTCCATCGACGGCAACGTCGCCTTCGGCGCGGTCGAGGGCGAAAGTCCCCCCGGAACGACCGATGGGCTCGTCCTCGACATCATCAAGGGCATCCCGTTCGCGGACTTCGAGCTCTCCGGCACGAAGGTCCCGCTGAGCAAGGTCAGGCTGCTGCCCCCGGTGCTCCCCAATAAGGTCGTGGGCATCGGCCGCAACTACGCGGACCACGCGGCGGAGCTCGGCAACGAGGTCCCCGACGTCCCGGTCGCCTTCTTCAAGCCGTCCACCTCGGTGGCGGGCCCTGGCGACGCCATCGTGTACCCCTCCTTCTCGCAGGAGGTGCACCACGAGGCCGAGCTGGCCGTGGTCATCGGCCGCATGTGCCGCGAGGTCCCGCGCGAGCGCGCCCGCGACGTCATCCTCGGCTACACCTGCGCGAACGACGTCACCGCGCGTGACGTGCAGAAGCGCGAGAAGCAGTGGGCCAGGGCCAAGGGCTTCGACACCGCGTGCCCGCTCGGCCCCTGGGTGGAGACCGACCTCGACCCCTCCGACCTCACCATCCAGTGCACGGTCAACGGCGAACAGCGCCAGCTGGGGCGTACGGCCGAGATGGTCCGCTCCGTCGAGGACCTGATCGTGCACATCTCCGAGGCCATGACGCTGCTCCCCGGCGACGTCATCCTCACGGGCACCCCGGCAGGCGTCGGGCCGCTCAACGTCGGCGACGAGGTCGCCGTCACCATCGAAGGCATCGGCACTCTCACCAACAAGGTGATCAAGCGTGGCTAACGCGACCCCCGTACGCGTACGGTTCTGTCCCTCGCCGACCGGCAACCCCCACGTGGGCCTGGTCCGCACCGCCCTCTTCAACTGGGCCTTCGCCCGGCACAACGAGGGCACCCTGGTCTTCCGCATCGAGGACACCGACGCCGCGCGCGACTCCGAGGAGTCGTACGAGCAGCTCCTCGACTCGATGCGCTGGCTGGGCTTCGACTGGGACGAGGGCCCCGAGATCGGCGGCCCGCACGCGCCGTACCGCCAGTCGCAGCGCATGGACATCTACCGGGACGTCGCGGCCAAGCTCCTGGACGGCGGCTACGCCTACCCCTGCTACTGCACCACCGAGGAGCTGGACGCCCGCCGCGAGGCCGCCCGCGCCGCCGGCAAGCCGTCCGGTTACGACGGCCACTGCCGCGACCTCACCGCCGAGCAGAAGCAGGCGTACGAGACCGAGGGCCGCAGCCACATCGTCCGCTTCCGCATGCCGGACGAGGCCACCACCTTCACCGACCTGGTCCGCGGCGAGATCACCGTCCAGGCGGAGAACGTCACCGACTACGGCATCGTGCGTGCCAACGGCGCCCCGCTGTACACGCTGGTCAACCCGGTCGACGACGCCCTGATGGAGATCACCCACGTCCTGCGCGGCGAGGACCTGCTCTCCTCCACCCCGCGCCAGATCGCGCTCTACAAGGCGCTGATCGAGCTCGGCGTCGCGAAGGCGATCCCCGAGTTCGGCCACCTGCCGTACGTCATGGGCGAGGGCAACAAGAAGCTCTCCAAGCGCGACCCGCAGGCGTCCCTCAACCTCTACCGCGAGCGCGGCTTCCTCCCCGAGGGCCTCCTGAACTACCTGTCGCTCCTCGGCTGGTCGTTCTCCGCGGACCAGGACGTCTTCTCGATCTCCGACATGGTCGCGAAGTTCGACCTCGCGGACGTCAACGCGAACCCGGCCCGCTTCGACCTCAAGAAGGCCGAGGCGATCAACGCCGACCACATCCGCATGCTGGACGTGAAGGCCTTCGCCGAGGCCTGCGAGCCCTGGCTGAAGGCCCCGCACGCCAACTGGGCGCCCGAGGACTTCGACGAAGCGGCCTGGCAGGCCATCGCGCCGCACGCGCAGACCCGCCTCAAGGTTCTCTCCGAGATCACCGACAACGTCGACTTCCTCTTCCTGCCGGAGCCGGTCTTCGACGAGCCGAGCTGGACGAAGGCCATGAAGGAGGGCTCCGACGCCCTCCTGCGCACGGCCCGCGCCAAGCTGGAGGCGGCCGACTGGACCTCCCCCGAGTCCCTCAAGGAGGCCGTCCTGGCCGCCGGCGAGGAGCACAGCCTGAAGCTCGGCAAGGCCCAGGCCCCGGTCCGCGTGGCCGTCACCGGCCGCACGATCGGCCTGCCCCTCTTCGAGTCCCTGGAGATCCTGGGCAAGGAGAAGACCCTGACCCGCATCGACGCGGCCCTGGCGAAGCTCACCGCGTAGCGACGCGTACGCATACGCAGCCGAAGGACCCGGAAGCCTCCACGGCTCCCGGGTCCTTCGCATACCGTCGAAACATGCCGATCAAAGCCGTGGTCTGGGACATCGACGACACCATCTTCGACTACGCGCGCGCCGACAGCGCCGGCATGCACGCGCACCTCACCGCCGAGGGGCTCCTGGAGCGGTACGAGTCCGCCGAGCGTGCCCTCGGGCGGTGGCGGGAGCTCACCGAGCGGCACTGGGCCCGCTTCGGCGCCGGAGGGGTGACCTTCCAGGAGCAGCGCCGCGACCGGGTGCGGGACTTCCTCGACGCCCCCGCCCTGAGCGACGCCGACGCCGACGCCTGGTTCGACCGTTACGTCGGTCACTACGAATCGGCCTGGTCCCTCTTCCCCGACACCGTCCCCACCCTGGACGCCCTCGCCGACGACTACCGCCACGCGGTGCTCTCCAACTCCGCCCTGTTCGTCCAGGAGCGCAAACTGCGCCTCCTCGGCGTCCGCGACCGCTTCGAGGCCGTGCTGTGCGCCGCCGACCTGGGCGTCTCCAAGCCCGCCGCCGAGGCGTTCCTCGCGGTCTGTACGCACCTGGGCCTGGCCCCCGCCGAGATCGCCTACGTGGGCGACCAGCCGGAGATCGACGCCAGGGGCGCGAGGGACGCGGGCCTCGTCGGGATCTGGCTCGACCGCACCGGCACGGGGGGCGACGGCCCGGCCGGCGTACACCGGATCAGGGACCTCTCCGAGCTCCCCGCGCTGCTGCGTGCGGATACCCGTTTTGGAGCGCCGTCCACCTTCGGGTAATGTTCTTCCTGCGCCGCCCGAGAGGGCCGAAAGGTCCGGCCGGGAAGCGCAAGTCAAACAAAACCCCTTCCGGGGGTGGCGCTTTGATGGCCTATGGTGTAATTGGCAGCACGACGGTTTCTGGTTCCGTTAGTCTAGGTTCGAGTCCTGGTAGGCCAGCTCGCAGAGCTCATCTGCAACCTGTGGATCTCATCCACAATGCCCCCGTTGTGTAGCGGCCTAGCACGCCGCCCTCTCAAGGCGGTAGCGCCGGTTCGAATCCGGTCGGGGGTACAGATCCTTCCCGCGGGGACAGATCGGGTCGCACCCACTGTCACTGATGCAGGATCGCTAGGGCCCCCGTTGTGTAGCGGCCTAGCACGCCGCCCTCTCAAGGCGGTAGCGCCGGTTCGAATCCGGTCGGGGGTACTGTAGGTACTAGACATGGTCTAGACCACATTGGGCTATGGTGTAATTGGCAGCACGACGGTTTCTGGTTCCGTTAGTTTAGGTTCGAGTCCTGGTAGCCCAGCTGGATCGCGCGGTGACGCAAGATCCTCGCCCCCGTTGTGTAGCGGCCTAGCACGCCGCCCTCTCAAGGCGGTAGCGCCGGTTCGAATCCGGTCGGGGGTACAGAAACGGCAAGGGGCCTTCCCGCGAGGGAGGGCCCCTTCGTCATTCCTCCGTACGCCGTTGCCCGTAACGGCTCGTGGACTCCTCCGCCTGCGCGATGCGGCGCAGGCTCAGCAGCACCGGCTCGTACAGCACCGTGAGCGCCACGGCCGCCTCCAGCTGCCGGTCGGGCGACTCGTACCGCTCGATCAAGTCCAGGTCGGTCACGGCCAGTTGGCGTCCCGCGTACGCGTAGGGCGCCAAGTCGTCGACGCCACACGGATATCCGAGCCGGGCCAGGGTAGCGACGGCGGTCACCAGCACCCGATGGGCAGGCGACGCCTCCGCGCCATCGCGCGTGCACTCCCAGTCGAGCCGCGTCAGCAGCGCGTCGACCGTGGCACGCGCCTCCCGGGCCGCCGCGTCGTCCTCCGCTGACTCCTGGCCGTGCGGGAGCGCCGATACCGCCGTGCCCAGACGGGAGTTGTGGTCCAGCGACTCGTCCTCCAGGGCGGTCAGTACCTCGCGCGCCGAGGCGATCGGAACCCGTCCCACCTGGATCAGCGCCCGCACGAGCCGGAGCCGCTGCAGATGCGAGTCGTCGTACTCCGCCTGCGTCGCCGTCACGCGGCGGCCGGGCGGGAGCAGGCCCTCGCGCAGGTAGTACTTGATCGTGGCCGTGGGGATCCCGCTGAGCCTGCTCAGCTCCGCCAGTTTCATCGGTGGTGCCTCCTCTTGCGCCTCCCTTTGGGGAGTGGCACTATCCAAACATGGATAGCGGGACTATCCAATGTCCGGGCGGGGCTACGGCAAGGGAGAGCATCGTGGGCGGCAAGCCGATCGAAGGGCGCATGACCGCGGACGCGCAGGGAGGCGTCGTCGTCTTCCATATCGGGATGCGCATCAACAGCTTCCGTGCGGTGCGGAGCTGGTGGCCCGTCTTCTGGGCGATGGCCCGCATGCTCAAGGACCTGCCGGAGGACCAGGGGAGCGGACTGCTGGGATACCGGCTGCTCCTCGGTGGCCCGCGCCTGGTGTACGTCGTCCAGTACTGGGAGTCGCAGGAGAAGCTGCTGGCGTACTCGGTCGCCCAGGGCAAGGAACACCGGCCCGCCTGGGCGGCATGGAACCGTCGGGTCAGGGAGGGCAGGGGGAAGGTCGGCTTCTGGCACGAGACGTACGTCGTGCCGGCCGGCGCCCACGAGGCGGTGTACGTCAACATGCCGGCGTTCGGCCTGGGCGAGGCCATCGGTGTCATCCCGGTCGGCCGCCGCGGGGACCGGGCCGCCGACCGGCTGCAGACGGCCTGAGGCCCGCAGGGGGGAGGCGGCGGCCCGCAGAGAAGCGGAGGCCGCGTGAGAGAAGCAGGCGGGCGAAGAGGAGCGCCGGAAGGGGCCGCCGCGGCGTTGGGGCGGCCCCTTCCGGCGCTGATTGCGTGCGTCGGGCGTTTCGGGCGCCGGGGGCGGCGGGTGAGCGTCAGCCGGAGCGGCGCAGGGCCTCGGAGAGGCGTCCCGCCGCGTCGATGACCGCCTGCGCGTGCATGCGGCCGGGGTGGCGGGTCAGGCGCTCGATCGGACCAGAGACCGAGACGGCGGCCACCACGCGGTTCGACGGGCCGCGCACGGGCGCCGACACGGACGCGACACCCGGCTCGCGCTCGCCGATCGACTGGGCCCAGCCACGGCGGCGTACACCCGAAAGGGCCGTGGCCGTGAAGCGGGCGCCCTGGAGACCGCGGTGCAGGCGCTCCGGCTCCTCCCAGGCCATCAGGATCTGGGCCGACGAGCCCGCCTTCATCGTGAGCGTCGAGCCGACGGGGACGGTGTCCCTGAGGCCCGAGAGGCGCTCGGCCGCGGCCACGCAGATGCGCATGTCGCCCTGCCGGCGGTAGAGCTGTGCGCTCTCGCCCGTGACGTCGCGCAGGTGCGTGAGGACCGGGCCCGCCGTGGCGAGCAGGCGGTCCTCGCCCGCCGCCGCCGCGAGCTCCGCGAGGCGCGGGCCGAGAATGAAACGGCCCTGCATGTCCCGCGCCACCATCCGGTGGTGTTCCAGTGCCACGGCCAGTCGGTGAGCCGTGGGTCGTGCGAGCCCCGTGGCCGCGACCAAGCCCGCGAGGGTGGCCGGACCGGACTCCAGAGCGCTCAAGACAAGGGCCGCCTTGTCCAGAACGCCGACGCCGCTAGAGTTGTCCATGCGTCGATACTCGCGTCTCACTCTGTGAAACGCAAGTTCAATTTTCCGCGCGACGCGCCACTCTGTACGAGCGATCCGCGGACCAACGGATTTCGCGGCCGACGTGCGGCACGAGGGGTACGCGCGTCGGCGAACAGATTCTCTAGTTGGGCCGGCGAAGCGGCCGGTCGGAGGGAAAGCGATGGGTAGGACACTCGCGGAGAAGGTCTGGGACGACCACGTCGTCCGGCGCGCCGAGGGCGAGCCCGACCTCCTCTACATCGATCTGCACCTGCTGCACGAGGTGACCAGCCCCCAGGCCTTCGACGGCCTCCGCCAGGCCGGCCGTCAGGTGCGGCGACTGGACCTCACCATCGCCACCGAGGACCACAACACCCCGACCCTCGACATCGACAAGCCCATCGCCGACCCGGTCTCGCGGGCCCAGCTGGAGACGCTGCGCAAGAACTGCGCCGACTTCGGCGTGCGCCTGCACCCGCTGGGCGACGTCGAGCAGGGCGTCGTCCACGTGGTGGGACCGCAGCTGGGACTGACCCAGCCCGGCACCACCGTCGTCTGCGGCGACTCGCACACCTCCACCCACGGCGCCTTCGGCGCGCTGGCGTTCGGCATCGGCACCTCCCAGGTCGAGCACGTCCTCGCCACCCAGACGCTGCCGATGGCCCGCCCCAAGACCATGGCCATCACCGTCGACGGCGAACTGCCCGACGACGTCACGGCCAAGGACCTGATCCTCGCCGTCATCACGAAGATCGGCACCGGCGGCGGCCAGGGCTACGTCCTGGAGTACCGCGGCTCCGCCATCGAGAAGCTCTCGATGGAGGCGCGGATGACCATCTGCAACATGTCCATCGAGGCGGGCGCCCGCGCCGGGATGATCGCCCCGGACGAGACCACCTTCGACTACATCAAGGGCCGCGCCCACGCACCGCAGGGCGAGGACTGGGACGCCGCGGTCGCGTACTGGAAGACGCTGAAGACCGACGACGACGCGGTCTTCGACGCCGAGGTCTACATCGACGCCGCCTCACTGGCGCCGTTCGTGACCTGGGGCACCAACCCGGGCCAGGGAGCGCCGCTTTCGGCGAGCGTCCCCGACCCGGCTTCGTACGAAGACGCTTCGGAGCGCCACGCCGCCGAAAAGGCCCTGGAATACATGGGGTTGACCGCGGGGCAGCCGCTGCGGGACATCAAGGTCGACACCGTCTTCGTAGGCTCCTGCACCAACGGCCGCATCGAGGACCTGCGCGCGGCGGCCTCCGTCGTCGAGGGCCGCAAAGTCGCCGACGGCGTGCGGATGCTGGTCGTCCCCGGCTCGGTCCGGGTCTCCCTGGAGGCCGTCGCGGAGGGCCTGGACAAGGTCTTCATCGCCGCGGGGGCCGAATGGCGGCACGCGGGCTGCTCGATGTGCCTGGGCATGAACCCCGACCAACTGGCGCCCGGCGAGCGCTCGGCCTCCACGTCGAACCGCAACTTCGAAGGCAGGCAGGGCAAGGGCGGACGCACCCATCTGGTCTCCCCGCAGGTCGCCGCCGCCACCGCGGTCACCGGCCACCTCGCCTCGCCCGCCGACCTGTCCGACGCCCCCGTGAACGCCGGAGTCCGATAACCATGGAAGCATTCACCAAGCACACCGGCCGGGCCGTCCCGCTGCGCCGCAGCAACGTGGACACCGACCAGATCATCCCCGCCCACTGGCTCAAGAAGGTCACCAGGGACGGCTTCGAGGACGGGCTCTTCGAGGCCTGGCGCAAGGACCCCGAGTTCGTCCTCAACCGACCCGAGCGGCAGGGCTCCACGGTCCTGGTCGCCGGACCCGACTTCGGCACCGGATCCTCCCGCGAGCACGCCGTGTGGGCGCTGCAGAACTTCGGCTTCAAGGCCGTCATCTCGTCCCGCTTCGCCGACATCTTCCGCGGTAACTCGCTGAAGAACGGCCTGCTCACCGTCGTGCTCGACCAGAAGGTCGTGGACGCGCTCTGGGAGCTGACGGAGCGGGACCCGCAGGCCGAGATCACCGTCGACCTGGAGGACCGCCAGGTCCGCGCGGAGGGCATCACCGCCGACTTCGAACTCGACGAGAACGCCCGCTGGCGGCTCCTGAACGGCCTGGACGACATCAGCATCACGCTGCGGAACGAGCCGGACATCGCCGCGTACGAGACCGGGCGCCCCTCGTACAAGCCGCGGACCGTTCAGGTCTGACAGCCCGCAACACGTCACAACAGCCTGATGTACCCCCAATCGTGGACGGTTGGGGGTACATCTGTGTGTGCCTCCCGAGAGGTGCCGGATGGCCTGAACGGGTGGTCTCAACTCCCGTGCCCGGCAAGGAAGAAGAGGCTGGAAATCCCCTTGTACTCGGCGCGACGGGGTACCCTCAGGAAGGCGGCGGACGGCGGCAGTTACCCCCTGCGGAGGCGACAACTCGCCCCAGATGGCACAATCGGTGCATGGGACGTGACAGCCAACTCGAGCTCTACGGGCTCGTCGCGGACCAACTGAAGGAAGCGCACTCCCGAGTGCGCGCACTGCAAGTCCCGGAGGGCGTACGGATGGCGCTGACCCGGAAGCTGCTGGTCATTACGGCCGCGGCCAAACACGATCTCGCCGATGCGGCAAGGCGTCTGGAGCGATTGATGGCGTCCCTCGACGAAGCGGACGACGGCCGATTCCCCCAAGACCCCTGAGTCGCAGCCTCAACGGGCCTTCGAGGAACTCCGAGATGGGCCACTTCGTTGCGGCACAAGGGTGATTAGCCCGTTTCGTGTTTGATTTGCGGTATATATCTGCCTAACGTGCGAAAAAGCCGGAGTATTTCGCTCCCGGCAATGTCTCCGAAGGGGAAGACGTGAACAAGGCGCAGCTCGTAGAAGCGATTGCCGACAAGGTCGGAGGCCGCCAGCAGGCCGCCGACGCCGTCGACGCGGTCCTGGACGCCGTCGTCCGTGCCGTGGTCGGCGGGGACCGTGTTTCGGTCACCGGCTTCGGCTCGTTCGAGAAGGTCGACCGCCCGGCCCGTTACGCCCGCAACCCCCAGACCGGGGAGCGCGTGCGCGTCAAGAAGACCTCGGTGCCGCGCTTCCGCGCCGGTCAGGGCTTCAAGGACCTGGTGAGCGGCTCGAAGAAGCTCCCGAAGAACGACGTCGCGGTCAAGAAGGCGCCCAAGGGCAGCCTGACCGGCGGCGCTTCGGCGACGGTCAAGAAGGCCGCGGCCAAGAAGGCCACCGCGAAGAAGGCCACCCCGGCGGCGAAGAAGGCCACCACGGCCAAGAAGACCGCCGCGAAGAAGAGCACGGCCACCGCCAAGAAGGCCACGGCGACCGCCAAGAAGGCGACGGCGACGGCGAAGAAGACGGCCACGAAGTCGACGGCCAAGAAGGCGACGCCGGCGGCGGCGAAGAAGACCACCACCGCCAAGAAGGCGACGCCGGCCGCCAAGAAGGCCACCGCCAAGAAGACCGCCCCGGCGAAGAAGGCCACGGCGAAGAAGGCGCCCGCCAAGAAGTCCACGGCGCGCAAGACGACCGCCAAGAAGACCACGGCCCGCAAGAAGTAGGGGCACGAGGGCACTCACGCGCCGGGCCGGGCTCCCACGGGGGAGCCCGGCCCGCGTCGTGCGCCCGGACGGCGCAGGCGCCCCGGACGCGGCACGCCCGCGCCGGGTTCGGCTGCGTGGGCGCCGGGCGTCAGAAGGTCCGCGCCGGGTTCAGAACGTCTGCAGGGTCACCAGAGTGATGCGGCGCGCGTCACCCTCGCCGTCCACCTCGATGCGCACGCGCTGCCCGGGCCGCAGCAGCCGCAGCCCGCCCGCGTCGAACGCGGGCGCCTCGAAGGGCACGGGAGTCCCGTCGTCGAGCAGCACGCTGCCGCTGCGGGTCTCGGAGTCGTACGTGTACGCGGTCGCCTGCATGGAAAGCAGCGTACTCAGTCGGCGATGAGCAGGCGCGCCGCGGCCGCGGCGGTGCGCGGCCCCACGCCGAGCGCGAGAGCGGCCCGCAGGTCCTCTCCGGTGTCCACGTCCTGGCGTACGGAATCGACGCCGTCGAGCGCGAGTTCCACGGCCCCGGACGCCGAATGCCGGGCCCGGGAGGCCCCTCCGAAAGCGGGACGCAATTGCGTCCCCGCCGTCGCGCACAGCAGCGTCGTCCCGATTCCTGCGGCATCCGGCATGAATGCGCGGGAAAATGCGGCGGCACCGTCGAGTGCCCGGGCCAATTCCGCGGGGCGCAGCGCGGGCAGATCGGCGTTCAGGGCCGCGACGGCCGCGTCGGGCCGCTCGGCGCGCACCTGGGCCGCCCCGTGCGCCAGCGCGGCGTTCAGGCCCCCGCCGGGCTCGTCGGCGAGGACCCGGGCGCCGAGCGCGGCGAGCTCCCGGCCCGCCAGGGCGTCGTCCGTGACGACCGCCACATCCCGCACCGCCGGGCACGCCGCCGCGGCGGCCACGGTGTCCTGCGCGAATGCCAGGGCGAGACCCGGCCGCAGACCGTCCCCGGACGCGGCGGCGAGCCTGCTTTTGGCGCGCGCCAGCGATTTCACGGGTATGACCAGGGTCCATTGCACGAGCGCTCCGTCCTTCGCGTCGCGCCCATTGTGACCTGCCGACGGACGAGGGGCGGTGGCCGCAGACGGGTGGGCGTACGGTGTTCTCGACAGACCGGCAGCCTGGGGCGACACTTGTGCGGCCGACCAGGTTCATGGAGGAAGGTGTCCGAGTGTCCCGCCGCAGAATCGGCTTCTGGTACCGCCTTGCGGCGGTCATTGCTAAACCGCCGCTCGTGGTTCTGTTCAAGCGGGACTGGCGTGGAATGGAGCACATTCCGGCCGACGGTGGATTCATCACCGCGGTGAATCACAACTCGCATATCGACCCGTTCTCGTACGCGCACTTCCAGTACAACACGGGGCGAGTGCCGCGTTTCCTGGCAAAGGACGCCCTTTTCAAGGGTGGTTTTGTCGCCAAGGTGATGAAGGGCACGGGCCAGATCCCGGTCTACCGCGAGACCACGAACGCGCTCGACGCCTTCCGCGCCGCCGTCGACGCCATCGCGCGCGGCGAGTGCGTCGCCTTCTATCCCGAAGGCACCCTCACCAGGGACCCCGACATGTGGCCGATGACCGCCAAGTCCGGTGCCGCGCGGGTCGCTCTGGAGACCAAGTGCCCGGTGATTCCCGTCGCGCAGTGGGGCGCCAACCTCGCTCTTCCGCCGTACAGCAAGAAGCCCGCCCTCTTCCCGCGCAAGACCCTCCAGGTGAAGGCCGGACCGCCCGTCGACCTGTCGCGCTTCTACGACAAGGAGCCGACGCCCGAGGTGCTGCGCGAGGTGACCGAGACCATCATGGCCGCGATCACCGGACTCCTGGAGGAGATCCGCGGCGAGAAGGCCCCTGAGACGCCGTACGACCCGCGCAGGGCGCGGCAGGAGCAACGACGCAAGGCAGCAGCGCGCCGCAACGCCGCGCGGGGCACCACAGAGAGCACCTCGGAGGACAGCAAGTGACGAACCCCGTGAACCCGGCGCAGCCCGTGAAGGCCGCCGTCTTCGGAACGGGCTCCTGGGGCACGGCCTTCGGCATGGTGCTCGCCGACGCGGGCTGTGACGTCACCCTGTGGGGCCGCCGCGCCGAACTCGCCGACGCGGTCAACTCCACGCGGACCAACCCGGACTACCTCCCCGGCGTGCGGCTCCCGGAGAACCTCCGGGCGACCACCGACCCGGCCGAGGCCGCCGCGGACGCCGACTTCACCGTCCTCGCCGTGCCGTCGCAGACACTGCGCGCCAACCTCGCCGAGTGGGCCCCGCTGCTCGCCCCCGAGACCGTCCTCGTCTCCCTCATGAAGGGCGTCGAACTGGGCTCCGCCATGCGGATGAGCGAGGTCATCGAGGACGTCACGAAGGTCCCCGCGGACCGGATCGCCGTCGTCACGGGACCCAACCTCGCCCGTGAGATCGCCGCGCGGCAGCCCGCCGCCGCCGTGGTCGCCTGCCGGGACGAAGCCGTCGCGCAGCGCCTCCAGACGGCCTGCCACACGCCGTACTTCCGCCCGTACACCAACACCGACGTGGTCGGCTGCGAGCTCGGCGGCGCCGTGAAGAACGTCATCGGCCTCGCCGTGGGCATCGCGGACGGCATGGGCCTCGGTGACAACGCCAAGGGCTCGCTCATCACGCGCGGCCTCGCGGAGACCACCCGGCTCGGCCTCGCCATGGGCGCCGACCCGCTCACGTTCTCCGGACTCGCGGGCCTCGGCGACCTGGTGGCCACCTGCTCGTCGCCGCTGTCGCGCAACCACACCTTCGGCACCAACCTCGGCAAGGGCATGACGCTCCAGGAGACCATCGCGGTCACCAAGCAGACCGCGGAGGGCGTCAAGTCCTGCGAGTCCGTGCTGGATCTGGCCCGCAGGCACGGCGTCGACATGCCGATCACCGAGACGGTCGTGGGCATCGTGCACGAGGGCACGCCCCCGGTGGTCGCCCTCAAGGACCTCATGTCGCGCAGCGCCAAGCCCGAGCGCCGCTGACGGCGCCGACTGACTACTGCGGGGCCAGCGGGTACTCTCAACGCGATATGAGCAGCGAGAACCTCCCCCAGAGCCCTGAGCAGCCGCTCCGCAAGCCGCGTGTGGCCGTCGTGTTCGGCGGCCGCAGCTCGGAGCACGGCATCTCCGTCGTCACGGCCGGTGCCGTACTGCGCGCGATCGACCGCTCCAAGTACGACGTCCTGCCGATCGGCATCACCACGGACGGCCGTTGGGCGCTGACCGCCGACGAGCCCGAGCGGATGGCCATCGCCGACCGCCGGATGCCGAACGTCGCCGAAATCGCCGACTCCGTAGAGGGCGGTGTCGTGCTCCCGGTCGACCCCGGCAACCGCGAGGTCGTCTACAGCGAGCCCGGCTCCGTGCCCAAGGCGCTCGGCGAGGTCGACGTCGTCTTCCCGATGCTGCACGGTCCCTACGGAGAGGACGGCACCCTCCAGGGCCTGCTCGAACTCTCCGGAGTGCCCTACGTCGGCTCCGGAGTCCTCGCCTCGGCCGTCGGCCAGGACAAGGACTACATGAAGCGGGTGTTCGCCTCCTTCGGGCTGAACGTCGGCCCGTACCTGGTGATCCGCCCGCGCGAGTGGCGGCAGGACGAGGCGGGCGCCCGGCAGCGCATCGCGGAGTTCGCCGGCGAGCACGGCTGGCCGCTGTTCATCAAGCCCGCGCGCGCGGGCTCCTCGATCGGCATCACGAAGGTCGACTCCTTCGACGGTCTCGACGAGGCCATCGCCGAGGCACAGCGCCACGACCCCAAGATCATCGTCGAGGCGCTGCTGCGCGGCCGCGAGATCGAGTGCGGCGTCCTGGAGTTCGAGGACGGCCCGCGCGCGAGCGTTCCGGCCGAGATCCCGCCCGTGCAGACGCACGACTACTACGACTTCGAGGCGAAGTACATCGACTCGACGCCCGGCATCGTGCCCGCGCCGCTGACGCCCGAGCAGACCGCGGAGATCCAGCGGCTCGCCGTCGAGGCGTTCGAGGCGGCGTCCTGCGAGGGCCTGGTGCGCGCGGACTTCTTCCTCACCGAGGACGGCCGGTTCGTGATCAACGAGATCAACACGATGCCGGGCTTCACGCCCATCTCGATGTACCCGCAGATGTGGGAGAAGAGCGGCGTCAGCTACCCGGAGCTGGTGGACCGCCTCATCCAGGCGGCCCTCAACCGCTCCACGGGCCTGCGCTGACCCACGCCCGGGGCGCCGCCCCCGTCAGGGGGCGACCCCCTTGGGGATCGTCTGCTTGATGGGGGCGGCGAAGTCCGTGAGCGGACTCAGGCCGCCCCCCGCCCGCTCCGCCGGCAGCGTCACCTCCACGTAGGCGAGGCGCGCCCCGGTGGTGAAGGTGTACGAGCCGTCGTCGCGCTTCTGCAGCAGCCAGGCGACACCGTTCACGTTCACGCTGTTCTGCTCGGCGTACGCGAGGTCGATCATCTCCGGGGGCCGCTCCACACCGCAGCGCAGTATGATCGCCGGGTCTCCCCACCCCGCGGTCAGCTCGGACTTCGGACCGGGGTCGGTCCGCCCGAGACCGTCGACCTTCTCCGGGAGCTTCTCGTGCAGGTTCCGGCAGAGTCCCGCGGCCTTCGCGGCCGGGAACGGAACCACCACTGACGCCTCGTCGTCCGAAGATGAGCAGGCCGCCGTCGTGATCAACAGGACGAGGGCGGATGTTCCTGTGAGGCAGCGGCGCCGGAGACGGGGGAAGTTCACCGGGCCAGGGTAGACGGGGGCTACAAGTGCACGACCGGGCAGGTCAGGGTTCGGGTGATGCCGTCCACTTGCTGGACCTTGGCGACCACCATGCGGCCGAGTTCGTCGACCGTGTCCGCCTGCGCGCGCACGATGACATCGTAGGGTCCGGTCACGTCCTCGGCCTGGATCACTCCCGGGATCTTGCCGATCAGCTCGGCGACGGTCGACGCCTTGCCGACCTCTGTTTGGATCAGGATGTACGCCTGTACCACGGAACCTCCAGGGCGGCCACGAGGATCATGTGGGGGGAGAAAGGGACGCCACGGTACCGCGTCGCCGCTCGTCACGGGGAGACCCGCGTGACCTGTGGCGCGCACATCGTGGCGGACGGACAGCAGAAGTCGACGGTCACGTCGACCGTACCGATGACAGAGACGGCTCGCGACCGGGGGCCGAGCAGCGTGAAAGGGCATGGTGAGACTCGGTGAAGGGATCCGTGGGCGAGTTGGGGGAGTTCGGGCTCATCAGAGAGCTCACCTCGCGGCTCACCACCACTCCGGCCGTACGGCTCGGCCCGGGCGATGACGCCGCGGTCGTGTCCGCTCCGGACCGCAGGGTCGTGGCGAGCACCGACATCCTCCTGGAGGGGCGGCACTTCCGCCGCGACTGGTCCACCGCGTACGACGTGGGCCGCAAGGCCGCCGCGCAGAACCTCGCCGACATCGCGGCCATGGGCGCCGTGCCGACCGCGCTGCTGCTCGGCCTGGTCGTGCCCGCCGAGCTCCCCGCGAGCTGGCCCACCGAGCTGATGGACGGCCTCAGGGACGAGTGCCAGGTCGCGGGCGCGGCCGTCGTGGGCGGCGACGTCGTGCGCGGCGACACGATCACCGTCGCGATCACCGCGCTGGGCGACCTGCGCAACCACGAACCCGTCACGCGCGCGGGCGCGCAGCCCGGTGACGTCGTCGCCGTGACGGGCTGGCTCGGCTGGTCCGCCGCCGGGCACGCCGTGCTCTCCCGCGGCTTCCGCTCGCCGCGCGCCTTCGTGGAAGCCCACCGCAGGCCCGAACCGCCGTACCACGCGGGTCCCGCGGCCGCCGGCCTCGGCGCGACCTCCATGACGGACGTCAGCGACGGCCTCATCGCCGACCTCGGACACATCGCCGAGGCCAGCAAGGTACGCATCGACATCCGCTCCGGAGACGTCGACGTGCCCTCCCAGATGAACGACATCGGGCAGGCCGTCGGCGTCGACCCGCTGCAGTGGGTGCTGAACGGCGGCGAGGACCACGCCATCGTCGCGACGTTCCCGCCGGACGTGAAGCTGCCCGCCCGCTGGAAGGTCATCGGAGAGGTCCTCAACCCCTCCGCGCTGCCCCAGGTGACCGTGGACGGCGCCCCGTGGACCAGCAAGGGCTGGGACCACTTCGGGGACAACGGAGAGTCCGAGTGACCGGCCTGCCGAGGACGGGCGCCCCGCCGCGGGTCCTGACCGTCGCCGGGTCCGACTCGGGCGGCGGCGCGGGCATCCAGGCCGACCTGAAGACGATGCTCGCCCTCGGCACGCACGGCATGAGCGTCGTCACGGCCGTCACCGCGCAGAACTCCCTGGGCGTGCAGGGCTTCTGGGAGCTTCCGGTGGAGGCGGTGCGGGCCCAGTACCGCAGCGTCGTCGACGACATCGGCGTACAGGCGGTGAAGACCGGCATGCTCGCCTCCGCCGAACTGGTCGAGGCGGTCGCCGACTTGCTCGCAGGCACGGACGCCCCCGCGGTCGTCGACCCGGTCGGCGTCTCCAAGCACGGCGACTCGCTGCTCGCGGTGTCCGCGCTCGACTCGGTGCGCACGAAGCTGCTGCCGGTCGCCACGGTCGCGACACCCAACCTCGACGAGGTCGCCCAACTCACCGGTGTCGTCGTCGACTCGGAGGACGGCCTGCGCCGCGCGGCCGACGCCGTCCTCGCGTACGGCCCGCAGTGGGTGCTCATCAAGGGCGGCCACCTCAGCGGCGACGCCGTGGACCTGCTCACCGACGGCTCCGAAGAGCACGTGCTGCGCGCCCCGCGCCACGACAACCGCCACACGCACGGCACGGGCTGCACCCTGGCCAGCGCGATCGCGGCGGAGCTGGCCAAGGGGCGGAGCGTCCCGGAGGCCGTCACGGCCGCCAAGGAGTACGTGACAGGGGCGATCGCCGCCGGGTTCGCCCTCGGCGGCGGGATCGGCCCGGTGGATCACGGCTGGCGGTCCACGGGCGCGTAGTCCTTGAGCACGAGGTCGCTCGCGGCCTTCTCCGTCAGCTTCTTGAAGAGGCCCGCCAGCAGCCGGGAGCCGAGCACGCGATACGCGCGGTCGCGGCTGCGGATCTTCTTCTCGGTCGGCGGGGCGAGGAAGGGCCCGGCGTTGTCGGCGGTCTTCTGGCAGCCCTTGGCGTAGTCGCGGATCTCCGCCTCGTACGCGGCGAAGCCGGCCCGGTGGTCGCCCCCGGCGGCCGCGAGCTCACCGGCCAGGACGTACGCGGACACCAGCGCCGTACCCGTCCCGATGCCGCCCATCGTGGCGCCGTACCCGGCGTCGCCCAGGAGCACCACACGGCCCTTGGAGAGCCGGTCGACGTGGATCTGGGCGATGGCGTCGAAGTACAGGTCGTCGGCGCTCTCCAGGCCTTCCAGGGCCTTGGGGGCGTGCTTCCAGCCCATGTCCGCGAACCGGTCCGCGAGGATCTTCTTCTGCTGCGCGATGTCGTGCCGGTCGTGGTCGAGCCGGTCGGACCGGAAGATCAGGCCCACTCCGGCTCTGTCCGGGTCACCGTCGTAGTTGCTGATCACGACGGTGCGGCCGGGCTCGCTGTAGAGGCGGGCGGTGCGGTCGAGGCCGAGGTGGTTGGGGATGCCGAAGCCCGCCACGTAGTAGCCCAGGAAGCGCAGGTACCGCGACTCGTCGCCGAAGACCAGTCGGCGGGTGTGCGAGTGCAGCCCGTCCGCGCCGACCACCAGGTCGAACCGGCGGGGCGCGCCGCGGTCGAAGGTCACGTCGACGCCTTCGGAATCCTCGGTCAGCGTGGCGACGGAGTCCCCGAAGACGTACTCGACCCGGTCCGCGGTGCGCTCGTACAGGATCTTGGAGAGGTCGCCGCGGAAGATCTCCACGTCACCGCTCATGAAGAACGCGGGCAGGGCGACCCGCTCCGTGTCGTCGGCCTCCACGACGGTCTGGCGGCCCATGTGCGTCTGACGGCGGTGGACCTCGTCCCAGATGCCCATGCGCCGCAGCACGGTGCGGTGCACATCGCCCCGGAAGTCGACCGCGAAACCGCCCTCGCGCAGGGCGGGCGCCTTCTCCAGGACGGTGACCCGCGCTCCGTAGCGGGCCAGCCACAGGGCGAGCGCGGGGCCCGCGACACTGGCACCCGATATCAGGACGTCCAGGTGGGCGAGGCTGCGGGTGGCGACCCGGCGCGGGCTCTTCGTAGGGGCCGATCCGGTGTTGGTACGCGTCGTGTGTGTCATGCCGGCAAGCCTCGGGGCGGCCGCTGACCGTCCGCCTACCGTTCGCTGACCGCCCGGGTATGTTCCCCGATCGTCGGCCCACCGTTCCTGACCGCCGCCGACCGCAGGCTCCGCCCCTCCTCGAAGGCCTTCGCGTACGCCTCCGGGGAGAGCTGCGCCCGAGCCGCCTCCACGAGGGGTACGACGTCGGGATCGCCGGCGATCAGGGTGCCGCGCAGGCCGTGGGCGGCGCCCAGGAGCCGCACGGCTTCCTCGGGGTCCGGCGCGACCGCGGCCAACGCCTCGGCCACCTCGGCCAGTTCGCCGGTGCCGGGCACGCCGCCGCCGACGCCCGGGGCCCGTACGTCGGAGCCGGAGGCCAGGACCCGGGCCTGCTCGAACCAGTCGGCGGCCTCCGCCGCGCGGGACTCGGCGAGCGCGGTACGGCCCAGGCCGATCAGGATCCGCACGCTCTCCCCGACGCTGAACCAGTTGGCCGCGCACGCCTCCAGAGCCGCTTCGTAGTGCGCACGCGCGCGTGCCGTGTCGCCGCGGAGCCGGGCCACGTCCCCGAGCCCGCGCCGCGCGGTCGCCACCTTGTCGGGGACGCCGACGGCTCGGGCGAGGGCGGCGGAGCGCGTGTAGTGGGCGGCCGCCGCGTCGAGGTCACCCCCGTACATGAGGACCGTGGCACGCCGGTGCAGCAGGTCCGCGGTCTCCTCGGGCGCCGCCAACTCCCTTACGTGCGCGAGCCCTTCGTCGAGCAGTTCGAGGGCCCGTGCCCGCTCGCCCCGCCAGTCGGCGAACATGCCCAGCGGATCGAGGCAGTTGGCCATGCCCCAGCGGTCCCCGGTCGTCCTGAACCCCTCCAAAGCCCGGGCGAAAGCCGCCTCCGAGGCCGCGGCACGGCCCGCGAACAGATCCTGGAAACCCAGCCCGAGATCCAGCAGGGCCACGCCCCAAGGATGGTCGTCGACCTGCTCCCGCACCTGGTCCTCCATGGCACGCGCGGGGCCGCCGGCGATCGACCACAGCACCACCAGGTACGGCAGCCGCAGGGGCCCTTCGAGGCCGCCGAACAGAGCGTCCGCGCGCGCGAGGCGGGCCGGTTCGCCAGGGTCGGTGCCGTCACCCGCGATCGTGTTGATCAGACACAGGACGTACTCCTCGGAGAGGCCGTCCGGCGGCTCCGCACCCACTGCGGCGAGGAGGTCGACGGCGAGCTCCCTGCGCTCTCCGTAGCGGCCGCGCAGCAGCCAGAACCAGGCGAGCGCGGCCATCAGCCGGAGGCCGTCGCGCGGCACGGTGCGGGTCAGGTGGCGCAGCGCCGCGTCCAGGTTCGGCTGCTCGGCGTCGAGCTCGGCGAGAGCGCGCAGCTGCCCACCGCCGCGCAGCCGCGGCTCGGCGGCCTCGGCCAGACGCAGGAAGTACCCGGCGTGCGCGGCCCGCAACCGGTCCTCCTCGCCCGCCGCGGCCAGCTCCCTGGCGCAGAACGCGCGGATGGTCTGCAACATGTCGTAGCGCCCGTCGGTCACGTCGAGGAACGACTTCTCCGCGAGGGAGGCGAGCAGGTCCTCGGGGTACGGAATCCCGCAGACGGCCTCCACGGCCTCGGACGTGGCCCCTCCGGAGAACACGGTCAGCCGTCGGGCCAGCTCCCGCTCCTCGTCGTCGAGCAGCTCCCAGCTCCACTCCACGACCGCGTGCAGCGTGCGGTGCCGGGGCGCCTTCGTACGGTCGCCGCGCGAGAGCAGCCGGAAGCGGTCGCCGAGGCGGGCGGCGAGCTCCTCCAGAGTGAGGGTGCGCAGGCGGGCCGCGGCCAGCTCGATCGCGAGGGGCAGCCCGTCGAGCGCCGCGCAGATCTCGTCGGTCAGCCGCCGGGCGTCCTGGTCACGCGGGCCCGCGAGGTCGGGCCGCACGGCGGCCGCCCGGTCCGCGAAGAGCCTGGCGGCGGGCCCGGCGGCCAGCGGCGGCACGGGCCACAGGACCTCACCCGTGATCCCGAGCCCCTCCCGGCTGGTGGCGAGCACCCGCACGTCGGGGCAGGCGCCGAGGAGCAGCGCCGCGACGCGGGCCGCCTCGTCCACGACGTGCTCACAGTTGTCCAGGACGAGGAGCAGCTCACGGCCGCGCAACGCGGTGAGCAGCCGCTCCGTGGCGTCGCCGCCCTGGCTGTGGAAGCCGTCGCGCACCCCGAGCGCGGTGAGGATCGCGTACGTCACCCCGGCGCCGTCGGCGAGCGGGGCCAGCTCCACGAAGCAGACGTCGGGCAGCGCGCGGGCCGCCTCGACCGCGAGCCGCGTCTTGCCCGCGCCGCCGGGCCCTGTGAGCGTCACGAGCCGCGCCTCCGCCAGCAGGGCGCCGATCCGCGTGAGCTCGTCGGCCCGCCCGATGAACCGCGTCAGCTGCGCGGGCACGCCCCGCTGCCGGGCCGGCTCCCGGCCCTGGAGCAGCTCCAGGTGGAGCGCGGACAGCTCGGCGGAGGGATCGGTGCCGAGCTCGTCGGCGAGGGTGCGCCGCGCCTCCTCGTAGGCGGTGAGCGCCTCCGCGGGCCTGCCGCCCGCGTGCAACGCCCGCATCAGCTGTCCGTGCAGCCGCTCGCTCAACGGGTGCCCGGCCAGCAGCTCGCGCAACTCGGGCACCAGCTCGGCGCCGCCGCCCAGTGCGAGGTCCGCATCGACGCGGTCCTGCACGGCGGTGAGCCGCGTCTCCTCCAGGCGTGCGGCGAGCGGCCGGGCGTCCGGCAGATCGGCGAGGGCGGCCCCGCGCCACAGGCCGAGCGCCTCCCTCAGGAGCGTGGCTGCCCGGGTGGGGTCCCCGGCGTGGAGGGCCGCGCGTCCCTCACGGGCCAGCCGCTCGAAGCGGTGCAGGTCGACGTCGTCGGGGCGGACGGCGAGGCGGTAGCCGGTGGGGGTGGCTTCGACGGCGAGGCCCAGGCGCTTGCGCAGCCGGGAGATCTGGGACTGCAGCGCGTTCGCCGCGCCGGCGGGCGGCTCGTCGCCGTACAGCCCGTCGGTGAGCGCCGCCACCGAGACGGTGCGGCCGGGGTCCAGGAGCAGCAGGGTGAGCAGCGCCCTCGGGCGCGGCCCGCCGGGGTCCACGGGGGTGCCGTCGGGGGAGCGTACGTCGAGGGGGCCGAGGATGCCGAAGCGCATCCGCAAGATTCTGGCAGCCCCGCGCGCGTGGGCGGACGACCTGGCCGGGCGGGGGCCTCTCATGCATGGTCAGACGAATCATGCATGGGCAGACGAAAAAGCCGGCCCCCCTGAGGGGACCGGCTGATTCAGCAACCAGCTAGGTGGCCGCGCTGGCGTCAGCGCGAGACCTTGCCGGCCTTGATGCACGAGGTGCAGGCGTTGAGGCGCTTCGGCGTCCCGCTCACCACGGCACGCACTCGCTGGATGTTCGGGTTCCAGCGACGGGGCGTACGGCGGTGCGAGTGCGAGATGTTGTTGCCGAAGCCCGGCCCCTTGCCACAGACGTCGCAGTTGGCAGCCACGGGTCACTCCAAAGACTTCAGATGCACTTACGGTTAAACCCGGCAGGCCGGGATCAGTGCAATGATCGAAGTGGCGTTGCCAGGAGGAATGGCCCGATGCGTATCGGGCAACCGAAGCAGCATACAACGACTGCTTCGGTTCCACGAAACTACCACGCCCGGCCCGGCCCCCGCCCCGGGCCCCTCGTTCACCGTGGGTCTACGCTGCGTCCATTCCGCATGGTCAAGGAGGCGAACAGGTGCCGCAGAACCTCGACGCGGTCGCGGTGCGCGCCTGGTGCCGACTGGCTCTGGACGCCCTCGGCAGGGCCCGCGAGGAGATCGACTCCATCAACGTCTATCCGGTCGCCGACGGAGACACCGGAACGAACCTCTATCTGACCGTGGAGTCCGCCTCACAGGCCGTCGACGCGGCGTTCACCGGTCATGAGCCGGCTCTTCCCTCGCTGGCCGAGACCGTGCGCGCGATGGCCCACGGAGCGCTCATCGGGGCCCGCGGGAACTCGGGCACGATCCTGTCGCAGCTGCTGCGGGGCATGGCGCAGGTCATCGGCGGCGACGAGGGCGAGCGGGGCGGGGAGGCCGGCGACGGCGACCCGCGAAGTGACGCGGATCACGCCGACGGCCGGTCCCTGGAGCGCGCGCTGCGACAGGCCGCCGACGCCGCCTACCAAGCGGTCGCCCACCCGGTCGAGGGCACGGTCCTGACGGTGGCCACCGCGGCGGCCGAGGCGGCCGCCGGTACGGACGGCGACTGCGGGGCCGTGGCCAGGGCCGCGTACGACGGGGCCTGCGCGGCCCTGGAGGCGACACCCGGGCAGCTGGCGGTGCTCGGCCGCGCCGGGGTGGTGGACGCCGGTGGCCGGGGGCTCGTGGCGGTCCTGGGGGCGCTGGTGGGCGCGCTGTCGGGCCGGACCGTCGCCCCCAGGAGCACGGCAGCCGCCCACGCGCGCGTGGAGGCCACCGAGGCGGAGGCCGTCGAGGTGGAGGCCGCCGAGTGTGAGGACCCGCCCGGCGAGGAGAGGGGCGAGGAGGGCGGCCCCGCCTTCGAGGTGATCTACCTCCTGGAGGCGGACGACGCGGCCGTCGCCCGGCTGCGGAACCGGCTCGACCGGCTCGGCGACTCGCTCGTCGTGGTCGGCGGCGACGGCCTGTGGAACGTCCACGTCCATGTCGACGACGCGGGAGCGGCCGTCGAGGCGGGCGTGGAGGCGGGCCGCCCCCACCGCATCCGGATCACCCACTTCGGAGTGGGCGACGCGCACACCACGGCCCAGCCGCCCAGGGAGCGCGCGCAGCGGGCCATCGTCGCCGTCGTACCCGGCGAGGGCCTCGCGAGCCTCTACACCGAAGCCGGGGCGACCACCGTGCCCACGCGCGTGGGGGAGCCGCCCGCCAGCGGCGAACTCGTCGACGCGATCCGCCGGGCCCACGCGCGCGAAGTGGTCCTCCTGCCCAACGACGCGGAGCTGCGGCACACCGCGGCCGCCGCGGCGGCACAGGCCCGCACGGAAGGCGTGCGCGTCGCGCTGATCCCGACCCGCTCCGCGGTCCAGGGCATCGCGGCACTCGCCGTGCACGAGCCGGACCGCCGCTTCGACGAGGACGTCGTCGCCATGACCTCGGCGGCCGGCGCGACCCGGTACGGCGAACTGGCCGTCGCCGAGCGGCAGTCCTGGACCATGGCGGGCATCTGCCAGGCCGGCGACGTGCTCGGCCTGATCGACGGCGACGTCGCGGTCATCGGCTCCGAAGTGGCCCGCACCGCCGCCTCGGTCCTCGACCGCATGCTGTCGGCGGGCGGCGAGATGGTCACGCTCGTACTCGGCGAATCCGTGCCGGACACCGTCGCGGAGCAACTGGAGAAGCACGTACGCGAGACGTACCTGGCCGTCGACACAGTGGTCTACCGCGGCGGCCGCCAGTCGGCACTGCTGCTGATCGGCGTCGAGTGACCCCGGCCGCACACCGCTGAGCCGCAGTTCGGGGGTACCTGCGCCCTGATGTCAGTGGCGTGGTGTGCAATGGATCTCGTGCCCGCGCTCGAAGAACCTCTGAAGAAAGTGGTCGGTCCCGCCACCGCGAAGGTGATGGCCGAGCACCTCGGCCTGCACACGGTCGGCGACCTCCTGCACCACTACCCCCGGCGCTATGCCGAGCGCGGCGAGCTCACCCGGCTCGCCGAGCTTCCGCTGGACGAGCACGTCACGGTGGTCGCCCAGGTCGCGAGCGCACGCATCCTGAAGTTCAACGGCGGCCGGGGCCAGCGCCTCGAGGTCACCATCACCGACGGCAGCGGCCAGGTCCAGCTCGTCTTCTTCGGCCGCGGCATCCACAAGCCGCACAAGGACCTGCTCCCCGGCACCCGCGCGATGTTCGCCGGCAAGGTGTCGGTCTTCAACCGCAAGATGCAGCTCGCCCACCCGGCGTACGAACTGCTGCGCGGCGACGGCGACGAGGCGGGCGAGACCGTCGGCTCCTGGGCCGGCGCCCAGCTGCCGATCTATCCGGCCACCGCCAAGCTGGAGTCCTGGAAGATCGCCAAGTCGGTCGACATGGTCCTGCCCAGCGCCCAGGAGGCCGAGGACCCGCTGCCGCCCGCCCTCCGCGACGGCCGGGGCCTCATCCCGCTCCCCGAAGCCCTCCTGAAGATCCACCGCCCGCACTCGAAGGCGGACATCGCCGCCGCCCGCGACCGTCTGAAGTGGGACGAGGCCTTCGTCCTCCAGGTGGCCCTCGCCCGGCGGCGGTACGCGGACGCGCAGCTGCCCGCCGTCCCCCGCAGGCCCAAGGCGGGCGGCATCCTCGACGCCTTCGACGCCAAGCTGCCCTTCACGCTCACCGAGGGCCAGGAGAAGGTCTCCAAGGAGATCTTCGACGACCTCGCGACCGAACACCCGATGCACCGCCTGCTCCAGGGGGAGGTCGGCTCCGGGAAGACCATGGTCGCCCTGCGCGCCATGCTCGCCGTGGTGGACGCGGGCGGGCAGGCCGCGATGCTCGCGCCCACCGAAGTCCTCGCCCAGCAGCACCATCGCTCCATCGTGGAGATGATGGGCGAGCTGGCCGAGGGCGGCATGCTGGGCGGATCCGACCAGGCCACCAAGGTCACCTTGCTCACCGGCTCCATGGGAGCGGCGGGCCGCAGGCAGGCCCTGCTCGACCTGGTCACCGGCGAGGCCGGCATCGTCATCGGTACCCACGCCCTGATCGAGGACAAGGTGCAGTTCCACGACCTCGGCCTGGTCGTCGTCGACGAACAGCACCGCTTCGGCGTGGAGCAGCGCGACGCCCTGCGCGGCAAGGGCAAGCAGCCCCCGCACCTCCTGGTCATGACCGCCACGCCCATCCCGCGCACGGTCGCGATGACGGTCTTCGGCGACCTGGAGACGTCCGTCCTCGACCAGCTCCCCGCGGGCCGCTCGCCTATCGCCAGCCATGTCGTCCCCGCCCAGGACAAGCCCCACTTCCTCGCCCGCGCGTGGGAGCGCGTGCGCGAAGAAGTGGAGAACGGCCACCAGGCGTACGTGGTCTGCCCCCGCATCGGCGACGACGCCGACGAGCCCGGGGACTCCAAGAAGGCCAAGAAGAAGGCGGAGGACGAGGCCACCGCCGAGAAGCGGCCCCCGCTCGCCGTTCTCGACGTCGCCGAGCAGCTCGCCCACGGCCCCCTCCAGGGGTTGAAGGTCGAGGTCCTGCACGGCCGCATGCAGCCGGACGACAAGGACGCGGTGATGCGCCGCTTCGCCGCGGGCGAGACCCAGGTCCTGGTCGCGACGACGGTCATCGAAGTCGGGGTGAACGTCCCGAACGCCACCGCCATGGTGATCATGGACGCGGACCGCTTCGGCGTCTCCCAGCTGCACCAGCTCCGCGGCCGCGTCGGCCGCGGCTCGGCCCCCGGCCTCTGCCTCTTGGTCACCGACATGCCCGAGGCCAGCCCCGCCCGCGGCCGCCTCGGCGCAGTCGCCTCCACGCTCGACGGCTTCGAGCTCTCCCGCATCGACCTGGAGCAGCGCCGCGAGGGCGACGTACTCGGCCAGGCCCAGTCCGGTGTCCGCTCCAGCCTGCGCATGCTCGCCGTCATCGAGGACGAGGAGGTCATCGCCGCCGCCCGCGAGGAGGCGGTCACCGTGGTCGCCGACGACCCCGAGCTGGAGCGGCTGCCCGCGCTGCGCACCGCCCTGGACGCCCTGCTCGACGCCGAGCGCGAGCAGTACCTCGACAAGGGGTGACGCCGCCGTACGCCATATCGTGGGATGACCACCGTCCAGCCAGAAGGAATCAGATGACCCGCGTGATCGCCGGCACGGCCGGCGGACGCCGCCTGGCCGTCCCGCCGGGCAACGGCACCCGCCCCACGTCCGACCGCGCGCGCGAGGGCCTCTTCTCCACCTGGCAGGCCCTCCAGGGCACGCTCGACGGCGCCCGCGTCCTCGACCTGTACGCGGGCTCCGGAGCCGTCGGCCTGGAGGCGCTGTCCCGCGGCGCCGCACACACCCTGCTCGTCGAGGCCGACGCCCGGGCGGCCCGCACCATCCGGGAGAACGTGAAGGCGGTGGGCCTGCCCGGCGCCGAGGTGCGGGCGGGCAAAGCCGCCCAGATCGTCGCCGGCGGCGCCCCCACCACCCCGTACGACCTGGTGTTCCTCGACCCTCCGTACGCCGTCACCGATGACGATCTTCGGGAGATCCTCCTCACACTCCGCTCGGAGGGCTGGCTCACGGAGGACGCGCTCGTCACCGTTGAACGCAGTACAAGAGGCGGTGTCTTCGGCTGGCCGGAGGGTTTCGAGGCCCTCAGGTCCCGTCGCTACGGCGAAGGGACGTTTTGGTACGGTCGCGCCGCCTCTACGTGCGACGACTCAGTGATCGCGCCATGACCGGACCGGAGAGCGAGGGACTCACGATGCGCCGCGCCGTCTGTCCGGGGTCTTTCGACCCCATCACCAATGGACACCTCGACATCATCGCCCGCGCCTCCAAGCTGTACGACGTGGTGCACGTCGCGGTGATGATCAACCAGTCGAAGAAGGGCCTCTTCGAGATCGAGGAGCGGATCGAGCTGATCCGCCAGGTCACCGCCGACTTCGGCAACGTCGAGGTGGAGTCCTTCCACGGCCTCCTCGTCGACTTCTGCAAGCAGCGCGACATCCCCGCCATCGTCAAGGGCCTCCGCGCGGTCAGCGACTTCGACTACGAACTCCAGATGGCCCAGATGAACAACGGCCTCTCGGGAGTCGAGACCCTGTTCGTCCCGACCAACCCCACCTACAGCTTCCTCTCCTCCTCGCTGGTCAAGGAGGTCGCGGCCTGGGGCGGCGACGTGGCGCACCTGCTGCCGCCGATCGTCCACGAGGCCCTGGTCGAACGCCTGGGCAAGAAGTGACCCACCCGCACGGGCGCTGACAGCTCGTCACCCGGTGTCGGGCGGGCGGCCACTGGCCTTACAGTCGTCCCGTCCGTCTCCCAACCAGCTGTAGAGAGTGGCGAGCACACGGTGGACGTGCAGAAGAAGATCGACGAGATCGTCCAGGCGGTCGGCAGCGCCCGGTCCATGCCCATGTCGGCCTCGTGCGTGGTCAACCGCGCCGATCTGCTCTCGATGCTCGAAGAGGTGCGCCAGGCACTGCCGGGCTCCCTCGCCCAGGCCCAGGAGCTCATCGGCGGCCGCGAGCAGCTGGTCGAGCAGGCCCGCCAGGAGGCGGAGCGGATCATCGAGAGCGCCCACGCCGAGCGCGGCTCCCTGATCTCCGACACCGAGGTGGCCCGCCGCTCCCAGGGCGAGGCCGACCGCATCCTCGCCGAGGCCCGCCAGGCAGCCGATGAGGTCCGCGCCGAGGCCGACGACTACGTGGACAGCAAGCTCGCCAACTTCGAGGTCGTCCTCACCAAGACCCTCGGTTCGGTGGGCCGCGGCCGCGAGAAGCTCCTCGGCACCGGACCCGGCCTCGACGAGAACGGCTACGAGGACGAGGACGCCCCCGAGCGCAGCCACGACCCGGAGACGCTGCGCCGCAACGCCGACGCGTACGTCGACGCCAAGCTCGGCGCCTTCGAGGCGGTCCTCGCCAAGACGCTGGAGGCCGTCGGCCGCGGCCGCCAGACCCTGCACGGCCGGGCGCCCGCCGACGAGCTCGGCACCCTGGGCGAGGGCACCGCCACCCAGGGCCACACCACCGACGCCGAATACCTGGCGGACCTCGCGGGACCCTCGGCCGCCGCGAAGGCCGTACCGCCGCAGCCCGCCCCGACCCCGCCGGTCCAGGCCCCACCGGTGCAGGCCCCGCCGATCCCGCCCCAGCAGCCCTACGCGCCCCCGCAGCAGCAGCCCGACCCGTACGGCTACCAGCAGCAGGACCAGTACGCGTACCAGCAGCCGTACGGCCAGCAGGATCCGTACGCGTACCAGCAGCATGATCAGCACGGCCAGCACGATCAGTACGGATATCCGCAGCAGGGCTACGACCAGCAGCCCCGGTACGACGACGCGCCGGCGCAGGCACCCGCCGCGCTCGAAGAGGCCAGCCTCTTCGACACGACCATGATCAGCGCCGAGCAGCTGCGCCAGTACGAACAGGGACGCTAGCGGCCCCGCGGTACCGGATTGGGCCGAGAGCGAAAGGTCAAGTATCCTGGCTCTTCGGTCGCGCATACGTCCGCGACCCAGGCTGCCCACCCGAGCCTCACATGTGCGGCATCAGTGCGGTGGCCCCCTTGAACTCCCCGGATTCGAAAGCAGGAAAAACCCTGAGCACGCGCCTTGACCACCGAAACCCCCTCGTGTTCGACACACACGAGCTGGGTCGGCGTCCTGGTGCCATGCAGCGGGTGACCCGCGAGATCGAGGCGCCCGGTCCGCCGAGCGCCTTCGGTATCGAAGGGGTCATCGGAGTGCCGCAGGGCGCCCCGGTCCAGCTGGAGGTCCGTCTCGAGTCGGTCATGGAAGGGGTGCTTGTCACAGGCACCGCCCGTGCCACGGCCGAGGGGGAGTGCGTAAGGTGTCTGGAGCCGCTCGAGCTGGAGCTCGACGCGGACTTCCAGGAGATGTTCTCGTACCCTGACGCCGACGACCGGGGCCGCAGCGCGGAACCGGCCGACGACGCCGAGGAAGACGAGGACAGGCTCTGTCTCGAGGACGGCATGTTCGACCTCGAGCCTGTGCTGCGTGATGCGGTGGTGCTCGCACTGCCGATGCAGCCGGTGTGCCAGGAAGACTGTCCGGGCCTGTGCTCCCAGTGCGGGGTACGGCTCGCGGACGACCCGGACCACCACCATGACGCCGTCGACATCCGTTGGGCGGCATTGCAGGGACTCGCTGGCACCATCCAGGACGGCGAGAAGGACGAGATGAGCGGCGCCGAAGCGGAAGCGGGCGTCGACGAGAAGCAGGAGAAGTAGCCGTGGCTGTTCCGAAGCGGAAGATGTCGCGCAGCAACACGCGCCACCGCCGGTCGCAGTGGAAGGCTGCGGTCCCCACCCTGGTTTCGTGTGAGCGTTGCCAGGAGCCCAAGCAGCAGCACATCGCGTGCCCGAGCTGCGGCACCTACAACAAGCGCCAGGTCCTCGAGGTCTGAGCGGCTGGTGAGAGGCACCGTGTCTAGCCCCAAGAAGGCGGAAGACGCCAAGAAATTGGCGGAGACAACGGCCTCGTCCCACACGCTTCTGGAAGGGCGGCTCGGGTACAAGCTCGAGTCCGCCCTTCTGGTGCGCGCGCTGACCCACCGTTCGTACGCGTACGAGAACGGCGGCCTGCCGACGAACGAGCGTCTGGAGTTCCTCGGTGACTCCGTGCTCGGCCTCGTCGTCACGGACACGCTGTACCGCACCCACCCCGACCTGCCCGAAGGCCAGCTGGCCAAGTTGCGGGCCGCGGTGGTCAATTCGCGTGCGCTGGCGGAGGTCAGCCGCGGCCTCGAACTCGGCTCCTTCATCCGGCTCGGCCGGGGCGAAGAGGGCACGGGAGGCCGGGACAAGGCATCCATCCTCGCCGACACCCTTGAAGCGGTGATCGGCGCGGTCTATCTGGACCAGGGTCTGGACGCTGCGGGTGAGCTGGTGCACCGGCTCTTCGACCCGCTGATCGAGAAGTCCTCGAACCTGGGCGCGGGCCTGGACTGGAAGACCAGCCTCCAGGAGCTCACCGCGACGGAGAGCCTCGGCGTGCCCGAGTATCTCGTCACGGAGAGCGGCCCCGACCACGAGAAGACCTTCACTGCTGCCGCCCGCGTCGGAGGCGTCTCGTACGGCACCGGCACCGGCCGCAGCAAAAAGGAAGCGGAGCAGCAGGCCGCCGAGTCCGCCTGGCGCGCCATTCGCGCGGCAGCGGACGAGCGCGCCAAGGCGGCTGAGGCCGCGGCGGAAGCGGAGGGGACCGCCGACACCCCCTCGGCTTCGGACGCCGCTCCGGCCTGACACCTTCTTCCCTTGTGAGCCCCCGCGGGACCTCGGTCCTGCGGGGGCTCACGCGCAGGCCCCGACGGTGCCGAGGGGGCGTCACGGCCGCCGTGGGCCACGCGATACGCTGCCGATTCCCACCCCCGCGCACCCCGTCGAGGAGCCCCGTGCCCGAGCTGCCCGAAGTCGAAGTCGTCCGGCGCGGCCTCGAGCGCTGGGTCAGCGGGCGGGTCGTCTCGGACGTGCAGGTCCTGCATCCGCGTGCGGTCCGGCGGCACGTGGCGGGCGGCACCGACTTCGGCGACCGGCTCGCGGGGCACCGGATCGGGCTCGCGCAGCGGCGCGGCAAGTATCTGTGGCTGCCCCTCGCCGACTCCGCGCAGTCGGTCCTCGCCCATCTGGGCATGAGCGGTCAGCTGCTGGTGCAGCCGCACGACGCCCCCGACGAGAAGCACCTGCGGATCCGCGTCCGCTTCGCCGATGCGCAGGGCACCGAGCTCCGCTTCGTCGACCAGCGCACCTTCGGCGGGCTCTCGCTCCACGACAACACCCCCGACGGGCTCCCGGACGTGATCGCGCACATCGCGCGGGACCCGCTGGACGACGCGTTCGACGACGAGGCCTTCCACGTCGCGCTGCGCCGCCGGCGTACGACGATCAAGCGGGCGCTGCTCGACCAGTCGCTGATCAGCGGCGTCGGCAACATCTACGCGGACGAGGCGCTGTGGCGCGCGAAGCTGCACTACGAACGGCCCACCGGCACCCTCACGCGCCCGCGCACCGCCGAACTCCTGGGCCACGTGCGGGACGTGATGAACGCGGCCCTCGCCGTCGGCGGCACCAGCTTCGACAGCCTCTACGTCAACGTGAACGGCGAATCAGGCTATTTCGACCGGTCCCTGGACGCCTACGGCCGGGAGAACGAGCCGTGCCGCCGCTGCGGCACCCCGATCCGCCGACGCCCCTGGATGAACCGGTCCAGCTACTTCTGCCCGCGCTGTCAGCGGCCGCCGCGCGCCGCGTCGTAGGCCTCCCGGGCCCGCAGCACGTCGTCCTGCCGGCTCTCCACGAAGCGGATCAGGGCCAGCAGGCGCTCGGCGACCTCGCGGCCCAGCGGAGTGAGCCGGTAGTCCACGCGCGGCGGGTTGGTGGGCTGTGCGTCGCGGTGCACGAGACCGTCGCGCTCCAGCGCGTGCAGGGTCTGGGAGAGCATCTTCTCGCTCACGCCGTCGACGCGGCGGCGCAGCTCGTTGAAGCGGAAGGTGCCGTCGTGCAGCGCGCCGAGGGTGAGCGCGCCCCAGCGCCCGGTGACGTGCTCCAGCGTGCCCCGCGACGGACACTGCCGGGAGAACACGTCGTACGCCAGGTCGGTGGATTCCATGCCGACACGATACGCCCACACAGCGCTTTCGAATAGTTAGCGCTGACTGGCAGGGGCGAGCCCGGAAGGGTTGGACTCAGAAGGGGCCGGGTTCAGAAGCCGAAGTCCTGCGTCCACCACGGGCCGCCCGGGGCGAAGTGCGCGCCGACGCCCAGGGTCTTGTAGTCGCAGTTGAGGATGTTGGCGCGGTGGCCCTCGCTGTTCATCCAGGCGGCCATCACGGATCGGGCGTCGGCCTGGCCGCGGGCGATGTTCTCGCCGCCCAGGTCCGCTATGCCGGCCTTCTCGGCGCGGTCCCACGGCGTCGCGCCGTCCGGGTCCGTGTGGTCGAAGAAGTCCCGCTCCGCCATGTCGGCGCTGAAGTCGCCGGCCAGCGCCGCGAGCCGGTCGTCGGCCCGCACCGGCCGGCAGCCGACCTTGGCCCGCTCCTGGTTGACCAGCGTGAGCACCGCGGCCTCCGCGGCGCTCTCGCCGGACGACGACTGCGAGCTCGCCGGGGGAGCCTTGGGCTTCTCCTCGGGCGTACGGGACGGGGGCGGCGTCGGCTTCTCGGCGGGAGCAGGCTTCTTGGTGGCCTGCCTCGACGGCTTCTCGGACGGCGTCTTCGAGGGCTTCGGGTCGGCCTTGGAGGGGGTGGACCTCGGCGTCTCGGAGCGGTGGGTGCCACGGCTCGGCGACGGTTCGGCGCGGTCGGCCTCGGCGCCCGAGCCGCCCTGGGCGTCCACCTCGGTCGGGACAGCCGCCGAACGCACCTCGCCTGGCTCGCCCCCGCCGCCGAGGCGGTAGTTGTCGCTGCCCGGGAGCACGCCCGCGGCGACCGCGACGGCGCCCATCGCGACGGCGGCGGAGACCCCGAGCAGCCCCGTGCGCACCGGGGTGGCGGCGCGGCCCCTGCGGCGGTGCGACACCGTCCCGGGGTGGTCCTCAGGGGTGGCGGCGGCCGGTCCAGCGCCGGAGCGTCGGTGGCGTCCCATCTCCTGGCCTTTCGTTCCTGCGATCAACGTGACTCACTCGTATGAGTGAGGCTCATCGATTCGGGACTGTACGCGATGACGCATGGGGACGAAGTGCTCCCAGAGCAATTGGCCGGTTAGCGTGCACTCATGAACGATGACGTGCGACTCACCGCCTGGGTGCGGGGACGCGTGCAGGCCGTGGGATTCCGCTGGTTCACGCGGGCCAAGGCGCTGGAGATCGGCGGCCTGAGTGGTTTTGCTCTCAATCTGGAGGACGGCCGCGTGCAGGTCGTCGCCGAGGGCCCCCGGACCGGCTGCCAGGAACTGCTCGACTGGCTCCGCGAGGGCGACACACCCGGGCGAGTGGACGGTGTCACCGAGATCTGGGACACACCACGTGGCATATACGAGACCTTCGCCATCCGGTGACCGTGACCCGCGGGAACGCGGTGAGGAGCGAGCGGCATGGCGCCGGACGTGTGTCCCGGGCAACTGCCTGAGGCAGAAAAAGCCTGGTGGTTGCCAAGAAGGGCTTGCCGTGGCAGGCTCCCCGAGTAAGGATGATCTCCACGCCCCCAGGGCCCCGAAGGAGTAGCAGCGCCGCCCGTTCAGAGGCCGCGCGCCCCCGGGTCGCCCGCCAATACGGGGCGTGATCGTGTTGACCGTCAAACTTTTTGGTGAGACTCTGGAAGCCCCGCGCACCTTAGCTGTTTGGCATGTGAGAACGGCCAGCAAGACCCAGCGAAACAACAAGTGCCAAGCACCGCGGGTGCGAATCCCTCACGACCCACACCGCTTCGGTCGGTCACTCAGTGTGGAGGACCATCCATCATGGCAAAGGCGCTTCTCGGTTACGTCGGCGGCAGCGACCCGCGACTCCTCGCCGAGATGCGACGGCTCCAGCAGCGCGTCCAGGACCTGGAGTCCGAGCTCACTCGGATCCAGGCAGAGAACGACGCGCTGGCGGCTGCCGCTTCTCACGAATCGCTCCTGGAGAGCATCGACGTACCCCAGGCGGAGCCTGCGCTCACCTGATCCCTATCCGATGACGAACATATGGGCCTCGCCTTGTCGTAAAGGCCCGTACTAAGCAAGTGGTCAGGCTGTCGTGTCAGCCGCTTGTCCAGATCTGCAAGGGACGCTTCGGCGTCCCTTCTTTCTTGCCCGGACCCTTGCCCGGACCGGGCCCGGTTCGGCCCTGCTTTGCCCCGGCGTACGCTGCTCTCTTTACCGTGGTCTCTTTACCGTCTGATGTGCCCTGCACCTTCATCGGTGAAACTGTCAGCGAAAGGTAGAGTCCGACGGCGTGCATCTCAAGGCCCTGACCCTGCGCGGCTTCAAGTCCTTCGCGTCGGCGACGACGCTGAAGTTCGAACCGGGCATCACCTGTGTCGTCGGACCCAACGGCTCCGGCAAGTCCAACGTCGTGGACGCGCTCAGCTGGGTCATGGGCGAGCAGGGCGCCAAATCCCTGCGCGGCGGCAAGATGGAGGACGTCATCTTCGCCGGCACCACCGGGCGGCCCCCGCTCGGCCGCGCCGAGGTCTCCCTCACCATCGACAACTCCGACGGCGCCCTGCCCATCGAGTACGCCGAGGTCACCATCACGCGGATCATGTTCCGCAACGGCGGCAGCGAGTACCAGATCAACGGCGACACCTGCCGCCTCCTCGACATCCAGGAGCTGCTCTCCGACTCCGGCATCGGCCGCGAGATGCACGTCATCGTCGGCCAGGGGCAGCTCGACGGGGTGCTGCACGCCGACCCGATGGGGCGCCGCGCGTTCATCGAGGAGGCCGCGGGCGTCCTCAAGCACCGCAAGCGCAAGGAGAAGGCCCTGCGCAAGCTCGACGCGATGCAGGCCAACCTCGCGCGCGTGCAGGACCTCACCGACGAGCTGCGGCGTCAGCTCAAACCGCTCGGCCGGCAGGCCGCCGTCGCCCGCAGGGCCGCCGTCATCCAGGCCGACCTGCGCGACGCCCGGCTGCGACTGCTCGCCGACGACCTCGTACGGCTGCGCGAGGCACTGAACGCCGAGATCGCCGACGAGGCCGCGCTCAAGGAACGCAAGGACGCCGCCGAGGCCGAGCTGAAGGCCGCCGTGCAGCGCGAGGCCCAGCTGGAAGAAGAAGTGCGGCGCCTCACCCCGCGGCTCCAGCGGGCCCAGCAGACCTGGTACGAGCTGTCCCAGCTGGCCGAGCGCGTGCGCGGCACCGTCTCGCTGGCGGAGGCCCGGGTCAAGAGCGCCACCGCCGCGCCCCCCGAGGAGCGGCGCGGCCGCGACCCCGAGGACATGGAGCGCGAGGCCGCCCGGATCCGCGAACAGGAGGCCGAGCTCGAAGCCGCCCTGGAGGCCGCCGAGCACGCCCTGGACGACACGGTCGCCCACCGGGCCGAACTGGAACGGCAGCTGGCGGCCGAGGAGCGCCGCCTCAAGGACGTGGCGCGGGCCATCGCCGACCGGCGCGAGGGCCTCGCACGGCTGACCGGACAGGTTAACGCGGCCCGCTCGCGCGCCGCGTCCGCCCAGGCCGAGATCGACCGGCTCACCGTGGCGCGGGACGAGGCCGCCGAGCGCGCGGTCGCGGCCCAGGAGGAGTACGAGCAGCTCAAGGCCGAGGTCGACGGGCTCGACGCGGACGACGCGGAGCTCGGCGAGCGGCACGACGCGGCGAAGCGGGAGCTCGCCGAGGCCGAGGCGGCACTCACCGCGGCGCGGGAGGCGGCGACCGGCGCCGAGCGCAGGCGGGCCGCGGTCGCCGCCCGGCACGAGGCGCTCGCGCTCGGCCTGCGCCGCAAGGACGGCACCGGCGCGCTGCTCGCCGCCAAGGACCAGCTCACCGGCCTGCTCGGCCCCGCCGCCACCCTGCTCACCGTCGCCCCCGGCTACGAGGTGCCCGTCGCGGCCGCGCTCGGCGCCGGGGCCGACGCCATCGCCGTGCACGGTCCCGGCACGGCCGCCGACGCCATCCGGCTGCTCCGCAAACAGGACGCGGGCCGGGCCGCGCTGCTGCTCGGGGGCGCCCCCGAGGACGTACAGCCGGAGCGTCCCGGCGGGCCGCCGTACGTCGCCGACCTCGTGCGGGGGCCCGACGAGCTGATGCCCGCGGTGCGGCGGCTGCTGCGCGGGATCGTCGCCGTCGGCACGCTGGAGGACGCCGAGGATCTCGTCTACGCGCACCCGGAGCTGACCGCCGTCACCGCCGAAGGGGACCTGCTCGGGGCGCACTTCGCGCAGGGCGGGTCCGCCGGCGCGCCCAGCCTGCTCGAAGTGCAGGCTTCCGTCGACGAGGCCGCCGCCGAGCTGGAGCAACTGGCCGCTCAGTGCGAGGAATTGGCGGAGGCTCAGCGGAGCGCCGGGGAGCGGCGCAAGGAATGTGCCGCGCTCGTCGAGGAGTTGGGGGAGCGGCGCAGGGCCGCCGACCGGGAGAAGTCGTCCGTGGCGCAGCAGTTGGGGCGGCTGGCCGGGCAGGCGCGGGGCGCCGCGGGCGAGGCCGAGCGGAGCACCGCGGCCGCGGTCAAGGCCCAGGACGCGCTGGACAAGGCGGTCGAGGAGGCCGAGGAGCTCGCCGAGCGGCTCGCCGTCGCCGAGGAGGCGTCCCCCGCCGGCGCCGAGGAGGAGCCCGACACCTCCGTGCGCGACCGGCTCGCCGCCGACGGTGCCAACGCCCGGCAGACCGAGATGGAGGCCAGGCTCCAGGCCCGTACGCACGAGGAGCGGGTGAAGGCCCTCGCGGGCCGCGCCGACTCCCTGGACCGCGCCGCGCGCGCCGAACGCGAGGCACGCGCGCGTGCCGAGCAGCGCAGGGCGCGGCTGCGCCACGAGGCCGCGGTCGCCGGGGCCGTCGCCTCCGGCGGGCGTCAGCTGCTCGCCCACGTCGAGGTCTCCCTCGTACGCGCGCAGGAGGAGCGGACCGCCGCCGAGCGCGCCAAGGAGGTGCGGGAGCGGGATCTGGTGGCCGAGCGCGCCCGGGGCCGTGATCTCAAGGCCGAACTCGACAAACTCACGGATTACGTTCACCGCGGCGAGGTACTCGGTGCCGAGAAGAGGCTGCGGATCGAGCAGCTGGAGACCAAGGCGCTGGAGGAACTCGGTGTGGAACCGGCGGGACTCGTCGCCGACTACGGCCCCGACCAGCCCGTGCCGCCCTCGCCCCCCGCCGAAGGGGAGGAGCTGCCCGACGACCCGCTGCACCCGCGCAACCAGCCGGTGCCGTTCGTCCGCGAGGAGCAGGAGAAGCGGCTCAGGTCAGCCGAACGGGCGTATCAGCAGCTCGGAAAAGTGAATCCGCTGGCCCTTGAGGAGTTCGCGGCGCTTGAGGAGCGCCACAAGTTCCTGAGCGAGCAGCTCGAAGACCTGAAGAAGACACGGACCGACCTCCTCCAGGTGGTGAAGGAGGTCGACGAACGCGTCGAGCAGGTCTTCACGGAGGCCTACTACGACACGGCGCGGGAGTTCGAAGGTGTCTTCTCGCGGCTCTTCCCCGGCGGTGAGGGACGGCTCGTCCTGACCGATCCCGACAACATGCTCACCACGGGCATCGACGTCGAGGCCCGGCCGCCGGGCAAGAAGGTCAAGCGGCTCTCGCTGCTGTCCGGAGGCGAGCGTTCGCTGACGGCCGTGGCGCTGCTCGTCTCGATCTTCAAGGCGCGGCCCAGTCCGTTCTACGTGATGGACGAGGTCGAGGCGGCGCTCGACGACACCAACCTGCAGCGGCTCATCCGCATCATGCAGGAGCTGCAGGAGGCCTCGCAGCTCATCGTGATCACGCACCAGAAGCGCACGATGGAGGTCGCCGACGCGCTGTACGGCGTCTCGATGCAGGGTGACGGCGTCTCCAAGGTCATCAGCCAGCGCCTCCGCTAGCCCTCCCTTCAGGACTTCAAGACTTGAACACAAGCGGCTCCAGAGTGCCCTCAAATTCACAGCAGCCCACCTATTGACTTCGAAACTTGAAGGCATAGTCTCTGCAACGTTGCTTTTACCTTCAGGTGGTGGGCGGCGTGAAGTTGTGCGCCACTTGAAGAGCTCGCCCCCACCCCCGGCAGCGCTGCCGGTGGCCCGAGGAGTACACGTGACCAGCACATCGCAGGCGCCCCAGTCCGGAGCCAGAGAGGCCCACCCGGACCATCTCGGCCATGTCATCTTCATTACGGCGGCGGCCGCGATGGGTGGCTTCCTCTTCGGCTACGACAGTTCGGTGATCAATGGCGCGACCGTCGCCATCCAGCACCGCTTCGACGTCGACGCC
The DNA here is from genome assembly GCF_044327655.1 of Streptomyces sp. NPDC018029. NCBI lineage: Bacteria > Bacillati > Actinomycetota > Actinomycetes > Kitasatosporales > Streptomycetaceae > Streptomyces > Streptomyces sp. NPDC018029. The sequence continues at coordinate 156,449 of NZ_JBIRFV010000011.1, read as the reverse complement.
AACATGCTCGGCTGGATCATCGCCACCGCGCTGTTGGGCTGTGCCGTGGGTGCCGCGGTCGCCGGACGCATCGCCGACCGCATCGGCCGCATCCGCTGCATGCAGATCGCCGCCGTCCTCTTCGCGGCCAGCGCAGTCGGCTCGGCCCTGCCCTTCGCGGCCTGGGACCTCACGATGTGGCGCCTGATCGGCGGCATCGGCATCGGCATGGCCTCGGTGATCGGCCCGGCGTACATCGCCGAGGTCGCGCCGCCCGCCTACCGCGGCCGGCTCGCCTCGTTCCAGCAGGCGGCCATCGTCATCGGCATCGCCGTCTCCCAGCTGGTCAACTGGGGCATCCTGAACATGGCCGACGGCGACCAGCGCGGCAAGCTGATGGGCCTTGAGGCCTGGCAGTGGATGCTCGGCGTCATGGTCATCCCGGCGCTGCTCTACGGCCTGCTGTCCTTCATCATCCCCGAGTCGCCGCGCTTCCTGATCTCCGCCGGCCGCCACACCGAGGCCAAGAAGGTGCTCGGCGAGGTCGAGGGCCACACCATCGACCTGGACGCGCGCGTCGACGAGATCGAGAAGGGCCTGCACAGGGAGCACAAGCCGTCCTTCAAGGACCTGCTCGGCAAGGTCGGCTTCCTGCCGATCGTGTGGATCGGCATCGGGCTCTCGGTCTTCCAGCAGCTCGTCGGCATCAACGTGATCTTCTACTACTCGAACCAGCTGTGGCAGTCGATCGGCAAGGACCCGTCCAGCTCGTTCCTGTACTCGTTCGAGACGTCGATCGTGAACATCGTCGGCACGGTCATCGCGATGATCTTCGTCGACCGCATCGGCCGCAAGCCCCTCGCCATCATCGGCTCCGCGGGCATGGCGGCGGCGCTCTTCACCATGGCGTGGGCGTTCTCGTACAAGACCGGCTCCGGTGACAACGTCTCGCTGCCGAACGCGCAGGGCCTGACCGCGATCATCGCCGCCAACGCCTTCGTGCTCTTCTTCGCCCTGTCCTGGGGTGTGGTCGTCTGGGTGCTGCTCGGCGAGATCTTCCCGAACCGGATCCGTGCCGCCGCCCTCGGTGTGGCCGCGTCCGCCCAGTGGCTCGCCAACTTCGCGATCACCAAGACCTTCCCGAGCATGTCCGAGTGGTCCCTGACCGGCTCGTACATCATCTACGGCGCCTTCGCCGCGATCTCGATCCCCTTCGTCATGAAGTTCGTCAAGGAGACGAAGGGCAAGGCCCTGGAGGAGATGGGCTAAACCCCCGCTGCCCCCTCCTCTCCAGGAAGCTGCCCCGGTTCAAGGACTCGTGCTCACTTGTCCTTGAGCCGGGGCAGTACGTTTTCGCAGAAGTGGTGCAGGCTGCGCCAGCCCTCGTCGACGGGCATGCCGCCGGAGAGCGGATGCAGGATGAGACTGTCGGCGCCGCCCTTCGCGTACGCCACGCACTCGTCGGGCGTCAGGATCCGGTAGACGCCCTCGGCGCGCAGCTCCTCCACCGTGGTGGCCGTCGACTTCACCGCCGAGCGGATGTCGCGGGACTGCCAGGAGGCGTAGGTGCGGGCCTCGTGCAGGAAGTGCTCGCCGTGCTTGGCCCAGGCGTCGTCCGGGTCGTCGGCGATGTGCAGGAGATGGGTCTCGGCGGCGGGCATCATCGTCCAGCCCTCGGTGCCGTGCGCCGCGAGCTGTTCGTTGTAGTACGCCTCCAGCTCCGGCAGATGGGCGCTCGGGAAGAACGGCAGGCCGAGCCGGGCCGCCCGCCGGGCCGCCGCCTTCGACGAGCCGCCGACGAGCAGCAGCGGGTGCGGCCGGGTGAAGGGGCGCGGCGTGACGCGCACCGTGCGGCCGCGGAAGGCGAACGGCTCGCCGGTCCACGCCTGGAGCAGCGTCTCCAACAGCTCGTCCTGGAGCTTTCCGCGGCTCTTCCAGTCGACGCCCGCCTGCTCGTACTCCTCCGGCCGGTAGCCGATGCCCGCCACCGTGACCAGGCGTCCCGCGCTCAGCAGGTCGAGTACGGCGATGTCCTCGGCGAGCCGCAGCGGATCGTGCAGCGGCCCGATGACCGCGGAGACCGTCACCGAGATGCGCCGGGTGGCGCCGAAGACGGCGCCCGCGAACGTGAAGGGCGAGGAGATCCAGTTGTTCTCCGCGCCGTGGTGCTCCTCCGTCTGGACCGTGGAGATGCCGCGGTCGTCGGCGTAGGCGGCCATCTCCAGGGCGGTGCGGTAGCGCTCACTCAGCGAGGCGGGCGTCGCCGCGGGATCGACGAGGTTGAAACGTACGACTGTGGCGGGCATGGAAACGTCCCCCTTCACCGTGCGTGGGCGGCGAAGGGGGACGTTAGCTGACGCGATATCAGATGGATACCCTCGTACGGGAGTTGGATGGGCCCGTCGGGAAGTTGGCGAGGATCAGGCGGAGACCAGCTCGGTGTCGTCGCCGCCCTTGCCGGCCACCGCGTCCCGCTCCACCAGCGGCGACTTCGGCAGGACCGCGTACAGCACGGCCGCGACGATGATCGTGATGAGCCAGCCAAGGCCGTGCCGGCCGAGCCAGGACGTGGCGAGCGGGCCGCTGAACCAGTCGACCTTGGTGAAGAGCAGGCCCACCACCAGGGCGATCGCCCACGCCGTCATGGCCTGCCAGGCGAAGCCGGCCTTGTACCAGTAGGCGCTGGTGCGCTTGGTGTCCATCAGGGCCTCGCCGTCGTACGTCTTGCGGCGCAGCATGTCGATGCCGAAGACGCCGATCCAGGCGGAGAACGCGACCGCGAGGAGGGTGAGGAAGGAGATGAAGGAGCCCATGAAGCTCGTCGCCACGTTCATCAGGATGTAGCCGAAGATGAGGCTGATGATCGCGTTCACGCTGACGGCCCAGGCGCGCGGGACCTTGATGCCGAGCGTCATGGCGGTGAAGCCCGCGGAGTACATCGACATCGAGTTGATCAGCAGCATGCCGACCAGGGCCATGATCAGGTACGGCACCGCGATCCACGTCGGGAGCAGCGAGCCGAGGAAGGAGACCGGGTCCTGCGCGGTGGAGAGCTTCGGCGCGGAGACCGCCATGACGGCGCCCATCAGGACCATCGGGACGACGACGATGGCGGCGCCGCCGACCGCGTGGCCGACCAGCGGCTTGTTCGAGGCGTTGCGCGGGATGTAGCGGGTGAAGTCGGGGCCGGTGGGCACCCAGCTGATGCCGCCGGCGGCGATCGTGCCGACGCCCGCGACCATCATCGCCGTGGAGCCCGCGGGCTTGTCGAAGACGGCGGACCAGTCGGTCTCGGCGAGGAGGTAGATGAGCACGAGCACGCTGAACGCGCCGAAGGCGTACGTCGACCAGGTGCTGCAGATGTGCAGGATCTTCCGGCCGAGGCCGCTGATCAGGAACGTGCAGGTGACGAAGGCGACGAGCGTGACCACGGTCAGCCAGGTGCTCGACTTCACACCGAAGCAGATGTCCAGGACCGTGATGATCGCGTACGCGCCGGTGACCGCGTTGATCGTCTCCCAGCCCCAGCGGGCGACCCAGATCAGCGCGCCCGGGAAGAGGTTGCCGCGCTGGCCGAAGACCGCGCGCGAGAGCGTCATGCCCGGCGAGCCGCCGCGCTTGCCGGCGACGGAGATCAGGCCGACCATGCCGTAGCTCAGCAGGGGCGAGACGAGCGCGACGACCAGGACCTGCCAGAAGTTCAGGCCGTTGGACACGATCAGGCCGGCGCCCATGGTGAGCAGCAGGACGCTGATGTTGGCCGCGACCCAGGTGGGGAACAGTTCGCGGGTCTTGCCCGTGCGCTCGGCGTCCGGGACGGGCTCAAGGCCGCGCGTCTCAAGGGCGCCTTCGGATTCGGCGGTGGTGCTCATGGGGGTGGGTCCGTGCCTCTCGCTCGGCTCGCATCATCGCGATCCGTCGGTGGGGGTTGATCGCGATGGACTCTACGCGCGTTGATGCAGAGAGCTCCATCGTACTTTAATCCGAGTAGTGCCTTCCCGGGGCATATGTTCTTTGGAGGAAAACACAATCTGGGCCTCTCCGGGGGCCATGGCCGATACTGGACGGGTTATGGAAATCGTCATCCTTGCTGTAGTCATCGCCGTGGTCGTGATCGGCGCGCTCGGCGGGCTCGTGATCGGCAGCCGCAAGAAGAAGCAGCTGCCCCCGCAGGCCCCGCCCTCCGCGCCCACCATCACCGCCCCTCCCGCCGAACCGAAGGTCGGCGACGAGGCCGAGACGCCGCGCGACGAACCGCGCCGCACGATCGAGGAGGTGGAACTCCCGCTCGTCGAGCCGTCGGCCACCGCGCCGGTCGTGGTCGAGGAGCCGGTCGTCGAAGAACCGGCCGCGCCGGAGATCGAGACCCCCGAGCCCACCGCAGGACGTCTGGTCCGGCTCCGCGCCCGGCTCTCCCGCTCGCAGAACGCGCTCGGCAAGGGACTGCTCACGCTGCTGTCCCGTGAGCACCTCGACGAGGACACCTGGGAGGAGATCGAGGACACCCTGCTCACCGCGGACGTCGGTGTCGCGCCCACCCAGGAGCTCGTGGAGCGGCTGCGCGAGCGCGTCCGCGTGCTCGGCACCCGCACGCCGGACGAGCTGCGCACCCTGCTGCGCGAGGAGCTCATCACGCTCCTCGGCACGGGCGCGGGCACGGACTTCGACCGCACCGTGAAGACCGAGTCCGGCCTGGAGACGCCGGGCATCGTGATGGTCGTCGGGGTCAACGGCACCGGCAAGACCACCACCACCGGCAAGCTCGCGCGCGTCCTCGTCGCCGACGGCCGCTCGGTCGTCCTCGGCGCCGCCGACACCTTCCGCGCCGCCGCCGCCGACCAGCTGCAGACCTGGGGCGAGCGCGTCGGCGCCCGCACGGTCCGCGGCCCCGAGGGCGGCGACCCCGCCTCCATCGCCTTCGACGCGGTCAAGGAGGGCATCGCCGAGGGAGCGGACGTCGTCCTCATCGACACCGCGGGCCGGCTGCACACCAAGACCGGTCTCATGGACGAGCTCGGCAAGGTCAAGCGCGTCGTCGAGAAGCACGCCCCGCTCGACGAGGTGCTGCTCGTCCTCGACGCCACGACCGGGCAGAACGGCCTGGTGCAGGCGCGGGTCTTCGCCGAGGTCGTCGACATCACGGGCATCGTCCTCACCAAGCTGGACGGCACGGCCAAGGGCGGCATCGTCGTCGCCGTGCAGCGCGAACTGGGCGTGCCGGTCAAGCTGATCGGCCTCGGCGAGGGCGCGGACGACCTGGCGCCGTTCGAGCCGGAGGCGTTCGTGGACGCCCTCATCGGGGACTGAGGCTCCCGAACTCTCGTACGCAGGTGAAGGGCCCCCTCGCACGGTGCAGATGCGAGGGGGCCCTTCCGTCGTGGGGCGCTACGCGGGAGAGCGGTGTGCCACGTACGCCAGGGTGCCGAGGAGGAGCCGCGCCTCGGGCGGGTTCGTCGCCGTGTCGAGGGCCGGGGAGCGGAGCCAGCGGACCGGACCGAGGCCGCCGCGGTCGGACGGTGGCGCGGTGATGTGGTCGCCACGGCCGAGGCCGTGCAGGTCCAGGTCGGCGCCGTCCCAGCCCATGCGGTAGAGCAGCTGGGGGAGTCCGGCCGCGGCGCCGGGGGCGACGAAGAACTGCGCCCGGCCGTCCGGCGTGACCGCCACCGGCCCGAGGGGGAGCCCCATCCGCTCCAGCCGGACCAGGGCGCGCCGCCCCGCGGTCTCCGCCACCTCGATCACGTCGAAGGCGCGGCCCACCGGCAGCAGCACGGCTGCGCCGGGGAACTCCGCCCAGGCGTCCGCCACTTCGTCGAGGGTGGCCCCGGCCGGGACCTCGGGCGCGAAGCCCAGCGGGTGGGCGCCGGGGGCCGGGCAGGCGGTGGCTCCGCACGAACAGGTGCCGTCCACGGCCCGCGCGCCGGGCACCGCGGCCCAGCCCCACAGGCCGGTGTACTCCGCCACCGCGGTGCAGTCCGCCGTGCGGCCGCGCCGCCGTGATCCGGTCCGGGGCCTGTCGGTTCCCCGGATGCCGCCGATCGTGAAGCCCATGCCCCCTCCAACGTGTCGCGCGTGCAGCGGTTACGAGACGGAATCGGTTCGTGACCGGCTGTCCTTGAGGCGGCGCTCGATGCATTCACGGTGGTGCGCCGGTCGTTGTGCGCCCCTGTGCACTCCGCTCCGCCCACTTTCCGTCGACCTATGTCAAGTGAATCGCTTGTCGCCGCAAGGGAGTTCATTCGAAGGGGTGGCGAATGGTGGCGTTTCCGCAATCGCCCTCGCCGGACCCGTGATCGTAGGATTACTTTCGGTACATGGCCCTGGGAGTTCGAGCACTCGCGGGTATGCCGGAGGCAAGTCGGTTTCCTGTTCGACGGGTGACATTCTCCGGACGGGCGGCCGCAAGGCGCGGCATTCTGTTAGGGCTTGGCGTGGACAGCGTGCAAGTGGCATGAGGGATGGGGGCGTTCCAGTGAGCGGCAACGGTGGAGGCGGCACGCACGCCACAAGCACCGAGAAGCGCCCCAACGAGATGCTCACGTCCTGGTTCGTGCGCAGCGGCTGGTCGAAGGGCGAGCTGGCCCGCCAAGTGAACCGCAGGGCGCGGCAGTTGGGTGCTCATCATATTTCCACCGACACCTCGCGGGTGCGCCGCTGGCTGGACGGCGAGAATCCGCGCGAGCCGATTCCCCGCATCCTTTCCGAACTGTTCTCCGAGCGGTTCGGCTGCGTCGTCGCCGTCGAGGACCTGGGTCTGCGAGCGGCCCACCGCACGCCCGCCTCCTCCGGGGTCGACCTGCCCTGGACCGGTCCGCAGACGGTCGCCCTCATCAGTGAGTTCTCGCGCAGCGACCTGATGCTCGCCCGCCGCGGCTTCCTCGGCACCTCGCTCGCGCTCTCCGCGGGCCCCGCCCTCATCGAGCCCATGCAGCGCTGGCTCGTGCCCTCGCCCTCGTCCCCGCGACAGGACCCCGAGCCCGCCGCGTCGCGCCGCCCGGCGCGGCTCTCCAAGCCGGAGCTGGACCTCCTGGAGTCCACGACGGTGATGTTCCGCCAGTGGGACGCCCAATGCGGGGGAGGGCTCCGCCGCAAGGCCGTCGTCGGACAGCTGCACGAAGTGACGGATCTGCTGCAGGAGCCCCAGCCCGAAGCCACCTCCAAGCGCCTCTTCAAGGTCGCGGGCGAGCTCGCCGAGCTGGCGGGCTGGATGAGCTACGACGTGGGACTCCAGCCCACCGCCCAGAAGTACTTCGTCCTCGCCCTGCACGCCGCCAAAGAAGCGGGCGAGAAGCCCCTCGGGTCGTACATCCTCTCCAGCATGAGCCGCCAGATGATCCACCTCGGCCGCCCGGAGGACGCACTCGAACTCATCCACCTCGCGCAGTACGGCAGCCGGGACTGCGCCGGACCGCGCACCCAGGCCATGCTGTATGCGATGGAGGCCCGGGCCTACGCCAGCATGGGGCAGCCCGGCAAGTGCAAGCGGGCCGTGCGGATGGCCGAGGACACCTTCGCCGACGCCGAGGACTTCACCGAGCCCGAGCCGGACTGGATCCGCTTCTTCTCCGAGGCCGAACTGAACGGGGAGAACGCCCACTCGTACCGCGACCTGGCCTACGTGGCAGGCCGCAGCCCCACCTACGCCTCGCTCGCCGAGCCCGTCATGGACCGCGCGGTGGAGCTCTTCGAGGCGGACCCCGAGCACCAGCGTTCGTATGCGCTGAACCTCATCGGCAAAGCCACCGTCCACCTGCTGCAACGCGAGCCCGAGCAGAGCACTCTCCTCGCCGGACAGGCCCTCGACATCGCCAAGAAGGTCCGCTCCGAGCGGGTCAACACCCGCCTGCGCAAGACCGTCGACACGGCCGTCCGCGACTTCGGAGACGTCGCCGAGGTCGTGCAGCTCACCGAGCGGCTCGCCATCGAGATGCCGGAGACCGCGGAGGCGGTCTGACCCCCGGCACGACCGGCCCCGGCCGCGGCCGGACCATCCCTTACAGCCCGACTCGGCTCCCCCCATGCCAGGTCAGCCGGATGGCCGCCGCGGCCGGTTCTCACGCCCCGCGCAGGGCAGGAAACCGCACCCCGCGCGACCCGCGAGTTCATGGACGCGTAACACGTACGACGTCTTCGTCACTGCGGCGAAACACCGAGGCGCCCCCGCCGAAACCGCGCTGCGCCAATGTCTGGCGCACAACCGGCCCCACAGCGAGGAGACGCCGATGCCCCCAGGCATCACGATCGCCGCAGACGCCCCCGAGCTGTCTGCCGCCAACACCGGATTCATGCTCATCTGCTCCGCCCTGGTGATGCTCATGACGCCGGGACTCGCCTTCTTCTACGGAGGCATGGTCCGCGTCAAGAGCACCCTGAACATGCTGATGATGAGCTTCATCAGCCTGGGGATCGTCACCATCCTCTGGGTGCTGTACGGCTTCTCCGTCGCGTTCGGCACCGACCACGGCAGCCTCTTCGGCTGGGAGAGCGACTACGTCGGGCTCAGCGGCCTCGGCGTCAACCAGCTCTGGGACGGCTACACCATCCCGGTCTACGTCTTCGCCGTGTTCCAGCTGATGTTCGCCATCATCACGCCGGCGCTGATCAGCGGCGCCCTCGCGGACCGCGTCAAGTTCACGGCCTGGGCGCTCTTCGTCGCCCTCTGGGCCACCATCGTGTACTTCCCCGTCGCGCACTGGGTGTGGGGCACCGGCGGCTGGGCCTTCGAGCTCGGCGTCATCGACTTCGCGGGCGGCACGGCCGTGCACATCAACGCCGGAGCCGCGGCGCTCGGCGTGATCCTCGTCATCGGCAAGCGCGTCGGCTTCAAGAAGGACCCGATGCGGCCCCACTCGCTGCCGCTCGTGATGCTCGGCGCGGCCCTGCTGTGGTTCGGCTGGTTCGGCTTCAACGCGGGCTCGTGGCTCGGCAACGACGACGGCGTCGGCGCGCTCATGTTCGTCAACACGCAGGTCGCCACCGCCGCCGCGATGCTCGCCTGGCTCGTCTACGAGAAGATCCGGCACGGCGCGTTCACCACGCTGGGCGCCGCGTCGGGCGCCGTCGCCGGCCTCGTCGCCATCACCCCGTCCGGCGGCTCCTGCTCGCCGCTCGGGGCCATCGCCATCGGTGTCATCGCCGGTCTGCTCTGTGCCATGGCCGTCGGACTCAAGTTCAAGTTCGGCTACGACGACTCCCTCGATGTCGTCGGCGTCCACCTGGTCGGCGGCGTCGCCGGCTCGGTCCTCGTCGGCTTCTTCGCCACCGGCGGCGGCCAGTCGGAAGCGAAGGGCCTGTTCTACGGAGGCGGCCTCGAACAGCTGTGGAAGCAGCTCGCGGGCGTCGGGGCGGTCTTCGCGTACTCCCTGGTCGCCTCCGCCGTGCTCGCCCTCCTCATCGACAAGACGATCGGCATGCGGGTCAGCGAGGACGACGAGGTCGGGGGCATCGACCAGGTCGAACACGCCGAGACCGCGTACGACTTCAGCGGGGCGGGCGGGGGTACGGCTCCGCGTACGCCCGTCCCCGGACCGGTCCCGGGCACGGCGGCAGCGCAGGCTCAGAAGAACAAGAAGGTGGACGCATGAAGCTCATCACCGCGGTCGTCAAGCCGCACCGGCTCGACGAGATCAAGGAAGCGCTGCAGGCCTTCGGTGTGCAGGGCCTGACCGTCACCGAGGCCAGCGGCTACGGACGGCAGCGCGGCCACACCGAGGTCTACCGGGGCGCCGAGTACACGGTCGACCTCGTGCCGAAGATCCGCATCGAGGTGCTCGTGGAGGACGACGACGCCGAAGAGCTCGTGGAGGTCGTCGTGAAGGCCGCCCGCACCGGCAAGATCGGGGACGGCAAGGTCTGGAGCGTGCCGGTCGACACGGCTGTCCGGGTGCGGACCGGGGAGCGGGGGCCCGACGCGCTGTGAGGCGCGGGGCCGGAGAACTGACGGGGCGGGACGGAACGGAACTGTGCGGGACTGAGCGGGACTGAACAGGAGCTGCTGGGTGACGAGTGTGGACGCAGGTACCGAATCGAAACCGGAAGACTCCGGACCCAGCGGCTACGCGGCGGCCCGGCTGCGACTCCTCCATGAGGAGTCGCGGTCCGGGCCGCCGCGCCGTTCCGCCCTCGCCGAGCTGACGGACGACTGGCTGGCCGGGCTCTTCCAGGCCGGGGGCCGCGGCGGGGGCCGTACGGGAGGTCGTGCCGGGGGCCGCGGCGGGGACGGGACCGTGGGAGTGCCGCGGGGCGCAGCCCTCGTCGCGGTGGGCGGTTACGGCCGCGGTGAGCTGTCGCCGCGCAGCGACCTCGACCTCCTGCTCCTGCACGACGGGAGCGCGGACCCGGCCGAGGTGGCCGCGCTCGCCGACCGCCTCTGGTACCCCGTCTGGGACCTCGGGCTCGCCCTCGACCACTCCGTGCGCACACCCGCGGAGGCCAGGAAGACGGCCGGCGAGGACCTCAAGGTGCACCTCGGCCTGCTCGACGCGCGGCATGTCGCCGGAGACCTCGGACTGACCGCCGCGCTCCGCACGGCCGTGCTCGCCGACTGGCGCAACCAGGCGCCGAAACGACTGCCCGAGCTGCGCGCACTCTGCGAGGAACGCGCCGAGCGGCAGGGCGAGTTGGGCCACCTGCTCGAACCCGACCTGAAGGAGGCCAGGGGCGGGCTCCGCGATGTGACCGCGCTGCGGGCCGTCGCCGCGTCATGGCTGGCGGACGCGCCCCGCGAGGGACTCGCCGACGCCCGGCGGCGCCTCCTCGACGTACGCGACGCGCTGCACCTGACGACGGGCCGCGCCACCGACCGGCTCGCCCTCCAGGAACAGGACCAGGTCGCCGCCGAGCTGGGCCTGCTGGACGCGGACACCCTGCTGCGGCAGGTGTACGAGGCCGCGCGCGTCGTCTCGTACGCAGGCGACGTCACCTGGCGCGAGGTGGGGCGCGTCCTGCGGGCGCGGTCCGGGCGGCCCCGGCTGCGGGCGATGCTCGGGGGCCGGGGAGCCGGCCGCGGGGGCAGTCGCGGGGATGGCCGGGGGACCGCGGCCGAGCGGTCGCCGCTCGCCGAGGGGGTCGTGGAGCACGACGGGGAGGCCGTGCTCGCGCTCGCCGCCCGGCCCGAACGGGACCCCGTGCTGCCGCTGCGCGCCGCCGCGGCCGCCGCCCAGGCGGGGCTGCCGCTGTCCCTGCACGCCGTGCGGCGACTGGCCGCCACGGCGGGGAACCTGCCCACGCCGTGGCCCGCCGAGGCACGCGAACAGCTCGTGACGCTGCTCGGCGCGGGACGGCCGACGGTCCCCGTGTGGGAGGCGCTGGAAGCGGAGGGGCTCATCACCCGGCTCCTGCCGGACTGGGAGCGAGTGCGGTGCCGGCCGCAGCGCAACGCCGTCCACACGTGGACGGTCGACCGGCATCTCGTCGAGACGGCGGTGCGCGCGTCCGAGCTCACCCGGCGGGTGGGGCGGCCCGACCTGCTGCTCGTCGCCGCGCTGCTGCACGACATCGGCAAGGGCTGGCCCGGGGACCACTCGGTGGCCGGAGAGATCATCGCCCGGGACGTCGCGGCACGGATCGGCTTCGACCCGGGGGACGTGGCGGTCGTCGCGTGCCTGGTCCGCCACCACCTGCTGCTCGTCGAGACGGCCACGCGGCGCGACCTCGACGATCCGGCGACGGTGCGGGGCGTCGCCGAGGCGGTGGGGTCCGCGGGGACGCTCGAGCTGCTGCACGCGCTGACCGAGGCGGACGCGCTGGCCACCGGGCCCGCCGCCTGGTCGGCGTGGCGGGGGGCGTTGGTCGCCGACCTCGTGAAGCGGGTGGGTGCGGTGCTCGCCGGGGACGAGCCCCCGGACCCCGAGGCAGCGGCGCCCACGGCCGAGCAGGAGCGGCTCGCCGTGGAGGCGTTCCGTACGGGCGGGCCTGTGCTGGCCCTGCGGGCGCGGGCGGAGGGGGAGCCGCCGGCCGAGGCGGCTGAGTCGGAGCCGCTGGGGGTGGCGCAGCTGGGAGTGGAGCAGCCGGGGGTGGAGCAGCTGGGAGTAGAACTGATGGTCGCCGTGCCGGAGCAGCCGGGGGTGCTGGCCGCGGTGGCGGGGGTGCTCGCGCTGCACCGGCTCGCGGTGCGGACCGCGGAGCTGCGGGAGGCGGGGCCGCCGGTGGGTGTCGAGGGCGTGGCGGGCGTCGAGGGCTCTGTGCTCCTCCTGAACTGGCGGGTCGCGGCGGAGTACGGGTCCTTGCCGCAGGCCACGCGGCTCCGCGCCGATCTGGTGCGCGCGCTCGACGGGTCCCTGGACATCGCCGGGCGCCTCGCCGAGCGGGACGCCGCCTATCCCCGTCGGCGGGGGACGGTCGCGCCGCCGCCCCGGGTGACGGTGGCCCCGGCGGCCTCGCGCCTCGCGACGGTCATCGAAGTCCGGGCCCAGGACGCCCCCGGCCTCCTCCACCGGATCGGCCGGGCGCTGGAGGAGGCGGGGGTGGTGGTGCGGAGTGCGCATGTGTCGACGCTGGGGGCGAATGCGGTGGACGCGTTCTATGTGACGGGTCCGGAGGGGGCTCCGTTGCCGGGGGAGCGGGCGGCGGGGGTGGCTCGGGGGGTGGAGGAGGCGCTGCGGGGGTAGCCCACCTTGGGCGGGCCGTCTTGCTTTTGGTGCGTCGGCGGGGCGGGTTCTGGCGGGGGTGCCTTGGGTGGGGGGCGCCTTTGCTTCGTCTGTGGGCGGGCGGGTTCTGGCGTCGTTCGCCTTGTGGGGGGTTCGCCTTCTGTTCGTCTGTGGGGCGGGGCCGCGGGGGTATGTGCGTACTCGCCATCCCTGCGCCGCGCCTCAAGTCCAAAGGCGCCAGAGTGTGCTCGGTGCTCCGTTCGCACATACCCCCACGTCCCCTCGGGCGCGCGTGCGCCTGCGGCCCGGTGGGGCTTCCCCGCCTTCGCTCCCCTGCGCGGCAGCTGCGGCCCGGCGGGGGTACCCCGCCTTTTGCCCCCCCCTGCGCGGCAGCTGCGTCCCGGGGCAATCCCCACCCACCCGCCCCAACCGCCGCAGGACGCCACGGGGCAGACCCACCCACCCGCCCCAACCCCCGCAGGACGTCACAGGGCAACCCCCACCCACCCGCCCCTACCCCGCAGGACGTCGCAGGGCAAACGGGTGGGTGGGTGGGAGACATCCGCCGCGGAGCGGCGGGCTCGGTGCTCCTACCCGAGCGGGACGTCGCAGGTCAAGAAAGAGCCCCCCGTGCCGCACGCGGGGACGGAGGCGGATGGGGCGGGGCGGAGAGGGAAGCCGACGGTGCGAGCCGGGGAAGTCGCGACCGGCGCCCCAGCCACCCGCACTCGCCAGATACTCTGGAAGGCGACCTGTCCCCCTTCCCCCGACCCGAGGATTCGCGACCGCCGTGTTCGATACTCTCTCCGACCGCCTCGCAGCGACATTCAAGAACCTCCGGGGCAAGGGCCGCCTGTCCGAGGCGGACATCGACGCCACGGCGCGCGAGATCCGCATCGCCCTGCTCGAGGCGGACGTGGCCCTGCCCGTCGTCCGTGCGTTCATCAAGCAGGTCAAGGAGCGCGCGGCCGGCGCCGAGGTCTCCCAGGCCCTCAACCCCGCCCAGCAGGTCATCAAGATCGTCAATGAGGAGCTCATCGGCATCCTCGGTGGCGAGACGCGCCGCCTGCGGTTCGCGAAGACCGCCCCGACGGTCATCATGCTCGCGGGTCTGCAGGGTGCCGGTAAGACGACCCTCGCCGGAAAGCTCGGTCTCTGGCTGAAGGGGCAGGGCCACTCGCCGCTCCTCGTCGCGTGTGACCTGCAGCGTCCCAACGCCGTCAACCAGCTGAGCGTGGTCGCCGAGCGCGCGGGCGTCGGTGTGTACGCCCCCCAGCCGGGCAACGGCGTCGGTGACCCCGTGCAGGTCGCCAAGGACTCCATCGAGTTCGCGCGGACGAAGCAGTACGACGTCGTCATCGTCGACACCGCCGGCCGCCTGGGCATCGACCAGGAGCTCATGCAGCAGGCCGCCGACATCCGGGACGCGGTCAGCCCGGACGAGGTCCTCTTCGTCGTCGACGCCATGATCGGTCAGGACGCCGTCAACACGGCGGAGGCCTTCCGTGACGGCGTCGGCTTCGACGGTGTCGTGCTGTCGAAGCTCGACGGTGACGCCCGTGGTGGTGCCGCCCTGTCGATCGCGCAGGTCACGGGACGCCAGATCATGTTCGCGTCGAACGGCGAGAAGCTGGACGACTTCGACGCGTTCCACCCGGACCGCATGGCGTCCCGCATCCTCGGCATGGGCGACATGCTCACGCTGATCGAGAAGGCCGAGCAGACCTTCTCGCAGCAAGAGGCCGAGAAGATGGCCTCGAAGCTGGCCTCCAAGAAGGGCCAGGACTTCACGCTCGACGACTTCCTGGCCCAGATGGAGCAGGTCAGGAAGATGGGCAGCATCAGCAAGCTGCTCGGGATGATGCCCGGCATGGGGCAGATCAAGGACCAGATCAACAATCTGGACGAGCGCGACGTCGACCGCACCGCCGCCATCATCAAGTCGATGACGCCCCTGGAGCGTCAGGAGCCGACGATCATCAACGGCTCGCGGCGGGCCCGTATCGCCAAGGGCTCCGGCGTCGACGTCAGCGCCGTGAAGAACCTCGTCGAGCGGTTCTTCGAGGCCCGCAAGATGATGTCCCGCATGGCCCAGGGCGGCGGCATGCCGGGCATGCCCGGGCTGCCGGGCATGGGCGGCGGCCCCGGCAAGCAGAAGAAGAAGCAGAAGCAGGCCAAGGGCAAGCGGAAGTCGGGCAACCCGATGAAGCGCAAGCAGGAGGAGCAGGAGGCCGCGGCGCGCCGCGAGGCCGCGAACCAGGCGGGTTCCGCCTTCGGGATGCCGGGTGCGCAGCCGGGCAAGGACTTCGAGCTGCCGGACGAGTTCAAGAAGTTCATGGGCTAGCTCGGACGTGTCGTACGCCGCTTGAGGCGCCCCTCTGGTGAGGGGCGCCCCAAGCGTTTTCCAGGCGGCGCTCTCCAGGGAGAGAGCGGGTGCCGGTGGCCGAGTTGTGTCGTAACGTCCCGGTATGAGCAACCCCGTGCCGCCGGACCGGGCGCCCGACAAGCCGTGGCGCTCCGAGGGCGCGCCCTCGCCCGGTCCCACACCGCCGCCGAAGAAGAAGATGCCCGGCGGCTGGGGCGGCCTGATCGTGACGGCCCTGGTCGTCTTCGTCATCGCCAACCTCGTGCTGTCCTTCTTCAGCGACGGCGACGAGCCGACGATCTCGTACACGGAATTCAGCAAGCAGGTCGACTCCGGCAACGTCACGAAGATCTACTCCAAGGGCGACGCGATCCAGGGCCAGCTCAAGAAGGAGCAGCCCAAGCCCGGCAAGGACAAGGGGAACTACACCAAGTTCACGACGCAGCGGCCCGCCTTCGCCGACGACAAGCTCTGGGACGACCTCACCAAGCACGACGTGACGGTCACCGCCGAGCCCGTCGTGCAGGAGCGCAGCTTCCTCTCGAACCTGCTCATCTCCCTCGCCCCGATGCTGCTGCTCGTCGTTCTGTGGATCTTCATCGCCCGGCGCATGAGCGCCGGGATGGGCGGCGGTGGCGGCATGCTCGGGCGCAAGACGCCGCCCAAGCCGGTCGAGCTGGAGCCCGGTGCGAAGCGGACCACGTTCGAGGACGTGGCGGGCATCGACGAGGTCGAGGGCGAGCTCAACGACGTCGTCGACTTCCTCAAGAACCCGGACGCCTATCGGGCGATGGGCGCCAAGATGCCGCGCGGTGTGCTCCTCGCGGGGCCGCCCGGCACCGGCAAGACGCTGCTCGCGCGCGCCGTCGCCGGCGAGGCGGGCGTCCCCTTCTTCTCGGCCTCCGCCTCGGGGTTCATCGAGATGATCGTGGGCGTGGGCGCCTCGCGCGTACGGGAGCTCTTCGCCGAGGCCCGCAAGGTCGCCCCGTCGATCATCTTCATCGACGAGATCGACACCATCGGACGCGCCCGCGGCGGCGGCAGCGGGATGGGCGGGCACGACGAACGCGAACAGACGCTGAACCAGATCCTCACCGAGATGGATGGTTTCTCGGGCGCCGAGGGAGTCATCGTGCTCGCCGCCACCAACCGCGCCGACGTCCTCGACCCCGCCCTCACCCGGCCGGGCCGGTTCGACCGGGTCGTCAACGTCTCCCCGCCCGACCGGGGAGGACGCGAGGCCATCCTCAAGATCCACACGAGGCCCATCCCGCTGGCCGACGACGTCGACCTCGCCCAGGTCGCCCGTACGACACCGGGCATGACCGGCGCCGAACTGGCCAACCTCGCCAACGAAGCCGCCCTCATCGCCGTCAAGCGCAAGCAGAAGACGGTCACGCAGTCCGACCTCTCCGAAGCCATGGAGAAGGTGCAGCTCGGCGCCGAACGGCCCTTGGTGATGCCGGAGGACGAGCGCAGGCGCACGGCCTACCACGAGAGCGGACACGCCCTGCTCGGCATGCTCCAGCCCGGCGCCGACCCGGTCCGCAAGATCACGATCGTGCCGCGCGGCCGCGCGCTGGGCGTGACGCTCTCGACCCCGGACTCCGACAAGTACGCCTACACCGAGGAATACCTCCGGGGCCGCATCATCGGCGCCCTAGGAGGCATGGCAGCCGAACACGTCGTCTACGAAGTCATCACCACCGGCGCCGAGAACGACCTGGAGCAGGTCACCAACATCGCGCGCGGCATGGTCGGCCGGTGGGGCATGAGTGCCCGGGTGGGCCGCCTCTCCGCCCTGCCCAACGACGCCCAGCAGGCCTACGGGCTCGCGGCGGCCCCCCACACCCTCGACACGATCGACGGCGAGATGCGGCGGATCGTCGACGAATGCTACGAGAGCGCCTGCCGGCAACTGCGCGAGCACCGGGACCAACTGGACGCGCTCGCCGCGGCCCTGCTGGAGAACGAGACGCTGGAGGAGGCGGCGGCGTACCGGATCGCGGGCATCACACGGATGGCCAAGGACAGCTGACACAAGGCGCTGCTACGGAGAGGGCCGATACCCCCTACGGAGTGAGCGCGATCAAGTACCGGAAGACGTTCGGCATCCACACCGTGCCGTCCCCGCGCCGATGCTGATGCAGTGCCTCCGTCAGCTCCTTGTCCACCTGCACCTGGTCCGTCGCCCGCGCCGCCGCGTCGAACAGCCCCGTCGAGAGCAGCCCGCGTGTGGCGCTCTCCACGTCCGCGTACCCGAAGGGGCACGCGACCCGGCCCGACCCGTCCGGCTTGAGCCCCGCCCGGTGGGCGACCTCCTCCAGGTCGTCCCGGAGCGCGGGACGCCAACTCCCCGTGGACCGCAGCGGGTCGGCCAGCTTCGTCGCCACCCGCAGCACGGAAGAGGTCGCACAGCGCTCCGGAGGGCCCCAGCCGACGAGCACCACCGGAGTGCCGCGCCCGGCGAGCGGAGCCGCCGCCTCCAGGAGCCCGGAAAGCCCTTCGGAGTCACCCGCCATGCAGCCGATCGGCTGAAAGGCGGTGACGAGGTTGTACGCCGGCAGGTCCGGGTCCGCCGCGTCCGCGGGCCCGCCCTCGATGAGCCGGGTGCCGGTACGCGCGCGTGCCTCGCCCGCGGCGTCCGGCAGGAGGCGTTCTCGCGCGAGAGCGAGGCGTTCGGGCTGCGACGGGTCCACGCCGGTGACCACGGCCCCCCGCGAGGCCGCCATCAGCAGAGCGAGTCCGGAACCGCAGCCGAGTCCCAGGAGCCGGGTGGCGCCACCCACTTCGAGCCGTTCGTACACCGCTTCGTAGAGCGGAACCAGCATCCGTTCCTGGATCTCCGCCCAGTCACGCGCGCGTGCACACCGGTCCACGCGGGGCGTTGCGCCCGCGGGGGAGCGGTGCGACTGCACGAGTGTTGGTGTCATCGAATGCGCCCCAATCAGCCGAGAGTTAGTGCCGTGCCGTAATCCAACGGTTCGTCCGCCCCCGTGCAGTGCGCTCGCACTCCCCCCGTATGCCAGAGAACTCCGCATCCGTCGTGGAGTCCAGAGGTTGTGGGCCAATGCTTGTGTTCCACCGTCGCGCGCCCCCTGGACGATAAAAATGCGCACTCTCCGAAGGCCCGCCCCTACCATGCGCGCCATGGCCAAGACACCTGTGCTCACGCCCCAGGCGGACGACTTTCCGCGCTGGTACCAGGACCTGATCAACAAGGCCGAGCTGGCCGACAACGGCCCGGTGCGCGGCACCATGGTGATCCGACCGTACGGCTACGGCCTGTGGGAGCGGATGCAGCAGGACATGGACGCCCGCATCAAGGCGACAGGCACCCAGAACGCCTACTTCCCCCTCCTCATCCCGCAGTCGTACCTGACCAGGGAGGCGGAGCACGTCGAAGGCTTCGCTCCGGAGCTCGCCGTCGTCACCCACGGCGGCGGCAAGGAGCTGGAGGAGCCGGCCGTCGTCCGCCCCACTTCGGAGACGATCGTCAACGAGTACTTCTCCAAGTGGGTGCAGAGCTACCGCGACCTCCCGCTGCTGATCAACCAATGGGCGAACGTCGTCCGCTGGGAGATGCGCCCGCGGCTGTTCCTGCGTACGTCGGAGTTCCTCTGGCAGGAGGGCCACACGGCTCACGCGACGTACGAAGAGGCCCGCGACTTCGCCGCCCACATCCACCGCCACGTCTACGGAGACTTCATGCGCGAGGTCCTCGCCATGGACTTCGTGCTCGGCCGCAAGACCGCCAAGGAGCGCTTCGCCGGCGCCATCAACACCCTCACCCTGGAAGGGATGATGGGCGACGGCAAGGCCCTCCAGCTCGGCACCAGCCACGAACTCGGACAGAACTTCGCCAAGGCCTTCCACACCCGGTACCTGTCCAAGGACGGCAACCAGGAGCTGGTCTGGCAGACCTCCTGGGGCAGCACGACACGACTGATCGGCGCCCTGGTGATGATGCACGGCGACGACAGCGGCCTGCGCGTGCCGCCCCGCCTCGCCCCCGTCCAGGCCGTCGTCCTCGCCATCAAGGGCGACGACGCCGTCCTGGCCAAGGTCCGCGAGATCGGCGAGACCCTGAAGGCCGCGGGCGTCCGCGTCCAGGTCGACGACCGCACGGACATCCCCTTCGGGAGGCGCGCGGTGGACTGGGAGCTCAAGGGCGTGCCGGTGCGCGTCGAGGTCGGCCCGCGCGACCTGGAGAACGGCACCGCGATGCTGGCCCGCCGTCTCAGGGGAGGCAAGGAGCCGGTCGCGATCGACGCCCTCGCCGCCCTGCTGCCCACCGTCCTCGAAGAGGACCAGGCGCTGCTCCTGAGCCAGGCCCGCGAGCGCCGCGAGTCCCGCACCTCGGACGTCCGCACGGTCGACGAGGCCGTGGAGGCCACCGCCGCGGGCGGCTGGGCGCGCGTCCCGTGGGCCGTGCTCGGCGAAGAAGGCGAGGCCAGGCTGGCGGAGCACGCCGTGTCCGTACGCTGTCTGGTCGCCGAGGACGGGGCGGTGCCGGACGCCGATGAGACCCCGGGTAACGTCGCTCTTGTGGCCCGGGCCTACTGAGGAGCGCGGCTCCGGTACCGGCGCACCGTTCCCGGCTCGCGCGCGGCCCCGCACACCACGAGCCCCGGCGCGAGGGGTAGTTCTACGCGCTGGGGCGTACGCGCCACTACGTACCGGCTTGGTGCGAGCTGTGAGGCTTCTCCGCAGATCAGCGCACCCGCCCTCGTCCGGACGCATCAACGGCAACTGACGGGTACGTGCAAATTATTTGGGATGCCCCGGAATGGAACCCCCGGGGCACCCGGCTCGTTGTCACGACGTGAGCACGACACCACCTGTTCTCGCCGCAGAGCTGGCACAGGCGTGGGCCGACATTCAGCGGCACCACCCCGAGCTGCCCGACCTTGCCGCGCCCGAATCCCTGATCGGAGAGTCGTCGTCCGCCTGCGGCGCCGAGCTCTCCTTCGAGCGACTGCTTCACGAGGCAGTCCATGGCATCGCCGCCTCGCGCGGCGTACGCGACACTTCACGCGCCGGCCGCTATCACAACCGCAGATTCCTCGCGATCGCCGAGGAGCTGGGCCTGGACCATCCCGAGGAGCCACATCCCAGCAGCGGCTTCTCGCTGGTCACGCTCAACCCCGAGGCCAAGAAGCGCTACCGCCCGACGATCGACCGGCTGCACCGCGCCCTGAAGGCGCACAGCGCGGCGACGACGGCGGACACCGCGCGCAGCTTCCGGGGACCGGCCGCCCGGCACGGCTCCTCCGGAGGGGGCGTGCGAGTGAAGGCCGTCTGCGACTGCGGGCGCAATGTCCGCGTCGTGCCCTCCGTGCTCGCCCAGGCGCCCATCATGTGCGGCGGCTGCGGAAAGCCCTTCCGGATCCCGGAAGTGGTCGGAGTGGGCGTGGGCTGAGCCGGTGCGGGGCGCCCGGACCGCGTTCGGGTGCCCCGGCGGCGTATGGCACAATGGCTAGCTGTACTCGACAGTCGCATAGGACCCCTCTCTCCTCCGGCTGACGCGTCCATCGGGCACTCGAGTACCGCAACCCCACGCGGCATCACCGTTGTGCCCACCCACGTCAAGACCAGGAGACACCACTCCCGTGGCAGTCAAGATCAAGCTGAAGCGTCTGGGCAAGATCCGTTCGCCTCACTACCGCATCGTCGTCGCCGACTCCCGTACCCGCCGTGACGGCCGGGCCATCGAGGAGATCGGCCTGTACCACCCGGTGCAGAACCCGTCGCGCATCGAGGTCGACTCGGAGCGCGCCCAGTACTGGCTGTCCGTCGGCGCCCAGCCGACCGAGCCGGTCATGGCCATCCTGAAGCTCACCGGTGACTGGCAGAAGCACAAGGGTCTGCCCGCCCCGGCGCCGCTGAAGGTCGCCGAGCCCAAGGACAAGCGCGCTGCGTTCGAGGCCTTCACCAAGGGCCTCGAGGGCGACGACGCCAAGGGTGAGGCCATCACTCAGAAGGCCAAGAAGTCGGACAAGAAGGCGGACGAGGCCGAAGCCACGTCCACCGAGACCACCGAGGCCTGAGCATGCTCGAGGAGGCTCTCGAGCACCTCGTGAAGGGCATCGTCGACAACCCCGACGACGTGCAGGTGGCCTCGCGCACCCTGCGTCGTGGACGCGTTCTCGAGGTCCGGGTCCACCCCGATGACCTCGGCAAGGTGATCGGCCGCAACGGCCGCACCGCACGCGCTCTGCGCACGGTCGTGGGCGCCATCGGCGGCCGCGGTGTCCGCGTCGACCTCGTCGACGTGGACCAGGTTCGCTGAACCGGGTTCTCAGAACCACAGCAGCACCGGCTCGGGCCGGGGAGGGCTTCAGGGCCTTCCCCGGCCCGTAGTCGTGAACGAGGAGAAAAGCAGTGCAGTTGGTAGTCGCCCGCATCGGCCGTGCGCACGGCATCAAGGGTGAGGTCACCGTCGAGGTCCGCACCGACGAGCCGGAGCTGCGGCTCGGCCCCGGCGCCGTCCTCGCCACGGACCCCGCATCCACCGGCCCGCTGACCATCGAGACCGGCCGGGTGCACAGCGGCCGCCTCCTGCTGCGCTTCGAGGGCGTGCGCGACCGCACGGCCGCCGAGGCCCTGCGCAACACCCTCCTGATCGCCGAGGTGGACCCCGAAGAGCTCCCCGAGGAAGAGGACGAGTTCTACGACCACCAGCTCATGGACCTCGACGTCGTCCTCGAGGACGGCACGGAGGTCGGCCGCATCACCGAGATCTCGCACCTGCCCTCCCAGGACCTGTTCATCGTGGAGCGGCCCGACGGCAGCGAGGTGATGATCCCCTTCGTCGAGGAGATCGTCGTCGAGATCGACCTGGAGGAGCAGCGCGCGATCATCGACCCGCCCCCCGGCCTCATCGACGACCGCGCCGAGATCGCCTCCCCGCGGGACGCGGCGGAGGCGGAGGACAAGGCGGCTCCGGAGGGCACGGCGTAATGCGGCTCGACGTCGTCACGATCTTTCCCGAGTACCTGGAACCGCTCAACGTCTCCCTCGTGGGCAAGGCACGCGCGCGTGGACAGCTCGACGTCCAGGTGCACGACCTGAGGGAGTGGACGTACGACCGGCACAACACGGTCGACGACACTCCCTACGGCGGCGGCCCCGGCATGGTCATGAAGACCGAGCCCTGGGGCGCGGCCCTCGACGACGTCCTGGCGGACGGGTACGAGGCAGGGGCCCACGGGCCCGTCCTGGTCGTCCCCACGCCCAGCGGCCGCCCCTTCACGCAGGAACTCGCCGTGGAGCTCTCCGAGCGCCCCTGGCTGGTCTTCACGCCCGCGCGCTACGAAGGCATCGACCGCCGCGTCACGGACGAGTACGCGACCCGCATGCCGGTCTACGAGGTCTCCATCGGCGACTACGTCCTCGCCGGCGGGGAAGCCGCCGTCCTGGTCGTCACCGAGGCGGTGGCCCGGCTCCTGCCCGGCGTCCTGGGCAACGCCGAGTCCCACCAGGACGACTCCTTCGCCCCCGGCGCCATGGCCAACCTCCTGGAAGGCCCGGTGTACACCAAGCCTCCCCAGTGGCGCGGGCACGGCATCCCCGACGTCCTGCTCAGCGGCCACCACGGCAAGATCGCGCGCTGGCGGCGGGACGAGGCGCTCCGGCGCACCACCCGCAACCGGCCCGATCTCATCGAGCGCTGCGACCCCGCGGCCTTCGACAAGAAGGACCGCGAGATGCTCTCGATCCTGGGGTGGCGGCCGGGGCCCGACGGCCGATTTGGGCGAGACCCCGAGGCCGTGGAAGAATAGGCCGCTGCTGTACGTCCAGCGTGCGCCCCTGCCACAGGGGGAATGACGCCCGCCCGACGCGATCAGCTACCGAATCCTCATCACCACGTTCCGCTGATGACCTGTGGCATCAGTGAAGAAAGCAGACGATCATGGCTAACCTGCTCGACTCCGTCGACAGCGCGTCGCTGCGCAGCGACATCCCGGCCTTCCGCCCGGGTGACACCGTCAACGTCCACGTCCGCGTCATCGAGGGCAACCGCTCCCGTGTGCAGCAGTTCAAGGGCGTAGTCATCCGTCGCCAGGGTGCGGGCGTCCGCGAGACCTTCACGGTCCGCAAGGTCTCCTTCTCCGTGGGCGTCGAGCGCACCTTCCCGGTGCACACCCCGATCGTCGAGAAGATCGAGCTCGTCACCCGCGGTGACGTGCGTCGCGCGAAGCTGTACTACCTCCGTGACCTGCGCGGCAAGGCCGCGAAGATCAAGGAGAAGCGCGAGAGCTGAGCTCCCGCGCGGGTCCACAGCCGGGCCGGATAGCATCTGGCCCCGATGGACACCGAAGCACAGCACACGGAGCGCGACCGCTCCTCCACACCCTCCGATTCCGGAGACGTTCCACACGTCGCCGAAGCATCCGAGGAGACGGAGGACCGGTCGCGCTCCGTTTTCGCGTCGGTCGTCGAGCGGCTGCCGGGCGGCCGGCTCACGCTGACGTTCCTGCTGGGCGTGGGAGCCCTCCTCCTGGTCGGCACCTTCGTCGTGCAGCCCTTCCAGATCCCGAGCGGCTCCATGCAGCCCGCGTTCCGCTCCGGGGACCGGGTGCTCGTCAACAAGTTGGCGTACCGTTTCGGTTCCGAGCCGCAGCGGGGTGACGCGGTCGTCTTCGACGGCAGCGGCTACTTCGGAGACGCCGACTACATCAAGCGGGTCGTGGGCACCGGGGGAGACCGGGTGGTCTGCTGCGACAAGCGGGGGAGGATCAAGGTGAACGGCGAGCCCGTCGACGAGCCTTTTCTGTACCCGGGGGACGCGGCCTCCAAGGTGCCCTTCGACGTCGTCGTCCCCGAGGGCAGCCTCTTCCTCCTCGGCGACCACCGCAGCGACTCCCGTGACTCCCGCGACCATCTGGGGCAGCCCGGCGGCGGCATGATCCCCGTCGACGAGGTCATCGGCAGGGCCGACTGGATCGCCTGGCCGATCGGCCGCTGGACCTCCCTGAAGCGCCCCGACAGCTACGCGCGCGTGCCCGCACCCGGCGGCGCCCATGGGTAGCCGCGGGCGGACACGCGCCGCCGGCCACCACGCCGACACCAGGCTCCCCACCGGGTCCCGGCCGACCGACGGTCCCGTACTGCCGGGCCGGGCGGACCGGCGCAAGCTCGCGAAGAAGGTCAAGCGCCGCAGGCGGCGTTCGGCCATCAAGGAGATACCCCTCCTCATAGGCGTGGCGCTGCTGATAGCCCTCGTCCTGAAGACGTTCCTGGTGCAGGCCTTCGTGATCCCGTCGGGCTCCATGGAGCAGACGATCCGGATCGGTGACCGTGTCCTCGTCGACAAGCTCACCCCCTGGTTCGGATCGAAGCCGGAGCGCGGCGAGGTCGTCGTCTTCAAGGACCCCGGCAACTGGCTGGAAGAGGAACAGGGCAAGAAGAAGGACGACCCGGTGGTCGTCAAGCAGGTCAAGGAAGGGCTGACCCAGATCGGCCTGCTGCCCTCCGACAGCGAGCGGGACCTGATCAAGCGAGTGGTCGGCGTCGGCGGTGACACCGTGAAGTGCTGTGACAAGAACGACAAGGTCACGGTCAACGGAGTGCCGTTGGACGAGCCCTACATCCACCCCGGGGACAAGCCGTCGGCGTTCGAATTCGAGGTGAAGGTCCCCGAAGGACGCCTCTTCATGATGGGCGACCACCGGAGCGACTCCGCCGACTCCCGGTTCCACCGCTCCGAGAAGTTCAGCGGCACCATCTCGGAGGACGAGGTGGTCGGACGCGCCATCGTCATCGGCTGGCCCTTCGGTCACTGGCGCAAACTGGAGAAGCCGGAGACATATGCGTCGGTACCCGACGCGCGTGCGGGATCGGACAGGGCCACAGGAGCGTCGCATAGGGTGGCCCCCGGCGATCGATACGGATTGATCCGGCTCCCGACCCCTGCGGAACTCCCGCTCGTTATGGGAGTGGTGGGCCTGCATCGCATCTGGGGCAGGCGGCGGCACGGACTGAGGAGTGGATGTGGGGGATTTGGCGGTCGGCGCACGATCCGGACACGAGGGGCCCGAAGAGCGGCCGGGACGATCCGACGAGCCGGGCGTCGATGCCGTCGCGGACGGTGCGGCCCCCGGGACTGAAGCCGTCGACGGCGGCGGTGACGGCGGTGACGGGGCGACGAGCGGGCAGGGCGCCAAGCAGCCGAAGAAGCCCCGCTCCTTCTGGAAGGAGCTCCCGCTCCTCATCGGCATCGCCCTGGTCCTGGCACTGCTCATCAAGACCTTCCTGGTCCAGGCGTTCTCGATCCCTTCGGACTCGATGCAGAACACGCTGCAGCAGGGCGACCGCGTCCTCGTCGACAAGCTGACGCCGTGGTTCGGCTCGGAGCCCGAGCGCGGCGAGGTCGTCGTCTTCAGGGACCCCGGCCACTGGCTGGACGGCGAGCCCACCCCCGACCCGAACGCGATCCAGCGGGTCCTCGGCTGGGTCGGCCTGATGCCCTCCGCCGACGAGAAGGACCTCATCAAGCGCGTCATCGCGGTCGGCGGCGACACCGTGGAGTGCAAGGGCACAGGACCGGTGAAGGTCAACGGCAAGGCGCTCAACGAGCCGTACGTCTTCGCGGGCAACACCCCGTGCAGCGTCGACGACCAGGGCGGCCAGTTCAAGAAGACCGTACCCAAGGGCAAAATCTGGGTCATGGGTGACCACCGGCAGAACTCGCTGGACTCCCGCTACCACCAGAACCAGCCCGGCGGCGGCGCCGTCCCCGTGGACAACGTCGTGGGCCGTGCCATCGTCATCGCCTGGCCGCCCACCCGCTGGGCGACGCTGCCCAAGCCCGACACCTTCGACCAGCCGGGCATCAACGCGCTCGCCGGCGCTGCGCCGAGCGCCCTCGGACTCGCGGGTGCCGTGCCGCTCGTGCTGTGGCGCCGACGCCGGCTCACGGTGGCCGCGGCCCGGGCCGCGAGGGTTTCTGGCGGCAGTACCGCCGGGTAGGGTGCCGTCCCAGATCGCTGATCTTCCGCCGTCCGTGCCTACGGACGGCGGGGTCGTCTCCGAGACGGGGGAGCACTGGGATGAGCAGGACGCAACGTACGGACGAGGGCCGCGGACGGCTCGGCAGCACGCTGTCGAGCATCGCCGTGGCCCTCGGCTGTGTGCTCTTCCTCGGCGGATTCGTCTGGGGCGCCGTCCTGTACCAGCCGTACACCGTCCCCACCGGTTCGATGGCGCCGACGATCGGCTCGGGCGACCGCGTGCTCGCCCAGCGCATCGACGGCGACGAGGTGCGCCGCGGTGACGTCGTCGTCTTCAAGCAGAAGACCTGGGGCGACCTGCCGATGGTCAAGCGCGTCGTCGGCATAGGCGGCGACCGGATCGCCTGCTGCGAGGACGGCAAGCTGACCGTGAACGGCAAGGAGATCGCAGAACCGTATCTCCCCAAGGGCAAGTTCGCCGTGTCCGGCATCCCCACCACGACGGTCCCCAAGGGCCGCCTGTTCCTGCTCGGCGACGAGCGCAGCGGCTCCCTGGACTCCACCGTGCACCTGGACGACGGGCAGAACGGATCGGTGCCGCGCGACGCCGTGCGGGCGCGGGTCGACGCGGTGGCCTGGCCGACGGACAGGCTCGGCATGCTGGAACGGCCCGAGGGCTTCGCGGGCCTGCCGGGCGGCATCTCGGAGCCCGGACCGCTGCGCATGCTGGTGATCGCCGTCGTGGCGGGCATGGTCCTCGTCCTGGGCGGTGGGGCGTACGGCCCGGTGGCCAAGCGCATGGGCCGTCGGCGCGGTAGCGGCAGCGCGCGGGAGGCCGCGAGTGTCGGCTGAGCCGGCGTCCCTGTCGGGACGCCCGCTGCGCCGGGTGGCGCGGGTGGTTCTGCTCGATCCGGACGACCGCATCCTGCTGCTGCACGGCCATGAGCCGGGAGACCCGGCGGACGACTGGTGGTTCACGCCGGGCGGCGGGGTCGAGGGCGACGAGACGCGGGAGCAGGCGGCGCTGCGTGAGCTGCGGGAGGAGACCGGCATCACCGCCGTCGAGCTCGGCCCGGTGCTGTGGCGGCGCCTGTGCTCGTTCCCGTTCGCCGGGCGGCGCTGGGACCAGGACGAGTGGTACTACCTGGCGCGTACGTCGCAGACGGCGACCGTCGCCGAGGGCTTCACGGAGCTGGAAAGGCGCAGTGTCGCCGGAGCACGTTGGTGGACGTGCCGTGAACTGACCGAGGCGCATGAGACGGTGTACCCGACCAGACTCGCCGGGCTGTTTCGCAGACTGCTCGACGAGGGGCCCCCGGACAGGCCCGAGATCCTCGACACGGAAATCGTGTAGGGGCTCGCGGGGCTGACGCACAATAGGGGGACGCACGGCTGAAGGGGAACATGCCATGAGCGCCGAGGACCTCGAGAAGTACGAGACCGAGATGGAGCTGAAGCTCTACCGGGAGTACCGCGACGTCGTCGGTCTGTTCAAATACGTGATCGAGACCGAGCGGCGTTTCTACCTCACCAATGACTACGAGATGCAGGTGCACTCGGTCCAGGGCGAGGTCTTCTTCGAGGTGTCCATGGCGGACGCCTGGGTGTGGGACATGTACCGGCCGGCTCGGTTCGTGAAGCAGGTGCGGGTCCTCACGTTCAAGGACGTGAACATCGAGGAGCTCAACAAGAGCGATCTCGAACTGCCGGGCAGCTGAGGCGCCACGGCCGGTGCGGCGGGGTTCACTCGCGGGGGTGGCGGAGTTTTCCACAATCGCCGAGTTGTGCACCAAGATCCAATAGGTGCGGCCTGATCCGTGACTGTGGGTGCCGGAGGTGGTGCCGACATGAACGCACGGGGAGCACTCGGCAGGTACGGAGAAGATCTGGCCGCGAGGCGGCTGGTCGAGTCGGGGATGACGGTTCTCGAGCGCAATTGGCGCGCGGGCAGGACCGGTGAGATCGACATCGTGGCGATGGACGGCGATGCCCTCGTCGTCTGCGAGGTCAAGACGCGCAGGGCGGGCCGGCCCGGCTCCACGCCGTTCGAGCATCCGATGGCGGCCGTGGACCGGATCAAGGCGGAGCGGCTGCGGAGGCTGGCCGAGCGCTGGATCGAGGAGCGCGGCGGCCCACCACCCGGCGGAGTCCGCATCGATCTGGTCGGTGTGCTGATTCCACAGCGCGGCGTTCCCGTGGTCGAGCACGCGCGAGGGGTGGCCTGATGGGCTTCGCGCGTACGTGTTCGGTGGCGCTGGTCGGCGTCGAGGGCGTGGTCGTCGAGGTGCAGGCCGACCTGGAGCCGGGAGTCGCGGCGTTCACGCTGGTGGGCCTCCCGGACAAGAGCCTCACCGAGAGCCGCGACCGGGTCAGGGCGGCCGTCGTCAACTCGGGCGGTGAGTGGCCCCAGAAGAAGCTCACGGTCGGACTGAGCCCGGCGTCGGTGCCGAAGGGCGGCAGCGGATTCGACTTGGCTGTCGCCTGTGCGGTCCTCGGAGCGGCCGAGCGGATCGACCCGAGGGTTCTCGCCGACATCGTGATGATCGGGGAGCTCGGCCTCGACGGCCGGGTGCGACCGGTCCTAGGGGTGCTGCCCGCGGTCCTCGCCGCGGCCGACGCGGGGTACGAGCAGGTGGTCGTGCCGGAGTGCACGGCGGCCGAGGCCGCGCTGGTCCCTGGAGTCTCGGTCCTCGGCGTGCGCAGCCTGCGGCAGCTCATCGCGGTGCTGACCGACGAGCCCGTGCCGGAGGAGGAGCCGGACGAGCCGGGGCGGCCCGACCCGATGCTCGCGGGGCTCTGCGTGCCGGGCACCGGCGTCGGCACGGGCCTCGGCGGCGCCCTGGACGACACCCATGGGCTGGACCTGGCCGATGTCGTCGGGCAGGCGTCGGCGAGAACCGCGGTCGAAGTGGCCGCGGCGGGAGCCCACCACCTCTTCCTGCAAGGGCCGCCGGGCGCAGGGAAGACCATGCTCGCGGAGCGGCTGCCCGCCATCCTGCCCCGGCTGACCAGGGAGGAGTCCCTGGAGGTCACGGCGGTCCACTCGGTGGCGGGCATGCTGCCCCCGGGCAGGCCACTGGTGGACATCGCGCCGTACTGCGCGCCCCACCACTCCGCGACGATGCAGTCCCTCGTGGGCGGCGGCAAGGGCATCGCCCGGCCGGGCGCGGTGTCGCTCGCCCACCGCGGGGTCCTTTTTCTTGACGAGGCGCCGGAGTTCAGCAGCCAGACACTGGACTCCCTGCGCCAGCCCCTCGAATCGGGGCATGTGGTGATCGCCCGCAGCGCGGGAGTGGTGCGGCTCCCTGCGAGGTTCCTGATGGTGCTCGCGGCCAACCCCTGCCCCTGCGGTCGGCACACGCTGCTGGGCGACGGCTGCGAATGCCCGGCGTCCGTCATCCGCCGCTATCAGGCCCGCCTCTCGGGCCCGCTGCTCGACCGGGTCGATCTGAAGGTCCAGGTGGAGCCCGTCACCCGGTCCGAACTGGCCGGGTACGGCGCGCGAGGAGAGTCCACGCAGACCGTCGCCGACCGGGTGCTCACTGCACGGGAGAGAGCAGCCGCCAGGTTGGCCGGCACAGGATGGCGCACCAACAGCGAGGTCCCCGGGCACGCGCTGCGCACCCGCTGGCCCGCGGCCCTCGGCGCGCTGGACGCGGCCGAAGTGGATCTGGAGCGCGGCTTCCTGACCGCCCGCGGCCTGGACCGCGTCCTGCGCGTGGCCTGGACCGTCGCGGACCTGGCGGGCCACGACCGGCCCGACGCACAGGACGTCGCCCTGGCGCTGCAACTGCGCACGGGTATCTCCCGCGGCGTGCCGATGACGATCGGGGCGCCGACATGACGGCCGACCCGCCGCCGGACGAGGAGCGGCTCGCCAGGGTGGCCCTGACCAGGGTGCTGGAGCCGGGGGACGTCGTCGGTGGGCGGTGGTTGCGTGAGGTCGGGGCCGGTGAGGTGCTGCGGCGGCTCGGCGGAGGGGAGGAGCAGGAGCGCTTGCCGGGGGTGACCGCGCGGCGGTGGGAGGGGCTGCGGGCGCGGGCGGCCACGGTGCGGCCGGAGCGGGATCTGGAGGTGGTGCGGGAGGCCGGGGGCAGGTTCGTGTGTCCGGGCGACGCGGAGTGGCCGGTGACGCTGGACGACCTGGGGGACGCGCGCCCGCTCGGGCTCTGGGTGCGGGGGCGGCCTTCCTTGCGGATATGGGCACTGCGGTCGGTGGCGGTGGTCGGCGCGCGGGCCTGCACGGAGTACGGCGCGCACATGGCGGCCGGTCTCGCCGCGGGGCTCGCGGAGCGCGGGTGGGTCGTGATCTCCGGAGGGGCGTACGGCGTGGACGGTGCCGCGCACCGAGGGGCGCTCGGGGCCGGCGGTGCAACCGTGGCCGTGCTCGCCTGCGGGGTCGACCGGCCCTATCCACGTGGGCACGCCGAGCTGATCGGGCGGATCGCGGAACAGGGCCTTGTCGTCGGCGAGTTGCCGCCGGGGGATCATCCGACGCCGAGCCGGTTCATTCTGCGGAACAGGGTGATCGCGGCGCTGACCCGGGGGACCGTGGTGGTAGAGGCCGCCTACCGCAGCGGAGCACTGGCCACGGCCCGCAGCGCCCAGGAGCTGGGGCGCTTCACCATGGGGGTGCCCGGGCCCGCGACCAGCGGTCTCTCGGCCGGTGTGCACGAACTGCTGAGGGGTGACGGAGTCCTCGTCACCGATGCCGCCGAAGTCGTCGAACTGGTCGGCGACATGGGGGAGCTTGCGCCGGCCCGCCGGGGCCCCGTCGTGCCGCGTGACCTGCTCGCTTCCGGGGTGCGGCGCGTCCTGGCCGCGCTGCCCGCGCGGGGGTGCGTCGGGGCGCGGGACATCGCGATCGGCGCCGGGACGACCGAGGACGACGCGATCGGGCGACTGTACGAGCTTCAGTCGTTGGGGTTCGTCGAACGACACGGCGACGGCTGGCAGTTGACACGCCAGGCGTTTCCGGCAGTCGTCCCCGATGGAGGTGAATCGTGACCGAGCGTGTTCCGCCGGACGGATGACCCCCGAAGGCCTTGGGAAATCGCGGAGTTGGCGCATTCACGCCGTCACTCACTGCGACGGCACTGACTCTCGAAGGGGGTCAGCGGAACGTATCTGCGCACGCGCGATCCCATACTCTTCGCTCACTGCGACACTTCAGTCACGCTACGCTCACAAGGATTCCGACACGGACAGGCAACCAGACGGACGAACTCATTCATTCCACGCACGCTCTCCAACGCTCCGGCGCGAGCGCCACCGGTGACTCCACCGGCTCGCGCGACCTCCCCGACGCACGCGGCCTCCCCGGCTCGCGCGACCTCACCAGTTCACGGCAGAACGGCTCAAGGCGACGAATGCCCCAGCACACCTCAGGGTCCGACCGGGCAGCGGTTCCCCCCGCCGCTCGTAGCGGCGAGCGGGAGCGGCCCCCCGCGCCCTCGTCGCTGGACGAGTTGTGGCGGTCGTACAAGGAGACGGGCGACGGACGGCTGCGGGAGCAGCTGATCCTGCACTACTCGCCGCTGGTGAAGTACGTCGCGGGCCGAGTGAGCGTGGGCCTGCCGCCCAACGTCGAGCAGGCCGACTTCGTCTCGTCCGGGGTCTTCGGGCTCATCGACGCGATCGAGAAGTTCGACATCGAGCGGTCCATCAAGTTCGAGACCTACGCCATCACACGCATCCGCGGGGCGATGATCGACGAACTGCGGGCGCTCGACTGGATCCCCCGGTCGGTGCGGCAGAAGGCGCGCAACGTCGAGCGGGCCTACGCCACGTTGGAGGCGCAGCTGCGGCGCACCCCCTCGGAGGGCGAGGTCGCCGCAGAGATGGGGATCGCGCTGGAGGAACTGCACGCGGTTTTCAGCCAGTTGTCCCTGGCGAACGTGGTGGCGCTCGAGGAGCTGCTGCACGTGGGAGGCGACGGCGGCGACCGGCTCAGCCTGATGGACACCCTTGAGGACCACGCGGCCGACAACCCCGTGGAGGTCGCGGAGGACCGGGAGCTGCGCAGGCTCCTCGCGCGGGCGATCAACACGCTGCCGGAGCGCGAGAAGACCGTCGTCACGCTCTACTACTACGAGGGCCTCACGCTGGCCGAGATCGGCAACGTGCTCGGTGTGACCGAGAGCCGCGTGAGCCAGATCCACACGAAGTCCGTGCTGCAGCTGCGGGCGAAGCTGGCGAGTTTTGGACGCTGAGAGCGCTGAATCGTCCCTGCCCGGCGGCGCGAGCGCGGCAGCAGCTCCCGCGTGTGGCCTCCCGTCCGTAAAGTGGAGCCGTGCCAAGGATTCGAGCGGCCTCAGTGGCCGAGCACCGGTCGATGCAGCGCGGCGCCCTGCTGGACGCCGCGCGGTCCCTGCTGTCCGAAGGCGGTACGGAGGCGCTGACCTTCCCCGCCCTCGCCGAGCGCACCGGGCTCGCCCGGTCCTCCGTGTACGAGTACTTCCGGTCGCGGGCGGCCGTGGTGGAAGAGCTGTGCGAGGTCGACTTCCCCGTCTGGGCGGCCGAGGTCTCGGCGGCCATGGAGGGCGCGGAGTCCGCCGAGGGCAAGGTCGAGGCGTATGTGCGGCGGCAGCTGGCCCTGGTGGGTGACCGGCGGCACCGGGCCGTGGTCGCCATCTCAGCGAGCGAGCTCGACGCCGGGGCACGCGAGAAGATCCGCGCCGCGCACGGCGGTCTCATCGCGATGATCGTCGAGGCGCTCGACGAGCTGGGCCACGAGCAGCCCCGGATGGCGGCGATGCTGCTGCAGGGCATCGTGGACGCCGCGGTGCGGCGCATCGAGCTCGGGGCGGCCGAGCGGCCCGACGCCATCACCGAAGCGGCCGTGGCCATGGCGCTGCGAGGGGTCCGGGGCTGATCCCTGGTCCGTACGGGCCCGTCGGTGGCGGCCACGCCCGGAGGGGTCCGTGCACGGGGAGCAGCCGCGCGGGGCTCCGGCGCAGCAGCCACGGCGGGAGCAGGGCCATGGGGTTCAGATAGGTCTCGGCCCTGCGCAGGCCCCAGTGCAGGCAGCTCGTCGGACAGTGCCCAGTCGGGGGCTCCAGGAAGCCGAGCGGGGCACCCGCCGCGACCTTGTCGCCCTTCTTCAGCGTCGCCCGCACCGGTTCGTACGTCGTGCGCAGGGGCGGGTCCCCGGTGCCGGCCAGCTCCACCGAGACCACGCCGCGTCCCGCCACCCGGCCCGCGAACGAGACGCGGCCCTCGGCCACCGACCGCACCGCGGAGCCCACGGGGGCGGCGAGATCCACACCCCGGTGCCCCGCGCCGTAGTCGGTGGCGGGAGGGTCCCAGCCGCGCACGACCGGCGGGCGGGCACCGACCGGCCAGGTCGTCGCGGCCGCGGGGACGGGAGCGGGAGCAGGGGTGAAGGACGGGGGCAGGACGGTCGCGAGCAGGGCCGCCAGCGTCGGCAGCAGCAGTTCCAGGCGCAGGTGAGACATGTGAGAACCGTCCCGTGCCGGGCGGATCCGCGGGGATCATGGCCCGGATCTGTGGACGACCTGCCGGTTGTGGACAGCGCCGTCACCCGGTCGAGTTCAGGGCCGTCACCCGGTCGAGGCCGGCGGCCTCGCCGGTCAGGGGCGGTGGCGTCACCTGCCGCCCCGCGGGTCCCGTACACTTCTTGTGGCGATCCGGGTCACCGGGTCGACTTCGCACGCCCCGACACCAGGTCCTGAAAAAGCCGGTGTCAGCGCCCCTCGGTCCCTCGCGGGCAAGGCGCACAGCGGGCGTCAGGCGCGAGTGCCGTCCGGCACACGCGGCACAACCGAGAATCTCAAGGAGAACGGCCATGGCCGTCGTCACGATGCGGGAGCTGCTGGAAAGCGGCGTCCACTTCGGTCACCAGACCCGTCGCTGGAACCCGAAGATGAAGCGCTTCATCTTCACCGAGCGCAACGGCATCTACATCATCGACCTGCTCCAGTCGCTGTCGTACATCGACCGCGCCTACGAGTTCGTCAAGGAGACCGTCGCCCACGGCGGCACGGTCATGTTCGTCGGCACGAAGAAGCAGGCGCAGGAGGCCATCGCGGAGCAGGCCACCCGCGTCGGCATGCCCTACGTGAACCAGCGCTGGCTGGGCGGCATGCTCACCAACTTCTCGACCGTCTACAAGCGTCTGCAGCGCCTCAAGGAGCTCGAGCAGATCGACTTCGAGGACGTCGCCGCCTCCGGTCTGACCAAGAAGGAGCTTCTCGTGCTCTCGCGCGAGAAGGCCAAGCTGGAGAAGACCCTCGGTGGTATCCGCGAGATGCAGAAGGTGCCCAGCGCCGTCTGGATCGTGGACACCAAGAAGGAGCACATCGCGGTCGGCGAGGCCCGGAAGCTCAACATCCCGGTCGTCGCCATCCTCGACACCAACTGTGACCCCGACGAGGTCGACTACAAGATCCCGGGCAACGACGACGCGATCCGCTCCGTCACCCTGCTCACCCGCGTGATCGCCGACGCCGTCGCCGAGGGCCTCATCGCCCGCTCCGGCGTCGCCACGGGCGACCAGAAGCCGGGCGAGAAGGCCGCCGGCGAGCCGCTCGCCGAGTGGGAGCGCGACCTGCTCGAGGGCGAGAAGAAGGCTGACTCCGAGGAGGCCGCCGAGGCCCCCAAGGCCGAGGAGAAGCCGGCTGAGGCCGCCGCCGAGGCTCCGGCCGCCGACGCCCCGGCCGCCGAGGCGCCCGCCGCGGACGCCCCCGCCGCGGACGCCGAGCAGGCCTGACCTCACAGGTTCGGTAGTTGACGGCGGGGGCCCGATCGGCCCCCGCCGTTCACCCGTAGACCTCCGTAGATCTTTCAGACTTCGAGAGAGAATTTTCGATCATGGCGAACTACACCGCCGCCGACGTCAAGAAGCTCCGTGAGCTCACGGGCGCCGGCATGATGGACTGCAAGAAGGCGCTCGACGAGGCCGAGGGCGACGTCGACAAGGCCGTCGAGGCGCTCCGCATCAAGGGCCAGAAGGGCGTCGCCAAGCGCGAGGGCCGCTCCGCCGAGAACGGCGCCGTGGTCTCCCTCATCGCCGACGACAACACCTCCGGTGTCATCGTCGAGCTGAAGTGCGAGACGGACTTCGTCGCCAAGGGTGACAAGTTCCAGGCCGTGGCGAACAACCTCGCCGCCCACATCGCCAAGACCTCCCCGGCCGACATCGAGGCGCTGCTCGCGTCCGAGATCGAGGCCGGCAAGACCGTCCAGGCGTACGTCGACGAGGCCAACGCCAACCTCGGCGAGAAGATCGTCCTGGACCGCTTCGCGCAGTTCTCGGGCGCCTACGTCTCCGCGTACATGCACCGCACGATGCCCGACCTGCCCCCGCAGATCGGTGTCCTCGTCGAGCTGGACAAGGCCGACGCCGACGTCGCCAAGGGCATCGCCCAGCACATCGCCGCCTTCGCGCCGAAGTACCTCTCCCGCGAGGACGTCCCGGCCGAGGTCGTCGAGACCGAGCGCCGCGTCGCCGAGGAGACCACCCGCGCCGAGGGCAAGCCCGAGGCCGCCCTCCCGAAGATCGTCGAGGGTCGCGTCAACGGCTTCTTCAAGGAGGCCACCCTCCTCGGCCAGCCGTACGCGCTGGACAACAAGAAGTCGGTCGAGAAGGTTCTCGCCGAGGCCGGTGTCACCCTGAAGCGCTTCTCGCGCATCAAGGTCGGCATCTGAGTCCGTACCGCGATCGACGGTAGACCCCGCTAGGGTCGACAGCGGTCGCCCGCGCACGGTCCTCGTGCGCGACGTACGACCGCAGGATCTGACGAGGAGGCCACTGCCGAGCATGGGATGCGAACAACACCCCACCGGCAGTGGCCTTCTTCGTATGTGTGCCTAGTAAGAGAAGCGAGAACCACATGACCACCAAGGCCGACTCGAAGAGTGATGACGGCAAAGTCGCCGGACGCTTCCTGCTGAAGCTCTCCGGCGAGGCGTTCGCCGGTGGGGGCGGCCTCGGTGTCGACCCCGACGTGGTGCACGCCATCGCCCGTGAGATCGCGGCCGTCGTCCGTGACGGTGCCCAGATCGCCATCGTCATCGGCGGCGGCAACTTCTTCCGCGGCGCGGAGCTTCAGCAGCGTGGCATGGACCGGGCCCGCTCCGACTACATGGGCATGCTCGGTACCGTCATGAACTGTCTCGCGCTGCAGGACTTCCTGGAGAAGGAAGGCATCGACTGCCGCGTCCAGACCGCCATCACCATGGGGCAGGTCGCGGAGCCGTACATCCCGCTGCGGGCCGTGCGCCACCTGGAGAAGGGCCGTGTGGTCATCTTCGGTGCGGGCATGGGCATGCCGTACTTCTCCACCGACACGACCGCCGCGCAGCGCGCCCTGGAGATCGACGCCGAGGCGCTGCTCATGGGGAAGAACGGCGTGGACGGGGTCTACGACTCCGACCCGAAGACCAACCCCGACGCGGTGAAGTTCGACTCCCTCGGCTACGGCGAGGTCATCACGGCCGACCTGAAGGTCGCCGACATGACGGCGATCACGCTGTGCCGGGACAACAAGCTGCCCATCCTGGTCTTCGAGCTGCTCTCCGAGGGCAATATCGCCCGTGCCGTCAAGGGTGAGAAGATCGGCACACTCGTGGGCGACCAGGGAAACCGGGCCTGACCCGAGGGACCTGGGCCAGTCTCAAGCGACGCACGCGAGACGTCACTTGAGAGGGATGGACAAAGCCCTGCCGGTCGGACACCGTGCAGGAAAGAGACGCGACGCAGCCGGCCGCCCCGTGCTAGCCGGGCCACTCAAAGACACGCAGGAGCAAGTGGTGATCGAAGAGACCCTCCTCGAGGCCGAGGAGAAGATGGAGAAGGCCGTCGTGGTCGCCAAGGAGGACTTCGCCGCGATCCGCACCGGCCGTGCGCACCCGGCGATGTTCAACAAGATCGTGGCTGACTACTACGGCGCGCTGACGCCGATCAACCAGCTGGCCTCGTTCTCGGTGCCCGAGCCGCGGATGGCCGTGGTGACGCCGTTCGACAAGTCCGCGCTGCGCAACATCGAGCAGGCGATCCGGGACTCGGACCTCGGCGTCAACCCGAGCAACGACGGCAACATCATTCGGGTGACCTTCCCGGAGCTCACCCAGGACCGCCGCAAGGAGTTCATCAAGGTCGCCAAGACCAAGGCCGAGGACTCCAAGATCTCGATCCGGTCGATCCGTCGCAAGGCCAAGGAGGCCTTCGACAAGGCGATCAAGGACGGCGACATCGGTGAGGACGAGGGCCGTCGTGCCGAGAAGGACCTCGACGACCTCACGTCGAAGTACGCCACCCAGGTGGACGAGCTGCTCAAGCACAAGGAAGCCGAGCTGCTCGAAGTCTGAGTCGAGGCTCGAGTCCGAGGAATCAGGAAACCGATCCGTGAACGACTCTTCCTGGGAGGCGCCGCCCAGAGCCGGGTATTGGGGGCCGCCCGATCAGGGGCCTGGTCAGGGGGCGACCCCGCCAGGTCCCGCGTACGATGCGCAGGACGCGCTGTTTCCGTCTGAGACGCAGCCCATGCCCATCGTGCCCGACGTA
This sequence comes from Streptomyces sp. NPDC018029, assembly GCF_044327655.1. Classification (NCBI taxonomy): domain Bacteria; kingdom Bacillati; phylum Actinomycetota; class Actinomycetes; order Kitasatosporales; family Streptomycetaceae; genus Streptomyces; species Streptomyces sp. NPDC018029. Next base: position 119,039 of record NZ_JBIRFV010000011.1, on the reverse strand, counting down.
CCCGTGAACGGCGGAGACCAGGACGACGACCGGGGGGCCACTCGGATGGGCGGCCCCCTGTTCCGTGACGAGCCTCCGCAGGAGCCCATGCCCAGCGCACCACAGCCGCAGCCCGCCCCGGCAGCACCGCAGAAGAAGAGCGCGGGCCGGGATCTCGGGGCGGCCATAGGGGTGGGTGTGGGCCTCGGCGCGGTGATCGTCGCGTCGCTGTTCATCGTGAAGGCCGTCTTCATCGGTGTCATAGCGGTCGCCGTCGTGGTGGGCCTCTGGGAGCTGACCTCCCGCCTGGCGGAGCGCAAGGACATCAAGGCGCCGCTCGTGCCGCTCGCGGTGGGCGGCGCGGCGATGGTCGTCGCCGGGTACGTGCGCGGGCCCGAGGGCGCGTGGGTCGCGATGGCGCTCACCGCGCTCGCCGTGCTCGTCTGGCGGATGACAGAGCCGCCCGACGGCTATCTGAAGGACGTCACGGCGGGCGTCTTCGCCGCCTTCTACGTGCCTTTCCTCGCCACGTTCGTGGCGCTGATGCTGGCCGCGGACGACGGCCCGCAGCGGGTGCTCACCTTCCTGCTCCTGACGGTGGTCAGCGACACCGGTGCGTACGCGATCGGCTGGCGCTTCGGCAAGCACAAGCTGGCGCCGCGCATCAGCCCCGGCAAGACCCGCGAGGGCCTGGTCGGCGCTGTCACCTTCGCGATGGCCGCGGGCGCGCTGTGCATGGAGTTCCTGATCGACGGCGGGACGTGGTGGCAGGGCCTCCTGATCGGCCTCGCGGTCGCGGCGAGCGCCACGCTCGGCGACCTCGGCGAGTCGATGATCAAGCGGGACCTCGGCATCAAGGACATGGGCACGCTGCTGCCCGGCCACGGCGGCATCATGGACCGCCTGGACTCCTTGCTGCCGACGGCGCCGGTGGTCTGGCTGCTGCTCGTGGTCTTCGTCGGCTCTGGGTGACACCGGGGCTGACCTGCGTAGATGTGCGTGAGGGGTTCGTTGTCCACAGGGCGGCGAGCCCCTTGTCGTATGTCTGCGACACTGGAAGGACCATGCCTGTACCCGGAGAACTCACTTTCGTCGCGCCCCGCGGTGCCAAGAAGCCCCCGCGGCATCTCGCCGACCTCACGCCCGCCGAGCGCAAGGAAGCCGTCGCCGCCATCGGCGAGAAGCCGTTCCGTGCCAAGCAGCTGTCGCAGCACTACTTCGCGCGGTACGCGCACGACCCGGCCGAGTGGACCGACATCCCCGCCGGTGCGCGCGATAAGCTCCGCGAGGCGCTGCTTCCCGACCTGATGTCCGTCGTGCGGCACATCAGCTGTGACGACGACACGACCCGCAAGACGCTGTGGCGGCTCTTCGACGGGACGCTCGTCGAGTCGGTCCTGATGCGGTACCCGGACCGGGTCACCATGTGCATCAGCTCGCAGGCCGGCTGCGGCATGAACTGCCCGTTCTGCGCCACCGGACAGGCCGGCCTCGACCGGAACCTGTCGACGGGCGAGATCGTGCACCAGATCGTGGACGGCATGCGCGCGCTGCGCGACGGTGAGATTCCGGGCGGGCCCGCCAGGCTGTCGAACATCGTCTTCATGGGCATGGGCGAGCCGCTCGCCAACTACAAGCGCGTGACCGGCGCCATCCGCCGCCTCACCGACCCGGAGCCGGACGGTCTCGGGCTCTCGCAGCGCGGCATCACGGTGTCGACGGTGGGGCTCGTGCCCGCCATCCACCGGTTCTCGGACGAGGGCTTCAAGTGCCGCCTCGCGATCTCGCTGCACGCGCCGGACGACGAGCTGCGCGACACCCTCGTGCCCGTCAACACGCGGTGGAAGGTGCGGGAGGTCCTCGACGCGGGCTGGGAGTACGCCGCGAAGTCCGGCCGTCGCCTCTCCATCGAGTACGCGCTGATCCGGGACATCAACGACCAGGCATGGCGCGGTGACCGGCTCGGCCGGCTGCTCAAGGGCAAGCCGGTCCACGTGAACCTGATTCCGCTGAACCCGACGCCGGGCTCCAAGTGGACGGCGTCGCGGCCCGAGGACGAGAAGGCGTTCGTGGAGGCCATCGCCGCCCATGGTGTGCCGGTCACGATTCGGGACACCCGGGGTCAGGAGATCGACGGAGCGTGCGGCCAGCTCGCCGCGGCCGAGAGGTAGTCTGACGGGCGTACTCCCTCGTAGGAGGGCGTGCACACATCTGCATATTCCGACAGGGGAGCGCCACAGCGCTGAGAGTGCGGCACCTTGGACAGGTGGGCCGCAGACCCTCTGAACCTCGCCCAGGTCATTCTGGGTAGGAAGTTCGGGCATCACTCAAGCTGTAGCGCCCTGCCCGCGTGCCACCGGCCCGCGGGCAGGGCCGCGTCTCTTCCTGGTCACCCAGGAGGAAATCCAGTGAGCACCAGGGGCACCACCAAGAAGGTTTCGTTCACCGCCGTGGCGGTGGGCGTCGGGCTCGTCGCGGTCTCCGCGTGCGGCGGCTCCGACAGCGGTTCCGGAGGATCCGACTCCAAGAGCGTGACGCTCGTCAGCCACGACTCCTTCAACGTCTCCAAGGACGTACTGAAGGACTTCGAGAAGCGGTCCGGGTACAAGGTCAAGGTCCTCAAGGACGGTGACGCGGGCGCCGCCGTGAACAAGGCGATCCTCTCCAAGGACAACCCGCAGGGCGACGTCTTCTTCGGCGTCGACAACACCCTCCTCTCGCGGGCGCTCGACAACGGGCTCTTCCAGTCGTACGAGGCCAAGGGCGCGGAGAAGATCAAGCCGGAGTTCCGGGTCGACCAGGACAAGCACCGGGTGACGCCCGTCGACAGCGGCGACATCTGCGTGAACTACGACAAGAAGTACTTCGCCGACAAGAAGCTGGCGCCGCCGAAGTCCTTCGACGACCTGCTCAAGCCGCAGTACAAGAACCTGCTGGTCACCGAGAACGCCTCGACCTCCTCGCCCGGGCTCGGCTTCCTGCTCGGCACCGCCGCGAAGTACGGCGACAAGGGCTGGGAGAGCTACTGGAAGGAGCTCAGGGCCAACGGCGTGAAGGTCGTCGACGGCTGGGAGCAGGCCTACAACGAGGAGTTCTCCGGGTCCGCCGGTGGCAAGAAGGCCAAGGGTGACCGGCCGCTCGTCGTCTCCTACGCCTCCTCGCCGCCCGTCGAGGTGCTCTACGGCGAGCCGCGGCCGAAGCAGGCGCCGACCGGCGTCGCGACCGGCACCTGCTTCCGCCAGGTCGAGTACGCGGGCCTGCTGAGCGGCGCGAAGAACGAGAAGGGCGGCAAGGCGCTCCTCGACTTCCTCGCGGGCAAGGAGTTCCAGGAGGACATGCCGTTGAACATGTTCGTGAACCCGGTGCGTGAGGGCACCGAGCTGCCCGAGCTGTTCACGGAGCACGGCGTGACCGTCGACAAGCCGCAGACCATGGACCCGAAGAAGATCGCCGACAACCGCGAGCCGTGGATCAAGTCGTGGACCTCGCTCGTACTGAAGTGAAGGGGCGCCCCGTGAAGGGGCGCTCGCGCGGAAACGCGGCACGGCTCGGCCTGCTGGCCCTGCCCGTCGCGTTCTTCGCGCTCTTCTTCGCCTACCCGGTCTCGGCGATCGTCGCCCGCGGGCTGCACGTCGACGGCGCCTGGCAGTTCGGGCGGATCACGGACGTGCTCGGGCAGTCCGACATCCGGCACGTGCTCTGGTTCACCACCTGGCAGGCGCTCGCGTCGACCGCGCTCACGCTGCTGATCGCGCTCCCCGGCGCGTATGTCTTCGCGCGCTTCGACTTCCCCGGCAAGGGGCTGCTGCGGGCCGTCGTCACCGTGCCGTTCGTGCTGCCGACCGTCGTCGTCGGGACGGCCTTCCTCGCGCTGATCGGGCGGGGCGGGCTCTTCGACGAGCTGTGGGGCGTACGCCTCGACACCACCGTCTGGGCGATCCTGCTCGCCCACGTCTTCTTCAACTACGCGGTCGTCGTACGGACCGTCGGCGGGCTCTGGTCGCAGCTCGACCCGCGGCAGGAGGAGGCCGCGCGGATGCTCGGCGCATCGCGCTGGACGGCCTGGCGGACCGTGACGCTGCCGGCGCTCGGCCCGGCGGTGGCCGCCGCCGCGCTCATGGTCTTCCTCTTCACCTTCACCTCCTTCGGCATCGTGCAGATCCTCGGCGGACCCGCGTACTCCACGCTCGAAGTGGAGGTCTACCGGCAGACCGCGCAACTGCTCGACCTGCCCACGGCCGCGGTCCTGACCCTCGTGCAGTTCGCCGCGGTCGGGCTGATCCTCGCCGTCCACGCGTGGACGGCGCGGCGGCGCGAGAGCGCGCTGCGGCTCGTCGACGCATCGGCGGTGGCGCGCAGGCCGCGCGGCGCCGGGCAGTGGACGCTGCTCGGCCTCGTCATGGCGACGGTCGCCCTGCTGATACTGCTGCCGCTCGTGGTCCTGGTCCAGCGCTCGTTCGACGGTCCCGACGGCTTCGGGATCACCTACTACAAGGAGCTGACCTCGGCGGACGGCGGCGCCTTCCTCGTGCCGCCGATCGAGGCGGTCTGGAACTCGCTGCGGTACGCGGTCGTGGCCACGGCCATCGCCGTCGTCATCGGCGGACTCGCCGCCGCCGCGCTCACCCGCCGTGCGGGCCGTCTCGTCCGCGGCTTCGACGCGCTGCTGATGCTGCCGCTCGGGGTGTCGGCGGTGACCGTCGGCTTCGGCTTCCTGATCACCCTCGACGAGCCGCCGCTGGACCTGCGGTCGTCCTGGATCCTGGTGCCGCTCGCCCAGGCGCTGGTCGGCGTGCCCTTCGTCGTACGCACCATGCTGCCCGTCCTGCGGGCGGTGGACGGACGGCTCCGCGAGGCGGCGGCCGTGCTCGGGGCTTCGCCGCTGCGGGCCTGGCGGGAGGTGGACCTGCCGATGGTGCGGCGGGCGCTGCTGATCGCCGCGGGGTTCGCCTTCGCCGTGTCGCTCGGCGAGTTCGGGGCGACCGTCTTCATCGCGCGGCCCGACAACCCGACGCTGCCGGTCGCCGTGGCGCGGCTGCTCGGCCGGGCCGGTGACCTCAACTACGGGCAGGCGATGGCCCTCTCGACGATCCTCATGGTGGTGTGCGCGGTGTCTCTGCTGCTCCTGGAACGCGTTCGGACCGAGCGGACCACGGGGGACTTCTGATGACGAACGCCTTGCTGAGCTTGCGGGGTGCGACGGTCCGTTTCGGGGCGCGTGCGGTGCTCGACGCCGTCGACCTCGACGTCGGTGAGCACGAGATCGTCTGCGTGCTCGGGCCGAGCGGCAGCGGCAAGTCGACGCTGCTGCGGGCGGTGGCCGGGCTGCAGGGGCTCGACGCGGGGCAGGTGCTGCTCGGCGGACGCGACCAGCGCGGGGTGCCCGCGCACAAGCGGGGCGTCGGCCTGATGTTCCAGGACCACCAGCTCTTCCCGCAGCGCGACGTGGCGGGCAACGTGGCCTTCGGGCTGCGGATGCACGGCGCCTCGCGCGGTGAACAGGCCGACCGCGTCGCCGAGTTGCTGGACCTCGTCGGCCTGCCGAAGGCGCAGCGGCGCGCGGTGGCCTCGCTGTCCGGCGGCGAGCAGCAGCGGGTCGCGCTGGCGCGTGCGCTCGCGCCCCGCCCGAGCCTGCTCATGCTCGACGAGCCGCTCGGGCAGCTCGACCGCTCGCTGCGGGAGCGCCTCGTCGTCGAACTCCGGGAGCTCTTCGACGAGTTGGGCACGACCGTGCTCGCCGTCACGCACGACCAGGGCGAGGCCTTCGCGCTCGCCGACCGCGTCGTCGTCATGCGGGACGGGCGGATCGCCCAGTCCGGCACGCCCCTTGAGGTGTGGCGGCACCCGGCGGACGAGTTCGTGGCGCGTTTCCTCGGTTTCGACAACATCGTCCGGGGCGTGGTGGCGGGCGGGGCCGCCGACACGGTGTGGGGCAAGATCCCGGTCCCCGAGGGCGCCCCGGCCGGGCAGCGGAAGGTCCTGGTGCGGCCCGCAGGAGTGCGGCTCGTCCCCGCCGCCGAGGGGCTGCCGTGCGCGGTGACGGCGCGCACCTTCCGCGGCACCCACGTTGCCGTGCATCTCCAGCCGAAGGAAGGGTCACGCCTGGAGGCGGCGTGCGCGCTGCGCCGGGCGCCGGAGGTGGGGGAGACCGTGGGAGTCGCGTTCGACGCGGAGGACGTGGTGGTGCTCGGCTGAGAGGCCGGGAGTCAGGAGCGGGGAGCCCGGGGCCCCAGAGGAAATGCAGGTGCCGCCCCTGCGGTGTCGATCTACTGTTCGGCCATGACGACACTCAGCCACGAGCGGTACTGCGACGAAGTCGCCCGGCAGATCGACCTCTTGAGGACCACGCTGACCGGCGCGGACCTCTCGGTCACCGTGCCGACCTGCCCCGACTGGACACTGGCCCAGCTCGTGCGGCACACGGGCGGCGCGGTGCGCTGGAGCGAGCGCCTGGTCGCGACCCGGGCCGAGAAGGACATTCCGGAGGAGGACATCCCGGAGCTCGGCGGTCCGGAGACCGACGACCCGGTCGCCCTCGACGCCTGGCTGGCCCGTACCGCCGAGCTCGGCGCGAGCACCTTCCGAGCCGCGGGCGCCGAGGCCCCCGTGTGGTCGTGGTCCGGTGACCACCGCGCCGGGTTCTGGGCCCGGCGCATGACGCACGAGCTGGTGATCCACCGCGCGGACGCGGCCATCGCCGCCGGTGTCGCGTACGAGGTCGAGCCGGACGTCGCCGCCGACGCGATCGACGAATGGCTGGACCTCGTCGCGCTCGCGCAGCGCACCGATCCGGAGGACGACGCGGCGGAGCTCAAGGGCGCGGGACGCAGCATCCACCTGCACGCGACCGACGCCCCCGAGGGTCTCGACGCCGAGTGGCTCATCGAGTTCGGCGACGAGGGCTTCACCTGGCGGCGCGGCCACGCGAAGGCGACGGTCGCGCTACGCGGCCCGCTCACGGAGGTGCTGCTCGCCTTCTACCGCCGGCGGCCGCTGGACGGCGGACATGTGGAGGTCCTGGGCGAGCGGGCGCTGCTCGACTTCTGGCTGGAGCGGGCGTCGTTCGTGTGACGGCGATCAGGGCCGGGCGGCAGGCGTGATCGCCGCCCCCAGGCGCCGCAGTGCGGCCGGGGCCTCGTCCACCCGGTCCACCAGGGCGATGCGTGACTCCATCGGCCTGCCCTGCGCAAGCGACTGGAGCAGGGGCCATACCGGCAGGTGTTCCGTCCAGTGGGCGCGGTCGACGAGGACCATGGGGGTGGGTTCGCCGCGCGACTCGTAGTAGTTGGGGGTGGCGTTGTCGAAGACCTCCTGGACCGTGCCGGCGGCGCCCGGGAGGAAGACGACGCCCGCGTTCGAGCGGGCGAGCAGGCCGTCCTCGCGGGTGGCGTTGGCGAAGTACTTGGCCAGGTGGGAGGCGAACGCGTTCGGCGGCTCGTGGCCGTAGAACCAGGTCGGGATGCCCACCGAGGCGCCGCCGTCGGGCCAGCGCTCGCGGACCGCGAAGGCCGCCCGCGCCCACTCGGTGACCGACGGCGTGAACGAGGGGGCCTTGGCGAGGAGTTCGAGGGCCTCGTCCAGCGCCGCGTCGTCGAGGGGGGCCGTGTAGGCGCCGAGGTTCGCCGCCTCCATCGCGCCGGGGCCGCCGCCCGTCGCGACCGTGAAGCCCGCGCGGGCCAGCGCGCGGCCGAGCCGCGCCGCTCCCGCGTAGGACTCCGTGCCGCGGGCCATCGCGTGGCCGCCCATGACGCCCACCACGCGGGCGCCGGCGAGGAGTTCGTCCAGGGCGTCGGAGATGGAGTCGTCGTGGATCGCGCGCAGCATCGACGAGAGGACGTCACCGTCGGCCTTGGTCCGCTGGAACCAGTGGTACGCGTGGGCGTCCGGCGTCGCCTCGTACCCACCGTCGGCGAGGCCCGCGAACAGGTCGTCGGGGGAGTACAGCAGCCCGCGGTACGGATTGAACGGCAGACCGGGGACCGGCGGGAAGACCAGCGCGCCACCGGCCCGCACCTTCGCCGCCGCGTCCTCCCGCATCGGGCAGCCGAGGAAGACGGCGCCCGCCACGTCGGCCGCGAGGAGCGCGGAGGTGCGCTCCGTCAGGTCTATGGCCTGGACGCGGCAGCCCGCGAGGGCCCCGCGGCCGAGGACCTCGTCGAACTCGGCGAGGGTCTCGATCTCGCGGTCGAGCCCTCGGTCGATCTCACGCTCCTCGCCGGGGAGTTGCGGGGCGGACGCGCGTTCGGGAGTCGGCTGCATCCGCCCATGCTAAGCAGGGCACCCACCGGGGGGCTCGGTCAGCCCTGGACCTCGGAGGGGTCCATCCACATGATCTCCCAGGTGTGGCCGTCCAGGTCGTCGAAGCCGCGGCCGTACATCGTGCCGTAGTCCTGGACCTTGCCGGGCGTGCCGCCTGCGGCGATCGCCTTGTCGACGAGCTCGTCGACCTTCTCGCGGCTCTCGGCGCTCAGACAGATCAGCGTCTCGCTGGTCTTCGTGGAGTCCGCGATCTCCTTCTGCGTGAAGTTCGCGTAGTGCTCCTTGCTCAGCATCATCGCGACGATGGTGTCGCTGATGACCACGGACGCGCAGTCGTCGGTCGAGAACTGCGGGTTGATCGTGTAGCCGAGCTCGGTGAAGAACTTCTTCGACGCGGCGACGTCGGACACGGCCAGGTTCACGAAGATCATCTGCTGGTACATGAGTGTCTCTCCCAGTGAGTGCGTGTGCCTTACGGGGGGTTAGACATCCGTTCGACGCGGAACTCATCGTCCGCCGCGAACTTTTTTCCCACGAGTTTTCGAGTGAGCCTTCGAGCCCCGCGAAAGGGGCCCTCAGCGCGCCAGCGGCAGCGCGGCCAGCTCGGCGACGAGCCAGGTCAGCGGCCCGAACACCGCGAAAAGCGCGCCCGCGCGGAGCACCGCCGAACCGCGCAGCACCGTCGCGGGCGCCCCTAGCCGCAGCAGCGCGGCCGTCGTCTCCGAGCGGGCCTGCCTGGCCTCGACGGCGGCCGTGGCCAGCGTCAGGACGGCGCACCCCGCGACGAGCAGCCCGCCGAGCGCGGTGAGCGGGCCCGCCTCGGGGCGCGGTCCCGCGTAGAGCACGATCGAGGCGTACGCGGCCGAGGCCACCGCGCACAGCACACCGAGCGGCCGCCCGATGAGCCGCGCCTCCGCCTGGAGGACGCGCCCGGCGAGCAGGCGCATCGCGCCGGGCCGCACCGCCTGGAGGAGCCGTCCGCAGAGGTGGGTGAGGCCCGGGCCGGCGAGCATGAGGCCGAGCGCGGTCAGCGCCCATCCCGCGAGCACGCCCACCGGGTTGCCGTCGGCGCCGACGCCCGGCATGGGGACGCCGGAGCCGGGACCGCCGCCGGAGCCGCTCGCGTACGTCTCCACGGCGAGGCCCGCCGCGAGGAGCGCCACACCCCAGGGGAGGCCGCTCGGCGGTGGGGCCGGGGCGTCCGGGTCGGTGTCCCCCACGGGCTCGGAGCCGGGTTCCTTGCCGGTGGCCTCCCCCGTGGCCTTCCCGCCGGCCTTCCCCGTGGTCTTCACGGGGCGCGGCCGCAGTGCGAGGGCGCTGGCGGCCGACGCGGTGATCGGGACCACGGCGAGCAGGGTGAGCGTCCCGGCGAGCGGCAGGGGCCGTTCGGCGGCGAGCAGTTCGGCGGCGGCCCCGTCGAAGGGCAGCCCCGAGACGTCGCCGCGCAGGTGCAGGAAGAAGAGCAGCGCCACCATGGAGCCGAGCACGCAGGCCACGGCCGTGGAGATCGTGGCGAGCACCATGAGGCGGATGGGGCCGAGGCCCACCGCGGAGAGTCCGCTGCGCGGCCGGGTGCCGGGGTCGGTACGGGCCACGGCGACGGCGAAGTACGCGGTGGCGGTGATGGGGGCGAGGCACCACGCGAGACGCAGCACGGCTCCGGCGCCGGGGTGCTCCAGCGCGTACGCCAGCGTGCACAGCAGCAGGAAGCCGGTGCCTGCGGACGCGGCGGCGACGAGGAGGCGGCGCAGCTGGACGAGCGGGTGCGCGCCGCGGGCTAGACGGAGAGCGAGCACGCGGCCCGGCCTTCCGCGTTGACGACGGAGGAGGCGCTGACCGCGCCGGTGGCCCCGGGGGCGCTCGTGATGCTCGTGGTGCGCGCGGTACTGGCGGTGCTTGCGGTGCTGACGGTAGGGGACGAGCCGACCGGCGCCTCCGTGCTCGGAGTGCTCGGTGTGCTCGGTGTGCTCGGTGTGCTGGGCGCATCCACCGTGTGCGACGTGCTCACCTCGACCGGAGCTGCGGACGAACCCGAACCCGAACCCGATCCGGAACCCGAACCCGGACCCGATCCGGAACCCGCCCCCGCCCCCTCGGCCGCCACCCCCTCCGCAGCCGGCAGATGCACCGTGTGCACACGTCGGCCGTCGAGCAGCGTGACGGTCCGGTCCGCGAGGGCGGCGACCTCCGCGTCGTGCGTGGCGAGGACGACGGTGATGCCGTGCGAGCGGGCCGCCGTCGTCAGGGTGCGCAGCGCGTGCGCGCGGTCGGCGCGGTGCAGGGGAGCGGTCGGCTCGTCGGCGAAGAGCACGGACGGCGTGGTGACCAGGGCGCGGGCGATGGCGACGCGCTGCCGCTCGGCCTGCAGCAGGGCGTGCGGGCGCTTACGGGCGCACGCGCCGATGTCGAGGCGGTCCAGCCACTCGTGGGCGGTGGACTTGGCGACCCGCCGGGAGGTGCCGCGCAGCATCATCGGCAGGGCGACGTTCTCCCAGGCGGTGAGTTCGGGGACGAGGCGCGGCGCGGGGTCGATCCAGCCGAAGCGGTCGCGGCGCAGCCGTTCCCGCACGAGGGGGCGCATCGTGTGGACGGGGGTGCTGTTGAACCACACTTCGCCCTGCTGGGGAAGCAGCTGCCCGGACAGACACCGCAGAAGTGTCGTTTTACCGCAGCCGCGCGGGCCGTTGACGGCGAGGATCTCGCCCTCGCGGACACCGAGCGAGACGCCGGTGAGGGCGGGGGAGCCGTTGTGTGTGACGTGCAGTGCGCGTGCCCACAGCACGTCGTTGTCCGGCGGGGCCACCATGGCGTACACCTCGGTTCAGATCAGTTTGCCTCCCCCGTACGGGGGAACGAAGGCGGGGCCGATCGGTCACTGGGCACGCTAGGGATTCCGGTGGACTTGCCCGGAAAGGACGCGGCCCGGGGGCGCCCGTTCTCACTCGAACGGGTGCCCCCGGGGCCGGTGTTGATCACTCGATCATACGACGGGCCTGACGGCCGGTCAGAGCTTCGTCCACGCCTCCGTGAGGACCTGGCGCAGGATGCCCTCGATCTCGTCGAAGGTCTCCTGCGTGGAGATCAGCGGCGGGGCGAGCTGGACGACCGGGTCGCCGCGGTCGTCGGCACGGCAGTACAGGCCGTTGTCGTACAGCGCCTTGGAGAGGAAGCCGTACAGGACGCGCTCGGTCTCCTCGTCGTTGAACGTCTCCTTGGTGGCCTTGTCCTTCACCAGCTCGATGCCGTAGAAGAAGCCGTTGCCGCGGACGTCGCCGACGATCGGCAGGTCGAGCAGCTTGCTCAGGGTCTGGTGGAACGCGTCCTCGTTGTCGAGGACGTGTTGGTTCAGACCCTCCTTCTCGAAGATGTCGAGGTTGGCGATGCCGACCGCGGCCGACACGGGGTGGCCGCCGAAGGTGTAGCCGTGCAGGAAGGTGTTGTCGCCCTTGTAGAACGGCTCGGCGAGCTTGTCGGAGATGATGCAGGCGCCGATCGGGGAGTAGCCCGAGGTCATGCCCTTGGCGCAGGTGATCATGTCCGGTACGTAACCGAACTTGTCGCAGGCGAACATCGTGCCGAGACGGCCGAAGGCGCAGATGACCTCGTCGGAGACGAGCAGCACGTCGTACTTGTCGCAGATCTCGCGCACGCGCTGGAAGTAGCCGGGCGGGGGCGGGAAGCAGCCGCCCGCGTTCTGCACCGGCTCCAGGAAGACGGCGGCGACCGTCTCCGGGCCCTCGAAGAGGATCTCCTGCTCGATCTGGTCGGCGGCCCAGCGGCCGAAGGCCTCGGGGTCGTCGCCGTGGATCGGGGCGCGGTAGATGTTGGTGTTCGGCACCTTGTGCGCGCCAGGTACGAGCGGCTCGAAGGGGGCCTTCAGGGCCGGCAGGCCGGTGATGGACAGGGCGCCCTGCGGGGTGCCGTGGTAGGCGACCGCGCGCGAGATGACCTTGTACTTCGTGTGGTTGCCGGTGAGCTTGTGGTACTGCTTCGCCAGCTTCCACGCGGTCTCGACGGCCTCGCCGCCACCGGTGGTGAAGAAGACCTTGTTGAGGTCGCCCGGCGCGTAGTTCGCGAGGCGCTCGGCGAGCTCGACGGCCTTCGGGTGGGCGTAGCTCCACACGGGGAAGAAGGCCAGCTCCTGGGCCTGCTTGTAGGCGGTCTCGGCGAGCTCGTGACGGCCGTGGCCCGCGTTGACGACGAAGAGGCCGGAGAGGCCGTCCAGGTACTTCTTGCCCTTGTCGTCGTAGATGTAGGTGCCCTCGCCACGCACGATGGTGGGAACGGGCGCGTTCTCGTACGACGACATGCGGGTGAAGTGCATCCACAGGTGGTCGTAGGCGGTCTGGCTGAGGTCCTTGCTCACGGCTATCGGGTTCCCCACATATAGGTCTGCTTCTTGAGCTTGAGGTAGACGAAGCTCTCGGTGGAGCGCACGCCGGGGAGGGCGCGGATGCGCTTGTTGATGACTTCGAGCAGGTGGTCGTCGTCTTCGCAGACGATCTCCACGAGGAGGTCGTGCGAGCCCGCGGTCATCACCACGTACTCCGCCTCCGGCATGGCGGCCACGGCGTCCGCGACCGGGTCCACATCGCCCTCGACATCGATGCCGACCATCGCCTGCCTGCGGAATCCCACGGTGAGCGGGTCCGTGACGGCGACGATCTGCATCACGCCCTGGTCGAGCAGCTTCTGGACGCGCTGGCGCACGGCCGCCTCGGAGAGGCCCACGGCCTTGCCGATGGCGGCGTACGGACGGCGTCCGTCCTCCTGGAGCTGTTCGATGATCGCCAGAGAGACGGCGTCCACGGGCGGGGTGCCGTTCCCACTGCCGCTCCCGCCCGGATTCCCGGTGCGTGAGCCGCGAGGGCTGCTGGGGTCTGCGCTGCGACTTGCCACGACCTCACTGTGCACGACGTCTCGTCACTTCCGCAAGGCCAGATCGATGAAATTCGTTGTCTGCGACTCCGATCCTCACGGATTCCGCAGTTCTGGGCCGCTGGGTATGTTGAAAGCGTCGGTACAGCGACTAGGGTGGGTGTCTCATCCACTGGACATCTGACTTGGAGGGCCGCGGAAGTGACCACCGAGCTGCGCCGTCTGCGCAACTACATCAACGGAGAATTCCGGGACGCGGCCGACGGACGGACCACCGAGGTCATCAATCCGGCGACCGGCGAGGCGTACGCCACCGCGCCGCTCTCGGGCCAGGCCGACGTCGACGCCGCCATGAAGGCCGCCGCCGACGCGTTCCCCGCCTGGCGGGACCTGACGCCCGCCGAGCGGCAGAAGGCCCTGCTCAAGATCGCGGACGCGTTCGAGGAGCGGGCCGAGGAACTCATCGCGGCCGAGGTCGAGAACACGGGCAAGCCGATCGGACTCACCCGGTCCGAGGAGATCCCGCCCATGGTCGACCAGATCCGCTTCTTCGCGGGCGCGGCCCGGATGCTGGAGGGGCGCGCCGCGGGCGAGTACATGGAGGGTCTGACCTCCATCATCCGCCGCGAGCCGATCGGTGTCTGCGCGCAGGTCGCGCCGTGGAACTACCCGATGATGATGGGCGTGTGGAAGTTCGCCCCGGCGCTCGCGGCCGGCAACACGGTCGTCCTGAAGCCGTCCGACACCACCCCCGCGTCGACCGTCCTGATGGCCGAGATCATCGGCTCCATCGTGCCGCCCGGCGTCTTCAACGTCGTGACGGGCGACCGCGACACCGGCCGCCTGATGGTCGAGCACAAGACCCCGGCGATGGCCTCCATCACCGGCTCCGTGCGCGCCGGCATGCAGGTCGCCGAGTCCGCGTCCAAGGACCTCAAGCGGGTCCACCTGGAGCTCGGCGGCAAGGCGCCCGTCGTGGTCTTCGAGGACACCGACATCGCCAAGGCCGTCGAGGACATCTCGATGGCGGGCTTCTTCAACGCGGGCCAGGACTGCACGGCCGCCACGCGCGTGCTCGTCCACGAGTCCATCCACGACGAGTTCGTGACGGCGCTCGCCAAGGCCGCCGCCGACACGAAGACCGGCCAGCCGGACGACGAGGACGTGCTCTACGGCCCGCTCAACAACGCCAACCAGCTGAAGCAGGTCTCCGGCTTCATCGAGCGGCTGCCCGCGCACGCGCGCGTGGAGGCCGGTGGCCAGCGGGTCGGCGAGAAGGGCTACTTCTTCGCGCCGACCGTCGTCTCCGGCCTCAAGCAGGACGACGAGATCATCCAGAACGAGGTCTTCGGCCCGGTCATCACCGTCCAGTCCTTCACGGACGAGGCGCAGGCCGTCGAGTACGCGAACGGCGTCGAGTACGCGCTCGCCTCCTCCGTCTGGACGAAGGACCACGCGCGCGCGATGCGCATGTCCAAGGTCCTCGACTTCGGCTGCGTCTGGATCAACACGCACATTCCGCTCGTCGCCGAGATGCCGCACGGCGGCTTCAAGAAGTCGGGCTACGGCAAGGACCTCTCGGCGTACGGCTTCGACGACTACACGCGCATCAAGCACGTGATGACCTCGATCGAGGGCTAGTACCTCTTTGGCCTGGGCTAATTGAGATGCCGGGCCCCACCGCCCCCGCGTACCGTTGGGTACGCGGGGGCGGCTCCGCGGTGTGCTTCCTTCTTTCTTCTTATGCAAAAAGATTCGTAGCGCACCCACTCCCCGCCCCCGCTTTTCTCTGCACCACGGGGGTGGGACCTGATGACGACGACCGATGACCTCGCCGGGCTGCTGCTGCGCCGCCGGCAGAGTGTGTACGTCCCCGAGGGCGCCGGACGCTCCGCGGTGACCGACGCCGCGGTCGTCGTCCTCGAAGCCGAACTCGCCGACCGCGGGCACCTGCTGACCGCCCCGCTGCGCCGCGCCCTGACCGCGCTCTCCGTGGACGACCTCGCCGCGACCGGGCGCGCGCTGCTCGCCGACGTCGACGCGCTGATGGGCTCCGACCGGCGCCACGCGCCGCTGTTCGCGCGGTTCCCCGCCGAGACCGCCTACCAGCCCGTGTACGACCGCTACACCACCGTCGTCGCCCGGTACCTCGCGGCCCAGCCGCACCAGCCCTGTATGAACTGCGCGGGCACCAAGGCACGCGTGCGCGCGCTCGACCCCTGCGCCCACCTGCTGTGCGACACCTGCCTCGGCGACAAGAGGGACATCTGGTACTGCTGCGACCAGTGCTGCGAGTGGTACACCTGCCCGATCTGCGAGAAGCGCTACGAGACCGAGGGCCCCACCGACCCCTGGCTCGACACCGGTGCCGGTCTCGGCGGTGACGGCGGCCCTGTCCTGCGAGCCCTGCGCCTCGGCGCCCCCGGCGACGCCGCCGCCGAGCTCACCGCGCTGCTCGCCCGCCGCACACCCCTTGACCCGCAGGACCACGACGACCTCGTCCTGCTCCTGGGCCGCCTGGACCCGGCCGCCGCCGCGGACTGGCTCCCGGCCGCCATCCCGCTGCGCGAGAGCAAGGCCCTCGCCCTCGCGCCGCTGCTCGACATCCCCGACGCGCGCCCCCTGGTCGCGCGGTACGCCGACACGGCCACCGACGTGCTGCGCCTGCTCGTCGTACGTTCCGGGGGCGACCCCGACCTGCTCGAACTCCCGCGCCTGCGCTCCCTGCCGCGTCCCGTGCGCCGGGAACTCCTCGCCCTGCTCGACGGGTTCGACTTCCGGCGCCTCGCCGAGGACATGGCCCGCCACCCGCGCGCGTGGCAGCGGGTCGGCGAAATACTGCACCCCTTCGAGCAGGCCCACCGGCACGCGCGCGTGGCGCTCGCCTTCGCCGCCCTGCGCGGGACCCGCGTGCGCGACGGCGCGCTCGGCGAGGTGCTGCTCGCCGAGGCCGCCCGGCACGACGCCGTGCGCCTCACCGGCGACCGGCTGCGCGTCGTCACCTGGCAGGGGCGCGTCGAAGAGGCCCTCGCCCACTGGGACGTCGAAGCGGCGGTGCGCCTCCTGCGCGAGCGCCCCGGTGAGCTCCTGCGCCGGCTCGACCTGCTGCTCGCCCGTTCGGGCTCCACGACCCTCCCCGACACGGTGGGCGACGCGCTCGCCGACGCCCTGCCGCGCTCCGGCCCCGGACCGCTGCTCGGCGCGTACGGCCGCATGAAGATCCGTACCGTGCCGGGACACCGCCGCGTCTTCTTCCCGCGCGGACGCGTCACCAAGGCGTACGCCGTCGAGGACCACCGGCCGCCGCTGCCCTCGCGCGTCGCGGGCCGCGCCGGCGAGCTCATCGAGGCGGAGGCCGTCCGGCGCCTCGCCGCGCGCGAGGGGGAGCGGTACGACGTGGCCGTCCTGGACGCCGCGCTCGCCGACCTGCCCGTGCCGTTCGCCGAGCGCGCGTCCGCCGCCTCGCTCGTCGCCGTGCCGCGCGGCAGCTCCCTGCCCATGCCCGCGGACAGCGAGACCGTGCGGCTCTTCCTGCACTGGACCCAGCCCAAGGGCACGCGCGTCGACCTCGACCTGTCCGTCGCGCTCTACGACGACCAGTGGCGCTTCGTCGGCCTCTGCGACTACACGCAGCTGGAGCACGCGGGCGGCGCCGCCCGGCACTCCGGCGACCTGACCTCCGCGCCCGCACCGCACGGCGCCACCGAGTACCTGGACCTCGACCTGCCGCGGCTCGCGAGCACCGGGGTGCGGTTCGTCGTGCCCGCGGTCCTCTCGTACAACGACGTGCCCTTCGACGAACTGCCCGACGCCTTCGCGGGGTTCATGGCGGTGGAGGGCAAGGAACGGGCCGTGTACGACCCGCGGACCGTGCGGCAGCGCTTCGACCTCGGGGGCGACGCGAAGCTGCGCGTGCCGATGATCGTCGACCTCCGGACGCGGCGCGCCTGGTGGGCGGATGTCACCCTCGCCACCACGGGCGCCGGCCACGACGTGTGGCGCTACCGCAAGCAGATCGGCCGCATGGGCAACGACCTGCTCGACACCTTCCAGCCCTGCGGCCGTGCCACCCTGTGGGACCTCGCCTGCTGGACGGCGGCGGCCCGCACCGACGGCGACGTGTACGTGCGCGGCCGCGGCCACGTCCTGTGGGGCTACCGCCGCGCCGCGGACGAGCCGCGCGCCGACTTCGCGCTGCGCGTACGGGACGGCTGGGAGCCGGACTCCCTGTGCGCCGAGCCGGAGTTGACGGGCCGCGCCGCCCTGCTCGCGCTGCTGCACGGCGACCTGCCCGGCGCGGCGGACGCCGCCTCCGGCACGGCGTACCGCCTGTACCCGGGGCCGGTCGACGCCGCGCCCCTGGAGCGGGTCACCGCGGGCGACCTGGCGGCCTGGCTGGGCCCCGCGTGACGTGCCCCGGCTGATCGACAAGGTGTCGGCTCCACGCCGTGGGGCTCGACGCTGCGTCCATTGCCGCGCCCGCGCGCGAAGGCGCATGCTGCCGGGGTGCGAGCGAACCCCAGAGCCTCCTCAGCCCGTCCGGCGTCCCGTCCGATGCACCGCCGTTCCCTGCTGCGCGCCCTGGGCGGCGGTGCGGCCGCCGGCGTGCTCGCGGGGTGCGGGGTGCCCGCCGCGTACATCGAGCCGGGGGAGCGGGCCGCGCACGACCGCTCTCGCCAGGACAAGAAGCTGGCCTTCGCCAACTGGCCGCTCTACATAGACACCGACGACAAGGACAAGACGAAGCGCCCCTCGCTGGACGCCTTCGAGAAGCGGACGGGGATAGACGTCCGCTACACGGAGGAGATCAACGACAACGACGAGTTCTTCGGCAAGATCAGCCCGTCCCTGATGAACCACCAGGAGACCGGCCGCGACCTCATCGTCATCAGCGACTGGATGTGCGCACGCTTCGTACGGCTCGGCTGGGTGCAGGAGATGGACCGGGCCGCGCAGCCCAACGTCACGAAGTACCTGGACCCTCTCCTCCGTTCCCCGCACTTCGACCCGGGCCGGAAGTACACCGTCCCCTGGCAGTCGGGCATCACCGGCATCGCGTACAACAAGCGGAAGGTCGGCCGGGAGATCAAACAGGTCTCCGACCTGTGGGCGGACGACCTCAAGGGCCGGGTCACCCTCCTCTCCGGCCTCGACGAGGCATTCGCGCTGCTGCTCCAGGGCGACGGCGTCGACATCAGGAAGTGGACGGCCGACGACTTCCACCGGATGTGCGACAAGGTCGAGAAGATGGTGGACAGCCACCACATCCGCCGCTTCACCGGCAACGACTACATCAAGGACCTCTCCAGCGGCGACGTCCTGGCCTGCCAGGCCTACAGCGGCGACGTCATCCAGCTCCAGGCGGACGACCCGGACATCGAGTTCGTCGTCCCCGAGGAGGGCGCGGAGCTGTGGGCCGAGTCCCTGATGATCCCCAACCTGGCCCGCCACAAGCGGAACGCCGAGCGGCTCATCGACCACTACTACGAGCCCGAGGTCGCCGCGGAGCTCGCCGCCTGGGTCAACTACGTCTGCCCCGTCCCCGCGGCCCGCGACATCCTCGCCTCTTCCAAGGACAAGGAACTCGCCGCCCTCGCCGAGGACCCGCTGATCTTCCCGGACGACGCGATGCGCGAACGGCTCGCCATCGCACGCGACATCACGTCGAAGGAGCGCACGGAGTTCGCGAAGCGGTGGAACGCGCTGGCGGGGTTGTGAGCGCCGGGACCGGCGAGCGGCGCCTCGTGCTTCACGAGGTCGCTGTACCACCAGGCGCCGTCGGTGCCGCGCACCTGAAGCGCGGGCCGGGGTCCGCCAGCCGCATCGCCTTGATGATGCCCTCGGGCCCCTGTTCGTTCGTCGCCCGGCACGCGGGCTCAGCGGAGTGCGGCCGCGACGATGCGCTGGGCCACCGGGTGAACGTCCTTGCCCTTCGCGTCGGTGGCGTTGACCGAGTAGACGAGGGTACGTGAGCCGTTCTCCGTGGAAGCGATGATGTTCGTGTAGCCGTAGCGAGAGCCGGTCTTGAACCACAGCACCTTGTCGCCGACCTCCGTGCGTTGCAGCCCTGCTCCGAAGGTGGGTTCGGGGGCGGCAGGCCGTGACGTCAGGGGCGTCGGCCGGGGTTACCCCTAGGGGGATCGGTCGTGGTCACCGTCAGCCCGCTCCTGTGCCGCCATGACCGCGTCCCCGTGCTCGTACGCCCATGCCCCGAAGGCCTCGATGGGTGCGAGCAATGTCCGTCCCAGTGCGGTCAGTTCGTACTCGACGCGAGGTGGTGACTCGGCGTACGACTCCCGGGTCACGAGGCCGTTGTACTCAAGGCGGCGCAGTGTCTCCGTGAGGATCTTGGGGCTGATGCCGCCGATGAGCTCGCGCAGCTCGCGCGGGCGGCGCGGGCCGTGCCGCAGGGACCACAGCACCACGGCGTTCCAGGTGTTGGCGAGCAGGTCGAACGCGAGGCGGGCGCGGCAGTCGGCGAGGAGGTCGTGTTCGGTGGTCACTTACCGAATGGTGCCCGAGCGGCTTCCTACTGTCGTCCTTGATTCCGGCGACCGAGCCGGACGACGAGGGGAAGCGGCATGCGGATCGGCATCATCGGCACGGGTGGCATGGCGGGCGCGCTCGGCACGCGGTGGGTGCGGGCGGGCCACGAGGTCATGGTCGGCGGGCGCGACGAGGGCGCGGCGGCCGCGCTCGCCGCCCGGATCGGTGCCGTGCGGCACGGCGCGATACGGGCGGCGGCGGAGTTCGGTGAGGCGGTGCTGTTCGCGCTGCCGTACGCGGCCGGGGTCCCGGTGGCGGCAGGGCTGGCAGCCGCCCTTCGGGGGCGGGTGCTGATCGACTGTTCCAATTCGGTGGGTCCCGGCTTCGCCCTTCTCACGGAGGCGGACGGCGGTCCCTCGGCGGCCCGCCGCCTCGCCGACGCGGCGCCGGGCGCGCACGTGGTCAAGGCGTTCAACCTCTGCCACGTGGACGTGTGGCGGATGGACCCGCCCGTGTTCGACGGGCGCCCGCTGGCGGTTCCGGTCTGCGGTGACGACGAGGGCGCGCAGGCGGTCGTACACGCGTTGGTGCGGGACCTCGGCTGCCGGCCGCTCGCCGCCGGCGGCCTCGAGCGGGCGGGGCTGCTGGAGGCGACGGCGGCGCTGGTGATCGGTCTCTGGGTGGGGGAGGGGGCGGACGCGCAGGCGATGTTGCCGCCCCTCCGGTCCGTCTGAGCCGAACCGGAGCCGGAGCAGGGCCTGGGCGGTGTGGCTCAGGCGGGGCCGCGCAGGGAGCGCAGGACGTCGATGCGGTTGGTGGTGATCGCGTCGACGCCCGCGTCGAGCAGGCGGCGCATCGAGCGGCGCGTGTCCGGCGTCCAGGCCGAGACGAGGAGACCCTGGCGGTGCACCTGGAACACCAGGTCGCGGTCGACCAGCGGGAAGCGGTAGTTGAGCCAGCGCGGCTTGACCGCGTCCAGCAGGACCGGGCGGGGCGGGGCCAGGGTCGTCCAGGTCAGCGCGATCTCCGCGGCGGGATCGGCCTCGCGCACGGCCAGCATCGTCTGCCCGCCCGCGCAGTAGTACACGCGCTCGGCCGCCCCGTGGTCCGCGACGACTCCGACGACCGCGCGCACGTCGTCGTACGTCGCACCCGGCAGGTCGATCATGAGCCGGTGCCCCTCCGTCGCCGCGAGGGCGGCTTCGAGCGTCGGCACGCCGCCTTCGGTGAGGCCGTGGACCTCGGCGGCGGAGAGGGCGGCGAGCGGGCGCTCGTACCCCCAGAGCCGCTTGAGCGTGTCGTCGTGCAGGAGCACGGGCACGCCGTCGCGGCTCAGGCGGACGTCGATCTCCACCGCGTCCGCGCCCCGTTCGATCGCGGAGCGCAGGGACGGGATCGTGTTCTCGCGGACGCGGTAGGGATCGCCTCGGTGGGCCACTGCAGTCACGGTGCGCATGGGCCCATTGTGGTCACGGGATCACGGCGCGAGCCACGTCTCCGTGTACGTGTCGATCTCGGCGGCGATCCTCGCCTTGCCCGCCGGGTCCAGGAAGGACGCCTCGACGGCGTTCTTCGCGAGGGCCGCGATGCCGCGCTCGTCGAGGTCGAGGAGGCGCGCGGCGACGGCGTACTCGGCGTTCAGGTCGGTGCCGAACATGGGCGGGTCGTCGGAATTGACCGTGACGATCACTCCGGCGTCCATGAACTGCTTGATCGGGTGCTCGTCGAGGGTGCGGACCGCGCGGGTCGCGATGTTCGAGGTCGGGCAGACCTCCAGCGGGATGCGGTGCTCGGCGAGGTGGGCGAGCAGCTTCGGGTCCTGCGCGGCGGTGGTGCCGTGGCCGATGCGCTCGGCCCGCAGGTGGGTGAGGGCGTCCCAGACGGTCTCGGGGCCCGTGGTCTCCCCGGCGTGCGGCACCGAGTGCAGGCCCGCCTCGATCGCCCGGTCGAAGTACGGCTTGAACTGCGGGCGCGGCACGCCGATCTCGGGCCCGCCGAGCCCGAAGGAGACCAGGCCCTCGGGGCGCAGCTTGTCGGTGACGGCCAGCCGGAGCGTCTCCTCGGCCGAGGCGAGCCCGGCCTCGCCGGGAATGTCGAAGCACCAGCGCAGCACGGTGCCGAACTCTCTCTCGGCGGCCTTGCGGGCGTCCTCGATGGCGTCCATGAAGGCGCGGTCGTCGATGCCGCGGCGGACGGAGGAGTACGGGGTGATGGTCAGCTCGGCGTACCGCACGTTCTGCCGCGCCATGTCGCGGGCCACCTCGTAGGTGAGGAGGCGCACGTCGTCCGCGGTGCGGATCAGGTCCACGACGGACAGATAGACCTGGATGAAGTGCGCGAAGTCCGTGAACGTGAAGTAGTCGGCGAGCGCCTCGGGGTCGGTCGGCACCGCGGAGTCGGGGTGCCGGGCGGCCAGCTCGGAGACGATGCG
The DNA here is from genome assembly GCF_044327655.1 of Streptomyces sp. NPDC018029. Lineage (NCBI taxonomy): Bacteria > Bacillati > Actinomycetota > Actinomycetes > Kitasatosporales > Streptomycetaceae > Streptomyces > Streptomyces sp. NPDC018029. Next base: position 97,006 of record NZ_JBIRFV010000011.1, on the reverse strand, counting down.
GGGGGAGGCCGAGCCGACATGGTGCACGTGCAGTTCCGCCTTGGGCAGTCCGGCGATGAAAGCGTGCGGGAACGCCCGCGGGTCGCCGGCTGTCGTTGGGGCTGCGGTCTGCTGCTCGGTCACGGTTTCCTCCCCAGGAACGGGTTTGATCGGCTGATCGGTGGGTCGGGGCTCATCGTAGGCGGCGGTCGGTGAGGGGGGTCGGGGCCGGTGGTCGGCCTGGGCAAAGCGAGGGCCGTAGCATGACGGAACGTACGAAAGAGGTGACCCGTCATGTCCGCGAAGTCCGAGGACGACGCCGTGCCCGGCGCGGGGGCGCCGGAGGCGCCGGGGGAGCGTGATCTGTGGGCGCCGCCGCCGGAGGACGCGGTGCCGCCGGAGCGGCCGGGGCCGCCGTCGCCGGTTCACGGTCAGTGGGCGGACGCCTCGGCGCCGGGAGCGGGTCCGCCGCCGTTTTCGCCTCCGCGGGCCGGAGGCCCTGGCCCCTTCGCGGCGCCCGGGGAGCCGGTGCCGCCGCCTCCGATCTCGCCGGACGGGCCGGGGCAGCAGCAGGGCTATCCGGGATACGTGGGGTACCCGGGTCAGCCCGGGCACCCTGGCCATCCCGGCTACCCGGGTCAGCCTGGCCACCCCGGCTACCCGGGTTACCCGGGCTATCCCGGCTACCCGGGCCGGCCGGGTGGTCAGGGTGGGCCTGGATACCCCGGATACGGCTGGCCCGCCATGCCGATGGCGCCCGCGAACGGCATGGGTGTGGCGGCGCTCGTCCTCGGGATCACCGCGGCTGCCGGCTTCTGCCTGTGGCCGCTGGCGATCGTCCTCGGCATCCTCGCGGTGATCTTCGGCGCGCTGGGGCGCGGGAAGGCGCGGCGCGGCGAGGCGACGAACGGGGGCCAGGCCCTCGCGGGAATCATCTGCGGGGCGGTGGGCAGCGCCTTGGGTGTGGCGCTGCTGGTGATCCTGCTCGTGGTGTAGGCCGGGTCGCTCGGGCTGGGGCGTGTGGCTCGTGCGGGTCGGTGGGGGTTGCTCGCGCAGTTCCCCGCGCCCCTAGGTAGGACTGCTGTCCCTTACCCGGGTGTGTGACCTCGGCTCGGTGGCCTTTGGGTCGTTCGTATTGTGCGGGTCGGTGGGGGTTGTTCGCGCAGTTCCCCGCGCCCCTGGGTAGGGCTGCTGTCCCTCACCCGGGTGTGTGACCTCGGCTCGGTGGCCTTTGGGGCGTGTGGCTCGTGCGGGTCGGTGGGGGTTGTTCGCGCAGTTCCCCGCGCCCCTGGGGAAGACCGCTGGCCCCCACCCGCATGCGTGACCTCGGCCCGGTCGCCCAGCCCCCTGGGTGCCCTCACCCCCGTCACTCATCCCCCATACGTCGCCTCCGACTCGTCGAGTACGGCGGCGAAGTCTGCGGCGAGGCGGGCCGCGTCCGGTGCCTCCAGTGCCGACGTGGTGATGCGCACGGCGGTGGGCGCGGCGATGCGGAAGCGTGCCCCTGCGGCCACCCACCACCCCCGCGAGCGCAGCCCGTTGACGACCGCGGACTCGTCCCGCACCGGCACCCATACGTTCAGCCCGCTCGCGCCCCGCGCCGCGACGCCGTGCCCCGCGAGCTCGCGGATCAGGGCTTCGCGCCGCTCCGTGTAGGCGCGCTCGGCCCGGCCCACCACCTCGCGCGCCGCGGGGTCGGTCATCGTCCGCTCGACCGTCTCCTGCAGTACGTGACTGACCCACCCCGAGGTGAGCAGCATCCGCCCCTCGTGCCGGGCCAGCGTGGTGGCGTCGCACGCGAGGGCCGCCCACCGCAGGTCGACGCTCAGGTGCTTGGAGACGGTGCGCACCTGCGCCCAGCGCGGGAGTCCGCCGGTCGCCAGGGAGTGCGGGGCCGCCCCCGCCACCTCGGCGTTGTGGTCGTCCTCGACGACGAGCACGTCCGGGTAGCCGTCGAGAACGGCGAGCAGTGCCTCGCGCCGCGCCGCCGTGAAGCGGCCGCCCATCGGGTTCTGCCCCCGCGGGCTGCACACCAGGGCCCGGGCGCCCGCCCGCAGTGCGCCGCGCAGCGCTTCCGGCCTGATGCCCTCGTCGTCCACGGCCACGGGTGTCATGCGAAGCCCCAACGCCGGTACGAGGTCGAGGAGATGGTGGAATCCGGGATCCTCCACGGCCACCGTGTCGCCCGGCTTCAGCTCCACCGAGAGGAGCCGGGCCATGCAGTCCAGCGCTCCGTGCGCGAAGGTCACCCGGCCGTCGGGCACCCCGTCCCGCGCGAACCACTCCCTGGCCACTTCCTCGAGCCCCGCGAGGCGCGGCGACGCGCGGTGCGAACCGCTGACCGGCTCCACCCGGGCAGGCGGCATCAGCACCGGCAGCAGGGACGAATCCGGATGTCCGCCCGCCAGGTCGCGCACCCCTCGCGGCGCCCTGGGCGGCCTGCGGGTCCCGACCGCCGGGGCCTGTGCCACGACGGTGCCGCCCCGGCCGCGTGTCACCACGATGCCGCGCTGCCGCAGTTCCTTGTAGGCCGTCGCCACCGTGCCGGCGCTGACCCCCAGCTCGTCGGCGAGCCTGCGCACCGGAGGCAGCGCGGCGCCCGGCGCCAACCCACCGTCGGCCACGGCCTGTTCGACCGACGCGGTAATGCCCTTGGCGGTCGAGCCACTGATCACATATTGTGCTGCCACAGAGGGAATTATGTACCGGTACAAAGTGCCGAGTCAAGCCGCAGTGAATCAAGTCAAGGTCGAGCCAAGGGGGATGAGTGAGCCTCAGCCGTCGACGGTCCGCGCTGTACGCACGCATACCAGGGGGTGCCGACGGCCGTCGCATGCTCTGGATCGCCCTGATCAACAAGGCGGGCACCGGCCTCTGGATGGGTGCGGCCGCTCTCTACTTCACTCTGGTCACCGGTCTTTCCGTCGCCGAGGTCGGCCTGCTCTTAGGTGTCTCGGGCGCCGTCGGCATCGCGGGCGCGCCGCTCGCGGGCCACCTCGCCGACCGCTTCCCGGTCACCCGCATCATCATCGGAGCCCAACTCCAGCAAGCCGTGGCGCTGTTGGCGCTGCTCACGACGGACAACTTCGCGCTGCTCCTGCTCTACTCGGCCGTCAACAGCCTCGCCGACCGCGGTGCCAACGTGCTCACCAAGCTGTACGCCGCCCGCATCGCGGGCCCGGAGCGCACCACGTACCAAGCCGTGCAGCGCACCGTCTCCAACGCGGGCTGGGCCCTCGGAGGCCTCGCCGGGGCGCTCGCTCTCGCCGTCGGCACCACGCACGCGTATCAGGCGCTCCTCATCGGCAACGTGGTCAGCTTCCTCGTCGCCGCCGCCCTCACGCTGCGCTGCGCCGAACCGCCTTCGCCGTCCCGCCTGGTCGCCGACTCCTCGGCGACCGCGCCGGCCGTCCCGCCGTCCAACCCCTGGCGCGACCGCTCCTATCTGCTCTTCACAGTGACCGAGGCGGCCCTCTTCCTCGACGACGCGGTGCTCCAGGTCGGCATCCCCCTGTGGATCGTCCACGCCACCGACGCCCCGCACGGTCTCGCGCCGCTCCTCATGGTGCTCAACTGCGTGCTGGTCGTCTGCTGCCAGGTCCCCCTGTCCCGGTTCGGCAGCACCCCGGAGCGGGCCCGCGCGCTGCTCGTCCCGCTGGCGGCCTGCTTCGTCGTCGGGTGTGCCGCCCTGACCGCCTCCACGCTCGGCGGCACGTGGCTCGCCGTCGCCGCCCTCACCCTCGCGGCGGTCGCCCTCACCTTCGCGGAGATCCTGCACGCCATCGCCTCGTGGGAGCTCTCGATCGCGCTCGCCCCCGACGACGCCCAGGGCGCCTACCTCGGGGTGCACGGCCTTTCCTCGTCGGCCCAGCGCAGCGGCGGACCGCTCCTGGTCACCGCCGTGATCGCGGCGGGCCCGCTCGCCTGGCCGGTCCTCGGCGCGGGGGTCATCGTGACGGTGGCGGCGCAGAGCCGTCTCGTACGGAAGCGGCTGATCCGGCAGAGCCCCGCGACGGACCGAGCCGCAACGGATCAAGCCGCAGCGGGCGATCCGGTGGCGGGCGACACTCCGGCGCCCCGGACCACCTGAGACGCCCCGCCGCTCAGAGCCGGGACCGCGCCTCCATCAGCGCGAAACCCAGCAGGTTGGGTCCCCGCCACTTCGTGGGGTCCTCCGCGCGCGGGTCGTCGGCCGCCAGGCCGATGCCCCAGACGCGGTCCAGGGGGCTCGCCTCGACCAGGACACGCTGACCTGTCCCGACGAGGAACTCCCGGAGCGCGGGGTCCGAGGCGAACTTGTGCGTGCTGCCCGCGACCACGATGCCGAACCGCTCGCGCGCCCATATCGCCTCGTCGAAGCCCCGCACGAGCCGCCCCGCCTTCTTCGCCTCGGCGGGTGTCCGGGCCGCGAGCGCCGCACGCTCCGCGTCCGCGTCGTCGAAGAGGCGGGCCTTGGCCGCCATCATCCAGTGCTCCGCCGTCGCGTACTCCACGCCGTCCACGGTGAAGGGCGAGGGCCACCACTGGCTGAGGCAGCTCGGGCCCAGCGAGCCGTCCCGGCGCGGGGTGTGGCCCCAGAAGTGCAGGTACTTCACCTTCTCGCCGGTGCGCACCGCGCCGGCCAGCGCTTCCGCCGAACGGACCGAGTCGATCTTCGTCATGCACGCGAGTCTGACACGCACCACTGACACTCCGTCCTTGGTTTTCCGGGCCGACTCGACACCTGGTCGACAGATTCCGTCGCGTAACCAAAAGGCAACAACGGAATCACTTGTTGGACTATCACTGCTCTGTCAGGATCGGCACTCAAATCGATCTGGAGCTACGCCGACCCCCGCGGGACGGGGAGGGCGGCGGAGGAGAGCGTCATGCACAACTTCCAGGCGCAGGACCACTTCGCGGACGGTGCGCAGTACATCGCCGGGCGGCTGACCAAGGGCACGTCGGGCCGGACGCACGCGGTCGTGGACCCCGCCACCGCCGACGAGGTCTACACGTACGAGCTCGCCGGAAGTGACGACGTGGACGCCGCCGTCACCGCGGCCGCCGAGGCGTTCCCCGGCTGGGCGGGTGCCACTCCGGGCGAGCGTTCGGACACCATGCACCGCTTCGCGGGCGTCCTGGCCGACCGCGCCGAGGAATTCGCGCATGCCGAGTCGTTGCAGTGCGGCAAGCCGATCAAGCTGAGCCGGGAGTTCGACGTCCCCGGGACCGTCGACAACACCTCCTTCTTCGCGGGCGCGGCCCGGCACCTCCAAGGCCAGTCGGCCGGCGAGTACACCGGCGACCACACCTCGTACGTACGCCGTGAGCCGATCGGTGTCGTCGGGTCCATCGCGCCCTGGAACTACCCGCTCCAGATGGCCGCCTGGAAGGTGCTCCCGGCGATCGCGGCGGGCAACACCATCGTCCTCAAGCCCGCCGAGCTCACCCCCTTCACCTCGCTCCTCTTCGCGCAGGCGGCGACGGAGGCCGGCATCCCCGACGGTGTCGTCAACATCGTCACGGGCGCGGGGAAGGACGCCGGCGAGCATCTCGTCGGACACCCCGACGTCGCCATGACCTCCTTCACCGGGTCCACCGGCGTCGGCAAGCGCGTCGCCGAGATCGCCACCGCCACCGTCAAGCGACTGCACCTTGAGCTCGGCGGAAAGGCACCCTTCGTGGTGTTCGACGACGCCGATCTCGACGCCGCCGTGCACGGCGCGGTCGCCGGCGCGCTCATCAACTCCGGGCAGGACTGCACGGCCGCCACGCGCGCGTACGTGCAGCGGCCGCTCTACGAAGCCTTCGTGCAGGGCGTCGCCGACCTCATGGAGAGCGTGCGGCTCGGCGATCCGTTCGACCCGAGCACCGACATGGGGCCGCTCATCTCGCACGTGCACCGCGACCGCGTCGCCGGGTTCGTCGACCGTGCCCGGTCCTACGCGCGCGTGGTCACCGGCGGGGAGGCGCTCCAGCACCCCGGAGCGTTCTACAAGCCCACGCTCATCGCCGACGCCGCACAGGACAGCGAGATCGTGCAGTCGGAGATCTTCGGGCCCGTGCTCGTCGTGCTCCCCTTCGACAGCGACGACGAGGGCATCCGGCTCGCCAACGACACCCCGTACGGCCTCGCCGCCTCCGCCTGGAGCCGCGACGTGTACCGCGCGGGCCGTGCGACCCGCGAGATCAAGGCCGGCTGCGTGTGGGTCAACGACCACATCCCGATTCTCAGCGAGATGCCGCACGGCGGATACAAGGCATCCGGCTACGGAAAGGACATGTCCGCGTACTCGTTCGAGGAATACACGCAAATCAAGCACGTCATGTTCGACAACACAGCGGTGGTCCGCAAGGACTGGCACCGCACGATCTTCGGGGACCGGTAGTCACGTCACCACTCGTCACAGGCCGTACGACCAGCGGCCGCCTTCCTCCCGAAAGGGCAACCACGCGCATGGAGCAGTACGAGCCCGACCCCTTCACCCCGGCCCAGCTGGCCGCCATGCAGCGCAGCCTCAGGAACGGCAGGGCCTCCCTGACCCGCCGTGGCGTGCTGCGCGCCGCCACGGGCGGCGCGCTCGCCGTCGGTGGACTCGGGGCGCTGAGCGCCTGCGGGATCCCGGCGGCGGGCAAGGGCCAGGGTGACGTCTCGTCCGAGGACCACTCGGCACAGGAGAAGAGGATCGCCTTCTCCAACTGGACCGAGTACATGGACGTCGACGAGAAGGACAAGAACCGGCGGCCCACCCTCAGTGCGTTCACGAAACGCACCGGGATCGAGGTCAAGTACACCGAGGACATCAACGACAACGTCGAGTTCTTCGGGAAGCTCAAACCTCAGCTCGCGGCGGGCCAGGAGACCGGGCGCGACCTCATCTGCGTCACCGACTGGCTGGCCGCCAGGCTCATCCGCTTCGGGTGGGTCCAGAAACTGGACCCGGCCAACCTGCCCCATGCGTACGCCAATCTGTCCGCCCAGTTCCGCAACCCCGACTGGGACCCGGGACGCGCCTACTCGTACCCCTGGACCGGCATCTCCACGGTCATCGCGTACAACAAGAAGGCGACCGGCGGGAAGAAGATCACCTCGGTGTCGCAGCTGCTCGACGACCCCAAGCTGAAGGGGCGCGTCGGGTTCCTCTCCGAGATGCGCGACACCGTCGGCATGACACTCCTCGACCTGGGCAAGGACCCCGGGGACTTCACCGACGACGACTTCGACGCGGCCATCGCCCGCCTCCAGAAGGCCGTCGACAAGAAGCAGATCCGCCGCTTCACCGGCAACGACTACACCTCGGACCTCGCCAAGGGCGACATGGCCGCGTGCCTCGGCTGGGCCGGCGACATCGTGCAGCTGCAGGCCGACAACCCGGACGTCGACTTCCACATCCCCGACCAGGGCTACATCACGTCCACGGACAATCTCCTCGTCCCGAACAAGGCACGGCACAAGAAGAACGCCGAGCGGCTCATCGACTACTACTACGAGCCCGAGCCCGCGGCCCGCCTCGCGGCGTACATCAACTACGTCTGCCCGGTCGACGGCGTGCGGGACGCGCTCGCGAAGATCGACAAGGACGCGGCGTCGAATCCGCTGATCATCCCCGACAAGGAGATGAAGGAGAAGTCGCGGGCCTTCCGGTCGCTCACGCCGAAGGAAGAGACCGCGTACGAACAGAAGTTCGCGAAGCTCACGGGGGCGTAGGCGGCTGCGCCGCGGCGTGGATTCGTCCGCGGCTCCGTCGTGGTTGCTCGCGCAGTTCCCCGCGCCCCTTGAAGGGGCGCCCTCCCCTGTTCCCCCCTCGACTTCCCCTGGACCCACCATGACAACTGCTACAGAACACGGCGGCGACGTTCGTCTGACCGGGATCAGCAAGACCTACGGCTCCTTCACCGCCGTGCATCCGCTCGACCTCACCGTGCCGCAGGGCTCCTTCTTCGCCCTGCTCGGCGCATCCGGCTGCGGCAAGACCACCACGCTCCGCATGATCGCGGGCCTGGAGGAGCCGAGCTCCGGCACGGTCCGCCTCGGCGACCAGGACGTCACGGCCCTGCCGCCGTACAAGCGGCCCGTGAACACCGTCTTCCAGTCGTACGCCCTCTTCCCGCACCTCGACATCTTCGAGAACGTCGCCTTCGGACTGCGCCGACGCGGCATCAAGTCGGTGAAGAACCAGGTCGGCGAGATGCTCGACCTGGTGCAGCTCGGCGAGCAGGCCCGCAAGAAGCCCCACCAGCTCTCCGGCGGCCAGCAGCAGCGCGTCGCCGTCGCCCGCGCGCTCATCAACCACCCCAAGGTGCTCCTCCTCGACGAGCCCCTCGGCGCCCTCGACCTCAAGCTGCGCCGCCAGATGCAGCTGGAGCTCAAGCGCATCCAGACCGAGGTCGGCATCACCTTCGTGCACGTCACGCACGACCAGGAGGAGGCCATGACCATGGCCGACACCGTCGCCGTGATGAACGGCGGCCGTGTCGAACAGCTCGGCGCCCCCGCCGACCTCTACGAGAACCCGCGGACCACGTTCGTCGCCAACTTCCTCGGCACCTCGAACTTCATCGTGGCGGATGTCGACGCCAGGAGCGGCGACGACCTCGTCGTCAAGGCGGGCGACTGCAAACTGACGCTGCCCGCCGCCCGATGTACCGGCCCCACCGCCACCGGCGGCAAGGTCCTGGTCGGCGTACGGCCCGAGAAGATCTCCCTCACGCACGCCGACGACGCGGGGCAGATCCCGGACGGACGCAACCGCATCACCGGACGCATCGCCGACAGCAGCTTCATCGGCGTATCGACGCAGTACGTCGTCCAGAGCCCGGTCTGCCCGTCCTTCGAGGTGTACGCGCAGAACATCGAGCGCGACAGCCGCCTCACCCCGGGCGCCGAGGTCGTCCTGCACTGGAACCCCGCGCACACCTTCGGCCTCGACGCCGCCCAGGACGCCGAAGCGGGCGTCGAGAAGGTCGAGGAGGACGCCTCCGCATGACGACCGTGACCGACGCACCACCGCCGAAGGCGCCCGCTCCACAGGAGCCACCCGCACGCGCACCGCGCAAGCGCGGCCGCCTCGTCCCCTACTGGCTGCTGCTCCCCGGCATCCTCTGGCTCGTCGTCTTCTTCGCGCTGCCGCTCGTCTACCAGGCGTCGACCTCCGTACAGACCGGGTCCCTCGAAGAGGGCTTCAAGGTCACCTGGCACTTCGCCACCTACTGGGACGCGCTCACCGACTACTGGCCGCAGTTCCTGCGCTCGGTGCTCTACGCCGGCGCCGCCACGATCCTGTGCCTGCTGCTCGGCTATCCGCTCGCCTACCTCATCGCGTTCCGCGCGGGCCGCTGGCGCAACATCATCCTCGTCCTGGTCATCGCGCCGTTCTTCACCAGCTTCCTCATCCGTACGCTGGCGTGGAAGACGATCCTCGCGGACGGCGGGCCCGTCGTCGGCGCCCTCAACTCCCTGCACGTCCTCGACGTCACCAGCTGGCTCGGCGTCACCGACGGCGACCGGGTCCTTGCCACGCCGCTCGCCGTGATCTGCGGACTCACGTACAACTTCCTGCCGTTCATGATCCTGCCGCTCTACACCTCGCTGGAGCGCATCGACGGCCGGCTGCACGAGGCCGCGGGCGACCTCTACGCCAAGCCGTCCACCACCTTCCGCAAGGTGACGTTCCCGCTCTCCATGCCGGGCGTCGTCTCCGGGACGCTGCTCACCTTCATCCCCGCGGCGGGCGACTACGTGAACGCGGACCTCCTCGGCTCCACCGACACCCGCATGGTCGGAAACGTCATCCAGACGCAGTTCCTGCGCATTCTGGACTATCCGACGGCCGCTGCTCTCTCCTTCATTCTCATGGCCGCCATCCTGTTCATGGTGACCTTCTACATCCGCAAGTCGGGGACGGAGGATCTCGTCTGATGGCCGCCTTCTTCCGCTGGCTCCGGCGCAATGTCGTCGTCATCGCGGGCCTGCTCACGCTCGCGTACCTGCTCCTTCCGAACATCGTCGTGACGGTGTTCTCCTTCAACAAGCCGAAGGGGCGCTTCAATTACTCCTGGCAGGAATTCTCGCTCGACGCGTGGAAGGACCCGTGCGGCGTCGCCGACATGTGCGGGTCGCTCTCACTGAGCCTGCAGATCGCCACCTGGGCGACGATCGGCGCGACCGTGCTCGGCACGATGATCGCCTTCGCGCTCGTGCGCTACCGGTTCCGCGCGCGCGGCGCCATCAACTCGCTGATCTTCCTGCCGATGGCGATGCCCGAGGTCGTCATGGCCGCCTCGCTGCTCACGCTCTTCCTCAACATGGGCGCGCAGCTCGGCTTCTGGACCGTCCTCATCGCCCACATCATGTTCTGCCTCAGCTTCGTGGTGACCGCCGTCAAGGCGCGCGTCATGTCCATGGACCCGCGCCTGGAACAGGCCGCGCAGGACCTTTACGCCGGACCCGTGCAGACCTTCCTAAGGGTCACGCTGCCCATCGCGGCACCGGGCATCGCGGCGGGCGCGCTGCTCGCCTTCGCGCTCTCCTTCGACGACTTCATCATCACGAATTTCAACGCGGGCTCGACTGTGACGTTCCCCATGTTCGTCTGGGGATCCGCACAGCGCGGCACGCCCGTTCAGATCAATGTGATCGGTACGGCGATGTTCCTCGTCGCCGTGCTCCTCGTGCTCGCCGGAATGCTGGTCGGCAAGCGCCGCAACAAGCAGTCCCGGTGATCCCCGGGATTTCTGAGCAGTTCCCGCAATTTCTGAAGGAGTGGAAATCATGGCCCCTGGCGCCATGACCCGTTTCACCAAGTCCCTCTCCGACGCCCGGCCGGTGTCCTTCTGGCTGGACGACCCCGGCAGGCCCGCCCCGGAGCCCGCCCTCACCGGCGACGACCGCTGCGACCTCCTCGTCGTCGGCGGCGGCTACAGCGGCCTGTGGACCGCGCTCATCGCCAAGGAGCGCGACCCGCGCCGCGACGTCGTCCTCGTCGAGGGCCGCGAGGCGGGCTGGGCCGCCTCCGGCCGCAACGGCGGCTTCTGCGCCGCCTCCCTCACGCACGGCATCGGCAACGGCCTGTCCCGCTGGCCCGGCGAGATCGCGAAGCTGGAGGAGCTCGGCGCCCGCAACCTCGACGAGATCGAGGCGGCCGTCAAGCGCTACTCCATCGACTGCGACTTCGAGCGCACCGGCGAGATCGACGTCGCCACCGAGCCGCACCAGCTGGCCGAACTCCGCGAAATGTACGACGAGATGGCCGAGCACGGCCTCGCCGGCGGCGCCGAACTGCTCGACGCGGACGCGCTGCGCGAACAGGTCGACTCGCCCACGTTCCTCGGCGGCCTCTGGGACCGCGACGGAGTCGCCATGCTGCACCCGGCGAAACTGGCGTGGGGCCTCAAGCGGGTCTGCCTGGAGAAGGGCGTCCGGATCTACGAGCACACGCCCGCCCTCGACCTGGCCTCCGCCGGCGCCGGCATGGCGATCCGCACGCCGTACGGCAGGGTCTTCGCCCGCCAGGTCGTGCTCGCCACGAACATCTTCCCCTCCCTGGTCAAGCGCCTGCGCCCGTACACCGTCCCGGTCTACGACTACGCGCTGATGACCGAGCCGCTGACCGACGACCAGCTGGCGTCGATCGGCTGGCGCAACCGCCAGGGCCTCGGCGACAGCGCCAACCAGTTCCACTACTTCCGGCTCTCCGCCGACAACCGCATCCTGTGGGGCGGCTACGACGCGATCTACCCGTTCGGCGGGAAGGTGCGGGCCGAGTACGACGACCGCCCCGAGACCTACGCGAAGCTCGCTGGGCACTTCTTCACCTGCTTCCCGCAGCTGGAGGGGGTGCGGTTCACGCACGCGTGGGGCGGCGCGATCGACACGTGCTCGCGCTTCTCGGCGTTCTTCGGCACGGCCCACAAGGGCCGCGTCGCGTACGCGGCGGGCTACACGGGTCTGGGTGTCGGGGCCACCCGGTTCGGCGCCGACGTCATGCTGGACCTGCTCGCCGGAGAGCGGACGGAGCGTACGGAACTGGAGATGGTCCGCACGAAGCCGCTGCCGTTCCCGCCGGAACCGTTCGCGTGGACCGGCGTCGCGCTGACCAAGTGGTCGCTCGCCAGGTCCGACGCCAATGGCGGCAAGCGGAACCTCTGGCTCAAGACGATGGACAAACTGGGCCTGGGCTTCGACAGCTGAGCCTTCGCCGACCGGCTGAGCCTGCGCCGACCGGCTGAGCCTCCGCCGACCGGCTGAGCGGGGCGTGATCAACCGGCGCACGCCCCGCCGTCCACCTGTGCCCCCTTCACCACCGACCGGTCCCGGGAACCCGCGTAATGCCCGGCCCCCGAACCCCTCTCACCTGTGACGCACACCGTTGTCCGCACAGGAGAGGAAGGTCCGGTATGACTAGCTCGGGTGGTTCAGGAGCGAAGTCGGCGGTCGAGTGGCTGGTGTCGGTGGCATCGAACCCGGAGGCCTGCCGCTTCGACTGGGAGCGCAACCCCCTCGGCGTCACACTCCTGCCCGCCGGGCGGCGCTGGGACGTGTTGATCCTGCCCGGCGGCCTCGGCCACCCCACACTCGACGTGCTGGCCCGCTGCGTCGACCGCCCCGGCCCCGTCCTCGCCGACTTCGGCGACGAACGCATGGGGTTCTTCGTGCCCGCGGGCACGGCCACCCGCTGGCTCGGCACGGGGGTGCGCGGCGCGGGCCGCGGCACCTGGATCGTCGTGCCCTACCCGGGGCGGGCCGCGGGCGGCGTCCGCTGGCTGGTCGCGCCGGACGGCTCCGGCACGCTGAACGATCCGGCGGTGCTCGAACTCGCGATGCACGAGGCGGCGGCGCGGCTGGCGCGGGGGGACGCGCAGGACGAGGACGCGTGACCGCGCGAACGCGTCTTCAGGAGCTGGGGGCTCGCACAGGACTTCGCCGCGTACTCCGGCTGATCACCAGCACCATGACCTGCAGCAGCAGCGCGGACAGGCACCAGCTCGCCACCACGTCCAGCGGCCAGTGATAACCCCGCCGCACCAGCCCGAACCCGACCCCCACGTTCAGCAGCACGCACCCGATGACCAGCTCGCGACGGCCGTACGCGCCCCGCAGCAGCGGCAGCAGAAGCAGGACCGCCGCCCCATAGGCGACCGCGGCCGTCGCCGTGTGCCCCGAGGGGAAGTAGCCGCCGTGGCCGTCCGTGCCCGGCGGCCCCGGACGGTCGATCACCGCCTTGAGCGGGGCGACGAGCGCGGGCACCGCGGCCATGGTGACGGCGGCGGCCGCGGCGGACAGCCACCAGCGGAACGTACCGGCACGCCGGCCGCGCCAGGCGGTGTACGCGAGGACGGCGAGGAGGACCGGCACGGCGACCGTGACGTTGCCGAGGTCGGCGAGGAACTCCGCCGCCCGGCCGGGGAAGTGGCTGTCGGCGAGCGCGCGTCCGGCCCGCTCGTCGGCGCGGCGCAGCGGCCCCCCGGCGGCCACCGGCCAGGTGAGGAGCGCGAAGAGCAGAGCGCACAGGCAGAGCGAGAGGGCCGGCCGCCGCGGGACCGGTGATGCAGACATGGGGCACAGCCTGGCAGGAAGCGCCTCAGCGCGTCACAGGCACAGGCCCAGGCAGAGTCACGGGCATGGGCCCGGGCCCATGCCCGGGCACAGGTTCAGGCTCAGGCACGGGCTCACTGCCCGTGATCGCAGCACTTGTTCCGCAGCCGCTCGCCCGTCCGGGCCCAGCGCGCCCGGTCCTTCGCCACCGCCGGCATCGCAGGGACGGCCGAGACGAGGTCGCTCACCTCGTACGGCACCCCGCCCCGCATGACCGACACCGTCCGCACCAGCGAGTCGAAGTCGCTGAAGGGATCGCCGTCGATCACGGCCAGGTCGGCGAGCTTGCCGACCTCCAGCGTGCCGAGGTCACGGTCGAGGCCGAAGATCCGGGCGGGCGCGGACGTCGCCGTGCGCAGCGTCTCGGAGACCGAGAGGCCGCCGCGCCGCAGGGCGCGCAGGGCGATGTGGACGCCCAGGCCGGTCGGGATGCCCGGGGAGTCCGTGCCGACGGCGAGCAGTCCGCCGGCGGCGGTGATCCTGCGGTAGATGTCTATCTCCCGTGTCAGCGTGGCCAGTTCGGCCTCGGTGGGCGGCCGCTCGGCCAGGCCGCGCACCTGGGCGGTCTCCCACGGCGGCATCAGCCGGGTCACCCGCCGGTCGTCGGCGAGGCCCGGTGCCGCGCCGATCAGCACCGACGCGGAGAACGGGGTGGCGATGAGGTGGAAGTCACCGGTGGCGGTGTAGATCTCCGTCACGTCCTGGTACGCGCGCTCGCCCGCGGTGGTCGCGTGGCCGAACTCGGCGCGCTGGGTGGCCTGGAGGTGCGTCGTCAGGTCCTGGCCGAGCTGGATGCCGGGGGAGAGGTTGTGGCTGCCGCAGCGCACACCCAGCTCCTCGTGCGCGTATCGGGCGGCCTCTGCCATGATCCAGCCCGGCGCCCGGACGTAGGTCTTGACGAAGTCCCAGTCCAGGGCCTTGCCCCGGGACAGGGTCCGGCGCAGGCCCTCGCGGGTGGCGTGGACGCGGTTGTCCCACGCGACGCGGGTGCCGTCGAGGACTTCGCTGGAGGTCACGAGCCGGGGCCCCGCCAGCTCTCCGGAGGCGGTGGCTTCGCGCAGCCTGACCGCTTCGTAGGCGGTGCCTCCCATGGAGACGGTGCTGGTGACGCCGTAGGAGAGGAACAGGGAGGCCTGTCGGCCGCCGTAGACGCCCGGCTGCGGGTGGATGTGCGCGTCCCACAGGCCGGGGATCACGGTCTGCTCGGAGGCGTCCACGCGGCGGGCCGCCGCACGGCCGGACCGGTGCGGGCCGACGGCGGTGACGCGGCCCCCGCGGATGGTGATGTCGACGTTCTCGCGGACGGTGTCGTCGCCCCCGGAGCCGTCCCAGAAGCGGCCGGCGTGGATGACGGTGTCCTCGGTGGCGGGGCGCCGGTGGTCGAGCGGAATCCTGACCGTACGGACACTGCCGTCGGCGACGTCGAGGAGCCTGAGCCGTCCCGCGGAGAGGTAGAGGACCCGGCTGCCGTCACCGGACCAGGTGGGGTGGTCGGCGGCCTCGGCGGGGAAGGTGCGGGGCTTGCCGTCCGGGGTGCCGTCGGGGCTCACCGGCAGCAGCCAGAGCGCCGACTCGACGACGACGGCCATGTGCCGTCCGTCGGGCGACCAGACCGGGCCGTTGCTGCTGCGGTCGGAGATGGAGACGTGCGGCGCCACCGCGTGGGTTCTCGCGGAGCCGTCGGTCGTGTCGATCACGCGGATGAGGTTGTAGCCCTCGCGGAAGCGCTGGTTGACGCGGTTGCGGAAGCTGACGGCGACGTACCGTCCGTCGGGGGACCAGCTGGGGCGGCCGGACACCTCGCCGCCCGGCGGACTGGCGGCGAGGACCTTCTCCTTGCCCGTCCGCAGGTCCCGCAGCATCAGGTTCGTCGCGAGGTCGAAGCAGGCGAGGCGGTGGCCGTCGGGGGAGAGGGCGGGCTGGATCCGCCCGCCGGACGCGAGGACCGTCTCCTCACCGGTGTCGAGATCGCGTCTGCGGATGCCGGGCAGCCCGTCGCGGTCGTCGGAGTAGAGCAGCGCCTTGCCGTCGGGCGTCCACGCGGCCGCGTACACGTATCCGGTGGTCTCGGCCCGCGTCACCCGGCGCGGCGCCCGGCCGCCCGAGACCTCGCCGACCCAGAGGGAGTTGAGCGCGGTGAAGGCGACCCGCTTGCCGTCGGGGGAGAGCACCGGCAGGTCGAAGGCCCGCACGGGGCGGCTCGCGGTGCCGTCCAGGTCGAACGTCTTGACGCGGTACTCCGGCCGGTCGACGGGGAGCGGCGCGGTGAAGGGAATGTCCTCGCGGGTGCCCGGCGCGTCGGGACGTACGACGGTGAAGCGGCCGTCGACCGTCAGGAGCAGCTCCTTCGCCGAGATCCAGCGGGGCGGCACGGGCGCGATGTCGCCGCCGACCGAGACCGGCTCGCCCGCCACGACGAGGGCGCAGGAGGCGTTCGGCGCGGGGGTCGTCCGCAGGTACGCCAGCGTGCCGTTGGGGGAGACGGCGGGCACGAGGAGCTGTGCGGTGCCGGGGTCGGTGTGCTCCACGGTCACCGCCCCGCTGCCGTCGGCGGCCACGGAGGCGATCGTGCGGGCGTCGAGCGCGCCGCCCTTGACCGCGGCGCGGACGAACAGCACCCGCTTGCCGTCCGGCGACCAGACGGGGTCGAAGTCCTCCCACGCGCCGTCCTGGACCGGCCCTGACTGGTCCGGCCTCCCGGTGAGACGGGTCAACTCACCGGTGGCCGGCTCCAGTACCCAGATGCGGAACGGGGCGCCCGTCACCGGGTCGCCGCCGCGCTCGGATGCGAAGGCGATCCGCTTGCCGTCGGGCGACCAGGCCGGACCGCGGTCGTCCCACGGGCCTTCGGTGCGCTGCGTCAGCTCGGAGCCGTCCGGCTTCAGCGTCCAGATGTGGAAGCAGCCCGAACGGTAGGCGCAGACCGCGATCAGCCGCCCGTCGGGGGAGTGCACCGGACGCGTCGGTTCCAGTTCCGCGGGGGTGAGCGGCACGGCCTCGCCGCCCGTGCGCGGCAGGGACCACAGCACGCCCTGCACCTCGGCGATCAGCCGGTCGCCCGCGAGGGACGCGGCGCCGTTGGTGGCGGCGGTGAAGCGCAGCGCGGCCTCGGCCGCCGCCGTCCCGGTGGCCGGAGCGGCGTGGGCGGCGCCGGTGCCGATGCCCGTGAACGCGCCTGCCGTCGCCGCGGCACCGGCGGCCGTCGTCGTCTGCAGGAAGCGGCGGCGCGATATGGAGGGGGTGCTCAACTGTTCTCCCACGAAGGCCGGTTGGTGTGTGGTGCGACTGACTGGGGACAGGGGCTACGCTTCGCGATCTTCATGGAGACGCCGGGGCGCGAGGAGTGCCTTGCAGGATCGCGGCGAAAAGGACCTGCCTCGCGCAGGAAGGCGCGTTATACAGGGGTGGTGAGAACCGATGCGCCGACCGGCGGCACAGCCGAGCCGCTCGTCGCGGATCAGAGCCCGCACAGCCCGGACAGCTCGGACAGCTCGGACAGCCCCCACAGCCCGGGCCCCGCGGACCGCCCGGACCGTCTGGACCGCCCGGACCGTTTGGACTTACAGATCGTCAACGCCCTCCAGATCGAGCCGCGGGCCTCGTGGGCGAAGGTCGGCGCGGTGCTCGGCGTGGACGCCGTCACCGTCTCCCGCCGGTGGAACCGGCTGCGGGCCGCGGGCCTGGCCTGGGTCACGGCGTACGAACCCGGCCCCGGTTCCGGCCGGATGGCGATCGTCGAGGTGGAGTGCGCGGGCAACCCCCTGGAGGTCGCCGAAGCGCTCGTCCACGACCCGGAGTGCCGCACGCTCGACATCGCGTCGGGCGGCCGCGACCTGCTGATCGGCGTGGGCGCGGCCGACGAGGTGGCGCTGGCCGACTACCTCCTGACCCGGCTCGGCAGCAGACCGCAGATCGGGGCCGTGCGGACCCAGCTCATCACCTCGTTCGTCAGGGAGTCCGGCGACTGGCGGCTCGGGGAGCTCTCGCCGGACCGGAGCGAACGGTTCACCGGTCACGTCTCCCGTGAACCGGCCGTCCCCGCGGCCCTCTCCGAGCCGGAGCGCGCGGTCCTCGCGGCCCTGCACGAGGACGGGCGCATGCCCGCCACCGAGATCGCGGCCCGCACGGGCCTCGCGGTGCGCCGGGCGCGGGAGACGGTGCAGCGCCTCCTGTTCGAGCAGCGGGTGGTGCTGTGGACCGATGTGGCCCGCGGGCGGTCGGGACGCTCCGTGCAGGCCTGGTTCTTCCTGCGGGTGCCGGCCCGGCGGCTCGCGGGCGTCACCGCGCGGCTGGCGCGCCTGGAGGAGGCGCGGCTGGTGGTCTCCGTCGTCGGCACGTACAACCTGGCGGTGTGTGTCTGGACGCGGGAGCTGGCCGACGTCACGCGGCTGGAGGCGCGGATCGAGGACGGCCTGGAGGGCGTGCGGATCGCGGACCGCTGCGTCACGCTGCGGACGGTGAAGCGTGCGGGGGTCCTGCTCGACGCGCAGGGGCGCAGAACCGGCCGCGGTCCCGGCTGACGAAGCGAGGACATGCCGAAGGGCCGGCGCAAGGGGGGGAGTGCGCCGGCCCTTCGGTCGGTCGGCCGGCCCGGACGGTCCGAGGGGGCCTGCTCACGCGGGCCCGTCGGGGGGAGTCTCCGAGACGGCCACCGGATCGGTGGTCCGCGCGCCCCGGGGGGTGTGGGGCGAGCGGCCGTCCGATCGGTGAGGAGTTCCGGAGCCGATGGCTCCGGGGTGTGCGCTGGGCACGACCAGGGCGGGGCTGGGGAGGCTCCGCCGTGGTGTCGCCCACAGTCCCCTGTGGGCGGGTGTCTCTCTCAACTGCAGAAACCGTACGGCAGGCGGTTGCGGGCCGACAGGAGGTTCGGCAACCCGTCATGGGGCCCGCACACCTTCTTCACACGCCCCGACGGTCGGGGCCCGAAGGTCACGCCGCGTACCGGGACGCTCAGACGCGGGCGAACGCGCCCTCGATGATGTCCAGACCCTCGTTCAGCAGGTCGTCGCCGATGACCAGCGGCGGCAGGAAGCGCAGGACGTTGCCGTACGTGCCGCAGGTCAGCACGAGGAGGCCCTCCGCGTGGCAGGCCTTGGCCAGGGCGGCGGTCGCCTCGGGGTTCGGCTCCTTGGTCGTACGGTCCTTGACGAGCTCGATGGCGATCATCGCGCCGCGGCCGCGGATGTCGCCGATGATGTCGAACTTCTCGGCCATGGCGGAGAGCCGGCCCTTCATGACCGACTCGATGTTCTTCGCCTTGGCGTTGAGGTCGAGCTCCTTCATCGTCTCGATGGCGCCGAGCGCACCGGCGCAGGCCACCGGGTTGCCGCCGTAGGTGCCGCCGAGGCCGCCCGCGTGCGCGGCGTCCATGATCTCGGCGCGGCCCGTGACGGCGGCGAGCGGCAGGCCGCCCGCGATGCCCTTGGCGGTGGTGATCAGGTCGGGGACGATGCCCTCGTCCTCGCAGGCGAACCACTGGCCGGTGCGGCAGAAGCCGGACTGGATCTCGTCCGCGACGAAGACGATGCCGTTGTCGTTGGCGAACTTCACGATCTCCGGCAGGAAGCCCTTCGCGGGCTCGATGAAGCCGCCCTCGCCGAGCACCGGCTCGATGATGATGGCGGCGACGTTGTCGGCGCCGACCTGCTTGTTGATCATGTCGATGGCCTGCTTGGCGGCCTCGGGACCGGCGTTCTCGGCACCGGTCGGCCAGCGGTAGCCGTAGGCGACAGGGACGCGGTAGACCTCGGGGGCGAACGGACCGAAGCCGTGCTTGTACGGCATGTTCTTGGCGGTCAGCGCCATCGTGAGGTTGGTGCGGCCGTGGTAACCGTGGTCGAAGACGACGACGGCCTGGCGCTTGGTGTGCGCACGGGCGATCTTGACGGCGTTCTCGACGGCCTCGGCGCCGGAGTTGAACAGCGCCGACTTCTTCTCGTGGTCACCCGGCGTGAGCTCCGCGAGCGCCTCGGCGACGGCGACGTAGCCCTCGTACGGCGTGACCATGAAACAGGTGTGGGTGAAGTCCGCCAGCTGCGCGGACGCCCGGCGCACGACGGCCTCGGCGGAGGCGCCCACGGACGTCACGGCGATGCCGGAACCGAAGTCGATCAGACGGTTGCCGTCGACGTCCTCGATGATGCCGCCGCCCGCGCGCGCGGCGAAGACGGGCAGCACGGAGCCCACGCCACCGGCGACCACGGCGGTACGGCGGGCCTGCAGCTCCTGCGACTTCGGACCGGGGATGGCGGTGACGACGCGGCGCTCCTGCGGAAGGGCGGTCATGAGGGGCTCCTGTTGCTGACGGGGGTGGGGCGACGATACGGACGCTCTACTGCTTTCTTCGCAGGTTAGGGGCGGCGCAAGGGGGCGGGCATGCTCCACACGGGAGTCGTTCGGCGCGGCGGTTGTCCGCGGTGGACATAGGCGGCGGGCCGTGGCGGACATACCGGCGGGCCGTGGTGGACATAGCGGGCGGTTTCGGCCCGCGTCGCCCGCGGGCCGCCCTGAGCTGCCGCGTTCCCGGCGATCCCGGGCGCGTATCCGATGAACTCCCCTTGTACGGGCACTAGATTGGCCCGCGAACCAGGAGAGCGGCAGGCCAGGGGGCAAGAATCATGGATTCCGACGGCACGCAGGACGCGCGGGGCACGCATGCCACTCCCGTGCCGCGCCCGGCGGAGAGCTCGCCGCGCCTGCCCGCGGGGCCGCCTGCCGCGCCGCCGCCACCCGCTCCGGTCCAGCCACCCGCTCAGGTCCAGGCGCCGGCCCCGGGCCGCCCACCGGCCCCCGCCCAGCCCCCGGTGCCGCGCCGTCCGCCCTCGCATCTCTCCGACATCGCTGACTGGCTGAGCGCGCCGCGCCCCAAGGCCGACCTCGGCATCTGGCGGTTCCGGCACGTTCCGCCGCCGCCGGAAGGCCAGGACGGCCGGCGGATGGACCGGGCCCTGGTGGCCGGTCTGATGATCTCGCTCGTGCTCGGCCTGTTCGTCTGGTCCGTGTGGCGGCGGGGAGCCCTCCCCTACCAGGCGACGATCATCAAGCTGTTCATCCCGGACGAGTGGTTCTACGCGGGGACCCTCCACCCCAAGGAGCAGCACTGGCAGGGCGACGAGTACCTGACCGTCGTCGACGGGGTGTTCTTCGGCCTCGTCGTGTACGGCATCGGCCGCCTCGGCAACTGGACCGAGGCGTTCAGACATCTCATCGCCCGCAGGGAACAGCCCGTCCGGCTGATCCGCTCGGTGCTCGGCGCCCTGATCGCGCTGATGTTCGTCTGGCCCGACGCCTTTCCCGGCGTCTCCTGGGACGCGCTGCCGGTCGCCACCCCCGTGATGTCCCTGACCGCGCTCTGCACGGGCGGTTACGAGATCTTCGAGGCCGAGATCGTCACCTACGGCCTGTACGCGGTGATCACCGCGGCGGTCCTCTGGCCCTTCGCGCGGCTCGGCGACTGGTGGGGCTTCGTGCGCGACTGGTCGGCCCGGCCGAAGCGGAACCCGCACGTGCCGCCGCGTCCGGCGGGGCCCGCCCCGGTGGCGCCCCGCTCCCAGTGGCCCGAGCTGCGAGGGGCCGGGCAGGACCAGGCGGCCGACGTGCTCTCCGCCGAGGTCCTTGCCGGGCGGATGAACGACGTCGACTGCGTCCGGGTGCGCCGGGCCTGGCGCGAGGCGCAGCGGAATCCCGCGCTGCTCTCCTCGTTCACCGAGACCGTGCTGCGGCGGGGCGCGGCCGCCTGGACGCACCCTTCGGGGGCCCGTGACCTCCCGTCCCGCACCGCACCGCACGACCTGCTCGTCGGGCAGGTGCGCATCGGCCGGTGCGTGCCCGAGGACCGCAACCCGTGGGCGGCCCGCGGCGCGGGCATCGCCCTGGAGACAGCGGTGCTCGGCACCTCGCTCCTGGCGGTCGGCCCGTCGGGGGCGGGCAAGACCGAACGGCTGGTCCGCCCCGTGGTGGAGTCCCTGGCCCTCCAGGCACTCACCGGCCGCTGCGCGGTCGTCGCGGTGTGCCCCGCGGGCGCGCCGCTCGGCGCCGACGACGGGTACGACGTCGTCGTCAAGCTCGGCGACCCCTCCTCGACGCACGACTTCGACCTCTACGCGGGCGCCACGGACCCCGACGAAGCCGCGTCCTTCCTGGCCGAAGGGCTCGTCGGCGACCTCGAAACGGTGGACAGCCGGCGCGCCGCCACGACGCTGGCCCAGGTGCTCGGCCCCTACTGGACCGCGTACGGCCGCTTCCCCGCCGTGCCCGTCCTGCGCGAGCTGCTCGAAGGCGTGCCCTCGGCGGTGTCGGAGCTGCGCACCGCCCTCGCCGCGGACGAGCACGCTGTGATGCGGCGCGAACTCGACGCGCGCGTCCGCCAGCAGGGCAGCCCCGCCGACCCCGGCCCGGCCCTCGCCGACCGGCTCGCCCTCCTCGACCGGCCCGCGTTCGCCGGTTTCTTCGGCGCGGGCACCGAAAGCCCCTTCTCGCTGCGCGCCGTCGTGCACCACCCCATGCGGGTCCGCGTCGACCTGCCCGAGCGGGGCCACGCGGAGGCGTCGCGGCTGATCGCGCGCCTCGTCCTCGCCCAGTTCAACGCCGTGGCGCACGCCCGCGACGACCGGGAGCACTTCATCTGTCTGGTCCTCGACGACGCCACGCGCACCGTGACCAACGAGACGATCCGCGGCGTCCAGCGCCTGCGGTCGGCGAACGCGGGGGTGGTGCTCGCGCTGCGCACCGTCAGTGACGTACCGGAGGCGCTGCAGGGGCCGCTGTACGCGACCGTCGGTTGCCGTATGGCGTTCTCGGGCGTATCGACCTGGGACGGCAGACGCTTTGCGGAGGCCTGGGGCAAGCAGTGGGTCGAGACGCGCGAGGTCGCCGAGCACGCGGTCTTCGCGGACCAGCCGATGACCCGCGCGCTGCACGCCCTGCGCAAACTCGTGACCGGCAAGGCGGTGACGAGGGACGCCGTCACCGTCCGCCAGGTCGAGCGCGAGCGCTGGTCGGCGTCCGAGCTGGCGCACGGGGTGCCACCGGGACACGCGGTGCTCTCCCTGACCGACGTACGCGGTGAGTACGCGCCCCCGCTCCTGGTGGACCTGCGGTCCTGAGGCGGCGGGCAGGGGGCCCGGAGCCCGTGCGGGGCGGGCCTGAAAGGGCCTGGACGGGGCACCCGGAGAGCCCGGCCCCGGCGACCCCAGGCGGACCCGCGCGTACGGAGTGTTCGGTCTCGACCGCACCGTACAGTGAGGCAGAATCGACACAGGTCGTTCATACGGACCGGCCAAAAGATCCACATCCCTGCCGCAGACCTGAAGGTCCCATGCCGCCCACGCTCGCCTCGCTCGTCCACCACTCCGCGCTCAAGCTGACCGTGCGCGCGGGCGAGGAACGCCTGGACGCCCCGGTGCGCTGGGCGCACGCCAGCGAACTCGCCGACCCGGTGCCCTACATGGAGGGCGGCGAGCTCCTCCTGATCACCGCGCTGAAACTGGACGCCGAGGACCCGGAGGCCATGCGGCGCTATGTGAAGCGGCTCGCGGGCGCGGGCGTCGTCGGCCTCGGCTTCGCCGTCGGCGTGCACTACCCCGACATCCCCAAGGCGCTCGTCGACGCCGCGACCGACGCCGGGCTCCCCCTCATCGAGGTGCCGCGGCGCACCCCCTTCATCGCCATCAGCAAGGCCGTCTCCGCGGCCATCGCCGCCGAGCAGTACCGCGCCGTGACGGCGGGCTTCGCCGCCCAGCGCGAGCTGACCAGGCAGGCGCTGAGCGACGGCCCCGAAGGGCTGCTCCTCTCGCTCGCCGGGCAGGTCGACGGCTGGGCCGCGCTGTACGACGCGTCCGGCGCCGTCGTCGCCGCCGCACCCGAGTGGGCCGCGCGCCGGGCCGCCCGGCTCACCGCCGACGTGGAACGCCTCCGGGAGCGCCCGGCGCCCGCCAGCTCCGTCGTCGCGGGCGCCGACGACCGCATCGAGCTGCACTCGCTCGGCACGGGGCGCAGGCCGCGCGCCGCGCTCGCCGTCGGCACGGCGTCGACCCTCGGCACCGCCGAGCGGTACGCGGTGCACTCCGCCATCGCGCTGCTCACCCTCACCACGGAGCGGTCCCGCTCCCTGCACGCCGCCGAGCAGCGGATCGGCGCGGCCGTGCTGCGCATGCTGCTCGCCGGGGAGCCCGACCACGCGCGGACCGTCGCGGGCGACCTGTACGGCGGGCTCCTGGACGCGCCGTTCCGCCTCGTCGTCGCGGAGGTGGCGTCCGCGTCGGCGGCCCGGGTGCGGGCGGGCGCCGCGGAGGCCGCCGACGGCGGCGGCACGGAGGTCGCGCCGGGCACCGCCTCCGCCGCCGTCCTCGCGGCGGTGGCCGACGCCTCGGGCGGCGGCGACCCGCTCGCCGGACTCGTCGACGTCGTCGAGGCCGCGGCCGCGCGCTCCGGCGAGGCGCTGCTCGTCGTCCCGTACGGGGAACGGCTCGTGCTGCTCGTGCGGGACGGCGGCGCGGGAGCGCGGGCCTGCGCGGAGTACGCGGCCGCGCTGGAGGCGGGCCGGGGCGCCGCGGGGCGCGAGGCCGCCGCTTCCGGCGCTTCCGGCGAGGAGGCCGAGCTGGTGATGGGCCTGTCCGCACCGGCAGGGCCGATCGCCGCGGCCACCGCCTACAAGCAGTCCGAGCAGGCACTCTCCGTCGCGCGGCGGCGCGGCCGCGCACTCGTCGAGCACGAGGAACTGGCCGCCGGATCCGTCCTCCCCCTCCTCGCGGACGACGCGGTGCGGGCCTTCGCGGACGGCCTGCTGCGGGCGCTGCACGAACACGACGCGACCGGCCGCGGCGACCTCGTCGCCTCGCTCCGGGCCTGGCTCTCCCGCCACGGCCAGTGGGACGCGGCAGCCGCCGACCTCGGCGTCCACCGCCACACCCTCCGCTACCGCATGCGCAGAGTCGAAGAAATCCTCGGCCGCTCCCTCGACGACCCGGACGTCCGCATGGAGCTGTGGCTCTCCCTCAAGGCAACATCAATGGGCTCGGACTGACCGGGTTACGTGAACGTCGCCGAGCCCGCCGGATGGCCTCAGGGGCGCGGGGAACTGCGCGCCCAGCCACAACGCACCCGCACGTAACAGCCGAGACTCCGAGCGGGGCACGAGAACGTCGCCGGGCCCGCCGGATGGCCTAGGGGCGCGGGGAACTGCGCGACCAGCCACAACGCGCCCGCGCGGGAGAACGGACGGCCGAAGACCCCGCCCCGTACAAACCGGTGCAGGCCCCCCGGCCAGTACTCCGCGCCGGACAAACGTCAGCGCGTTCCCCTGCCCCTACGGTGAGGGACGTACCCCCAGACACACCACCGCGGAAGGGCCGGGAATCGACATGACTTCCATCCACGCCTTCTGGCTCGCCGGTCGCCAGACCACCGGCGAGACCACCCTCGACGTCACCTCGCCCTGGGACGGACGGCTCGTCGGCAAGGCCGCCGTCCCGACCGACGCCCAGGTCGAGGAGGCCGTCGCCGCCGCCTACGCCGTGCGCGACGAGTTCGCCGCGACCCCGGCCCACGTCCGCGCCGCCGCCCTCGACCACGTGAGCCGCAGGCTCGTCGAGCGCACCGAGGAGATCGCCCAGCTGATCTCCGGCGAGAACGGCAAGCCCATCAAGTGGGCCCGCGGCGAGGTCGGCCGCGCGGTCTCGGTCTTCCGGTTCGCCGCGGAGGAGGCCCGCCGCTTCAACGGCGGCGAGGCCCAGCGCCTGGACACCGACGCCGGCGGCCAGGGCCGCCTCGCGCTCACCCGCCGCTTCCCCAAGGGCGTCGTCCTCGGCATCGCGCCGTTCAACTTCCCGCTGAACCTCTGCGCGCACAAGATCGCCCCGGCCATCGCCGTCGGCGCGCCGATCATCCTGAAGCCGGCCCCCGCGACGCCGCTCTCCGGCCTGATCCTCGGCGAGCTGCTCGCCGAGACCGAGCTGCCCGCCGGCTCCTGGTCGGTCCTGCCGGTCGCCAACGACAAGATGCCCGCCCTCGTCCAGGACGAGCGGATGCCGGTGATCTCCTTCACCGGCTCCGACAAGGTCGGTTACGCGATCATGGACTCGGTGCCGCGCAAGCACTGCACCCTGGAGCTCGGCGGCAACGGCGCGGCCGTCGTCCTCGCCGACTACTCCTCCGACGAGGACCTCGACTGGGCCGCCTCGCGCATCGCGACGTTCTCCAACTACCAGGGCGGCCAGTCCTGCATCTCGGTGCAGCGGGTCATCGCGGACGCGTCCGTGTACGACCGCCTGGTGCAGCGCGTGGTCAAGGCCGTCGAGGCCCAGGTCACCGGCGACCCGTCCGACCCGGCCACCGAGGTCGGCCCGCTGGTCAACGAGGACGCCGCCAAGCGCGTGGAGTCCTGGGTCGACGAGGCGGCCAAGGCGGGCGCCAAGGTGCTCACCGGCGGCAAGCGCGACGGCGCCACCTACGCCCCGACCGTGCTCGCCGACGTACCGGCCGACGTCACGATCGCCTGCGAGGAGGTCTTCGGCCCGGTCCTCACGCTCCGCAAGGTGAACGGCGAGGAGGAGGCGTTCGCCGCCGTGAACGACTCCAAGTACGGCCTCCAGGCGGGCGTCTTCACGCACGACCTGCAGACCGCCTTCCGTGCCCACCGCGCCCTCGAGGTCGGCGGCGTCGTCATCGGCGACGCCCCGTCCTACCGCGCCGACCAGATGCCGTACGGCGGCGTCAAGCAGTCCGGCGTGGGCCGCGAGGGCGTCCGCTTCGCGATGGACGACTACACCTACGAGCGCGTCATGGTCCTGACGGGCCTCGCCCTGTAGGACCACGTCCCGCAAAGGACAACGGCCGGAGCCCACTGTGCGGGGGCTCCGGCCGTTCTCGTACGCGACGGTATGCGCCGAACGACGCGCGAGGACTGGTGGGGTCGGGATGAATCGGGTACCAACGATGGGTACCGACGATCCAGTAGCACCAGTCAGTAACCGACCGGGCAGGTCCGGGCCGAGCGGCCCGGCCGCCCCGCTTCGCGGCGAGGTGAGCTCCTCATGTCCGCACCAACCCCCAAACCGTCAGTGAGTGAACGCGAGGCCCGGCAGGTCGCCGAGGCCGCCCGTGAGCAGGACTGGCGCAAGCCCAGTTTCGCCAAGGAACTCTTCCTCGGCCGCTTCCGGCTCGACCTGATCCACCCGCACCCCATGCCGCCCGACGAGGACGCGCAGCGCGGCGAGGAGTTCCTGGCCAAGCTGCGCGACTTCTGCGAGACGAAGATCGACTCGGCCCGCATCGAGCGCGAGGCGAAGATCCCCGACGAGGTGCTCAACGGCCTCAAGGAGCTCGGCGCGCTCGGCATGAAGATCGACACGAAGTACGGCGGGCTCGGCCTCACGCAGGTCTACTACAACAAGGCCCTGGCCCTGGCCGGCTCCGCGAACCCCGCGATCGGCGCGCTGCTCTCCGCGCACCAGTCGATCGGCGTGCCGCAGCCCCTGAAGATCTTCGGCACGCAGGAGCAGAAGGACGCCTTCCTGCCGCGGTGCGCCCGCACCGACATCACCGCGTTCCTGCTCACCGAGCCGGACGTCGGCTCCGACCCGGCGCGGCTCGCCACCCTGGCGGTGCCCGACGGCGACGACTACATCCTCGACGGCGTGAAGCTGTGGACGACCAACGGCGTCGTCGCCGACCTGCTCGTCGTCATGGCGCGGGTGCCGAAGTCGGAGGGGCACAAGGGCGGCATCACGGCGTTCGTCGTCGAGGCCGCGTCCGAGGGCGTCACCGTCGAGAACCGCAACGCGTTCATGGGCCTGCGCGGCCTGGAGAACGGCGTGACCCGCTTCCACCGGGTCCGCGTCCCGGCCGCCAACCGCATCGGCCAGGAGGGCGCGGGCCTGAAGATCGCCCTCACCACCCTCAACACCGGCCGGCTGTCGCTGCCCGCGATGTGCGTCGGCGCGGGGAAGTGGTGCCTGAAGATCGCCCGCGAGTGGTCGGCCGCGCGGGAGCAGTGGGGCAAGCCCGTCGCGTTCCACGAGGCCGTCGGCTCGAAGATCTCCTTCATCGCGGCGACGACCTTCGCGCTGGAAGCCGTCCTGGACCTCTCCTCGCAGATGGCCGACGAGGACCGCAACGACATCCGCATCGAGGCCGCCCTCGCCAAGCTGTACGGCTCCGAGATGGCCTGGCTGATGGCCGACGAGCTCGTCCAGATCCGCGGCGGCCGCGGCTTCGAGACGGCCGAGTCCCTGGCGGCCCGCGGCGAGCGCGCCGTCCCCGCCGAGCAGGTCCTGCGTGACCTGCGCATCAACCGCATCTTCGAGGGCTCCACCGAGATCATGCACCTGCTGATCGCCCGCGAGGCCGTCGACGCCCACCTGAAGGTCGCGGGCGACCTCATCGACCCCGACAAGACCCTGTCGGACAAGGCGAAGGCGGGCGCGCGGGCGGGCGGCTTCTACGCCCGCTGGCTGCCGAAGCTGGTCGCGGGACCTGGCCAACTCCCGCGCTCGTACGCGGAGTTCCACCCGGCGGGCCACGCCGACCTCTCCGGCCACCTGCGCTATGTGGAGCGCGGCGCCCGCAAGCTGGCCCGCTCCACCTTCTACGCCATGTCCCGCTGGCAGGGGAAGATGGAGACCAAGCAGGGCTTCCTCGGCCGCGTCGTCGACATCGGGGCCGAGCTCTTCGCGATGAGCGCGGCCTGTGTCCGCGCCGAGCTCCTGCGCACCACAGAGGACCACGGCCGCGAGGCGTACCAACTGGCCGACGTCTTCTGCCGCCAGGCCCGCATCCGGGCCGACGAACTCTTCGACCGGCTGTGGACCAACACCGACGAGCTGGACCGCAAGGTGGTCAAGGGCGTCCTCTCGGGGACGTACACCTGGCTCGAATCCGGCGTGGTCGACCCGTCCGGCGACGGGCCGTGGATCGCGGACACGAAGCTCCCCGAGACGCCACGCCCGGACGTACGGCGGGTGATCAAGGAGGGCTGACCGCGGCGGGGCTCACCCGGACAGGGCGCGGCGCAGGACCGCGCCCAGTTCGGCGACCTGCCGCTGCGACACATCGGCGGACAGGATCGCCTGCGAGCCGTGGAACGTGCCGGGCCACTGGTGCAGTTCCACGGAGACGCCCGCCTGCAGCAGGCGCAGCGCGTAGGCGATGTCCTCGTCGCGGTTCGGGTCGAACTCGGCGGTGGCGATGTGGGCGGGCGGCAGGCCGGACAGATCGGTGGCCCGTGCCGGGGCGGCATACGGCGTGGCGGCCTGGCCGCCCAGGTAGTGCCGCCACGAGGCGGCGAGCCTGCCGCGGTCCATCCACGGCGTGTCGGTGAAGTTCCGCGCCGACCACGTCTCCTGCCGGTCGTCGAGCCCGGCCTGGTTGAGCAGCTGGAAGCGGATCGCGGGGCCCTGCTCGTCGCGGGCCCGCAGCGTCAGGGCCGCGGCGAGGTTCCCGCCGGCGCTGTGACCGCCGACCGCGATCCGCGCCGGGTCGACGCCGAGCTCCGCCGCGTGCGCGGCCGTCCACTCCAGCACGGCGTACGCGTCGTCGAGGGCGGCAGGGAAGCGGTGCTCGGGGGAGAGCCGGTAGCCCACCGAGACCACCACGGCCCCCGACCCGGCGGCGAGCAGCCCGGCCATCATGTGCTCGCTGTCGAGGCCGCCGAAGACGAACCCGCCGCCGTGCAGCCACACGACGGCACCCTGCGCCCGGTGCGGGCGGTAGAGCCGCACCGGCACGTCGGGCTCCGCGGGCACCGTGCGGTCCTCGACCACCATGCCCGAGGTGTCGGGCACGGGCCGCGCGGCGGCGTATCCGGCGATGCTCGCGCGCGCGGCCACCGGGTCGTTCAGGTCCGCTTCCGGGAGCAGCGGCAGAAATGCTTCGAGTTCGGGATCCATGCCGGTCATCCTCATCGGCACGGCGCGCCGGGTCACCCGCCATCCGTCGCACATCCCACCCCGAACGCGCACCGATCGGCGCCCACCGGGCGGCGACCGGCCGCGCCACATCCGCGCCGACCGGGCACGCCCTGTCGGGCGGGGAGCGGGTTGCGGACACAATAGGGGGATGAGCGACAGCCCATCCCCCCTCGCCGACCCGCATCTCGTCTTCGACCCCGTCTCCAGCGCGGACGGGGCCGGACCGCGGGACATCGTGATCCTCGGCTCCACGGGCTCGATCGGCACCCAGGCCATCGACCTCGTCCTGCGCAACCCCGACCGCTTCCGCGTCACGGCGCTCTCCGCCGCGGGCGGCCGTGTCGGCCTCCTCGCCGAGCAGGCCCGGCAGCTGCGGGTGCGAACCGTCGCGGTCGCCCGCGAGGACGCCGTACCGGCGCTGCGCGAAGCCCTCCGGGGGCAGTACGCAGGGGGGGAGCCGCTCCCCGAGATCCTGGCCGGACCCGACGCGGCCACCCAGCTCGCCGCCTCCGACTGCCACACGGTCCTCAACGGCATCACCGGCTCCATCGGACTCGCCCCGACGCTCGCCGCCCTCGAAGCGGGCCGCACCCTGGCGCTCGCCAACAAGGAATCCCTCATCGTCGGCGGCCCCCTGGTGAAGGCGATCGCCAAGCCCGGCCAGATCATCCCGGTCGACTCCGAGCACGCGGCCCTCTTCCAGGCGCTGGCCGCGGGCACGCGCGCGGACGTACGCAAACTCGTCGTCACCGCCTCCGGAGGCCCCTTCCGGGGGCGTACGAAGGCCGACCTCGCGCACGTCACCCCCGAGGACGCGCTGGCGCACCCCACCTGGGCCATGGGCCCGGTCATCACGGTCAACTCCGCGACGCTGGTCAACAAGGGCCTGGAGGTCATCGAGGCGCACCTCCTCTACGACATCCCCTTCGACCGCATCGAGGTCGTGGTCCACCCGCAGTCGTACGTGCACTCCATGGTGGAGTTCACCGACGGCTCGACCCTCGCCCAGGCCACCCCGCCCGACATGCGGGGCCCGATCGCCATCGGCATCGGCTGGCCCGAACGCGTGCCGGACGCGGCGCCCGCCTTCGACTGGACCAAGGCGTCGAGCTGGGAGTTCTTCCCCCTCGACAACGACGCTTTCCCGTCGGTCGGCCTCGCCCGGCACGTCGGGGAGCTCGCGGGCACGGCCCCGGCGGTGTTCAATGCCGCCAACGAGGAGTGCGTGGACGCGTTCCTGAAGGGCGCGCTGCCCTTCAACGGCATCATGGAGACGGTGACCCGGACCGTGGAGGAACACGGCGTCCCCGTCACCGGTGCGTCGGGAACCTCCCTGACCGTCTCCGACGTCCTCGAGGCGGAGACCTGGGCGCGTGCTCGGGCACGCGAACTGGCAGCAAAGACGACCGCGGAGGCCCGTGCATGACGACCTTGATGATGATCCTCGGGATAGTCGTCTTCGTGATCGGGCTGCTCTTCTCGATCGCCTGGCACGAGCTGGGGCACCTGTCGACCGCCAAGATGTTCGGCATCCGCGTGCCGCAGTACATGGTCGGCTTCGGCCCGACCCTCTTCTCGCGCAAGAAGGGCGACACCGAGTACGGCATCAAGGCCATCCCCCTCGGCGGCTACATCCGCATGATCGGCATGTTCCCGCCGGGCGCCGACGGCCGCATAGAGGCACGGTCGACGTCCCCCTGGCGCGGCATGATCGAGGACGCCCGCTCGGCGGCCTTCGAGGAGCTCAAGCCCGGCGACGAGACCCGCCTCTTCTACACGCGCAAGCCGTGGAAGCGCGTGATCGTGATGTTCGCCGGTCCCTTCATGAACCTGATCCTCGCCGTGGCGATCTTCCTCGGCGTGATGATGACGTTCGGCATCAGCAGCCAGACGACCCAGGTCGGCAAGGTCTCCGACTGCGTCATCCAGCAGAGCGAGAACCGCGCCAAGTGCGAGAAGGGCGACAAGGCCGCGCCCGCCAAGGCGGCGGGCCTGAAGCCGGGCGACAAGATCGTCGCGTTCCAGGGCCAGCCCGTCGACGAGTGGTCCGCGCTCCAGTCGAAGATCCGCGAGACCATCGGCCCGGCCACCATCACGGTCGAGCGCGACGGCAAGCGGATCGACCTGCACGCGAACCTCATCAAGAACCAGGTCACCAAGACCGACGGCGACGGCGCCTACGTGGAGGGCAAGTACGTCTACGCGGGCTTCCTCGGCTTCACGCCCGCCAGCGGCATCGTGCAGCAGTCCTTCGGCGACTCCGTCGACCGCATGGGCGACATGATGGAGAACGGCGTCGAGTCGATCATCGCCCTGCCCTCCAAGGTCCCCGACCTGTGGAACGCGGCGTTCAGCGACGGCGAGCGCAAGCAGGACTCCCCGATGGGCGTGGTCGGCGCGGCCCGGGTGGGCGGCGACGTGTTCACCCTGGACATCCCGCCGGAGAACCAGATCGCGATGATGCTGTTCCTCATCGCGGGCTTCAACCTCTCCCTGTTCCTGTTCAACATGCTGCCGCTGCTCCCGCTCGACGGCGGGCACATCGCGGGCGCCCTGTGGGAGTCCCTGCGCCGCAACGCGGCGAAGGTCCTGCGCCGCCCCGACCCGGGCCCGTTCGACGTCGCGAAGCTGATGCCGGTCGCCTACGTGGTGGCGGGGATCTTCATCTGCTTCACGATCCTGGTCCTCATCGCGGACGTGGTGAATCCGGTGAGAATCTCCTGATTACGAGAAGTTTGCGGCGGCCCGGCACCTTATGTGACGGGCCGCCCACCATTGAGTGGACTTCCGGACGGGATGTGCCCGGGCCCGGCAGGGTGCCGTAATCTCGAAGCCCGGAGCCCGTCGATGCCGGGACCCGGTCACACCTTGTGATCCACACCTTGTGACCCACGCCTTGTGATCCACACTCTTGGGGATGCTCGCCAGATGACTGCCGTATCGCTCGGAATCCCGTCCGTTCCGACCAAGCTCGCCGACCGAAGGGTCAGCCGGAAGATCCAGGTCGGCACGGTGGCCGTGGGCGGCGACGCCCCGGTCTCGGTGCAGTCCATGACGACGACGCGTACCTCGGACATCGGCGCCACGCTGCAGCAGATCGCGGAGCTGACCGCCTCCGGCTGCCAGATCGTGCGCGTCGCCTGCCCCACGCAGGACGACGCTGACGCGCTCGCCACGATCGCGCGCAAGTCGCAGATCCCGGTGATCGCCGACATCCACTTCCAGCCGAAGTACGTCTTCGCGGCGATCGACGCCGGCTGCGCGGCGGTCCGCGTCAACCCGGGCAACATCAAGCAGTTCGACGACAAGGTCAAGGAGATCGCGCGGGCCGCCAAGGACGCGGGCACGCCGATCCGCATCGGCGTGAACGCGGGCTCGCTGGACGCCCGGCTGCTGAAGAAGTACGGCAAGGCGACCCCCGAGGCCCTTGTCGAGTCGGCGCTGTGGGAGGCGTCCCTCTTCGAGGAGCACGACTTCCGGGACATCAAGATCTCGGTGAAGCACAACGACCCGGTGGTCATGGTCAACGCCTACCGCCAGCTCGCCGCTCAGTGCGACTACCCCCTCCACCTCGGTGTGACCGAGGCGGGCCCCGCCTTCCAGGGCACCATCAAGTCGGCGGTCGCCTTCGGCGCGCTGCTTTCGGAGGGCATCGGCGACACGATCCGCGTCTCCCTGTCGGCGCCCCCGGCGGAGGAGATCAAGGTCGGCATCCAGATCCTCGAATCGCTCAACCTCCGCCAGCGCCGCCTGGAGATCGTCTCCTGCCCGTCCTGCGGGCGCGCCCAGGTCGACGTCTACAAGCTCGCCGAAGAGGTCACCGCGGGCCTGGAGGGCATGGAGGTCCCGCTGCGCGTCGCGGTCATGGGCTGCGTCGTGAACGGGCCGGGCGAGGCCCGCGAGGCCGACCTCGGCGTCGCCTCCGGCAACGGCAAGGGCCAGATCTTCGTCAAGGGCGAGGTCATCAAGACCGTCCCCGAGTCGAAGATCGTGGAGACCCTCATCGACGAGGCGATGAAGATCGCGGAGCAGATGGAGAAGGACGGGGTGGCCTCCGGCGAGCCGACAGTGGCCGTCGCAGGCTGACGCCCGCACCTCTTTCCCTTACCCGGCGCCCCACTACTCCCCGGCGCCGGGGCCCCCAGGTGCGCCCCCGCACACCCCACCCCCGCCGGGCCCCGGCACCACCGGCCTCCACCCTGCACGGATACGCGGGGCCTGGCCCCGCCCGCCTCGGGCCCACCGATAGCGGGGGCGCCCGGCCCCGCCGCTGTGCGCCGGTATGCGGGGCGTCCGGCCCCACCGGCCTCGGGCCCGCCGGTATGCGGGGCGTCGGGCACCGCCCGCCTCGGGCCCGCCGCTGCGCGCCGGTTTGCGGGGTGCTCGGCGCCGCCCGCCTCGGGTCCGCCGCTGCGCGTCGGTATGCCCAGTCCCCGGCATCGCCCAGCCCTGGCCCGCCGCTGCGCGGCGGTTTCCCCACCCACCCGCCCTGTCAGCCATGTGCGCCGGTTTGCGGGGTGCCCGGCCCCGCCCAGCCTCGGGCCCCCGCTCCGCGTCGGTATGCCCAGTCCCCGGCATCGCCCAGCCCCGGCCCGCCGCTGCGCGGCGGTTTCCCCACCCGCCCGCCCTCTTCCCCAGCCCCTACAGCAACGGAACGGCGCGGGGCAAACGGGTGGGCGGGTGGGCAGACCCCGCCGCGAAGCGGCGGGAAGGCGCTCGCCCCCACCGGGGGGAAGCCGAAGGACGACCTCGGCCGCGAAGCGGCGGGAAGGCGCTCGCCCCACCGGGGGAAGCCGAGGGACGACCCCGCCGTGAAGCGGCGGGAAGGCGCCCGCCGCTCGGGGGCAGCCATAGGCCGAACCGTGTCGTGAAGCGGCGGCAAGGCGTCCTGCTCCCCGGGGGGGGCAAGGTGCGTCTCCCGCCGCGAAGCGGCCAGCAAACGCCCGCCCCCACCCCACCCGGGGCAGCCAAGAGCCGCCCCCCGGCCCCCCGCCGCGCAGCGGCGAAAGCGCCCCCGCCCCGCCCAGGGGCAGTCGCCCGGCGGGCAGGAAGTCGTGGGGGACAAAAGGCACCCCCCGCACAAGGCGCCCCCGCCAGGTACAGTGCGGAGATCAGCAGACCGTATGGTGAGGCCCCCGCACGTGTTGACTCAGACCACTACCCGGGTCCTCGAACCGAGTGACCTCGACGCCGCGCTCGCCGTGCTCGACCGCGAGCCGGTCGCGAACGCCTTCGTGACCGCTCGCGTCCAGGTGGCCGGCCTCGACCCCTGGCGTCTCGGCGGCGAGATGTGGGGCTGGTACGAGCACGGCATGCTGGAGTCCCTCTGCTACGCGGGCGCCAACCTCGTCCCCATCTGCGCGACCCCCCGAGCCGTACGAGGCTTCGCCGACCGGGCCCGCAGGGCGGGCCGCCGCTGCTCGTCCATCGTCGGCCCCGCCGCCTCCACGGCCCAGCTGTGGCGGCTCCTGGAGCCGTCCTGGGGCCCCGCCCGCGAGGTCCGCGCCCAGCAGCCCCTGATGGTCACCGACCGGCTCCCGGACGACGTCGTCCCCGATCCGTACGTCCGTCGCGTCCGAAAGGACGAGATGGACACGATCATGCCGGCGTGCATCGCCATGTTCACCGAGGAGGTCGGGGTCTCGCCGATGGCGGGCGACGGCGGGCTCCTCTATCAGGCCCGGGTCGCCGAACTGGTCGGCTCGGGCCGTTCGTTCGCCCGCCTCGACCGGGACGGCAAGGTCGTCTTCAAGGCGGAGATCGGCGCCGCCACGGCGAAGGCCTGCCAGATCCAGGGCGTGTGGGTGGCCCCCGAGTACCGCGGCCGCGGCCTCGCCGCCCCCGGCATGGCGGCCGTCCTGCGCTACGCCCTCGCGGACGTCGCCCCCGTCGCCAGCCTCTACGTGAACGACTTCAACACCGCCGCCAGGTCGGCGTACCGAAGGGTGGGCTTCCGGGAGGTCGGGGCGTTCATGAGTGTCCTGTTCTGACATCAGTGTCCGCGCGATCCGGCACGAGCGTCCCCGCGATCCGGCACGAGCGTCCTGTTCTGAACGCGACCCTCGCAAAGTAGGGTCGGCCCCATGACAGACGATGTCGTGATCGCTCCGATCGACCTCGCCGCGCGCGTGGACGACGCCCTGCGCGTCCAGGCCGACGCCTTCGGACTGAGCGAGGACGAGGTGGCCGTGCGGCGCCAGATCGTCCTGCGGCACCTCACGTATCCCCGCGCCCGCGCGTTCGGCGCGACGACCCCCGACGACCGGCTCGTCGGCTTCGTCTACGGCATGCCCAACAGCCGCGGCCACTGGTGGTCGACGGTCGTCGAGCCGTACCTGCGCAGCCAGAACCTGGACGGCTGGCTGGACGACTCCTTCGTCATCACCGAGCTGCACGTGCACCCCGGCCACCAGAACCGCGGCATCGGGCGCGCGCTCATCACCACCATCACCGAAGGCGTTTCCGAGCCCCGCTCGATCCTCTCCGCGATCGACGTGGAGAGCCCCGCCCGGGGCCTGTACCGCTCCCTCGGTTACACCGATCTGGCGCGCCGCGTCCTGTTCCCCAGCGCCCCCAAGCCGTACGCCGTGATGGGTGCCCCGCTGCCCCTGCCGAAACGGGTCTGAGCCGTAACCGATTTCCGCCCGCACCCGGCCCCCGGCTAACCTCCTGAGACCACCCTTACGCAGCAGGTACGCAGCAGGAGTTCTCCATGGCCCAGGTCCAGCGCATGTCCCGTTTGATGGCGAAGACCCTGCGCGACGACCCCGCGGACGCCGAGGTGCTGAGCCACAAACTCCTCGTCCGCGCCGGTTACGTGCGCCGCACCGCCGCCGGCGTCTGGTCCTGGCTGCCGCTCGGCAAGAAGGTCCTCGCCAACGTCGAGCGCGTCGTCCGCGAGGAGATGGACGCCATGGGCGGCCAGGAGGTCTCGCTGCCCGCCCTGCTGCCCAAGGAGCCGTACGAGGCGACGGGCCGCTGGACCGAGTACGGCGCGGAGCTGTTCCGGCTCAACGACCGCAAGGGCGGCGACTACCTCCTCGGCCCCACCCACGAGGAGATCTTCACCCTCCTGGTCAAGGACCAGTGCACGTCCTACAAGGACCTGCCCGTGATCCTCTACCAGATCCAGACCAAGTACCGCGACGAGGCCCGCCCCCGCGCCGGCATCCTCCGCGGCCGCGAGTTCCTCATGAAGGACTCCTACTCCTTCGACCTGGAGGACGAGGGCCTCGCCCAGTCGTACGCGCTGCACCGCGCCGCGTACCAGAAGATCTTCCAGCGCCTCGGCCTCGACTACCGCATCTGCGCCGCCACCGCCGGCGCCATGGGCGGCTCGAAGTCCGAGGAGTTCCTCGCCCCGGCCGCGGCCGGCGAGGACACCTTCGCCGACTGCCCGAACTGCGACTACGCGGCCAACACCGAGGCCGTCTCCTTCGCCCTGAAGCCGGTCGACGCGGCCGGCGTGCCCGCCGCCGA
Organism: Streptomyces sp. NPDC018029; assembly: GCF_044327655.1. NCBI lineage: Bacteria > Bacillati > Actinomycetota > Actinomycetes > Kitasatosporales > Streptomycetaceae > Streptomyces > Streptomyces sp. NPDC018029. The sequence continues at coordinate 60,067 of NZ_JBIRFV010000011.1, read as the reverse complement.
GGACATCCCCACCCCCGACACCCCGACCATCGAGACGCTCGCCGCGCACCTCGGCGTCCCTGCGTCGGCCACCCTCAAGAACCTCCTCGTGAAGGTCGACGGCGAGATCGTCGCCGTCGGTGTCCCCGGCGACCGCGAGGTCGACATGGACAAGGTCGAGGCGCACTTCGCGCCCGCCGCGGTGGAGCTGGTGACGGCCGAGGACTTCGCGGACCGCGACGATCTCGTACGCGGTTACGTCGGCCCGCAGGGCCTGGAGAAGGTCCAGTACGTCGCCGACCCGCGCGTGGCCCCCGGCACCGCCTGGATCACCGGCGCCAACAAGGACGGCGTGCACGCCAAGAACGTCGTCGCCGGCCGCGACTTCGAGGTCGACGCGTACGTCGACGTCGTGGTCGTCCAGGAGGGCGACCCGTGCCCGAACTGCGGCACCGGCCTCAAGCTGGACCGCGCCATCGAGATCGGCCACATCTTCCAGCTCGGCCGCAAGTACGCCGACGCCTTCCAGCTCGACGTCCTCGGCCAGAACGGCAAGCCGGTCCGCGTGACCATGGGCTCGTACGGCATCGGCGTCTCGCGCGCCGTCGCCGCCCTCGCCGAGCAGCACGCCGACGACAAGGGCCTGATCTGGCCGGAGGAGATCGCCCCGGCCGACGTCCACGTCGTCGCCGCGGGCAAGGCGCTCCAGACCGAGCTGGCCCTGGAGGTCTCCGACAAGCTGGCCGCGGCCGGTGTCCGGGTCCTCGTCGACGACCGGCCCGGCGTCTCGCCGGGCGTGAAGTTCACCGACTCCGAGCTGATGGGCGTGCCGAAGATCCTGGTCGCGGGCCGCCGCTCCGCCGACGGCGTCCTCGAGCTCAAGGACCGCCGCACCGGCGAGCGCGAGGAGCTCACGGTCGACGAGGCGATCGCCCGCCTGACGGCCTGACGGGACACGGAGAGGGCGCACCCCGACCGGGGTGCGCCCTCTCGCGTACCGCTACCGCTACAGCCAGCCCGCGAACTCCAGCAACAGCTCCGCGTCCTGCGGCCGCCCCACCCGCAGCGCCCGCACCCCGGACTCCACCGCCCGGAACAGCGTCCAGCCCCGCAGCCGCTCCTGGTCGACCTCCAGGGACTCGGCGAGCTTCTTCACGCGCCGCCGCGTGATCGAGGCGCCCGACGGCGACGCGATCAGGTCCTCCACGCGGTCACGGACGAGCCGCGCCAGATCGAAGGCCGGATCCCCGACCACCGGGTCGGGACCCACCGCCAGCCACGGCAGCCGGTCCCCGGCGAGCACCTTGCTCTGCCGGAAGGTGCCGTGCAGCAGCCGCGGCGCCACGCCCCCGGACTCCCCGGCGAGCAGCTCGTCGCGGGCCGCGAGCGCCGCGTCGACCAGCGGCGCCACGTCCGCGTCGGCGGCCGCCGAGGCGCGCATCGCGTCGGCCTGCCGCCCCGTCCGCTCGGCGACCGTCTCGAAGCGGTGCCCGGCGGGCGGTTCCACCCACAGCCGCCGCAGCGTCCCCGCGGCCTCCAGGAGCGCCTTCGCCTCGGGCAGCGACCGCACGGACACGTCACGGTGCAGCCGCTCCAGGAGCAGCGCACCGTCCGAGAACTCCGGGTCGAGCAGCCGCGCGGCGCCGAGTCCGCCCCAGTGGGCGAGCGCGGCCCGCTCGCTCTCCGGCCGCGACCGCGGCGGCACGAGCTTCAGCACGGCGGGCGTGCCGTCGGCCCGCCGCACCAGCAGCACGAGGCTGCTGCGGCCACCGGGAAGGTGCGTCCGCTCGACGGTCAACTCGCGTAGAGCGACGGACTGTTCGACTGCCTCGGGCAGCTTCTCCAGCCAGTCGTCGCCGTCCTGCGCCGTCTCGCCGAGAGCTGTGACGAGGCGCTGCGGCGGTTCGAGAGCCATGCGCGAGTTGTTCCCTTCCTGAACGCGTTACGCCTTGGGAGTCGCCGGTGCGGACGACGGTGTCGACCGCTCGGCGAGCCCAGGGAAGGCTACGCTCCCGGCCCGCCACCGCGCCGCACGGACCGCCGCCTCCCGCAGCGCACGGGCCGCGGTGCCGCGCCGGGTGCCCGTCGACGCGCGTACGAGATCGGAGTAGACGCCCGCGACCCGGTCCTCAAGCTCCGTGGCGAGCCGGGCGGCCGCCGCGGCGTCCGGCACCGGGAACGGCAGCGAGTACGCCGCGTCCGCGGACTGCGGCTCGCCGCCCAGGTCGCGCACCGCGCGCTGCAGCTCGTCGCGCCGGGCGCGGTGCGCGTCGTACGCCGTGCGCGCCTCGGGCCTGCGCTTGTCGCCGATCCGGCCGCCGACGACCCCGTAGCCGTACACCGCCGCGTGCTCGGCGCCGAGAGCGGCCTGCAGGGCCTTCAGCTCCTCGTCCTTCGACCCCTTGGGGTCCTTCGCGTCGCTCACTTGTCGCCCTCCCGCTCGGTCAGCAGATACGCGTGGGCCGCGCCGGCGGCCGCCACCGAGGCGAGCAGCCTGCCCTCCTCGGCCGGGGCGTCCAGCAGAGCCTGGCCCCGGCGGTCGGCCAGCTCGCGCTCGGCCTTGGCGAGAGCGCGTACGGCGTCCCCGGGGTCGGCGGGCACGGACGGCGAAGGACCGGCGGGGGCGGACGGCGACGGGGCCGCGGACCCGGAGGCCGTGGCGGCCGGGGTGGACGGGGCGCGGCCGGCCGCGAAGGCGTCGGCGTGCTGCTTCACCTCGGACCGCAGCGGCGCGAGCCGTCCGGCGAGCGAGGGATGCGCCGCGAGCACGGCGTCGTACCGCCCGAGGAGCTCCCTGCTGTCCTTCGCGGCCGCGGCGCGCAGCCGCCGGGCGGCGGACGACTCCTCGGTGTCGGAGCCTGCGGAGTCCGTGCAGCCCGCGAGCAGCGCCGCGGAAGCGACGCCGGCGGCCCCGGTGAGCAGACTCCTTCGGCGCGGGCCCGGGCGGGACCGCGGGGCGGTGAGATACGACGGCACGGCAGACGTCCTCGGAAGGAAGGCCAAAAGGCGCGAGCGAGAGGGGGAGAGAAGGGAACAGGAAGGGAACAGAGGGCGGAGCGACGGGCACGGACTTTGTGATCACCGTACCTTCGGACCGGCCCCGCGCCCGCGAGCGGCTCGGGACGGAGCGGCGCATCGTCCGCTCCGTGGGCCGCAACACCCCTCGGGACCGGATACCCTTTGACCTGACACGCAGACTTGCAACGCACCCACAACAGCACACGCGGCCGAGGAGTCACCCGGATGAGCACCACCCAGAGCGAGAGGCTGCGGCAACTACTGGAACCGCTCGTCACCTCGCAGGACCTGGATCTCGAAGAGATCGAAGTGGCCTCCGTCGGACGCAAGCGGGTGCTGAGAGTCGTCATCGACTCCGAGAGCGGCGTGGACCTGGACCAGATCGCGGAAGTGAGCCGCCTGCTCTCCGCGAAGCTCGACGAGAGCGACGCCATGGGCGAGGGGGAGTACGACCTGGAGGTCGGTTCCCCCGGCGCCGAGCGGGCCCTGACCGAGCACCGTCACTATGTGCGCGCCGTGGACCGCCTGGTGAAGTTCCAGCTGACCGAGGGCGGCGAGCTGACCGCCCGCATCCTCACCGTGGACGACGAGGGCCTCGACCTCGAAGTGCCCGGCGTGAAGGGCCGCAAGCCCACGTCGCGCCGGATCGCCTTCGACGAGATCGACAAGGCGCGTGTGCAGGTCGAGTTCAACCGCAAGGACAAGAAGGAAGAGGAGGCGTAGCCGTGGACATCGACATGAGTGCCCTGCGGGGTCTGGTCCGGGAGAAGGAGATCTCCTTCGACCTCCTCGTCGAGGCGATCGAGTCGGCCCTCCTCATCGCCTACCACCGCACCGAAGGCAGTTTCCGCCGCGCACGGGTGAAGCTGGACCGGGAGACCGGCCACGTGACGGTGTGGGCGACGGAGGACCCGGCGGACCTCGAAGAGGGCCAGGAGCCCAAGGAGTTCGACGACACCCCGTCCGACTTCGGCCGCATCGCCGCGACCACGGCGAAGCAGGTCATCCTGCAGCGCCTGCGCGACGCCCAGGACGACGTGACCCTCGGTGAGTACGCGGGCCGTGAGGGCGACATCGTCACCGGTGTCGTCCAGCAGGGCCGCGACCCGAAGAACGTCCTTGTGGACATCGGCAAGCTGGAGGCCATCCTGCCGGTGCAGGAGCAGGTGCCCGGCGAGGAGTACCCCCACGGGATGCGCCTGCGGAGCTACGTCGTCCGGGTGGCGAAGGGCGTCCGCGGCCCGTCCGTGACGCTGTCGCGCACCCACCCGAACCTGGTGAAGAAGCTCTTCGCGCTGGAGGTCCCGGAGATCGCCGACGGTTCCGTCGAGATCACCGCCATCGCCCGCGAGGCCGGTCACCGCACCAAGATCGCGGTCCGCTCGACGCGCTCGGGGCTCAACGCCAAGGGTGCCTGCATCGGCCCCATGGGCAGCCGCGTGCGCAACGTGATGGGCGAGCTCAACGGCGAGAAGATCGACATCGTCGACTGGTCCGACGACCCGGCGGAGATGGTCGCCCACGCGCTCTCCCCGGCCCGCGTCAGCAAGGTCGAGGTCGTCGACCTCGGCGCCCGCTCGGCCCGGGTGACCGTGCCGGACTACCAGCTGTCGCTCGCGATCGGCAAGGAGGGGCAGAACGCCCGCCTGGCCGCCCGCCTCACGGGCTGGCGCATCGACATCAGGCCGGACACGGAGCAGCCCGACGACCGGGACGACCGGTAGCGGACCAGCGGCGGAAGCCGTCGCGGGAATAAATTCCGGGCGGCCACCGCTTCGATCACGACAGTATGTGGCGAGTAGCCGTTCGATTCTTGCCCCGAAGGGGTGAGGTCGGTGCGGGGAGGTAGACTTAAGCGTGTCTGGCCGGACGCATGCCCGCGCACGCCCTGAGCGCACCTGTGTGGGGTGCCGGGAGCGAGCGGCCAAGAGCGATCTGCTGCGCATCGTGGCGAAAGAGGGCGTCTGCGCCCCCGATCCTCGCGGTACGCTGCCCGGCCGGGGTGCGTATGTACACCCCGCCCTGGTCTGTCTGGACCTGGCGGTCCGCCGCCGGGCGCTTCCGAGGGCCTTTCGAGCCCAGGGACCGCTCGACACGGAGGCCTTGCGCCGGGCTGTCGAGGCAGTTGCCGAGCAGGCAACACCGTAAGACGTGGTCGCACGGAACCCCGTGCGGCCTTGGTATTCCGCGAGTTGGAAGTAGGTCGAGATTGCGATGAGCACTCGATGAGCACGCGATGAGTACGCCCATGAAGTAGCGACGGTCCGGCGTAACCCGGACCTAAAAGGAGCGAAGTGGCTAAGGTCCGGGTATACGAACTCGCCAAGGAGTTCGGGGTAGAGAGCAAGGTCGTCATGGCCAAGCTCACAGAACTCGGTGAATTCGTACGTTCGGCGTCCTCGACGATCGAGGCGCCCGTAGTACGCAAACTGACTGACGCATTCCAGCAGGGCGGCGGCAACGGCAAGTCCGCCGCCAAGCCCGGCGCGCCGCGCAAGCAGGCCGCCCCCAAGCCGCCGGCCCCCTCGGGCCCGGCGACCCCCTCTCCCGCGCAGGCCGCCCGTCCGGGTCCGGCCGCGCCCAAGCCGCCGGCGCCCAAGCCCGCCGCGGCCGAGAAGCCCGCGGCTTCGCCGGCGACCCCGGGCCCGCGCCCGACGCCGGGACCGAAGCCGCCGGCCCCCAAGCCCGCGCCGGCCTCGCCGGCTCCGGCCGCCCCGGAGTTCACCGCTCCGCCGGCCGCCCCGGCTGCTCCGGCCGCCCCCGCGGCCCCGCAGAGCCCCCGTCCGGCCGCCCGCCCGGGTGCCCCGAAGCCCGGTGGCCGTCCGGCCCCCGGTCAGGGCCAGGGTCAGGGTCAGGGCCGTGGCGACCGCACTGAGCGCGGCGACCGCGGTGACCGTCAGGGCGCCCCGCGTCCCGGCGGCCAGGGCGGTGCCCCGCGTCCCGGTGGTGCCCGTCCCGCGGGTCCGCGTCCGGGCAACAACCCCTTCACCTCCGGCGGCTCCACCGGCATGGCGCGCCCGCAGGCGCCCCGTCCCGGCGGCGCCCCGCGTCCCGGCGGCCAGGGCGGCCCCGGCGGCGCCCCGCGCCCGCAGGGCCAGGGCGGCCCCGGTGGCGCTCCCCGTCCGCAGGGTCAGGGCGGTGCCCGTCCGACTCCGGGCGGCATGCCCCGTCCGCAGGCTCCGCGTCCCGGCGGCGCCCCCGGCGGCGGTCCCGCCGGTAACCGTCCGAACCCGGGCATGATGCCGCAGCGTCCCGCTGCCGGCCCGCGCCCCGGCGGTGGCCCCGGCGGCGGTCGTGGTCCCGGCGGCGGCGGTCGTCCGGGCGGCGGCGGTCGTCCCGGTGGCGGCGGCTTCGCGGGCCGTCCGGCCGGTCCCGGTGGTGGCGGCGGCGGTTTCGCCGGTCGTCCCGGCGGTCCCGGTGGCGGCGGTGCCGGTCGTCCCGGTGGCGGCGGCGGCTTCGGCGGCCGTCCCGGCTTCGGTGGCCGTCCCGGTGGTCCGGGTGGCCGCGGTGGCACGCAGGGCGCCTTCGGCCGTCCCGGCGGTCCCGCGCGTCGCGGTCGCAAGTCGAAGCGGCAGAGGCGCCAGGAGTACGAGGCCATGCAGGCCCCGTCGGTCGGCGGCGTGATGCTGCCTCGCGGCAACGGCGAGACCGTTCGCCTGTCGCGCGGTGCCTCCCTCACCGACTTCGCCGAGAAGATCAACGCCAACCCGGCGTCGCTCGTCGCGGTGATGATGAACCTCGGCGAGATGGTCACGGCCACGCAGTCCGTCTCTGACGAGACGCTGCAGCTCCTCGGCGACGAGATGAACTACACGGTTCAGATCGTCAGCCCCGAGGAGGAGGACCGCGAGCTGCTCGAGTCGTTCGACATCGAGTTCGGCGAGGACGAGGGCGGCGAAGAGGCCCTCATCGCCCGTCCGCCGGTAGTGACCGTCATGGGTCACGTCGACCACGGAAAGACCCGCCTCCTCGACGCCATCCGCAAGACGAACGTCGTCGCGGGCGAGGCCGGTGGCATCACCCAGCACATCGGTGCCTACCAGGTCGCGACCGAGGTCAACGGCGAAGAGCGCGCCATCACCTTCATCGACACCCCCGGTCACGAGGCGTTCACCGCCATGCGTGCCCGTGGTGCGAAGTCCACCGACATCGCGATCCTCGTGGTCGCGGCGAACGACGGTGTGATGCCGCAGACGATCGAGGCGCTGAACCACGCCAAGGCGGCCGACGTGCCGATCGTGGTCGCGGTCAACAAGATCGACGTCGAGGGTGCCGACCCGACCAAGGTGCGCGGTCAGCTCACCGAGTTCGGTCTGGTGGCCGAGGAGTACGGCGGCGACACGATGTTCGTCGACATCTCCGCGCGCCAGGGCCTCAACATCGAGCAGCTGCTCGAGGCCGTGGTCCTGACCGCGGACGCCTCGCTCGACCTGCGGGCCAACCCGGAGCAGGACGCGCAGGGTATTGCCATCGAGGCCCACCTCGACAAGGGCCGCGGCGCCGTCGCGACCGTCCTCGTCCAGCGCGGTACCCTCCGCGTCGGCGACACGATGGTCGCCGGTGACGCCTACGGCCGAGTCCGCGCGATGCTCGACGACAAGGGCGAGAACGTGGAAGAGGCGGGTCCGTCGACCCCGGTCCTCGTCCTCGGTCTCACCAACGTCCCGGGCGCCGGCGACAACTTCCTGGTCGTCGACGAGGACCGTACGGCCCGTCAGATCGCCGAGAAGCGTGCCGCCCGTGAGCGCAACGCCGCGTTCGCCAAGCGCGTGCGCCGTGTCTCGCTCGAGGACCTGGACAAGGTGCTCAAGGCCGGCGAGATCCAGCAGCTCAACCTCATCATCAAGGGTGACGCTTCCGGTTCCGTCGAGGCTCTCGAGTCCTCCCTGCTCCAGCTGGACGTCGGCGAAGAGGTCGACATCCGGGTCCTGCACCGCGGTGTGGGTGCGGTCACCGAGTCGGACATCGACCTGGCGATGGGCTCCGACGCCATCGTCATCGGCTTCAACGTCCGTGCGGCAGGCCGTGCCGCGCAGATGGCGGAGCGCGAGGGCGTCGACGTCCGCTACTACTCGGTGATCTACCAGGCCATCGAGGAGATCGAGGCGGCCCTCAAGGGCATGCTCAAGCCGGAGTACGAGGAGGTCGAGCTCGGCACCGCGGAGATCCGCGAGGTCTTCCGCTCGTCCAAGCTCGGCAACATCGCGGGTGTTCTCATCCGCTCCGGCGAGGTCAAGCGCAACACCAAGGCCCGCCTGCTGCGCGATGGCAAGGTCATCGCGGAGAACCTCAACATCGAGGGCCTGCGCCGCTTCAAGGACGACGTCACCGAGATCCGCGAAGGCTTCGAGGGCGGTATCAACCTCGGAAACTTCAACGACATCAAGATCGACGACGTCATCGCGACGTACGAGATGCGCGAGAAGCCGCGCGGCTGATCACGACAGCTCGAACCGGGGCCGGTCGAGGGGAGGTAAATCCCGTCGATCGGCCCCGGCCGTTCCGTGTACGGTTCTTGTGTCCCTGCCAAGCGGTTGGCGGGGCGCCGAACCCGTACCGGCGGGACATCCGGACACACATGTATGTGGGGACTCTGTCCTTCGACCTGCTCCTCGGCGACGTACATTCGCTGAAGGAGAAACGCTCCGTCGTCCGTCCGATCGTCGCCGAACTCCAGCGCAAGTACGCGGTGAGCGCGGCGGAGGTCGGCGGTCAGAATCTGCACCGGCGGGCCGAGATCGGCCTCGCTGTGGTGTCGGGCGACTGGGCTCATCTCACGGACGTACTGGACCGGTGCGAACGCCTCGTCGCCGCCCGGCCCGAAGTGGAGCTGCTGTCGGTCCGGCGGCGGCTGCACGGCGACGACGATTGAACACAGCAAGACAAGCCCAGGGAATGCCCGGGGATAAGGGAGACGGAGCAGTGGCCGACAACGCGCGGGCGAAAAGGCTGGCGGACCTCATTCGAGAGGTGGTTGCTCAGAAGCTGCAGCGCGGGATCAAGGACCCGCGGCTCGGAACGCACGTGACGATCACGGACACCCGGGTGACCGGCGACCTGCGGGAGGCTACGGTCTTCTACACGGTCTACGGGGACGACGAGGACCGTGCGGCGGCCGCCGCGGGCCTGGAGAGCGCCAAGGGCGTGCTCCGGTCGGCGGTCGGACAGGCCGCCGGCGTGAAGTTCACGCCGACCCTGTCCTTTGTCGCCGACGCCCTGCCGGACAACGCGCGAGCCATCGAGGACCTCCTCGACAAGGCGCGCATGTCGGACGAGAAGGTGCGGGAGGTCTCCGCGGGCGCCGAGTTCGCGGGCGACGCCGACCCGTACAAGAAGCCCGAGTCCGACGAGGACACGGACGGCACCGCAGACGAGACGGACGGCGACGCCCGCGCATGAGCAAGAGCAGCACCACAACGCCGGACGGCCTTGTCATCGTCGACAAGCCGTCCGGCTTCACTTCGCACGACGTGGTGGCCAAGATGCGCGGGATCGCCAAGACCCGCCGCGTCGGACACGCGGGCACCCTCGACCCGATGGCGACGGGTGTGCTCGTGCTCGGCGTGGAGCGCGCCACCAAGCTCCTCGGCCACCTGGCGCTGACCGAGAAGGAGTACCTGGGCACCATCCGCCTCGGGCAGAACACGATCACCGACGACGCCGAGGGCGAGATCACCTCGTCCGCCGACGCCTCGAAGGTCACCCGTGCGGCCATCGACGAGGGTGTCGCCAAGCTGTCCGGCGACATCATGCAGGTGCCGTCGAAGGTCAGCGCCATCAAGATCGACGGCAAGCGGTCGTACGCCCGTGCCCGCAAGGGCGAGGACTTCGAGATCCCGGCCAGGCCCGTGACGATCTCCGCCTTCACGGTCTACGACATCCGTGACGCCGTCGCCGAGGACGGCACGCCCGTCCTCGACCTGGTCGTCTCGGTCGTCTGCTCCTCGGGGACGTACATCAGGGCGATCGCCCGCGACCTCGGCGCCGACCTCGGCGTCGGCGGCCACCTGACCGCGCTGCGCCGCACCCGCGTCGGCCCCTACAAGCTGGACGCGGCCAAGACCCTCGACCAGCTCCAGGAGGAGCTGACCGTGATGCCCGTGGCCGAGGCCGCGGGGCGGGCCTTCCCGCGCTGGGACGTGGACGAGAAGCGCGGCCGGCTGCTGCTCAACGGCGTCCGCATCGACATGCCCGAGGAGTACGCGGGGGTGGGCGCCGTCGCCGTCTTCGACCCGGAGGGCCGCTTCCTGGTCCTTGCGGAGGAGTCGCGGGGCAAGGCCAAGAGCCTGGCCGTCTTCGCCTGACAGCCTTCTCGTCCGGTGGGCGTGCGACCCTGACGGCCTCCTCGTCCGGTGGCCTTCCCGCCCGACGACATTGTGGAGCGGCGGACCCTGGTCCGCCGCTCCACCATTCCCCCCACTAGTGGTGTTTCCATCACCACCCGCCGATTCACCCCTTCGGGCAGGCGCTCGGAGTGAACCGGGGGGTCGGAAGGGGGCGCGTTCGCGCGGCCTTCTGTCCCGCTGATCACTCCCGACCTACGGTCGGGAGAACGGGGCACGGTGGGGAGGTTGGAGCATGGCGGGACGCGGCGGAGGAGGGCTCTCGGCTCCGGCGCCGGACCGGTCCGTGGTGCGGGTGTGCGATCTCGCCGGGCGCCCGCGCGGCATGGGCTTCGCGGCCGACGAGCACGGCACGGTCGTCACCAGCCACGAGGCGGTCGACGGACTCGCCCGGATCGTCCTGCACGGGCCGGACGAGCGGACCTGCGTGGTCCCCGCCGAGGCCGTGGTGGCCCTGCCCGAAGCCGACCTCGCACTCATCCGCACGGAAGGGCTCGGGCTGCGGCCCCTCCCGGTCACCACGCGGAACCGCGTGCCGAGCGGAACATACGTGCGGATCACCGCGCGCGGCTGGCGCGAGGCACGCGTCCTCGGCACCTCGGCCGTCACCTACACGGCGACGGACCGCTTCCACCTGGTCGGCGCCGCCCTGGAGCTCGCGATCGGCACGGACGGCGCCGACGCGCTGCGGCTCGGCGGCGGGGCCGCGGGCGGACCCGTCGTGGACGCCTCGTCCGGCGCCGTGCTCGCCGTCCTCGGGACCGCCCTGCTGCCCCAGGCCGCAGGGCCCGCCGCGCCGCCCGGCCAGGACATCTGGACGCCCCGCCCGGCGGGCTTCGCGGTGGCGCTGCGGGACGCGGCGGCCGCCGACCCGGGCGGACCGCTCGCCGAGCTCCTCGCGCGCAACGCCGCGACCGTGCCCGCGTACGGCGAAGACCTCAACCTCGCGGGCGCGCTGCACCTGACCGCCACATCGGCGGGCTCCGACGGCCCGCACGCCGCCCTTCCGCACACCGCCCCTCTCGAACCGGTCGAACGGCCCGACACCGCACGGGAGTTCACCGCCTTCACCGCGGGCCCCGCGCGGGTGCTCGGCCTCGTCGGCGACCCCGGCACGGGACGCACCACGGAGCTGGCCGCGCTCGCGGCGCGCCGGGCCAGGGGCGCCGAGCCCGCCCCCACGCTGTGGCTGCGCGGCGCCGACCTGCTCGGCATGGACGCCTCCGTGGGCGACGCGGTGGAGCGGGCGCTGGACCGCGCGGGGCGAATCCTGGCGGCGGCGGAGGAGGAGTCCGCGGACCGGGACCTCGGAGACATCTCGGCCCACCGCGTGGCCCGGCTCGTGCGGGACGCGGGACGGCCGCTGCTCCTGCTGCTCGACGGCCCCGAGGAGATGCCGCCCGTGCTCGCCCACCGCCTCGCGGAGTGGAGCGACGGCACGGCCCGGTGGCTGCGGGACACCGGCGCCCGCCTCGTCATCGCCTGCCGTGCGGAGTACTGGGAGCAGGCCGGCGCGCACTTCGGTGCGGTGTCGCACCCGGCGGGGGACGGCGCGGGGCTCCCCGGCTGCGTACACCTCGGCGATCTGCCGGAGCCGCAGGCCCGCCGGGCCCGCGCGCGGTACGGCATCCCCGACGGCGCGATGGCCGACGCCGACGCGCGGCACCCGCTGGCGCTGCGGCTGCTCGCCGAGGTGCGGGCCGCCCGGCCGGACGCGCCGCCGCCCGGCACCCCGGACCGGGAAGACATCTTCGGCGCCTATCTCGACCTGGTGTGCTTGCGGATCGCGGTGCGGCTCGCGGCGCCGAAAGGGCTGCGCGGGACCGCCGTGCGGCGCCTCGCGGCGACGGTGTCCGGCCAGGTCCACGAGGCGGCACGGCGCTGTCTCGGACCCGGCCAGGGACAGCTGGACAGGGCCTCCTTCGAAGCGGTGTTCCCGTGGGGAGCGCTGCCGGGCCGGGGGAGCGGGGCCTGCACGGGGTGGGCGTCGGCGGTGCTCACCGAGGGACTGCTCGTGCCGGCAGGGCCGGGCTACCGCTTCGCGCACGAGGAGGTGGCCGACTGGCTCCAGGGAATGCACCTCGACGTCGACGGGGCGCTGGCCTCACTGGTCCACCGGCACCGGGACGCGGCACGGAACCCGTCCGTTCCCGAACAGCGACGGCGCGACCCGTCCCGCCCGGCGCCCGTGCCGGTGCCACGGCACCGCATCGGCCCGGTGATCCAGTCGCTGCTGTCGCTGGGCCGGCAGCGGGGCGCCGCCGAACTGGCCTCACGGCTCGTCGAGTTGGCGGATGCGCTGGCGGATTTCGACGTCTCCGGGGCGGCCGGGTCCGAGGACGCCGCGTGGTGGGCCCGCCGACTGCTCGCGGAGGTGCTGCTGCGGGTCCGCGACGCGTCCCCGTACCTCGCGGTGCTCGAACCCCTCGCCGACCGGGGGGAGTTCGGGACCGCCTTCTGGCTGCGGCTGCCGCTGGGCCGGGCCGACCGGTTCGCACTGCTGCGGCGGCTCGTCGTGCGCGACGGACCACCGGGGGCCCCGGACCGCTGCCTCGACGCCGTCGCCGAACTGCTCACCGCCGACCCCGTGGGCGTACAGCCGCAGCTCGCCCAGTGGTTCGCCGACGAGCGGCCGCTGGCCGCCGCGCCCGACGCCACCGTCGCCTCCGCCGCACAGGCGCTGCTCCACACCCACCGGCACCGCGCCATCGACGACCTCACGGAGACCCTGGTCGACCGCGCCCACGCCCGCGCCGACGAGCTGCTCGCCGCGCTCGCCGAGGAGGAGCCCTCGGCCGTCTGCCGCGCGGTCGGCCGCTGGGCCCACGACGAGCGCCCCGCCCGGCGCGTCGCCGCCGCCACCTACGGCCTGCGCGCCGCCCCGCACACCACCACCGACACGGACCGCGCGCTCCTGCGGCACGCCGCCGCCGCGCTGCTCGCCCGCCCCGCCGACGACACTCTGCACGGCCCGGCGCTCGCCCTCCTCGTCCGCGACCCGCAGACCCGCTCCCAGCACCTGCACCAGGCCCTGCGGCGCTTCGCCGCCGCGGACCCGCAGCTGCCCGCGAGCGCCCTGGCCACCGCCCTGCCCACCCACCCCGACCCCGTCCTCGACGCCTTCCGCGCCCGCCTGCACGCGCAGGGCCCGGCCGCCGACGACGTCCTGTGCGCCCTCGCCGACGTGACCACGCCCGCCCTCGCGCGCCGCGTCGCCACCCTCGTCCACGACCTCCTGGAGGCCCGCCCCGAGGCGGCCGGGCTCGCCGCCGCGTACATCGACCGGCGCCTCGAACACGGCCCGGCCGTGCGCGGCGTCCTCTTCCCGCTGGTCGCCGGGCTGCTGCACAGCAAGCCCGTGCAGGTGCGGGCCGCCCTCGCGCCCGTCCTCGCCGCCCCGGGCACCGCCGCGTCACGCGGACTGCGCGGCGAGCTGCTCGACGTACTGCTCAGCCAGGAGCGGGACGCCGCGGTCCTGGAGAGCGTCCTGCGGTCGGTGGCGCGTGGCGCAGGGGAGCGCGGCGAGGACCGCCCCCGCGAGCTCGTGCGGCGCGTCGGACTGCTGCTCGTGCGCACCCCGGAGGGCGCGGCCCGCTTCGACCGGCGCCTGGTCGAACTGGCTCGCGGGTGCCCCGGTTTCGCCGCGCTGGTCGCCGGTTGGATCGAGGCCGCCCCGCAGGAGTGGGCCGCACTGGTCGGCCCGAGCGCCCACCGCACGATCGAGAACCTCACGGGCGGCATCCGCGTCCTCGCCTAGAAGGGCCCGGACAGAGTGACCCCCGCCACTCCCTCCGGTGCGAGCCGGGACCCGTCGGCATGGCAGTCTTAGACCTGCGCAATCGGCAATGGGAACGTACAGATGTATGTGACGTATACGGGTTCGGCGAGGAGCAAAGAAGTGCAGCGCTGGCGTGGCTTGGAGGACATCCCCCAGGACTGGGGGCGCAGCGTCGTCACCATCGGTTCCTACGACGGCGTGCACCGCGGTCACCAGCTGATCATCGGGCGCGCCGTGGAGCACGCGCGTGAGCTCGGCGTGCCCGCCGTGGTCGTCACCTTCGACCCGCACCCCAGCGAGGTCGTGCGCCCCGGCAGCCACCCGCCGCTGCTCGCCCCGCACCACCGGCGCGCCGAGCTGATGGCCGAGCTGGGCGTGGACGCGCTGCTGATCCTCCCCTTCACCACCGAGTTCTCGAAGCTGTCGCCCGCCGACTTCGTGGTCAAGGTCCTCGTCGACAAGCTGCACGCGCGCGTGGTCGTCGAGGGCCCCAACTTCCGCTTCGGCCACAAGGCCGCGGGCAATGTCGACTTCCTGGCCGAGCTCGGCCGGACGTACGACTACGAAGTCGATGTCATCGACCTGTACGTGAGCGGCGAGGCGGGTGGCGGCGAGCCGTTCTCCTCGACGCTGACCCGGCGCCTGATCGCCGAGGGGGACGTGACGGGGGCCGCGGAGATCCTCGGCCGCCCGCACCGCGTCGAGGGCGTCGTCGTGCGCGGCGCCCAGCGCGGCCGCGAGCTGGGCTTCCCCACCGCCAACGTGGAGACGCTGCCCCACACCGCCATCCCCGCCGACGGCGTCTACGCCGGATGGCTGCACGTCGAGGGCGAGGCCATGCCCGCGGCGATCTCCGTGGGCACGAATCCGCAGTTCGACGGCACGGAGCGGACCGTCGAGGCGTACGCGATCGACCGCGTCGGCCTCGACCTGTACGGGTTGCACGTGGCCGTGGAGTTTCTGGCCTTCGTGCGCGGCCAGGCCAAGTTCGACTCGGTCGACTCGCTGCTCGTCGCCATCGCGGACGACGTGAAGCGGTGCCGCGAACTGGTCGAGGCGGCACGGAACGCCTAGCCGCGCGGGCCCGGTGTTCCGGGCCCCGGTTTCTCCCGTCGGCCCGCCGACTGCCGGAGTGCCTCCGCCTCCCTGATACGTTCCGTGCAGGAGCCCGGGTCCTCGCGGTCCAGCTCGCGGTACAGGGCCAGCGCGGCGTCGCACGCCTCTCGGGCCGCTGCCGGACGGCTCAGGGCGATGAGGGTTTCGGCGTGATACTCGTGCGCCGCGGCGCGCTCGGCCCTCAGTTCGTCCCTCAGCTCCTCGGGCAGCCCGGCCAGGACGGCGACTGATTCGGCGGCCGCCTGTTCCTCGTCCTTCGGTCGCTCGGCCAGTGACATGAAATGGGCCTGATTGGCCAGGGCGGCCAGCAGGCCCACGCAGTCCGCGCGGTTCTCGCGGTGGACGGTGCGGAACACCCGCGCTGCCTTGATGTTCACCCGGTAGGCGACCGATGCGCACGACGCGTGGACCAAGGCCCGGGTCTGTACGAGGAAGGACTCCCCGAGCAGCGACAGATGCTCTCGCCCGTCCTCGGCCACGAGCCCGCGCGCCACTCCGGTGGCCTCGTCCGCCGCCTCGACGGCCTCCGACGGCGAACCGGCCTTGAGACGGAGGTCGGCAAGTGCGTGCAGTGCGTGCACGAGGTGCACCCTCGACCGCGGCTGCCCCGAGCGGGCGAGCCGCCGTCTGATCGACACCTCTTCCCGTGCGTCCTCCAGCGCGCCGACGAGATCGCCCAGGTCGACGAGGACCCGCGCCCTGTTGCGCAACGTCGAGGAAAGTTCCTCCAGGTACGCGTCCGGATGGTCCTGCGCGGCCGTCCGGCGGACGCGCAGGGATTCGTCGGCGGTCTCCATCGCTGCCGCGAGGTCACCGGCTTCCTGGAGGCGCAGCGTGAGCGTATTGAGCGACCTGGCCAGATCGGGCAGCAAAGTGGCGTCGGCGGCGGCGAGTTCGCGTCGCATGTCGACCGACCTGTGGGCGGCCGCGAGCGCCGCCTCGTCGTCGCCCGTTTCGGCGAGGTGCTGGGAGAGGTTGTTCAGCACCGCCCCCAGCGCGGGCCGCACGGCCCACTGGTCCTTGCCTCCCGCCACCTGAAACGTCACGAGCCGGGCGACGCTCTGCCGTCCGTCGCGCACGGCTTCTTCCACCCGCCCGAGCCTGCCCAGTGCTGCCGCCCGGTCGTACAGCAGCAGTCCCCGGAGCAGAGCTTCGTCGACGCCCCCCACGCCTCCGGCGTCTTCGGTGTCGAGCAGCCGCAGCCCGGACGTCGCGGCCTCCAGTGCCTCCTCGAAGCGGTGCGCCGCGAGTTGCCGCCCGGCCAGATTGTGCAGGGAGCCCGCCCGTACCCGGTGCGGGTGGGCGGCCGTCGGCTCGGGCTCGACCTGCAGGAGCTTCTCGTGCAGGCGGACGCTCCATGACGACAGCGCCCGTGTGAGGGGCGGGATCCTCGCCGCCAGGTCGAGCAGCCGGTCCGGCGGCAGCAGTTCCTCGACGAGGATCTGGTCGAGCGCCGCGATCAGGATCCCTGGTTCCGCGCTGCGCGTCCCCGCCGCCACCAGCAGGGGCGCCAAGCGTGCCGGGTCGGAGCGGACGGCGGTGCGCAGGACGTCCGCCAGGGGCTCCGACTCGGTCTGCGCCGCGGCCCGGCTCATGACGAGGAGTGCGTTCACCGTCTCCCAGGCGTCGAGCACCGGCAGCAGGCGCAGCAGGATCTCCGGCTCGGCGGCCACCCGCCTGCCCACGAGGAACTCGCCCAGGGGGTCGGGTTGGAGGGGGCCCCACTGCCACGACGTGCCGCCGTCGGCGGAGTCGGGGCGGGGGTAGAGCTCGTGGAGCCAGTCCGCCACCGCCCGTCGCACCGACTCCGGCTGGTCGCCGACGCGCGGCACCCGGGCGAGCATCGCGTGGGCGCGCGGACCCGGCACCGGGCCCACGAGCGTGGCCGTGACCACCGCGTTGCGCAGCGCGGCGTCGCCGAGGGCGGCGAGCGGGGCGCGCCGCGAGGTCTCCCGCCAGTACGCCGACTCGTGGCCGAGGAGCGCCTCTTGGGCGCTCCGTACCGGGACCCGGGCGCTCGGCGCCAGCACGCTCGCGAGCGCCGCCATGTGGATGTCGAGGACGGTCCGGTGCGGGCGCGGGGGCATGCCGGGCAGCTCGGGGGACGCGTCGCCCGGTGCCTCCGCCGACACGGCGAGGCCCAGCGCCGCCGCTCCCCTGGTCAGGTCCTCCACCGCCGTACGGAAGATCTCGTCCTCCGCCACGCCCAGCGACACCGTGTCCAGGATCGACCAGCGCCGGATCTGTGCCGTCATGTCGGCCGCTTCCGCCCCGCCGAGAGAGCGCAGTTCTTCCCACCACTGGCCGACGGCTCGTGCGACGAGCAGGACCCTGAACGGAACCCCGCTCATGCGTCGGCCGAGGTGGTGGAGGAGCTTTCCCACCTCCTCCACCCGGCTCTCGGCGTAGTCGATCACGAGCAGGACGGGGGCCGTCGTCGCGGCGAGCAGGCGGTGCTGGTCGACTCCACTGCCCCGCCTCAGGTGCACCACCGCGTACCGGGACGCGGCGAGCCGGTGGCCGAGCTCGCGGGCGAGGCGTGTCTTTCCGGCGCCGCCGGCCCCGGTGAGCAGCGCCATCGACAGGTCGTCGGGTGCGGTGCTCCACGCCACCATCTCGTCGAGGAGTTCACGGCGGCCGGTGAACCGAACGGTCTCCGCCCTGGGGTGGAGCAGTGTGGCGACGGATCGCGGTACGAGCGGTTCGACGGATTCGGCGTGGTCGGCGAACTCGGCGGGTTCGAGGTGGACGGTCGCGCCCGTGTGCCGGCGCACCAGTTCGCGGAACGCCTCGTCCGCGAAGAGCACATAGCTGGGGACTGCCTCGATCCTGCTGTGCGGCCAGCCCGGCAGGTCGGCGACGGCGACGCCCACCAGCGTGCCCGCACACCACACGGCGCCGCCCGACAGGCCGGCCCAGGGGGAGGCCTGCGCGGACCCCAGCGGGGGAGTGCCGGTCAGGTTCAGTACGTAGCGGTCGGACTCGACGGCCTCCATGGGGTCGAGCACGCCGATGAACGACGTGGACCCCACGTTCCCCGCACGCCCCGAATGACCCGTGTACCCCCGGACCGACGTGTCCGTCGGGTCCCGCGTCACCAACCGGCCCCAGCGCACGGGTGCGAGGCCGTGCGCCAGATCCTGACCGGCCAGCAACAGGGCCGTGTCGTAAGGCCCGTCGGAGCGCGACCAGACCACTCGGCAGGGGACGGGTCCGCTGCCGGGCACCTGCACCGTCGCCTCCGTGCGGTCCCCCAGGACGTGCTGCGCGGTGAGGACGAGGCGTGGCGCGAGCAGGTGGCCCGACCCCTGCCCCGCCGCACGCACCACAGCGGTCCGGTGTGTCTCCTGCACGTCGGGCGGCCGCTTCTCAGCGCCCGAAGGAGGGTTCCAGGGAGTTGGTCTCCGGCGGATCCTCGTTGCTGATCAGGAGCGGGTTTCCGGTACGGTCCCTCGGCGTGAGGACGAGCTTCACGTGGTGCACGTCCTCCTTCGCGAGCCTACCGGAGGCGCCCGCCGACACCACCGTGCTCAGCACCCGCCCGAGGCCCGCCTTGGCGGTGGCCTCCCTGGTGAGGGTGACCGCGAACTCCAGCTCGATGGGCCCGACCTCGAACTGCACATTGCTGCCGGCGCCTGCGACAGCCGCTTCCAGCAGCTCGTCCCGGAGCGCCTGGACGGCCTCGCCGACCCCGATGGGCTCACTCATCCGACCCTCAACTCCTCGCCGTGCACGTGCAGTCGGCACACTTTACGGCGTGGGAGTCGCTCGTGCGTGGGCGGCGAGGAGGTCTGTACCGCTACTTCGCCGGCTGGGGCGAGCGGTGGACCGGCCTGCCGCCCGAAGAACTCCCCTGTCCTGGCGACCGGCCCCCTGTCCTGGCGACCGGTCCCGTGGGCTCCGGGGCGTGGCGCGCTAGCGTGCCCGCGCCCAGTGGCAGGCGACCTGTGTCTCGCCGCCGCCGGACAGGACCGTCAGGTCCTCCCCTCGGCAGCGGTCCGCGACGCCGGCCCGCTCCGCCTCGCCCGAGGCCAGCACCTGGCACCGCGCATGGAACCGGCACCCCCCGGGAATCCGCGACGGATCCGGCGGCTCACCCGTGAGGACCACCGGGTCGCCGGGTGCCTCGGGGAGCACGGACAACAAGGCCTGCGTGTAGGGGTGTTGAGGTGCCGTCAGCACCTCCTCCACTGTCCCCGTCTCGACGATCCGGCCCAGATACATCACCGCGACCCGGTCCGCGATGTTCCACGCGAGCCCCAGATCGTGCGTCACCACCAGTGCGGAGAGGCCGAGTTCGTCCCGCAGCCGGAGCAGCAACGCCAGGATCTCGCCGCGCACGGACGCGTCGAGGGATGCCACCGGCTCGTCGGCGACGATCAGTTCGGGTTCGAGGACCAGCGCGCCCGCGATGACGACGCGCTGGCGCTGGCCGCCGGAGAGCTCGTGCGGGTAGCGCAGGAAGAAGCGGTCCGGCGGGCGCAGCCCGGCCCGGGACAGCGCCTCGGCGACCGCGGCCCGCTCGTCGCCCCCGTACCTGTGGATGCGCAGCCCCTCCGCCACGGCGTCGTACACCGTGTGCCGGGGGTTGAGCGAGCCGCTGGGGTCCTGGAGGACCAGCTGGACCCGCTTGCGGTACGCCTTGAGGGCGCGGCCCGAGTAGTCCAGCGGCTTGCCGCCGAACGTCACCCTGCCGGAGGTCGGCGGCACCAGGCCGAGCAGTGAGCGGGCCAGGGTCGTCTTGCCGCACCCCGACTCGCCGACCAGCGCGACGATCTCGCCGCCCCTGATGTCGAGGTCGACGCCGTCCACGGCACGGGCGGTCGGCGCGCCGCGGCGGCCGGGGAAGGCGATGTGCAGGTCGGCGGCCGACAGCAGCGGACCGGCGGCTTCGGTGGTCATGTGCGGCTCCTGGTCGCGAGGGCGGTCGGTCCCGAGGGCCGATGGTCACGGGGGCGGGCGGTCACGACGTGCGCTCCGCCGTCGCCGGCGCCGACGTGGGCTGGGCCGGGAGCGGCGCGCCCGCGTGGACGCAGGCCGCGCGGTGGTGCGGGCCCGCGTCCCGCAGGGCCTGGTCCTCCGTGGCGCAGGATTCGAGCGCGACCGCGCACCGCGGGTGGAACGTACAGCCCGTGGGCAGCGCCGACGGGTCGGGCGGGTCGCCCGGCAGGCCGCGCGGGGCGAACCGCGACGCCGTGTCGCCGATGCGCGGGAAGGCGGCCGACAGGGCCTTGCCGTAGGGGTGCCGCGCGTTCTCGTACACCTGTGTCGCGGGGCCCTCCTCGACGACGCGGCCCGCGTACATCACGGCGAGCCGGTCGCAGGTGTCGGAGAGCACCGCCAGGTCGTGGCTGATCATCATCAGGCCGAGGTCCTGCTCGGCCACCAACTGCTCGATCAGGCGCAGGATCTGAGCCTGGATCATCACGTCCAGCGCGGTGGTCGGCTCGTCGGCGATGATCAGCCGGGGGTCGCAGGCGAGCGCCATCGCGATCATCACGCGCTGACGCTGGCCGCCGGACAGCTCGTGCGGGTACGCGTCCGCGCGCGCGGCGGGCAGCCCCACGTGTTCGAGGAGCTCGCCCGCCTTCTTCTTCGCGCCCGCCTGTGTCGCCTTCCTGTGCAGCATGATCGGCTCGGCGATCTGGTCGCCGATGCGGTGCACGGCGTTCAGCGAGTGCATCGCGCCCTGGAAGACGATCGAGGCACCGGCCCAGCGCACCGCGCGGACCCGCCCCCACTTCATGGTGAGGACGTCCTCGCCGTCGAGCAGGATCTCGCCGGACACCTTCGTGCCCGCGGGCAGCAGCCGGAGCAGGGCGAGCGCGAGCGTGGACTTGCCGCAGCCCGACTCGCCGGCCACGCCGAGCTTCTGGCCCGCGTCGACGTGGAGGTTGACGCCGCGGACGGCGGCGGCGCCGTTCGCGTACGTCACTTCGAGGTCGCGCACGTCGAGGAGCCGGTGCCCATCGGTTTTCTGTACGTCGTTCAACGGGTGGCCCCCAGCCTGGGGTTGAGCACGGATTCCACGGCGCGGCCGCACAAGGTGAACGCCAGCGCGACGACGGCGATGGCGAGACCGGGCGGCGCGAGGTACCACCAGTGGCCGGCGCTGACCGCGCCCGCCTCGCGCGCGTCCTGGAGCAGCCCGCCCCACGACACGCTCGTCGGGTCGCCGAGGCCGAGGAACGCGAGCGTCGCCTCGGTGAGGATGGCGCCGGAGATGACGAGGGTGGTCTGCGCGAGGACGAGCGGCATCACGTTGGGCAGCACGTGCCGGGCCATGATGTGGCCGTGGCCGCCGCCGAGCGCCTGGGCGCGTTCGATGTACGGGCGCGACTCGACCGCCAGCGTCTGTGCGCGGACCAGGCGTGCCGTGGTCGGCCAGGTCGTCACGCCGATCGCCAGGATGATCGTCCAGATGGAGCGGGACATCACGGAGGCGAGGGCGATCGCGAGCACCAGCGTCGGCATCACCAGGAACCAGTCGGTGACGCGCATGATGACGGTGGCGTACCAGCCCTTGAAGTGCCCGGCGGTGATCCCGACGAGCGTGCCGATGGCCACCGAGAGCACGGCGGCGAGCAGCCCCACGGACAGCGAGATGCGCGCGCCCCACACCAGCAGGCCCAGCAGATCGCGCCCGAACTGGTCGGTGCCCAGCGGGTACGAGCCGCTCGGCGACTCCATCGGCGCGCCCGGCGCGTCGGTCACGCTCTGCGCGTCGGAGCCGACGAGCAGCGGCGCGAAGACCGCGGCGAGGGCGATCAGGACGAGCGCGGCGAGGCCGAAGAGCCCGGCCTTGTGCGTGCGGTACTCCCGCCAGAAGCGGGCCGCGGAGTGCCTGCGCCGGGTCCGGGCGAGCGACCGCGCGCTCTTGACCGGCGCGGCGGGTGTGGTCGGTGCGGATTCGGTCGTCATCGGCCCACCCGGGGATCGAGCAGCGGATAGATCACGTCGGCCAGGGTGTTCATCAGGATCACCGCGGCCGAGAAGACGAAGAACAGCCCCTGCACCAGCGGCAGGTCGGGCACGCTCAGCGCCGCGTAGAAGAGCCCGCCGAGCCCCGGCCAGGAGAAGACGGTCTCGACGAGGATCGCGCCCGCGACCACCGTGCCGAGGTTGACGAACATCAGCGTGACGGTCGGCAGCATCGCGTTCGGGACGGCGTGCCGGCGCCGCACGAGGTCGTCGCGGAGCCCCTTGGCGCGGGCGGTCGTCAGATAGTCGCTGCCCATCTCGTCGAGGAGCGAGGACCGCATGACGAGCAGCGTCTGCGCGTACCCGACGGCGACCAGCGTGATCACGGGGAGCACCATGTGGTGCGCGACATCGACGACGTACGCGAAGCCGGTCTCGCCCCCCGACTCCAGACCGCCGGTCGGGAACATCCCGGGAATCGGCCCGATCCCCACCGCGAAGGTGATGATCAGCAGCAGGCCGAGCCAGAACGACGGCACGGAGTACAGCGTCAGCGCGAGCCCGGTGTTGAAGCGGTCGCCGAGCCTGCCGTTGCGCCAGGCGGTGCGCGTACCCAGCCAGATGCCGATGAGGGTGTAGAGGACGTACGCCGTTCCGGTGAGGAGCAGCGTCGCGGGCAGCGCCTCCGTGATCTTCTCCATCACGGGGGCGTGGAACTGGTACGACGTGCCGAAGTCGCCGCTCAGGACATTGCCGGTGTAGTCCCAGAACTGGGCCATGACCGGCTTGTCGAGGCCGAACTCCTTGCGCATCGCGGCGAGTTGCTCGGCGGAGACGCGCTTGCCGCCGGTCATCTGCTTGACGGGGTCGCCGGGGATGAGCCGGAAGAGGAAGAAGCTGGTGACGAGCACGGCGAACAGCGACACGGCCGCGCCGCCGAGCTTGCCCGCCACATAGAGGAGGTAGGCGCGGGTGTTGCGGGCGCGCGGCCCGCGGGCCGACGCCGGCCCGGCCGATGCCGGGTCGCCGTCGGCCCCTGGGCCCAGCGGGCCCTCGGTGTCGAGCAGGGCGGGGTTGCTGTCAGCGGTCATGCGTTACTCGCGGTCCTCTGCGGTAGAACGGCGGCGCAGGGCGAACAGGACTCCGCCGCCCACGAGCACCACCGCGGCAGCGGCGATACCGATGATGACACCGGTCGAGCTGCCGTCCTTGGAGGAACTCTTCCCATCCGCGGGGACGGCCGACCACCAGCTCCAATATCCATCCTGGCCGTAGATGTTGCCCGCGGCCTTCGGCATGGTGGTGATGGACTTGATCTGGTCGGTGCGGTAGGCCTCGACGGCGTTCGGGTACGCGAGGACGTTCATGTACCCGGAGTCGTAGAGCCACGACTGCATCTGCTTGACGATCTCGGCGCGCTTGGCGGGGTCGTACTCGGCGAGCTGCTTGGCGTACAGCTCGTCGTACTTCTTGTCGCAGATGAAGTTGTCGGTGGCGGCGCTCTCCTTCGCCTTCTCCGGCAGCGCGGCGCAGGTGTGGATGCCGAGCACGAAGTCCGGGTCGGGGTTGACGGACCAGCCGTCGAAGGCGAGGTCGTACTCACCGGCGTACCAGGGCACGGACACGTCGTCGAGACAGTTGACCTTCAGCCCGATGCCGAGGTCCCCCCACCACTCCT
Organism: Streptomyces sp. NPDC018029; assembly: GCF_044327655.1. NCBI lineage: Bacteria > Bacillati > Actinomycetota > Actinomycetes > Kitasatosporales > Streptomycetaceae > Streptomyces > Streptomyces sp. NPDC018029. The sequence continues at coordinate 36,234 of NZ_JBIRFV010000011.1, read as the reverse complement.
TCAGGTACTTGCCCACGGCCTTGTCATTGGGGTCCGTGGCATGGCACAGGATGCGGAAGTCGAGGGGCTTGCCGTCCTTGCCGACGCGCTTGCCGTCGCTGTTCTTCTTGTACCCCGCCTCGTCGAGGAGCCGGGCGGCCCGCTTCGGGTCGTACGTCAGCTCCTGGCCGGCGGACGGCTTCCAGGCGTACTCGGAGAAGCGGGGCGGGATGTACCCCGCGCCCGCGACGGCGTTGCCCTGGAAGACCTTGTCGACGAGGGCATCGCGGTCGACGGAGAGGAACAGCGCCTGCCGGACCTTCTTGTCCAGCAGCGCCGGATGCCCGTCACCGAACTTCTCGCCGTCCTTCGTCTTCGCGCCGGGGTTGGTGGCGATGGCGAAGAAGCGCCGCCCGGGCCCTTCGTTGACCTTGATGTTCTCGACGTTCTCCAGCGACTTCGCCTGCGCCGGGGTGAGCGCGGGCTGCCCGGCGACGAAGGACACCTCGCCCTTCCTGAGGGCGGAGACGGCGGCGTCCTGGTCCTTGTACGTCTTGAAGACCAGCTCGTCGAACTTGGCGGGCCCGCGCCAGAAATTCTTGTTGGCCTTCAGCTTCACGTACTGGTCGACCTTGTAGTCCGTCAGGATGAACGGGCCGTTGCCGACGACGGGGAAGTCCTTGTCGTTGTTGAACTTCGAGATGTCGTCGACCTTCTCCCAGACGTGCTTGGGGACGATCGGCACGTCGAGCGCGGCCATCGTGGCCTGCGGCTTCTTCAGCTCGATGACCAGCTTGGTCGGGCTGGGCGCGGTCACCTTCTTGAAGTTGGTGACGAAGTTGGAGTTCGCGGTGGCGGTGCCCTCCTTGGACATCACTTTGTTGAACGTCCAGGCCGCGTCCTCGGCGGTCGCCGGCTTCCCGTCCGACCACTTGGAGTCGTCCCGGATGGTGTACGTCCAGGTCAGCTTGTCCGCGGACGGCTTCCAGTCGGTGGCGAACCCGTCGATCGCCTTGTTGTTCTCGGCGTCGTAGTTCGTCAGGTATTCGTACGTCAGCCGGTGCAGGCTGGTGCTGAGCAGCCGCTGGGCGAGGAACGGACTGAGCGAGTCGACGCTCTGCGCCACGGCGACGGTGAGCACCTTCTTGCCGCCGTCCTCGGCGTGCGCCTGCTGCGGGCCCGGGTTGAGCGGCGTGGCGAGACCGGCCGTCAGGGTGAACGCGGCGGCGCCACCGGCGAGCAGGAGGGTGAGGCGGCGGTGACGGTGGTGGTTGCGGTCGCGGTCGCGATCGCGATCGCTGGGACGGTGCGGTGCTGCTGCCTTCGGAACTGCTGGTCTGCCGTGCTGATCTTGTGTGTCCATGGGTCGGTGACCTCGCGTCATCGCTCGCGCAGGGATGGCTGGTTACACGCTGGTGGATCAAGAAGGGTCAGCTGGTTGCTGTGTGTTTACCAGCGCCAGTCTGCACGCGTCAACGGCGGGTGAACCCCATGTGGCCTGCGGAAATAACGAGTTGACCGGGATTTCATCCGCATTGGTCAAGACCACTGACGCATGGCTGGTGAGGGGGTGGCGACGGGGGGAGGGGGGACTTGACCTGGTGGTCCGTTCGGGCGGGGGTGTGGGGGTGGGCTGGGGTGGGGTGGGGCCGGCTGTTTCTGCTGTGGGCAGGTGCTGGTGGTCTGTTCGGGGCGGGGCCGGCTGTTCCTGCTGCTGTTGGCAGGGGTGACTTGCCTGGCGGTGCGCTCGGGGCTGGGCCGCTGTTCCCGCTGTGGGCAGGCGTTCCGCACGGCGGAACGGGTGGGCACAGCCCCCGGTGCCGGGTGCGGGGAAGGGAGGCGGGAACGCCGGTGGGCCCGCACCGGGGGAACGGTACGGGCCCACTGAGGAACTGACGGCGGTTCTACTGCTACTGCTGCGGAGGCGGCGCCTGCTGGAACGGCGCTCCGGGCTGGAACGGCGCACCCGGCTGCACGGGGGGCGGCACCTGCCCGTCCTGGGGCTGGGGCTGCGGCTGGGGCGGCTGCCCCTGCTGCTGCGGCGGGTAGGGCTGCGGCTGCTGAGGTGCGTACGGCTGCTGGTGCTGCTGCGGCTGCTGAGGAACGTACGGCTGTTGGGGCGGCTGCGGCTGCTGCTGCGGCTGCTGAGGCGCGTACGGCTGCCCCTGCGGCTGAGCCACCTGCTGCCCCGGCATCGGCGGAGCCACGTGCGGCGGCGGATTCCCGTCCGACGTCCACAGTCCCTGCTGCTGCTGAGCCCGCACGAAGTCCTCGGCCACCATCGCCGAGAGATTGAAGTACGCCTCCCGCACCTTCGGCCGCATCATGTCGAGGTCGACCTCGGCGCCGGCGGCGAGGTGCTCGTCGAAGGGGATGACGACAACGCCCCGGCACCGCGTCTCGAAGTGCGACACGATGTCGTCGACCTTGATCATCTTGCCGGTCTCGCGCACACCGGAGATGACGGTGAGGGACCGCGAGACGAGATCGGCGTACCCGTGCGCGGACAGCCAGTCGAGCGTCGTCGAGGCACTGCTCGCGCCGTCCACGGATGGCGTGGAGATGATGATCAGCTGATCGGCGAGGTCAAGGACCCCGCGCATGGCGCTGTAGAGCAGGCCCGTACCGGAGTCGGTCAGGATGATCGGGTACTGCTTCCCCAGTACGTCGATCGCGCGCCGGTAGTCCTCGTCGTTGAACGTGGTCGACACGGCCGGGTCGACGTCGTTGGCGATGATCTCGAGCCCGGACGGCGCCTGCGAGGTGAAGCGCCGGATGTCCATGTACGAGTTGATGTACGGGATCGCCTGGACGAGGTCGCGGATCGTGGCCCCGGTCTCGCGCCGCACGCGCCGGCCGAGCGTACCGGCGTCGGGGTTGGCGTCGATCGCGAGGATCTTGTCCTGCCGCTCGGTGGCGAGCGTGGACCCCAGGGCGGTGGTCGTGGTCGTCTTGCCGACACCACCCTTGAGGCTGATGACGGCGATCCGGTAGCAGGACAGCACGGGCGTCCGGATCAGCTCCAGCTTGCGCTGCCGCTCGGCCTCTTCCTTCTTGCCGCCCAGCTTGAACCGCGAACCGCCGCCCGTGGGCCGACTGCTCTTGGCCTTGGTCTTGGTGTTGCGCAGCAGCCGGTCGGAGGACAGCTCGACGGCGGCGGTGTAACCGAGCGGGGCACCCGGGTTGGTGCGCTCCCGCTGATCGTGCCGCACGGCTTGCGGCCAGGCGGCACCGGTACGGGGGTCGACGGGCGGCTGCCCGGGCTGCACCGGCTGTTCCTGGTGCGGGGCCTGAGGCTGCTGAGCCTGCGGCGGCTGGGGAGCCTGCGGCTGGGGCTGAACCGGAGGCTGAGGCTGGGCCTGGGCCGGAAATGCCTGCGGCTGCTGCGGCTGCTGCGGGGGAAGGTGCTGCTGCCCCGGCGCCTGCGGCTGGGCGGGGAACGGCTGCCCCGGGAAGGGCTGCCCAGGCTGAACGGGCTGCTGCCCCTGCGGCGCGGGCGGCTGCGGGAAGCCGTAACCGGGACCGGCCTGGGGCGCCGGGGGAGCCTGCGGCTCGGGAGCAGGAGCGGGGGCCGGTGCGGGCGCGGGGGCGGCCTGCGGGAAGCCGTAACCCGTCGGAGGCGCCGGGGGCGCCTGAGCCTCGGGGGCGGCCGGGGCAACCGGAGCGGCCTGCGGGAACCCGTACCCGGCCTGCGGAGCGTCGGGCGCGGGCGCAGGTGCCGGTGTGGGCGCGGGCGCAGGGGCGGGCGTGGATGTGGGCCAGGCCCCCGGCGCGGGCTGCGGGGCCTGCAGCTGAGCCGGCGCGGGAGAGGGAGCGGCCTGCGGGGCCGGCGGAGTCGTCGTGGGCGCGGGCCACTGCGGCGCGGACGTCGGAGCCGCGGGCTGGAAGGCAGGCGGCAACGGCGGAAGCACGTCCTGCGGCGAGGGCGGCGGAGGCCAAGCGGAAGGCACGGCGTCCTGCACGGCATCGTCGGCAGAGCCAGGCACGGCGTCCTGCGGAACGACATCCTCCGTTACGGGACCGGAGTCACCGTCAGCACCCGCATTGGGGCGAGAATCCGACCCCTCATCCTGCACATCGGACTCATCACCATCGGAGCCCCCCGCACCCACGTGAGCTTCGACCTGCGGGCCCTGCGGAGCCTCTGCGGCCTCGGCCACGACCTCAGCAGCGGCAGCCCGCTCCTCGATCTCCTGCTTGAGGGCGCGAGCGGAGAACCGCATGGTGGCGCCACTCTCGAGGTCACCACTGCCAAGGCTCTCCGCGACAGGCTCAACAGCGGCACGCTCAGAGACAGCAGCACCCTCAGACGCCCCGACACCGGCACCGGCACCGGCACTGGCACCGGCACCCTTATCCGAACCCGCGGCCTCAACCTCGTCGACATCATCGTCGTCGACACCATCAGCACCCTTGGCCTCGGCCAGGGCATCGACCTCACTCTTCGGGACGACACCGGTCACATGGACCGAGGCGGCAGGCCCGGCAACGGCCCCGCTCCAGTCGGCGGCACCGCCACCGGAAGCCACGGGCGGCACGACGGACGGCTTCACACCCTTGTCATTCGGCTCCTCGACACCCGCCACCTCCTCGACCGGATCCGGTTCCGGGGCCGGTTCCGGCTCGGCAGGCTGGAACCCACTACCGAGGGGCAACTTGGGCACGACACTGGGCACGCTCCCCGAGGGCGGGCCCACAGGGGCCGGCGGAGGCGGGGGAGCGGAGAAGGACGGCATGGCGGGCGGCGGCGTGGAGGCACCCGAAGCCCCACCACCCGAACCAACCGAAGCCTCCGCACCAGCCGGAGCACCCGACTCATCCGAACCAGTCGAAGCATCCGAAGCCCCAGCACCCGAACCAGAAGACGCGGATTCAGCCGGAGCCGACACAGGCGGAACAGGGGCGGACACGGGCGGAGCAGGCGCGGCCGGAACGGAGGCGGACGGCGTGGAAACAGGCGGCGCCGAAGGCGTCTCCCCCGCACTGCCCGAAGCGTTCTGCGTGTACCAGGCGGGCGGCGCGTAGTCGATGGTGAACTCGCCCGTCGTCTCGGCAGCGGACTCCGCGTCGGACTGATCATCGACGGGTGAGTCCCAGCCCCCGCGGATCTCGTCCCGATCGCTGTTCACAATGCCTCCTGGTGTGGTCGAGCACCCTCGTGCCGTGGTGGGGGGCGACCGTTCCTGTCGTCCGATCCGCCTGGCTCTCCCCGTTGCCGGACGCGCACCACCCGTTCGAGGGTTCCGGCGATGCGCCCTGTCCCAGCCTAATCATCAAAACCACCAGTACGGCAGGGCAGTCCGCCCCACCCATGCTGTCCATTGCGTCACGCCCCACCCAGGAGCGATCCACGTACATCAAACCGTGACGGACAAATCCCTCAACGGCCGACACCTCACCCCGAATTACCAGAGGCAGGGCCGACTCAGTCCATCCGCCGAGCGGTACCCAACAATCCGGTCTCGGCATCGGTGGCCTGCGTCATCACGTACTGCCGGTCACGGTCGGCACACCACAACGTCACCCCGTCGGCCAACGTCGGCAGCGACTCGACGTCCCCACCCGGCAGCCCCAGCAACCGCCCGATCTGCACCGCTTCATCCGGCGACACTCGCTGCACCCCCACCAGCCGCGCCTGCCGCACCAGCCGAGGCGCGACGGGACTCAGATAGGGCAGCACCGTCAGCACGGACTGCCAGGGCGCGGACACGACCCGCCCCCGAGGCGGCCGCATCCCGCAGTCCCGCACAACAAGCACCGGACTCCCCGCGGAAGCCCCCTGAGGCGGCACCCGCCCCACGTCATGCACACCCATCCCACTAGGCCCCACCCCAAGCGCCCGCACCAACGGCTCCCAGGCCCCGCCCCGCCCGGTCTCCACCGCCACCCGCGCCCCGGTCGCGGCCGCCCGCAACGCGATGACCTGCGCCGTCCACAGCCCGCCGATGAAGAGGATGTCGTACGGAGTGGGGCGATTGACGCCGAGCGTCGCGGGGCTGCCCTGTGCGTCCACGCCGATCACGACCCCGTCGTCCCCGATCGGCAGTGCCAGCGCGTCCACCTGCTCCGCGGAGAGCGAGTGTCTGCCGTGTCGAGGACCGATCAGCCCGAATCCACCCCGCAGAGCAGCGGTGAACGATCCCCTGGCCGGGTCACCCGGAGAACCCGTGACCGGTGGAGTCGAGACAGCCATCAGCGAGCACCCCCGAGCGGCAGCGTCGCCAGCATCCCCGGCAACTGTTCGCGGTCAAGCCGTACCAGACCCGTCCCGGCCTGACGGGCAGCCTGCTCCAAAGCCCGCCGCGCGGCCACCAGTTCGGCGTCCCCGCGGCCCGTCACCCGCAGATGACCGCGCAAGGCGATCTCCTGCCGTGCGCCGCGTCCGAGCGTGAGGCTGAAGGTCGTGGTCAGCGCTGGAACTGCAGTGAGAAGGGCTACGACCTGCGGCAGCGCGGGTCCCCCGGCCCCTCCCAACTGCGGCCAGCGCGCCACCCAATAGGTGGTGTGGCGCCGGTTGTCACACCGCCAAGCACGCGGGGACTCCTCGGTCCTGCGCTCCGGAACCCCGGCCCGGCCGGCCTGAGCCGTCACCAGGGGATTGGCACAGGCGGAGGTTGCGATGGCGGATGCCACCTCTTCCTGGTTCAGGACGGTCACGTGAAAACCCGCTCCTGTGAGTCGACTCGCGAGTTGGTCCGCGACACGCACCACGCACTTCTGTGCACCGGTCAGACCGCCCCCGCGCGCCGCCACGGCCTCGGGGCAGAGTTCCGGATCGAGTTTGAGGGCGATCCAGGTGATCCGCACCGCGGGTGCCCCCGTGAGGGCCTGCAGCGGTGCGTAGTTGCTGACGGCCAGGGACTGCTGCGGAAGGTGCAGCGCGGGGGCGGGCTGGGTGTGCAGAACGATCTGGGCGGACTCGAGCCGGATGCCGTCCACTTCCAGCGCGTCCCGCACCAGGTTCACCGGCAGCGGCTGCCTTCCGCGGTCGGCCCGCAAGGCGGTCACGTCCGATTCCACCTGCAGCATCGCGGTCACGAACGTCCCGTCGCCGATCATTCCGACCTCGCGACGGTCGCGGCCGCTGTAGGCGTACGTACGGAGGGCAGGGTCACACTCGACCGCCGGGGCGAAGGCGGGGTCGGTGCCCGGCGGTACCGATCTCTCCGCGGCGCTGCGTTGCCGGGACTTCAACGCCCGTGCAGTGCCCAGCCATTCATGCACGGGGCGCCCACGGCGACGTACGACGGCCAACAGCACCAACACCGCGGCGACCACGGATGCCAGGGCGAGAGCCAGTGGACCGATGATCCAAGCCGCGACGAGCAGAGCGGCGGCGAGCTCCAGCAGAACGAGTCGTAGTAAGCGGAATGAACCCAACTGGTCTGCGACCGGCCGCAGGTGGAGCGTGGCGGCGGGGCCGGGAACCCCTGACGTATCCGGCAAGCCGCTGCCAACCCGGGGCGGCGTCCGTGTGGCGGACTCCGTACGTCCTCCCCTCCGCCTGCGCGACGTCGAAGCCACCAGCCCCACCCCCGTAACTCTCCCGAACCGCCTTCTTGAGCAAGGTGCTTGGACCTCAATAACCTCACCCAGCCCGCACGTGCGATTACTCAACAGGCATAGTAGGGGCCCGGCCCGACAACGGAGAGCGCGGGCATGGGCGTGACCCGCCACCGCACGAGGAGCAGCAGCCACTCAGGTCGCTCACGGGGAGAACCAGACACGCATGGCATCACGACGGGACGAACTCAACGCGTACATCTTCGCGAAGCGCCGCACGCTGGCCGCGTTCATCCAGCCCTCACCCTCGGGCTCCGAGGAAGGAGCGCCTCGCCCCCTGCGCGCGGTGGTGCCCGGCCTCATCGTCGCGGTGATCGTCCTGGCGGTCTTCGGCGCGTGGGGGATGTTCCGGCCGGCGGCCAAACCCGGCTGGGACAAGCCCAAGGAACACGTCATCATCGCGAGCGACTCGACGACCCGTTACGTCGTCCTGAAAACCCATGGCAAATCCCAACTGCACCCGGTCCTCAACATGGCGTCGGCGAAGCTCCTTCTCGACTCGGGCAAGGGCGAGGTCATCAACGTCGACGAGTCCGTGCTCGACAAGGGCACGATCCCGCACGGCGCCACCATCGGCATCCCGTACGCCCCCGACCGGCTGCCCTCGGCGTCGGAGGCCGGCTCCGCCAAACGCTGGGCGGTCTGTGAACGCCCGGTCGAGGGTGGCAGCAGCATTCAGAAAGCGGCGTTCGTACTCGGGGAGCGTGACCGGAACAGGACCGAGGGCCGTGAACGTCTGCGGGGCGGCGAGCTGTTGTACGTCATGGGACCGGACAAGACACGCTACGTGGTCGACGCCCACGGCAGGGCGTACCGGATTTCGGAGAGGGAGGAGCGTGGGCTCCTGCTGCGCATCCTCGTGGGGTCCGGGCGTGAACCGCAGCGGGTCTCCAAACAGTGGCTCGACACTCTGCTTCCCCGAGACGCGATCGCCTTCCCCGAGATCGACGGCCCCCCAGGTGCGGACGCGAAGGTGCCGGGCCTGCAGGACCACGCGGCTGACAAGGTCGGCATGATCCTCAAAGCGACGGACGGCGAAGGGCCCCAGCACTACGTGGTTCTCCCCGGGCGGATCGCCCCGGTCTCCGACTTCACCGCGAAACTCCTCCTCAGCAGCCCCGACCTGGTCACCCTCGGACAGAACGGCCGGGCCCGGCAACTGAGCGCCGCGGCCTTCAGCCCCGGGACGAAGGAGTTCGGGGCGGAGTACAGATGGCCGCGTGAGAAGCCGAGGACCGCCAACGAAGCGTCCACCACGCGCGGCAGCCGCAACACCGTGTGCAACGTCCTGCGCGACGTCGACGCCGACGACGGCGCGACGACTCTCAGCACCTGGGCAGGCACCGACTTCCCGGCCCCGCTTCCGACCGGCTCGTCCAGCGCGTACGTCACGCCGGGCTCAGGCCAGCTCTACCGGCAGTTCCTCGGCTCCGAGACGAAGGCCGGCGGTGTCTTCCTGGTCACCGACACGGGCCTCCGGTACGCGATGCAGTCCAACAGCGACAGCGCGACCGACGACGCGGGCATCGGCACCTCCGCGAAGCAGCGCAAGCAGCAACAGCAGGAGGCACAACAAGCCCAGACACGCCTCGGGTACGGGGACACGGACGTGACCCCGATCCCAGCGGCCTGGTCCAAGTTCCTGCCCACCGGGCCGCGTCTGTCGACGGCCGCGGCACGACAGCCGCAGGGCTCCTGAGGCATGAGGGGACGTTGCATGACGAACGGTTCCGTTGCGTTCTCGCGCGGCACGAGAAGGGCGGCCGGGGCAGTCACGGCTGCTCTGACCCTCGCAGTGGCGACGCCGACGCCGGCCGACGCCGATCCGTCGTCGTCCGGACAGTGCACGTTCCCCTCCAAGCCCTACGAGGGGCGCCCCTGGTCCCTGCAACGCGTGCTCCTGGACGAACTGTGGCTCCAGTCGACGGGCAAGGGGGTGCGCGTAGCGGTGATCGACACCGGTGTGGACACCAAGAACCCGCAGTTGAAGCCCGCCGTGGACGCGTCCCGTGGCCGCAACTTCCTCCCCACCAAGGACGACAAGGGAGAGAAGATCGAGCGCGGCAAGGCAAACGGCACGACGGACGCGGTCGGTCACGGCACGCGCGTCGCGGGCATCATCGCGGCACGCCCCGCCAAGGGCACCGGCTTCGTGGGCCTCGCACCGGACGCGACGATCATCCCGATCACGCAGAACGACGCGGAGGGCCACGGCACCGCGACGACACTCGCGAAAGCCATAGACCACGCGGTCGACGCCGGCGCGGACGTCATCAACATCTCCCAGGACACCGCCAACGCGGCGAAGCCCGCACCGGAGCTGAAGCGGGCAGTGGACAGGGCGCTCGGCCAGCGGCGGGTGGTGGTCGCCTCGGCGGGCAACGACGGCCTGGGCGGCAACATCAAGAAGACCTACCCCGCGTCCTACGACGGCGTGCTCGCGGTGGCGGCCTCGGACCGCAACAACGAACGAGCCGCCTTCTCCCAGTCCGGCGACTTCGTCGACGTGGCGGCCCCTGGTGTCGACATGATCTCCACGGTCCCGGGCGGCGGCCACTGCGCCGACAGCGGCACGAGCTTCGCGGCCCCGTACGTCGCCGGCCTCGCGGCCCTCATCAAATCCAAGCACCCCACCTGGTCTCCACGTCAGATCACGGCCCAGATCCAACAGACAGCGGAACGCTCGGTACCCGGCCACGACCGCTTGGTTGGCTGGGGCATAGCGGACCCGACCCGCGCCCTGACGGAGGACGAGCACCCCCTTGAGTCCCCGACGCCACGAGAAGGCGTGACCCGCGCGGACGCCCCGACACCCGCGAAGCTCCGTTTGGGTGAGACGTCGGAGGAACGCACAGCTCGGCTTGCCACGTACGTTGTTGTGGGTGCCGTTGTCCTGGTAGCAGGGTTGGGAGGAGTGGGTGTGGCGCTGCGGGACGCGCGGCGGCGTACGCGTCGCCGTGGACGCACAGTGGCCTGAACGGGTGCTTACTTCCCTTTCAGGTGCACACCTCTGAACTCTTTACTGCACGAGTGTAGTTTGTAACCAGCTTTTTCATCGCGTGAGCGTCACTACGGTCGGAAACGAAAACCTGGACCACGGTGAACAAAGCTTGCCGAGGGTGCTCCGGGTCTCTGCAGGAATCCACTCTCCCTACAGCACCGGTTCCTGAGTACAGGTACTTATCGCCGACCTCCACCGGGGGCGAGTCGACGTACGCATGAACGGATGCAACGTCTGTGACGCCGCCCCGTTCGTCCCACCACACTTGGCTGACTCGAAGGGAGACTTTTCCGTCGACCAGGATGTCGCATCGGTCGGTTCCACCGGAAGGATGTTCTTGACGGGAGGAAACCTTCTTACCGTCCGGCAGAAATGGCTCGAGCAGAGCAGGGCGGGTGCCGACTCCACACAAGGAACGGGGAAGCGTGTATTCCCTTCCGCCCCCCTTTTCGGAGCAGGCTGACATCGAGATAGCGACAAGGGAAACCATGAGTAGCGCCTGGCCGGCGCGTTTTCGTGACCGCGGTTCACGGAATCGCAGGGGCAGCACTTCATTCCTTTCCGGCAGTACGAGTGTATGTCAGATTACTGTGTGGAGGTCAGCTGCCATGCGTTCGACAAGTCCCCCGGCTGCCTGATACCCGCCCATTGCGCCAATTCGCGCCGTCTCCCCGATGTAGCCCAAGTCGCTTCTATGGTGCGCTCTGCGCGCATTTTCTGCGGCCTCTTCGCTGTACTTGTTATTCAATTCCAATCCATTTTCCCACCGTTCCCCCATGACGGGGCCCGCCTTCGGTTTCGCTTGCCCTTCGGCATCCTTGAACAGGGATTCCAGGACCATGCTGCTGGCGGTGCTGGCCGCACCCCCGACTGCTGCCCCCGTGATGGGGCTGGCAATGTACGCGGTGCCCACCCCGATCCCGGTGCCGATTCCTCCGGACACGGCATTCTTCCACTGAGAAACGGACTCCCCATACGCCTTGTCGCTGGCTTCTGCAGGTCCCGCTACGGCTTCCTGTCGCCCCATTGCCAGGGTCCCAGAGATCTCGCCAGATCCACGCGCGATTTGCTCGACGCTCTTTTCGGGATTGCTGTTGTAGCGAAGCTCGTCAGGCAAGTCCGGATTCATGTGATAGTCCATTAGGTTGGCCATGTAGGACTTCTGGCCCACTTCTACCGCCGCGTATCCTTCGCTGCTCTGGCCGAGGATAAACAGGAACCGTGTGACATCTCTGTGGCTGAGGGTCGCTTCGGAGCCGGCCAGGGGGAACAGTCTGTCCGTGTCTCGGTCGTGGTCGTCAGTTATGGCTCGATTGATGTCCGGCAGGTATTCCGAAGCGATCTGGCCGACACTGTCCGCCAGGTAAGGGTGGTCGGTTAGTCGCTGCGAGTCCTCGGAAATAGATGACACCAAATTCTCCATGAGCTTGGTCTGTTCTGCATTGTGTGGCATTCGATCCTGCAGTAGTAGCAGTTCACCTGCCGGATGGCCAGTGGTGGCAGCCTCAAGGGCGAGCGCCAGGTTATTGCGTCCCGTGTAGCTCCTTTCGCCTTCAGGGTTGACATCGATCGGCCAATTTCGCTCCTCGAACAGGTACTGGAAGTTGGTCTTTTCCTTGCCTCCGAAGGGGTTGTCCTCGCTTCCCGCCGAAACAAATTTGTCGTTGAAGAACCCCGTCGCGGCGTCAGGGCTGTTCGACAAGCTCTTCAGGTAGCCGGTCAAAGGGTCCCAGCCGGTGTCGCTCTTCGTTCGGTTCAGATGGAAATCTGTGGGTGTACGCTGCCACGCCCTTCCTTCACCGTTCGCTGTCCGTTCCTTCTCAGCTGCCATCAGCCTGGAGCCGTAATCGGTCAGAAACTGGTCATCGAAGTTCCCCCACCGCATGAGGTTGCTCATGACCTGGAACCCCATGGGCCCGCTGTTCCCGACAGGACGGTTCCCGAGGTCCACCACCTTGCTCGTCCACTCGGTCATGCCGAGTGAGTCGCTCTGGGTCGCCGTGGCCAACGTCAGGCTCAGATTCTTCTGAAGGTCGTCGAACTTCTCGTGCCTCGCGTGGTTCAGCTGAGGATTCGCGCTCGGGTCGTTGATGTCGGCCCAGAACTCCAACGTTCCCTTCGCGCCGAGATTGGTGGCGAACCGCTCCGAGAAGAGCTCGTCATCCGCGTACTTCTTGAGGCCGGCATTGAGCCGGTCGAACTCCGCGACGCTCAGGTCGGAGGGGTTCTTCTTCGCCAACTTGGACAGCGCATCGGCTTCCTTGACGGCCGCCACCGCACCGTCCCTGTCGCTGTAACTGGCATCCGAGAACCCCATGGTGCTCTGGTCCGCGATCGCCTGCAGCACCATGCTTGCGGAGGTGTCGCTCTCCGTGGCCTTGTCCAGGATCCTCTGGACATCGTCGCGCAGGGCATCGACGTCACGCTGACCGTGGTCCGGTACCGAAGTTCCCTTCGCGGCGCGATCGGGATGGACGTTCATGGAAACGGTGAAGCCGCCGCCACCGGTCGGCTTCACCGTCAGGTTCTTCTTCGAACCGGCCGCGATCACCCGGACGAGCTCTTCGCTGTGCTTCCGCAGCTCGTCGCGCGTATCCCTGAGGATCTTCCAGATGGTCCTGGCCTGGGTGAGGGCGTCGTCGAACTCCGCGGCCGTCTTGCCGATGAACTCTCGTGAGACGGTGGCGTTGTATCCCGCCCAGTTGGCCTTCTTGGCCGCACCCGAAAGCCCTTTGCCGGCGGCTTCCTTCAGCTCGTCGAGGTTGTCGACCATCCTCGACCAGTCGCTGACTGCCTCATCGAGCAGCTTGAAGTTCGCGAAGCGGAGCGCGTCGAGGTCCATCAGTCGTCCTTCTTCTTGCTCGGCGGGCCGTAAACCGGATTGTCTTTCCCGGGTCCGCCGATCCGTTCGTCGAAGCCCGCGTCGAGCATGTCGATACTGCTCATCTGGCGCCGGATGTAGTGCTCGTCACCGGCATGCAACTTCTTGGTGACCTGCATGTGGTTGGCGATGTGCGCACACGCGTCCCGGAGGGACTTGAGCTGCTCTTCCCAGCGGGTCGACACATGCTGGAGCCCGGCGCCCAGGGCAAAGCCCTGCCCGGTGAGATCGCCCGCCGCCTTGTCGCTGCTGGGGACGGCCACCCGGGCTTCTTTCCACAGGCGGTCGTAGAGCTTGAAAGCGTGATCGCCGATCTTCGCCAGATCAGCTTGGGCGACGCGCAGGTCGCCGTACGAGGCCGGGTCGGGTGCGGTGCTGCCCCCTGTACCCGGCTCGACTTGGTTCAGCTGCATATGCGTCGACTGTCGGTCGGCCGCCTGCGACTTCAGCTGTTCCCACTCGTCCCACGCCATGCGCGAGTCCCTTCCCCGTGGCTGTATGTGCTTCCCCCGGACGGCAGCGCCCGAAGCAACCTAGCAATTGCCGTGTCCGCAAACGGCGTTGTTCGACCGAAGATCGACGGGCCCGCCCCGAACCCACATGGCCGATACCCAACCCGCCCAGCGCGTGCCGCAGTTGGTCGGCACACAGCGTGTGACTAGAGTGACACGGGCGTGACAGGTGACCACCCAGTCACGCCGCGGATACGCGAGGGCTGGGCAGGGTGGGGTAACGGGGAGGGAAGGCCTGGTGCTTCCTACGGACGGGCACGGGGGTACTGCGCCGTCTTCAGGCGCTGATGTCAAGCGCGGGCTGGAGGCGTTGAAGACGTTCCGGCGCCGCATCAACACGATTCTCACGGAGTTCGAAGGCTCGGCAGGCAGTGCGGCAAAGGTCGGCGCACAGAAGGTCTCCCGGGCGTCCTTCAGCGGCACGGGCAGCCCCTTTCCCGAGGCCGACGGACTGTACTCGCAGTACGACCAGGTCCACGAGAGGCTGACCTCGCTCTCGAAGATGCTCGGTGATCAGATCGAGGCCATGGGGATCGCCGTGCACGGCGCGGACGTCGGCTTCGACAACATCGAAGACGATCTGCGTCAGCGCTTCTGGGCCATCCAGACCAAGGTCGACCGTGAGCAGGTGCCGACCGGGCGTGCACAGAGCGGCCGGCCCGACCAGCGAGGCGGTCACGGAAGTGACGAGTCCGATGCCGGGTGGTCGTAGTGGGCTTCGAAGGGCACCGGCTCAACGACATGATCGACCTGGTGGAGCAGGCGAAACCCGCCGATCTGGAGAGTGCGGGCGAGGCGCTCAAGGAGGCGCGGAACGCGATCGCTGCGGCGGCCAAGGAGCTGGGCGAGCACATCGACCGGGTCGACTGGGAGGGCGAGGCCGGACAGGCGTTCCGCAAGTGGGGGAAGAACCTCGTCAAGGACACGCACAAGCTCTCCGACTTCGCTGATGCCGCGTGCGGGCAAATGGCTGCCGCGGCGGCCGGTTTGGCATCAGTACGCAGCTCGATGCCGCCGCGCGACCATCGTGCCGATCCGAAGGCCGTGGAGGACCTCCCCGCTCCGAAGAGGGTCGACGGCAACGAGGAGTACGCCGCCGCCGTCAAGGCGGAGAAGCATCGTCAAGAAGCGATCAACCAGATGAATCGGCTGGCGTCGTTCTATGTGGTGGCGCAGAACGGGATGGCCGAGCAGGAGCCACCCAGGTTCTCTGCGATGCCCGACGTCGGGATGCCGTCGGCTCAATCCGACGCTCCGGGAGCGGCGCCCGGCGCAACTGCTTCGCCCGATGCGGGAGCCGGCCATGCTCAGACAGCAGCCACTCGCCTCCCGGCGGACACGGCGATTGCGGCATCGGGCGATGCCGGGGGTACGGCCTCCGGCGACCCGACGTCATCGCGTATCGCAGTGCCCAGCAGTTCGGCGCCCAGCGCGATCAGTGTCCCTGAGTACCCCGTCGGCACAGAGATCGACAGTGTCCACACTCTGCCCCCACAAACGGTGAATCCGGCACCTGGCCCACAGGCCCAAGCGCCCGGCCCGGTGCCCACGCCCACTGATATGGCCCCTGTTCCTCCGCAGGCCGGCCGCCGCTTCCCTACGACAGGGAACGGCCCCACTGGGCGTGCACCTGGTCCTGCCGGTGGCACGAAGCAGCCGATGCCGGCTTTGGGCCGCCCGGGAACGGGCGGCCCCAGGGGGGCGCACGAGACACCCGGGCGTGGTCCCGCGGTGCCGATGGCACGTACGGATCCGACCGCCCAGGGGCGGAGCAGCACCACAGGACCGGTGACGTCCGGGCAGCCGCCCGCCGGTCGCAGCATCTCCGGCGGCACGCCACGAACGCTCGGTGGACCCGGCCAGCGCCCGGGTGTACCGGACACCACGGGCGCCCAGCGGGCACAGGGGGTGATCGGAGGCCGTGCCATGCCGAATCCCGTGTACGGGTCAGGTGGCTCCAGGACGTCGCGAATCCCCGTTATCGGCGCCGGAGCGGCGCCGCAGAGTGCAGCGGGCAGTCGGCAGGTGCGGCGTGGGGCGGCCCCAACCCCTGGTGGGGTTGTGGGAGCTCCTGGCGAGCGCAGGTCTGCGGCAGCGAGTCGGAAGAGCGGCTTCAGCGCTGGTGGTTCCGGGCTGGTCCGTGGTCCCGCGAGTAGTCGTCGTGACCAACAAGAGAGTGAGCGGGCGCAGCGGCCCGACGACGTGGCCGAAGACGAAGAGATGCGGCTGTCCGGCGAGCGGCGCCATGTGCGGCCGACGAGCGACTAGTTGTGGACGAGGGCGGGCGGGGCATGAAGGCAGAGGTCGGTCGACGTGGCGGACGCGGGGCGTCTCCGTTGAAGGGCGCCGGGCGGCGCATCGCCGCCACATGCTCGGTGGTCGGCGTGCTGACCCTGCTCGGGACTGGGATGGCTCCCGCAGCGGCGGGCGCTGATGTCCACTCGAAGCAGTGGTATCTGGACGCCATGAGCGCTGATGAACTGTGGAAGGTCAGTACGGGGGAGGGCATCAAAGTCGCCGTAGTCGACTCCGGTGTCAGGGTGACTCCCTCTCTGGAAGGCCGTGTCCTGCCCGGAAAGGACATCACAGATAGTGAAGGTGGCGCCACCGATGACTATTCCGGGCACGGCACGACGATGGCTGAACTCATCGCGGGTTCGGGTAAGGGAGGCGGGCTGAGGGGGCTCGCTCCTGATGCTGGGATCATCCCTATTCGCACCGCCCTGGACAAAAAGCTGGGCAAGCGGGATGGCGACAGCCCTGACGCCATCAGAGCCGCGGCCGACAGCGACGCGCACATCATCAGCATGTCCTTCGGCAGTGACTTCATGTCCCAAGCCGAAAAGGCCGCAGTCAAGTACGCCTCGTCAAAGGGAAAACTGCTGTTCGCCTCCGTAGGAAACGATGCGCGGCAGGAGAACTTCATCGGCTACCCCGCTGCATATCCGGGGGTCACAGGGATCTCGGCGGCTGACCGCTCCGGAAAGGTGGCCCGGTATTCCGAATTCGGAGAGTATGTCGATCTCGCCGCCCCCGGCCTCGACATCCCCCGCTGGTGCGACAAGACCTTCCGCTCCTATTGCGATGAAGGAGGCGGCGGTACCAGCGCCGCCACTGCCATCGCCTCCGCCTCCGCCGCCCTTGTCTGGTCCAAGCACCCCGACTGGACCGCCAACCAGGTCCTCCGCGTCCTCATCGACACCGCCGGCCGCGACTGGCCCAAGGACGAGCCCAGTGACTACCTCGGTTACGGACTGATTCGCCCTGCTCGCAATGTCGTCAAGGGCGAGGGGAAGCCCGGGCCCGCGGACGTCGATCCCATCACCAACAAGAAAACCGCCGTGGACGGTGCCGGTTCCGATGGCGGCGGCGGCTCGAAGCCCGACGCGTCGTCGCAGCCCGCGAAGGAGGCGGCCTCGGACGGCAAGGAGACCTCCGCCGCCGAGCAGTCATCGGATGAGGACAGCAGCGACTGGCTGTGGCCGGCCTTGGGCGGCCTCGCCGCACTTGTGGTGATCGGCGGCGGCGCTTTCGCGGCGAAGCGCGCTCGGCACCGCGCCTGATCTCGGTACGGCAGGTTCGACAAGACCCGATACATCTCAGCGAGATTTCACGAAGGGAGTCCAGCCATGTCTGACGGCCGGAAGTTGAACAACGAGCAAGTGGCGCTTCTGAAGAAGGAGATCGTGGGAAAGTACGACTCGGTCCAGAAGCAGCTCAAGCGCCTCCAGGGGACCCTGGACATGATGGAGACCCACTGGAAGGGCATCGGCGCACACGCTTTCGACGGGAAGCAGAGGGAAATCAATGAGCAGATGAGGGCGATCGGCAACATCCTGGTGGACTTCCTCGACGGCATCAGTGGCAACGAGAAGCTCACCGAGGGACTCGAGGACCAGATCCGGTCGACGATGACCGGTATTGACGTCGAGTACGGCGCCAAGCAATCGGCCATCAGCAGTTACTGAATCGGTGGGCCGATCGGCCATTCGATTTTGCACATCCACTGAGAAACGGGGCAGGGCATGGCAAACGTCCACTTGAACGAACTCGCCGTCAAATACAGCGGACTTGACGCGATCGCCACCGAACTCGGCATCCAGGCCAAGCAGCTGGAAGCCGACCTCGCGGACATCAAGCGCGCCGTGGCCAAGGTGGCCGAGGGCTGGGAGGGCGAGGCGCACAAGGCGTACCTCGTGAAGCAGGAGGCGTGGGACAAGCACGCCCAGGCGATCCACCGCGCGCTCGTCGACATCGGCCAGAAGGTCGGCCAGGCCGGCGGTGACTACCGGGGCGGCGACCTGAAGGGTGCCAGCTACTTCCAGTGAAGCTGGGGAGTCGCTTGAACAGCGGAGAGGGTGGACGCGCGCGGGAGGCGTCCACCCTCTTATCCGTGGGCCCGGCGGAGTGACACCACGCGTCACTCCGCCGCCGCGACACCTCCATTGCGCACCGAAGGCTCCAGATCGAACTCCCCGTCCCGCGCACCCAGGACGAACGCCCGCCACTCCGCCTCCGTGTACCGCAGCACCGTCTCCGGTTCCAGGGACGAGCGCATGGCCACGGCACCGTCGGGGAGATAGGCGATCTCGACCCGCTCCTCGTGCTCTTCGGTGCCCGGTGCGCTGTGCCACTCGACGTCTGAGATATCGAGGGCGTAGAGCTCTTCCTTCTCGCGTTCCTTACGGGCCTTGTCCTGAGCCGCGGATTCGGATGCGTCTGTCATGGCGGAGAGGTCCCTTCACAACGTACGAAAGAGCTGTGCGCCCACCCTACTTGGGGTGTTCCCGCGCTGTTCAGAGGTTGCGCTCAGAACTCCCCGGCCACCAGCCCTGTCTGTACCATCGGCTTCCCCCGCTTCCGCGACACGAAGATCCCCCGGCCGACCGGCATGGGCCTGGGCCGTACCCCGCCCAGGATGTCGCCCTCGTCCGGATCACCAGCCAGAACCACTCCCTGGGCCCCGAGCTCCTTCACCCGCTGCATGAACGGTTCGTACGACGCCCGGCCCGCGCCTGCCGTCGACCGGGCGATGATGAAGCGCACCCCCACGTCACGGGCGAACGGGAGCAGTTCGGTAAGGCCGCCCAGCGGGTTGCCGCTGGACGTGGACACCAGGTCGTAGTCGTCGACGATCACGTACACCGTCGGGCCCTGCCACCAGCTGCGGTCGCGGAGCTGGCGCGCGGTGACGTCCGCGGGCGGGGTGCGTCGCTGGATCAGGTCGGCGAGCGCCGCCATGTGGTGGTCCATGGCGTTGGACATCGGGATGTACTCGGCAAGGTGGGAGGCCGGGGTGGCGTCGAGGAGGGAGCGGCGGTTGTCGACCACGAAGAGCTTGCAGACATCGCCGCTGTAGCGCTCCGTCAGCCGCTTGATGAGCAGCCGCAGGAGGTTGGACTTGCCGGACTCGCTCTCTCCGAAGACGAGGAAGAACGGGTCCTGCTCGAAGTCCACGAAGACCGGCTCGAGGTTGTTCTCGTCGAGGGCGAAGGACAGGCCCCGGTCCGGGAAGACGTTGCCCGGGGGCAGCTCGCCGGCCGGCAGTTCTCGCGGCAGCAGACGGACCGCGGGAGCACCTGGAGCCGTCCAGTGGCGGGCGACCTCGGTGGCCATGGCTGCCGTGGCCCCGGCGAGATCCGCGTCGGAGGACAGCCCGTCGATGCGGGGAACGGCCGCCATGAAGTGCTGCTTCTGCGGCGTCTGGCCGCGACCGGGCACGCCGGCGGGGACGTTGGCGGCGACCTTCCGGTCGAACTCGGAGTCCATGGTGTCGCCGAGCCGCAGTTCGAGACGGTTCATGAGGTGGTCCTTGAGGTTCGCTCGGACCTCCATGGACCGTGACGCGGTGAGGATCAGGTGGACGCCGTAGCCGAGGCCGCGCGCCGCGATGTCGAGAACGGCGGGCTCGAGACCCTCGTACTCGGAACGGAAGTTGCCCCATCCGTCGATGATCAGGAAGACGTCGCCCCAGGGCTGGTCCGTCACCGAGATCTCGCCCCGGGCTCGGCGTGCCCGGAAGTCGCCGATCGACGCGATGCCCGCCGTACGGAAGTACTCCTCGCGTCGGGTCAGCACGCCGTACACCTCGGCGAGCGTGCGCCGCACCCGTTCGGGGTCGAGGCGCGAGGCGACGCCACCGACATGGGGGAGCCCGGCGACGGAGGCCATCCCGCCACCGCCGA
Source organism: Streptomyces sp. NPDC018029 (assembly GCF_044327655.1). Classification (NCBI taxonomy): domain Bacteria; kingdom Bacillati; phylum Actinomycetota; class Actinomycetes; order Kitasatosporales; family Streptomycetaceae; genus Streptomyces; species Streptomyces sp. NPDC018029. Next base: position 16,113 of record NZ_JBIRFV010000011.1, on the reverse strand, counting down.
AGTCGAGGCCGTACAACTGGACCTCGTACGGGGTGTGGGTGAGGGAGAAGGCCGCGATCAGCGAGCGCAGCAGGGTCGACTTACCGGACTGCGGTCCGCCGACGATCTGCATGTGGCCGGCCGCCCCGGCGAAGTCGCACCACAGGGTGTCGCGGCGCTGTTCGTACGGCTTGTCGACCAGGCCCAGTGGGATGACGAGCCGTCCCGCTCCCTCGTAGCCGGGCTGGCTGAGGCCGCGCCCGCGCACCGCCGTGAGCCCCGGGAGCAGCGTGTCCAGAGACGGCGGGCTGTCCAGCGGCGGCAGCCAGACCTGGTGGGCGGCCGGGCCCTGTGCCTCCAAGCGGCGCACGATCACATCGAGGACGGTGTCGGCGAGCGCGTCGTCCGTCTCCGGCCCCGTGGCGGCACGTGGTTCGGGCGCGGTCACGGCCGCGTAGTGCACCGGCACTTCGGCCGCGGTGAACAGCACCGGTCGGCGGTCCACGAGGCGTGAGCCGCCTGAAGGCGCGGCCTGCCCCGATCCCGACCGGTACACCCCGGAGACGTACGCCGCCTTGAAGCGCACCATTTCGTCCGTGCCGAACTTCAGATAGCCGGACCCGGGCACGTTCGGCAGGTGGTACGCGTCCGGCACCCCCAGCGCCGCGCGCGACTCGGCGGCCGAGAAGGTGCGAAGCCCGACGCGGTACGAGAGGTACGTCTCCAGACCCCGGAGCCGCCCTTCCTCCAGGCGTTGCGAGGCCAGCAGCAGATGCACGCCGAGCGAACGGCCGATGCGGCCGATCTGCACGAACATGTCGATGAAATCGGGCTTGGCGGTGAGCAGTTCGCTGAACTCGTCGATGACCAGGACGAGTGAAGGAATGGACTGGAGCGGCGAACCCGCCACCCGCGCCTTCTCGTAGTCGTGGATGTTCGCGTAGTTGCCCGCGTCCCGCAGCAGTTCCTGCCGGCGGTTCAGCTCGCCCCGGATGGAGTCGCCCATGCGGTCGACGAGGGTGAGGTCGTCCGCCAGGTTGGTGATGACCGCGGCGACGTGCGGCATCTGCGCCATGCCCGCGAAGGTCGCACCGCCCTTGAAGTCGGCGAGGACGAAGTTGAGGGTCTCCGAGGAGTGCGTCACGGCGAGGCCGAGCACCAGCGTGCGCAGCAGCTCCGACTTGCCGGAGCCGGTGGCTCCCACGCACAGCCCGTGCGGGCCCATGCCCTCCTGGGCCGCCTCCTTCAGGTCGAGCATCACGGGGCGGCCGTCCTCGCCGACGCCGATGGGGACGCGCAGCCGTTCCGCGAGCGAGCGGGCGCGCCACGTCCGCCTCGTGTCGACCGAATCGGCGTCACCGAGGTTGAGCAGGTCGGTGAACTCCAGATTGGCCAGCAGCGGCTGGTCGTCATCGCCTCCGGACGGCACGCGCAGCGGGGCGAGCTGCCGGGCCAACGCCTCGGCCCCCTCGTACGAAAGGACATCCGGAGTTCCCTCGTACACCAGGCCGTGGTCCGACTCGATCCGCAACGCCCCGGGACGCACCGAGAGCGACAAACCGCCACGCCCGTGCGCGAGTTCGCCCGGCACGACTTCCACGACCGTCACCCCCTGCAGCCCTTCGGGTGAGGCGAGCGCCGCCGTCGGAGGCAGCGACAGGCCATCGAGTACGACGACGATGTGCGGCTCGTCCGGCAGCGGGGACCCCTCCGGGTGGAATCGCGGCCGCCCCTGCAGCCGGGCGGTGAGCATGGCCTCAAGTTCGACCGCGTCACCGGTGATGAGCCGACGGCTGCCTGCTCCGTCCGCGGCACCCGGGACCTGGCTGTGCGGCAGCCACTTGGTCCACTCCCAGGCGGGTGCGGCGGCCGTGCCCGCCCCGACAGCGATCACCAGGTCCTGCGGGGAGTGCAGCGAGGCGAGGGAGGCGGTGAGCGCACGCGCCGTGCCCCGCACCGTCTCGGGGTCCCCGCTGACCGTCACGTGATAGAAGGCGCGCAGTGAGATGGCCATGGGCAGGTCTTCCAGCGTGCTGTGTGCGGCGAGGAAGCGCTGCATCGCGCCCGCGGTGAGCGGCTCCAGCTCGTCCACCGGCCCGGTCTGCGGTGGCACGAGGGGAGTGGCGAGCGCCTGCGGGCCCAGACCGATGCGCACCTGTCCGAAGTCCGCGTCGCCCGCGCGACGCTCCCATACCCGGCTGCCCTCGGCGACCAGGGCCCACAACTGCTCGGGGGAGGGGTGGAGGTAGTACTGCGCGTCGCGCTGTGCCCGTGCCGTGTCGACGGCGGCACGTCGGGTCTGCTTCAGATAGCTGAGGTAGTCGCGCCGCATGTCGGCCAACTGCCCCTGGTTTCCGCGGCGGTAGCGGATCAGCATGGCCACGGACATGGCCACTGTCGACGCCACCATCACCATGCCCATGACCTTCATGAACGGATGGGCGCTCGGCATGAAGAAGAACACGACGGAGCCGCCCATGCCGAGCATGGGCAACAGCTGCATCATCGCCCCCTCCTGCTGCCCGCGCGGCAGCTCGGGCGGGGGCTGCAGCACGACCTCGTCGGTGGGGACCGCGGAGGGCAGCGTTCGAGGAGGGCGCTTCACGATGATGTGGCTCACTGTGCACCAATTCCCTTGTCGGGGCGGGCGTTCCGTCCGCCGCCCGGTCACCGGGCGATGCGATCGCCGTGTGATCCTACTGACACCGGTAGTCACCACTCGGGGATAGGGTGCCAGATGTGCATGCGAGTGGCGGTTGATCCGGACCGGGACCAGGAGGGTCAACTGGCTGCATGGCGTGGCGTTTTGTGGTGCATGACGTGGGCGCCACAGCAGCAACACCGGCACCGGTACTGACCGCGACCGGTGGGGACGCCGAGACCAGCGACGTCAGCACCAGTGACATCAGTACCAGTGACACCAGCATCAGTAGAGGGGGGAGCAGCAGGTGAGCACGACGGCCTCCACGAGGGCCACCGGATTCGGGCGGCAGGGCAGCGGAATGCCCCCTGAGAGCGCATCCGGACGCAGCTCGGGCGCCGGCCCCGGCACGGCCTTCGGCTTCTGCCGAGTCACCATCGTCGCGCCCGACAGCCGCATCGACGTGGCACTGCCCGACGACGTCCCTGTCGCCGACATCTACCCCGAGATCCTGCGGCTCTCCCGGCAGAGTCCGGCCGAAGGCGCACCGGTCGGCTATCACCTCGTACGACGCGACGGCACCGTCCTGGACAGCGGCCGCACCTTCGCCGCCCAGCGCATCCTCGACGGCGAACTCCTCACGCTGCGTCCCTTCTCCGAGTCTCTGCCACCCGCGGTCTTCGACGATGTGTCCGAGGTCGTGGCGTCAGCGGTGACCCGCGACCGCGTGCTGTGGACCGGCGACCTGACACGAGGCGCCGGGCTCGTCGGCGGGACCGTGCTGTCGGCCCTCCTCGCCTACGTGACCTGGGCGGCTGCCCCACGCCATGACATGCACGGACTGTCGGGCATCCTCGCCGCCGTCGCGGGAGTTCTGCTGCTCACCCTCGCGGCGGTCCGCGCGCGGGTGTACGACGACCGGGCATCGGCCCTCGCCCTCGGCCTCGGCGCGCTGCCGAACGTGGCGGTGGCGGGCTCCGGGCTGCTCCCCGTGGCCGACGGGCAGGGCGTGGGCAGGCTCCAGCTCCTGCTGGCCTGCGCCGCCGTCCTGACGGCATCCGTGATCCTCGGCATGATCTCGCCCCGCGGCGACGGCCCGTTCGTCGCCTTCGTCTTCGCCTCCGCGGTCGGTCTGCTCGCCACGTTCCTTGCGGCGCTGTGGCAACTTGAACCTGTTGAGACAGCCGCCCTGTGTGCCCCGCTGGCTGTGGGGGCGCTCGCCTTCCTGCCTGGACTGTCCATGCGGTTCGCCCGGCTGCCCATCGGCTTCGAACCTCCGCACGGCACGCGCGGCAGTTACGGGACGGACCCCGCGCCGCAAGAGCCCGTCGACGCCGATCGCATCACCGCCCAGGCCCGCCGGGGCCAGGAACTCCTCGTAGGGCTCGTCGGCGGTTGCGCCCTGGTGGCGATCGGCTCCACCGCGGTACTCGGCTTCTCCGAGGAGACGTGGGGACAGGTGCTGGCCCTGGCCACGGGTGTCGCGATGCTGATGCGAGCGCACCTCTTCCGCTACACCGCGCAGGTCGCCGCCGTGCTGTTCGCCGGCCTGGTGGCCCTCGTCCTGCTCGGCATCGGCCTCTGCCTCGACCTGCCCTCCGGCTCGGCCGGTGACAGCGGGGCGCTGGAGCTGCGGACCATCTGGCTCGCCGCAGTGATCGCGGTGGTGGCGACCCTGGTGACCGGCATCGGCCTGGTCGCCTCACGTACCGGTGTGACGCCTTTCTGGGGCCGGTTCCTGGAGATCGCCGAGACCTTCGTCCTGCTGACCCTGGTGCCGCTGACCCTCGCGGTCTTCGACGTGTACGCCAAGGCCAGGGCCATGACCAGCTGAGCCCCGCGGCGCCCCGACTCATTCGTACCCGCGTAGAAAGGCTCGACCAGCGTGAGCTTCGGCCCGCCCCCGCCCTTGACCCGGCCCGTGCCGACGGCTCCCGAGGGAAAGAAGCGCCGCACAGCGATGGTCATCGGCGTGCTGCTCACGCTCACCGCCGCGCTGTGCGCAGGTGGCTGGGTCCTCTGGGGCCCGGACGGCGACAGCGCGTCGAAGCAGCGCACGGCCTCGGCACCGCTGCCCCCCGACGCCATCAGGGAGACCGTGGAGACGCCTCCCAGGACCCCCGAGGGCGGCACCGTCGCCGAATACATACACAAGACCCTCAAGGATGGCGAGACCGCCCCGGCGAAGGGCGCCTGGGCGACGGAGAAGATCGTCGCGAAGGGCATCGCGAACGTCGTCAAAGGCTTCAGGATCGGTGACTCCGAGAAGGTCTGGCAGCTCGACTTCCCCGGTCCCATCTGTGCGGTGACCCGGCACGTCAGCGTGGACGGCCGGACAGCGGTCGCCTTCTCGGGGGAACGGCCCGAGAAGGGCAGCGACGGCGAGGACGTCACCGCCCCGTGCGACCGGGTCGCGGTGTTCGACGTCGACACGGGCAGAAAGCTCTGGGACAAGAAACTCCCCGGCGAGAGCGCCCTCGCGATGAGCGTCAACGTGACGATGACACGGGGGACCGTCCTTGCCGCCACCGGGCAGGCATCGGTGGCGTACGACATGACCAGTGGCAGCCGGCTCTGGACGGACACCGACGCCTCGAAGTGCACGGACATGGGGTACGCCGGGGGCAAGGGCCTGATCGCCCTCGTCCAGTGCGGCGATTCGGCGGAGCCCGAGTTCCGGATCCAGAAGATCGCCCCGCGTACGGGCAAGTCCCTGTGGACGTACACCGTCGCCGAGGGGATCGATGGAGTCCACCTGGCCTCTTCGTCACCGCCCGTCATCGCCGTCGCGTCCGGGGACATGGGGTCCACCCATCTGATCGCCCTCAGCGGTGACAAGGGCAGACAGCGCGGCACGATCCCGCTGGAGGGTGACCGCTACGTCCACGGCTGCGACGAGGTCTTCAGCGCCGAGGTGGAGCGCTGCACCGGGGTGGTCGTCGGCAAGCGACAGCTCTACATGGCGACAAAGCCGCGAGACTTCTCCCCGGAGACGGCACGCGGACGGGTGGCCAACGAAGTCGTCTCCTTCGACCTCGCGACCGGGAACACCGTGCGTAAATTCGACGCGAGGCCCGGCCGCCCGATGTTCCCGCTGCGGATGAGCGGCGACAAGGTGATCGCCTACCGGGAAGCGGCGAGCGCGCCCTCCGCCGCCGTCAGCCTGGACCCGGACACCGGGAAGGAGACCCTCCTGTTGCTCTTCGGGGAGGATGAGGCGCCCGCGATGGACGGTCTGGAGCCGCCGCTTGTCGTGTACGAACGCGGCCGCATCTTCCTCGCCACCACAAGCGTCACGCGGAGTGAGGGCGACGGCCCCAACCAGTGGGTGATGAGAGGATTCGAGAGCAGCGGCTGACCGACGGCGCCGGCGGGCCGGGTGCTCCCGGGCCGCGCCCCCGTCCAAACCCCCCACAAGCCGACTGGTACCCTGTGAAACAACCGCCTGTCTGCGCACCCGCGAATCCCCACGGATCCGACCCCGGCCTGCACAGACCCGGCCCGGCCCCAGGATCCGTCAAGGACTCCGGGCCCAGGACCGCGCCCGGCGGCCCATTCCGGCCTCCCGAGTCACGGAAGCTCCCCTGAGATGTAGACCAGGGGCACTCGGAGGCACTCGAAGACATCACGAGGAGTACGCGTGTCGCTCGACGCCGCTACGAAGAAGCAGATCATGACCGAGTTCGCCCAGAAGGAGGGCGACACCGGCTCCCCCGAGGTTCAGGTGGCGCTGCTCTCCCGCCGCATCTCGGACCTGACCGAGCACCTCAAGACCCACAAGCACGACCACCACTCGCGTCGTGGTCTGCTGATCCTGGTCGGCCAGCGTCGCCGCCTGCTGCAGTACCTGGCCAAGAAGGACATCCAGCGCTTCCGCGCCCTGGTCGAGCGCCTCGGCATCCGCCGCGGTGCGGCGGGCGCCAAGTAAGACGCCGTGGAGGGAGCGGTTCCCACTCGAAGCACTCGAAGGGGGCCGCTCCCTTTGCTGTACGTGCGCGGTGTCACCGACGCTTTGTAGTCTGGTGACACAGGCACGAAGACAAGCACCACGAAGACAAGCACGAAGACAAGCACGTCCCCGCGGGCAGGAAAGCCCCGGGGCGCAAGAACGAAAACCCCCCACGAGGGAGAGGCGCACGCAGCCGCCGCCGGTCCTCGGTAGTGGCCCCCGGGAGCATCCCGGGTGCTTCGATCGAAGACCGGCCCGCATCCACGGCGCGCTTCTCCACACAGTCCCCGTCCGCGAGAGGACGCATGGGACGCCGCCCCCGGGTCACACGGATTCAGGGGCGAGAAGACGAAACGTAGACACGTAGGAGAACAGTGGAGAACGAGACCCACTACGCCGAGGCCGTCATCGACAACGGCACGTTCGGCACCCGCACCATCCGCTTCGAGACGGGGCGCCTGGCCAAGCAGGCCGCAGGCTCCGCCGTGGCGTACCTGGACGACGACACCATGGTGCTGTCGGCCACCTCCGCTTCCAAGCGGCCCAAGGACCAGCTCGACTTCTTCCCCCTGACGGTGGACGTCGAGGAGCGGCAGTACGCCGCCGGCAAGATCCCCGGTTCGTTCTTCCGTCGTGAGGGCCGCCCCTCCGAGGACGCGGTCCTGACCTGCCGCCTGATCGACCGCCCGCTGCGTCCTTCCTTCAAGAAGGGCCTGCGCAACGAGATCCAGATCGTCGAGACGATCATGGCGCTCAACCCCGACCACCTGTACGACGTCGTCGCGATCAACGCCGCCTCCTGCTCCACGCAGCTGGCCGGCCTGCCCTTCTCGGGCCCGATCGGCGGCACGCGCGTGGCGCTCATCAAGGGCCAGTGGGTCGCCTTCCCGACGCACACCGAGCTCGAGGACGCCGTCTTCGACATGGTCGTCGCCGGTCGCGTTCTCGAGGACGGCGACGTCGCGATCATGATGGTCGAGGCCGAGGCCACCGAGAAGACCATCCAGCTCGTCAAGGACGGCGCGGAGGCCCCCACGGAGGAGGTCGTCGCCGCCGGTCTCGAGGCCGCGAAGCCCTTCATCAAGGCGCTCTGCAAGGCCCAGTCGGACCTCGCCGCGAAGGCCGCCAAGCCGACCGGCGAGTTCCCGGTCTTCCTGGACTACGAGGACGACGTCCTCGAGGCCCTCACCGCCGCGGTCAAGACCGAGCTCGCCCAGGCGCTCACCATCGCCGGCAAGCAGGAGCGCGAGGCCGAGCTGGACCGCGTCAAGGAGCTCGCCGGCGAGAAGCTGCTCCCGCAGTTCGAGGGCCGCGAGAAGGAGATCTCCGGTGCGTACCGCGCGCTGACCAAGAAGCTGGTCCGCGAGCGCATCATCAAGGACAAGGTCCGCATCGACGGCCGCGGCCTCACGGACATCCGTACGCTCGCCGCCGAGGTCGAGGCCATCCCGCGCGTGCACGGCTCGGCGCTGTTCGAGCGTGGCGAGACCCAGATCCTGGGCGTCACCACCCTCAACATGCTCCGCATGGAGCAGCAGCTCGACACCCTCTCCCCGGTGACGCGCAAGCGCTACATGCACAACTACAACTTCCCGCCGTACTCGGTCGGCGAGACCGGCCGCGTCGGTTCGCCGAAGCGCCGCGAGATCGGCCACGGCGCGCTCGCCGAGCGCGCCATCGTGCCGGTGCTCCCGTCCCGCGAGGACTTCCCGTACGCGATCCGTCAGGTCTCCGAGGCCCTCGGTTCGAACGGCTCGACCTCCATGGGCTCGGTCTGCGCCTCCACGATGTCGCTGCTGAACGCCGGTGTGCCGCTGAAGGCCGCCGTCGCCGGCATCGCCATGGGTCTGATCTCCGAGGAGATCGACGGCCAGACGCACTACGTCGCCCTCACCGACATCCTCGGTGCGGAGGACGCCTTCGGCGACATGGACTTCAAGGTCGCCGGTACGAAGCAGTTCGTGACCGCGCTGCAGCTCGACACCAAGCTCGACGGCATCCCCGCCTCGGTCCTGGCCGCCGCGCTGAAGCAGGCCCGTGACGCGCGTCTGCACATCCTCGACGTGATGAACGAGGCGATCGACGTTCCGGACGAGATGTCCCCGAACGCGCCGCGCATCATCACCGTCAAGATCCCGGTGGACAAGATCGGTGAGGTCATCGGCCCCAAGGGCAAGATGATCAACCAGATCCAGGAGGACACCGGCGCCGACATCACGATCGAGGACGACGGCACCATCTACATCGGTGCCGCCGACGGCCCGGCCGCCGAGGCCGCCCGCGCCACGATCAACGGCATCGCCAACCCGACCATGCCGGAGGTCGGCGAGCGCTACCTGGGCACCGTCGTGAAGACGACGACCTTCGGCGCGTTCGTCTCGCTCATGCCGGGCAAGGACGGTCTGCTGCACATCTCGCAGATCCGCAAGCTCGCCGGCGGCAAGCGCGTGGAGAACGTCGAGGACGTCGTCGGCGTGGGTCAGAAGGTCCAGGTCGAGATCGCCGAGATCGACTCCCGCGGCAAGCTCTCCCTCATCCCCGTCATCGACGGCGAAGAGGGCGAAGACCAGAAGGACGACACCGACAAGTGACGTCGCGTAGCACCACGACGACGGCCCGCCCCTCTTCGGAGGGGCGGGCCGTCGCCCGTACCCAAACCCTCATCAAGGGCGAGCACGGCATCGGCACCGTCCGCAGGACGACCCTCCCCGGCGGCCTGCGCGTCGTCACGGAGACCCTGCCCTCCGTGCGCTCGGCCACCTTCGGAATCTGGGCCAACGTCGGATCACGCGACGAGACCCCCTCGCTGAACGGCGCCACGCACTACCTCGAGCACCTCCTCTTCAAGGGCACCAAGAAGCGCAGCGCCCTGGACATCTCGGCCGCGCTCGACGCGGTCGGCGGCGAGATGAACGCCTTCACGGCCAAGGAGTACACGTGCTACTACGCACGCGTGCTCGACACCGACCTGCCGCTCGCCATCGACGTCGTCTGCGACATGCTGACCGGCTCCCTCATCCGCCAGGAGGACGTCGACGCCGAGCGCGGCGTCATCCTCGAAGAGATCGCGATGACCGAGGACGACCCGGGCGACTGCGTGCACGACCTGTTCGCGCACACGATGCTCGGCGACACCCCCCTCGGCCGCCCGGTCCTCGGCACCGAGGACACGATCAACGCCCTCACCGCGGACCGCATCCGCCGCTTCTACAAGAAGCACTACGACCCGACCCACCTCGTGGTCGCCGCCGCGGGCAACGTGGATCACAACAAGGTCGTACGCCAGGTCCGTGCCGCCTTCGAGAAGGCCGGCGCGCTCCAGCGCACCGACGCGGTCCCGATGGGCCCCCGCCAGGGCTCCCGCGCCCTGCGCACGGCGGGCCGCGTCGAGGTCATCAACCGCAAGACCGAGCAGGCCCACGTCATCCTCGGCATGCCGGGCCTCGCCCGCACCGACGAGCGCCGCTGGGCCCTCGGCGTCCTGAACACCGCCCTGGGCGGCGGCATGTCCTCGCGCCTCTTCCAGGAGGTCCGGGAGAAGCGCGGCCTGGCCTACAGCGTGTACTCGTACACGTCGGGCTTCGCCGACACCGGCCTCTTCGGTGTCTACGCGGGCTGCCGCCCCAGCCAGGTCCACGACGTCCTGAAGATCTGCCGCGACGAGCTCGACCAGGTCGCGGAGCACGGACTGACGGACGACGAGATCACCCGCGCGATCGGCCAGCTCGCGGGCTCCACCGTCCTCGGCCTCGAGGACACCGGCGCCCTGATGAACCGCATCGGCAAGAGCGAGCTCTGCTGGGGCGAGCACATGTCGGTCGACGACATGCTGGCCAAGATCTCCGCGGTCACCCCCGACGAGGTGCGCGAAGTGGCCCGCGACGTGCTCGGCCACCGCCCGTCCCTGTCGGCCATCGGCCCGCTCAAGGACAAGCAGGCGGCCCGCCTTCACGAAGCGGTCGCGTAGGTAGCGCAGTCCCCGCAAGGGATCGACGTAAGGAATGAAGGACATGAGCAAGCTGCGCGTGGCGGTCATCGGCGCGAAGGGCCGCATCGGCTCCGAGGCCGTCAAGGCCGTCGAGGCCGCCGACGACATGGAACTGGTCGCCGCCCTCGGCCGGGGCGACAAGCTGGACTCGCTGACGGAGGCCGGCGCCCAGGTCGCGGTCGAGCTGACCCACCCCGACTCGGTGATGGAGAACCTCGACTTCTGCGTACGACACGGCATCCACGCCGTCGTCGGTACGACGGGCTGGACCGACGAGCGCCTCGCGCAGCTGCGGACGTGGCTGGCCGCGTCCGCGGAGACGGGCGTGCTCATCGCCCCGAACTTCTCCATCGGCGCGGTGCTCACGATGAAGTTCGCGCAGCTCGCGGCGCCGTACTTCGAGTCCGTCGAGGTCGTCGAGCTGCACCACCCGAACAAGGCCGACGCCCCCAGCGGCACCGCCACGCGCACCGCCCAGCTCATCGCCGAGGCGCGCAGGGCGGCGGGCAGCGCCCCGCAGCCCGACGCCACGACGACGGCCCTGGACGGCGCCCGCGGCGCGGACGTGGACGGCGTGCCGGTGCACTCCGTGCGCCTGCGCGGCCTCCTCGCCCACCAGGAGGTCCTGCTCGGCGGTGAGGGCGAGACCCTGACCGTGCGCCACGACTCGCTGCACCACAGCAGCTTCATGCCGGGCATCCTGCTCGGCGCGCGCCGCGTGGTCGGCACCCCGGGGCTCACGTTCGGCCTGGAACACTTCCTGGACCTCGGCTGATCCGGGGAGCGGACCTCATGCGCGCCAAGATCACCTACGCCGTCACGGCCGCCGTCCTGGTCGTCTACTTCGTCCTGGTCGGCAGCCGCGGCGTGCTCCTGATAAAGCACGGCACCGCGCTCACCGTCACCTTCGGTGTCGCGGTGCTGATCCTGCCGGTCATCGGCGTCTGGTTCCTCTGGAAGAACACCCAGTTCGTCCAGCGAGCCAACCGCCTCGCCGCCGAGCTCGAGGCCGAAGGCGGCCTGCCCGTCGACGAGTTGAAGCGCACGCCGGGCGGCCGCATCGACCGCGACTCGGCCGACGAGGTCTTCGCCCGCCGCAAGGCGGAGACCGAGGACTCACCGGACGACTGGCGCTGCTGGTTCCGGCTGGCCGTCGCCTACCACGACGCCAGAGACACCCCCCGCGCGCGGAAGGCCATGCAGCGCGCCATCGCCCTGCATGCGGGCAGGCCGGTGAACGTCTGAGCCGGGCGGTGGCTAGGCGGTGGGGCTGTACTCCGTGGCGGGCCGGTACTCGTCGGCCCACACCTCGATGGAGTCGGCCGCGCGGTTGAACGCCTCGTGCCGTGCCAGGAAGTCGGCGTTCCGGTCGGTGAGCAGCAGCTGCCGCGCCTCGGCAGCCTGCTGATCACGCCGTACGAGGACGAGGGCCTGCCCCTGCACCGTGCGGGGCAGACCCAGCCAGCGCACCGGCTGCTGGGCGGTCCGCACCGCGGAGATCCGGCCCCAGGGGAGCGTCTGCGTCCTCAGGAAGCGGACCTTGCGCAGTCCGTGGGCGCTCACCCAGATGCCCATGCGCAGCATCCGCAGGGCACTCACGATGACGAGGGCGGCGAGCCCGGCGCAGATCGCGGCGCCCGCGAGGGAGTCCGCGAACGCGATGACCACGGCGGCGAAGAGAACGAACGAGGCGAGCAGCAGCAGAAGTGCCGCGGTGCCCACGCGCCAGGGACCGGGCCGGTAGGGCCGGCGCCAGTGATCGCGGTTCTCGAAGGGCAGTGCGGCGTCGCCCGCCACGTCGTCGAAAGTGCGGTCCGCGGTCAGGAAGGGCAGGGGCACGGGCTGATCCTCACTCGATCCACACATGGGCTGTGCCCGGTGAGGCTATCGAGCCGTGCCCCCTGCTACCACCCTTGGGGGTCCGGACGGGTATGAGTCGGTCCGGACGGCGGTCGGCGCCGGTCAGCGGCCGTCGGCAGCTTCGGACTGCTGCGTCTGCGCCGGTGACTGGTCGGGCGACATGGCGGGCATCCCGAAGAGCAGGGATCCCACAAGACCGGCCACCACGGTCAGGCCGATGAGCGTGCGGCCCACGATCTGGCTGGCCGACGCGCGCTCACGGGGTGGGGGAGTGACGTTACTGCGGAACTTGTCGGCTTCGGCGATGAAGGCGAACGGAACGGGCTCTCGCCGACGGAACATGGGGCGCGCTTCTCCTCACGGGTCTCGAACGGAGCTCTGTGGACTCTGTTGTATAGACAGACGCGTGAAACGCCCAAAAGGTGCCCTGTTTCAGCAAATTAGTCGAAGAATGTGCTGGCGATTCACCGAACGGCCGATTGTCGGGGCCGACCCGCGAGCGGGCGAGGCACTGATGTGCGGGTGGACCGAGCGAAGTGTCCGGATTGCGGCACTTCGTGAAGTTCATCTAGCCTGATCAAACGGACCCGGCACTGCTTGAACCCCCGAGCAGGCAGTGCCGGGCTCCACACTTGTCAGGTCCGCACACATCCCCCGAGGGGCGACCCCGCGCTGAGCAGCGAGTAGCGTGTTACCCATGGCTCCGACCTCCACTCCGCAGACCCCCTTCGGGAGGGTCCTCACCGCCATGGTCACGCCGTTCACGGCGGATGGCGCACTTGACCTCGACGGCGCGCAGCAGCTCGCCACTCATCTGGTGGACGCAGGCAATGACGGCCTCGTCATCAACGGCACCACCGGTGAGTCCCCGACCGTCAGTGACGCGGAGAAAAACGATCTCGTACGAGCCGTCCTGGACGCCGTCGGAGACCGCGCCCACATCGTCGCCGGCGTCGGCACGAACGACACCCGCCACAGCATCGAGCTGGCCCGCGCCGCCGAGCAGGCGGGCGCCCACGGCCTCCTGACCGTGACGCCGTACTACAACAAGCCCCCTCAGGAGGGCCTGTTCCGGCACTTCACGGCCATCGCCGACAGCACCGAGCTGCCGGTCATGCTCTACGACATCCCGGGCCGCAGCGGCGTACCGATCAACACCGAGACGATGGTCCGCCTCGCCGAGCACCCCCGCATCGTCGCCAACAAGGACGCCAAGGGCGACCTCGGCCGTGCCAGCTGGGCCATCGCCCGCTCGGACCTCGCCTGGTACTCCGGCGACGACATGCTGAACCTGCCGCTGCTGTCCGTCGGCGCGTGCGGCTTCGTCTCCGTCGTCGGCCACGTCGTCACCCCGGAGCTGCGCGCCATGCTGGAGGCGCACCTCACGGGTGACGTACAGAAGGCCACGGAGATCCACCAGAAGCTGCTCCCGGTCTTCACCGGCATGTTCCGCACGCAGGGCGTGATCACGACCAAGGCGGCGCTGGCCCTCCAGGGCCGTCCCGCGGGACCGCTCCGCCTCCCCCTGGTGGAGCTGTCACCCGACGAGACGGCCCAGCTCAAGATCGATCTCGCCGCCGGCGGGGTACAGCTGTAACCACAGACTTCACAACTGAATACGCGGAACACGCGGGCGCGCGGCAGCAGCCGACGGCCGCCCGCACCCCACACAACAACTGCTAATGCACGAACGTCATACGCGCCACGTGCCTCGGAGGTACGTGGCGCGCGTGGTGAGGAGAGTCTTTTGAGTCATCCGCATCCTGAACTCGGCGCCCCGCCGAAGCTCCCGAAGGGCGGCCTGCGGGTCACCCCGCTCGGCGGCCTCGGTGAGATCGGCCGCAACATGACCGTCTTCGAGTACAACGGTCGCCTGCTGATCGTCGACTGCGGAGTGCTCTTCCCCGAGGAGGAGCAGCCCGGAATCGACCTGATCCTGCCGGACTTCACGTCCATCAGGGACCGCCTCGACGACATCGAGGGCATCGTGCTCACGCACGGCCACGAGGACCACATCGGCGGTGTCCCCTACCTCCTGCGCGAGAAGCCGGACATCCCGCTGATCGGCTCCAAGCTGACCCTCGCGCTGATCGAGGCGAAGCTCCAGGAGCACCGCATCCGGCCGTACACGCTGGAGGTCGTCGAGGGCGACCGCGAGCACCTCGGCCCGTTCGACTGCGAGTTCATCGCCGTCAACCACTCCATCCCGGACGCCCTGGCCGTCGCCATCCGCACCCCCGCGGGCATGGTCGTCGCCACCGGTGACTTCAAGATGGACCAGCTGCCGATGGACGGCCGCCTGACCGACCTGCACGCGTTCGCGCGGCTGAGCGAGGAAGGCATCGACCTCCTCCTCTCCGACTCGACGAACGCCGAGGTCCCGGGCTTCGTCCCGCCCGAGCGCGACATCTCGAACGTGATCCGCGGTGTCTTCGCCGGCGCCCAGAAGCGCATCATCGTCGCGAGCTTCGCCAGCCATGTGCACCGCATCCAGCAGATCCTGGACGCCGCGCACGAGTACGGCCGCAGGGTCGCCTTCGTCGGCCGCTCGATGGTCCGCAACATGGGCATCGCCCGCGACCTCGGGTACCTCCGGGTGCCGCCGGGCCTAGTCGTCGATGTCAAGACCCTCGACGACCTGCCGGACAGCGAGGTCGTCCTGGTCTGCACGGGTTCGCAGGGCGAGCCCATGGCCGCGCTCTCCCGCATGGCCAACCGCGACCACCAGATCCGCATCGTCCAGGGCGACACGGTGATCCTGGCGTCGTCGCTGATCCCCGGCAACGAGAACGCGGTCTACCGCGTGATCAACGGCCTGACCCGCTGGGGCGCGAACGTCGTCCACAAGGGCAACGCCAAGGTGCACGTCTCCGGCCACGCCTCGGCCGGCGAGCTCCTGTACTTCTACAACATCTGCAAGCCCAAGAACCTGATGCCGGTCCACGGCGAATGGCGCCACCTGCGCGCCAACGCCGAGCTCGGCGCCCTCACCGGCGTCCCGCACGACCGCATCGTGATCGCCGAGGACGGCGTCGTCGTCGACCTCGTCGAGGGCAAGGCGAAGATCGTCGGCAAGGTCCAGGCGGGATACGTCTACGTGGACGGTCTCTCCGTGGGCGATGTCGGCGAGCCCGCCCTCAAGGACCGCAAGATCCTGGGCGACGAGGGCATCATCTCGGTCTTCGTGGTGGTGGACTCCAGCACCGGGAAGATCACCGGTGGCCCGCACATCCAGGCGCGCGGCTCCGGCATCGACGACTCGGTGTTCACCAGCGTCGTCCCGAAGGTCCAGGAAGTCCTGGAGAAGTCGGCCCAGGACGGCGTCGTCGAGCCCCACCAGCTGCAGCAGCTCATCCGCCGCACGCTGGGCAAGTGGGTCTCGGACAACTACCGCCGGCGCCCGATGATCCTGCCGGTGGTCGTGGAGGTCTGACCCTCCTGACCGCGCCTTCTCCGGAGCGGGGCACCTCGATTTGCATCGGGGCGCCCCGCTCCGTTAGGTTTACGGCTCCGCCAGCGAGGGAACCCGGAGCACTCAGGTGCCTTGGGACCACCCGAGCGGGGCGGGGAATCCGACTCAGAATCTCTGATAAAGTCGGAGCCGCCGGAAAGGGAAACGCGAAAGCCGAAAGGCCGGAGCGGGAACCGGAAAGGCACCGAGGAAATCGGACACGAAAGAGTCTGATAGAGTCGGAA
>NZ_JBIRFV010000010.1:0-371829 GCF_044327655.1 Streptomyces sp. NPDC018029 | reverse complement strand
TGTGCGCGGGGGCGCGGCCCGGTTCGAGGCGCACGTAGTTGGCCCTGCCCCAGTGGTAGGTCTCGCCGGTGAGCTCGTCGCGCACCGGCACGGACCCGTCCCCTTCGAGGCCGAGTTGCGGCATGTCAAGCGTGACCGTGGCCTCCTGGGTGTGGTGCGGGTCGAGGTTCACGACCACCAGAACGGTGTCTGGACCCGCACGCTTGCTGTAGACGAGCACCGCGTCGTTGTCGGCTTGGTGGAAACGCAGGTTCCTGAGCTGCCGCAGGGCGGGGTGCGCGCGCCTGATCCGGTTGAGCTGCGTGATCAGGGGCGCGATGGAGCGGCCCTCGCGGTCGGCCGCCGCCCAGTCGCGCGGGCGCAGTTCGTACTTCTCCGAGTGCAGGTAGTCCTCGCAGTCCGGCCGCGCCGGGGTGTTCTCGCACAGCTCGTACCCGGCGTACATGCCCCAGCTCGGCGCGAGCGTGGCGGCCAGCGCCGCCCGGACCTCGAAGGCGGGCCGCCCGCCCTCCTGGAGGTAACCCGGCAGGATGTCCGGCGTGTTCACGAAGAAGTTGGGGCGCAGGAAGTGTCCGGTCTCGCCGGAGAGTTCGGTGAGGTAGTCGGTGAGCTCCTGCTTGGTGTTGCGCCAGGTGAAGTAGGTGTACGACTGCTGGAAGCCGATGGCCGCGAGGGTCCGCATCATCGCGGGCCGGGTGAAGGCCTCGGCGAGGAAGATGACGTCCGGGTCGGTGCCGTTGACCTCGGCGAGGACCCGCTCCCAGAAGGCGACGGGCTTGGTGTGCGGGTTGTCGACGCGGAAGACGCGGACGCCGTGGGCCATCCAGAACCGCAGCAGCCGCACGGTCTCGGCGATCAGCCCCGGCATGTCCTTGTCGAAGGCGATCGGATAGATGTCCTGGTACTTCTTCGGCGGATTCTCGGCGTACGCGATGGAGCCGTCCGGGCGGTGCGCGAACCACTCGGGGTGTTTCTCCACCCACGGGTGGTCCGGCGAGCACTGGAGTGCGAAGTCCAGGGCGACTTCGAGGCCGAGCTCGCCGGCCCGGCGCACGAACGCGTCGAAGTCGTCGAGCGTGCCGAGGTCCGGGTGGACCGCGTCGTGACCGCCCTCCGGTGAACCGATCGCCCACGGCACGCCGACGTCGTCGGGGCCGGAGGACAGGGAGTTGTCGGGGCCTTTGCGGAAGGTGGAGCCGATGGGGTGGATCGGCGGCAGATAGACGACGTCGAAGCCCATCCCGGCGATGGCGGGCAGCCGTTCGGCCGCGGTACGGAACGTCCCGGAGACGGGCGGGGCGCCTTCCTCCAGGACGGCACCCTCCGAGCGCGGGAAGAACTCGTACCAGGCCCCGAAGAGAGCCCGCTCCCGCTCCACCAGCAGGGGAAGGTCGTGCGAGCGGGAGACCCGCTCACGCAGGGGGTGACGTGCGAGGACCGCGTCCACCTCCGGGGCGAGCGCGGCCGCCAGGCGGGCGGCCGGGGAACGCGCTTCGTCCTGGAGCGCGTCGGCCGCGGCCAGCAGCACCCGCCGTTCCTGCCCCGCCGGAACTCCGGCCGCCGCGCGCTCGTACAGCAGCGCGCCCTCTTCGAGCATCAGCCCGGCGTCGATACCGGCCGGAATCTTGATCTCGGCGGCGCGCCGCCAGTCCCGCACGGGATCCGCCCAGGCCTCCACGTGGTACGTCCAGTGCCCCTCGGCGTCCGGAGTGACGTCCGCGCCCCACCGGTCGGTGCCAGGGGAGAGTTCCCGCATCGGCGTCCAGGGCCCGCGGCGACCGCCGGGTCCGAGCAGCACGACATTGGCGCCGACCGCTCCGTGGCCCTCACCGAAGACGGTCGCCGTGACCTGGAAGGTCTCGCCGGGAACCGCCTTCGCGGGGCGCCGGCCGCAGTCGACGACCGGGTGGACGTCCAGGACCGGCACGGACGGGGACAGGGGCACGGCGTCGGAGACAGGGGTCGTCCGTGGAGCTGACGTCATCGGTCCCTCCTCCGCCGGGCTTGCGTGCAGTCGGTCTGTCCCTGTGCCGCAGGTGCCGCGCGTCGTCACAGGCCCCGGGGAACCGGGGGCGGCTTCGGCCTGCGCGTGGCCCGCGGGCGCAGGAAGAGCTCGGCGGCGTCAGCGGCCACCCGCGCCTTGGACTCACCCATCAGCACACACAGCGTGTACGCCGTGTCCTCGAAGCGCATGCGCACGGCGAGGTCGGAGGGGTGGGCGAGCAGCCGCCGCTCCCACGACCGGTACTGACGCAGGTGCCGTGCGACCTCGGCTCTGGCAGGCAGCAGCATCACGCTGGTCACCTTCTTTCAAATCTTCTGACTCATGGTGCACGTGTGAGCACGAAGCGTCCTGTTGGCTATTCAACTACCGGGTCGGCGTCCGTCTCGGGTTCTGTCTCGTGTTGCGCGGATGGAGTAGTGCTCTCACGCTGAGACTGACTCAGAAGCGATCAGTGCTCACGCTTCGTGTTCGGGGCTCGGTCGGACAGACCGGGGCGGGGCGAAAAAGCTTCGCCGAGAGGAGCCAAGAGCAATGAAATCCGCGATCCCCTGCTACTACCACCTCGATGTCGAGGTCAGCCCGGAGAGGATCGACCAGGTCAGGCGCATTCTGACCGCGCATCTCCGGCACTGGGGGCTGGAAGTTCTCGTCGAATCCGTCTGCCACTGCACCGGAGTGCTGCTCCGTGAGATCGATGAGTACGGAGCCGACAAGAGGACCGTCGTGGAGATGTGGTGGAGCGGTCAGCACCTCATCACCGCCGTGTCGGACAACAACCGCGACCTGCCCGAGCGGCACTACGGACCGCAGGGCTGTCTGACGCAGATCGCCGCCATGAGCGACGGCTGGGGCAGCTTCCCGGCGACCAACGGCAAGATCATCTGGTTCTCCCGCCGCGCCCGGGCGCCCGAACGCGCCCCGCTGGCCCCCGCGGCACCCGCCCCCAGCCTGCGCGAGGCGCTGGAACTGCCGCGCGAGGTGCGCCACGCCGTCCTCGCGAACCCGGACGAAGCGGAGGCCCCGGTCCCGGCCGCCGTGGCCACGCCGGCCGCCGCGAGCGCCCACGGACCCGGTCACGGACCGCGTCACGAACCGCGCCACGGACTGCGGCCGGACGCATTCCGGACAAGGATGGCGGAGAAGGAACCCGCGGTGTGAACGCCGGACACGCGTGAACGCCGTATCCGTGGAGACGCGACGCGCCGGCCGCGGCCGCCCGAGTGAGCGGCCGCGGCCACGCGCTCCCGTCCGACCCCCCCTTCCGTACGGAGGCAGTTGCGTGCGCACCTGGACCGGCGCCCCTTTTCCCCTCGGAGCCACCTACGACGGCGAAGGCACCAACTTCGCCCTCTTCAGCGAGATAGCCGACCGGGTCGACCTCGTCCTCGTCGACGACGACGGCACCCACCAGAACATCACCCTCACCGAAGTCGACGGCTTCGTCTGGCACTGCTACCTGCCGGGCGTCGGCCCCGGCCGGCGCTACGGCTACCGGGTGCACGGCCCCTGGGACCCGGCCGCGGGCCACCGCTGCAACCCCGCCAAGCTGCTCCTCGACCCCTACGCCAGGGCCATCGAGGGCCAGACGGACAACCACCCGGCCCTCTTCGAGCGCGCGCCCCAGGGGCCGGACCCCGCCGACAGCGCCGGGCACACCCCGCTCTCCGTGGTCACCGACCCGTCCTTCGCCTGGGAGGACGACAGGCCGCCACGACGCCCGTACGCCGAGACGGTCGTGTACGAGACGCACGTGCGCGGCCTCACCCGCACCCACCCCGAGGTCCCCGCCGAACTGCGCGGCACCTACGCGGGCCTCGCCACCGACCCGGTCATCGACCACCTCACGTCCCTGGGCGTGACCGCGGTCGAGCTCATGCCGGTCCACCAGTACGTCCAGGACGGCTTCCTGCGCGACCGGGGCCTGTCCAACTACTGGGGCTACACCTCCATCGGCTTCTTCGCCCCGCACAACGCCTACGCGGCGCACGGCTCGCGCGGCGAGCAGGTCACCGAGTTCAAGTCCATGGTCAAGGCGCTCCACCGGGCCGGGCTCGAAGTGATCCTGGACGTGGTCTACAACCACACCGCGGAGGGCAACGAGAACGGCCCCACACTCGCCTTCCGCGGCATCGACAACGCGTCGTACTACCGCCTGGCGGAGGACGATCCCGCGCACTACTTCGACACCACCGGCACCGGCAACAGCCTGCTGATGCGCCACCCCAACGTCCTGCAGCTCATCATGGACTCGCTGCGGTACTGGGTCACCGAGATGCACGTCGACGGGTTCCGTTTCGACCTGGCGGCCACGCTCGCGCGGCAGTTCCACGACGTGGACCGTCTTTCGGCCTTCTTCGACCTGGTCCAGCAGGACCCCGTGGTCAGCCGCGTCAAACTCATCGCCGAGCCCTGGGACGTCGGCGACGGCGGCTACCAGGTCGGCAACTTCCCGCCGCTCTGGTCGGAGTGGAACGGCAAGTACCGGGACTCCGTACGGGACTTCTGGCGCGGCGCCGACCACTCGCTCGCCGAGTTCGCCTCCCGGCTGACCGGCTCGTCCGACCTGTACCAGCACGACCGTCGCCGCCCGCGCGCCAGCGTCAACTTCGTCACCGCGCACGACGGCTTCACCCTGCGCGACCTGGTGTCGTACGACGAGAAGCACAACGAGGCCAATCAGGAGGGCAACCAGGACGGTGAGAGCGTGAACCGCTCGTGGAACTGCGGGGTCGAGGGACCCACCACCGACGAGGCGGTCCTCGAACTCCGCGCGCGCCAGCAGCGCAACTTCCTCGCCACGCTCATGCTCTCGCAGGGCATACCGATGCTCGCCCACGGCGACGAACTCGGCCGCACCCAGCGGGGCAACAACAACGCCTACTGCCAGGACAGCGAGATCTCCTGGATCGACTGGGACCTGACCGACGCGCAGCGCGACCTGATCGGCTTCACCAGCCGCGCCATCCACCTCCGCCTCGCCCACCCGGTGCTGCGCAGACGCCGCTTCTTCCGTGGCGACACCGCCACACACGAGGACCAACCGCTGCCGGACCTGGTGTGGCTGCGGCCCGACGCGCGCGAGATGACGGACAAGGACTGGCAGTGGCCCGACGCGCACGCCGTCGGCGTCTTCCTCAACGGCGACGCCATCGCGGAGCCCGACGCCCAGGGCAGACCCGTCGTCGACGACTCCTTCCTCCTCCTGCTGAACAGCCACCGGGAGCCGATCCTCTTCCGGCTGCCGGACGCCACGTACGGCGAACGCTGGACGACCCGCATCGACACCACCGAGCCCGAGGGCATCGCGGACGAGGTGGAACACAAGGCGGGCGGGGAGGTCACCATGGGGCCCCACAGCCTGCTCCTGCTCTCCCGGCCCGCGCGCAGGCGCCCCGGTCGAGTGGTCACCAGTTGATGCCGGCCGCCACCGGCAGGTGGTCGCTGCCGGTGGCAGGCAACACCCACGAACTCGCCGGCTCCACGCCGCGGACCAGGATCTGGTCGATCCGTACCACCGGGAACCTCGCGGGCCA
This sequence comes from Streptomyces sp. NPDC018029, assembly GCF_044327655.1. Taxonomy (NCBI): domain Bacteria; kingdom Bacillati; phylum Actinomycetota; class Actinomycetes; order Kitasatosporales; family Streptomycetaceae; genus Streptomyces; species Streptomyces sp. NPDC018029. The sequence goes on along the minus strand of NZ_JBIRFV010000010.1, from coordinate 366,291 downwards.
GCTGAAGCCGAAGCCGCTCCCGGCCGCGTCGTGGACCGACCGCAACTGCGCGGTGAGGCCGTCGAGCGCGCGGTCGTCCGTGCTGCCGTTCAGATCGCCGAGCAGCACGACCCGTTCGTTTTGCTCGGCGGCGACGGCCTCGCCGAGCGCCTGCGCGCCCCGGTCCCGGTCGGCCGTTCCGAAGCCGCCCCGGGGATTGAACCGGACGGACCCCAGGTGGGCGACGTACACGGCGAGGGGCCCGTGGTCCGTGGCCACCGTGGTGCGCAGCGCCCGCGTGTCGGCCAGCCGGCTCTCGACCGGCTTGGTCTCCGCCAGCGGTCCGTAGTCCCTCGCGGTGTCGACGGGCCGGGTGCCGGTCAGCGGCAGCTTGCTCCACAGCCCGACCGTGCCCCGCACCGCGTGGTACGGGTACGCCGACGCCAGCTCCTTCTCGTACGTGCCCCGCGCCTGCGGGGTGATCTCGAGCAGCGCCAGCATGTCCGCACCGGAGGCGGCCAGGTCGCGCGCGGTGCCGGCCGGGTCGGGGTTGTCGGCGCCGACGTTGTGGCTGACCACGGTGAGATCACCGGCCGGCCGGGACGCACCGCCGAGCAGCCCGCCGAAGAGACTCAGCCACACCGTCACCGGCAGCAGCAACGCGACTGCGGCGGAGGCCGAGCGGCGCCACAGCACCCCGGCCAGCAGCACCGGGACGAACAGGCCGCACCACGGCAGGAAGGTCTCCAACAGGCTGCCGAGGTTCCCGACCCGGTTGGGAACCCGCGCGTGCAGCAGCATGAGCAGGCCGAGCAGCAGTGCGAGCGCCGTGAGGACCGGGCCGCGCCTCCACGGCCCGGGCCGGGAGGTGACCGGGGCGTCCGCGGTCCCCTGTCGGGTGGCCGGGGCGTCCGCGGTCCCCTGTCGGGTCACCGCTGTGTCCTCGGGTCCCGGGTCGGGTCGGCGTACGGAGGGCAGGGTTCGATTCATGCCGCCAGTCAAGGCGGCACGGCGTTGCCGGCGCGTATGCGGTTTTCGATACGCCGACGATATGCGCGGGCTCGTAGCCTCGGGGCATGCGTGTACTGATCGTGGAGGACGAGCCCTATATGGCGGAGGCCATCCGCGACGGCCTCCGCCTCGAAGCGATCGCAGCCGACATCGCGGGTGACGGCGGCACCGCCCTGGAGCTGCTGAGCGTCAACACCTACGACATCGCCGTCCTCGACCGGGACATCCCCGGCCCCTCCGGCGACGAGGTCGCCACGCGCATCGTCGCCTCCGGCAGCGGCATGCCGATCCTCATGCTCACCGCCGCCGACCGGCTCGACGACAAGGCCACCGGGTTCGGACTCGGCGCCGACGACTACCTCACGAAACCCTTCGACTTGCGAGAACTCGTGCTCAGGCTCAGAGCGCTCGACCGCAGGCGCGCGCACAGCAGGCCGCCCGTGCGAGAGATCGCGGGCCTGCGCCTGGACCCGTTCCGTCGCGAGGTGTACCGGGACGGCCGCTACGTCGCACTCACCCGGAAGCAGTTCGCCGTGCTCGAAGTCCTCGTCGCAGCCGAAGGCGGTGTGGTCAGCGCCGAAGCACTTCTTGAGCGGGCGTGGGACGACAACGCCGATCCGTTCACCAACGCCGTACGCATCACCGTCTCAGCCCTGCGCAAGCGGCTCGGCGAGCCCTGGGTCATCGCCACCGTGCCGGGTGTCGGCTATCGCATCGACGCAGGGCCGGAGGCGCCGGGCGCACCCTCCGCAGGATGACCCGTTGGCCCGCCCCTGGCGCGACGGAGAGCATACGGACTGAGCCATTGGCCCACTCATGCCGCCTCCGGTTGAGCCGGAGGGCGACAAGATGGTCTGATGGTCATGTCGATGGCGCTGCGGACTCCGTGGCGCCTTCTTTGTGTCTGTTTGCCGAGAGGGGCGGGAAGCTGTGCTGAAGAGGGTGTTCGTGGCTCCGGATCCGGGGCGGCTGCGCTTGCGCAGCGCCGCACGCGCGGTCGTCGGCATCTCCTTGGCCGTGGCCGTGTGCGGTCTGGCCGGACACTCCCTCTCCGCGGCCATCGTCGGAGGGCTCGCGGCGCTGCTCGCGCTCTTCACCGTGACCGACCCGACCGTGCGCGGCCAAGCGGTGACGACCGCCCTGCTGCCCGTGGTGGGTCTCCCCGTCCTCGCCGTGGCCGCCGGGTTGCACAGCTACCCCCTCGCGAGGGACGCCGCCTTCCTCGCCGTGGTCGGAGCGGGCGTCTACGCACGGCGCTGGGGACCCCGCGGCCACTCTCTCGGGGTCTTCGCCTTCATGACCTTCTTCGCGGCCCAGTTCCTGCACACGGTCCCCTCCCAGCTCCCCGAGCTGTACGCGGCGGTGCTGCTCTCCCTGTGCGCCTCTTCGACGGTGCGGTTCGGCCTGTGGTGCTACGAGCGGGGCCGCGCGGCGGCAGCTGTGCCCGCGCTGTCGCAGGGCCGGGGCCTCGCCCGGGTGACCACGCGGCAGGCCGTGCAGGCCGTCGCGGGCGTGGCGTTCGCGCTCGGGGTCGGACAGGCGCTGTCCGACCAGCGCTGGTACTGGGCGGTGGGCGCCACGTGGTGGGTGTTCGTGAACACCGTGTCGCGCGGCGAGACCCTGGTGCGGGGCTTCCGCCGGGTCCTCGGCACCGTCCTGGGCATCGTGGTCGGCTTCGCCGTCGCCCTCCCGCTGCAGGGGGCGGCTGTGCCGACTGCCCTGGTCGTGGCCGTGAGCATCTTCGGGATCTTCTACACGGCGGCCGTCTCCTACAGCTGGATGATGTTCTTCGTGACCGCGATGGCGTCCATGCTGTACGGGCTGCTCGGCGTCCTCGACGCGTCGCTGCTGGTGCTGCGCGTCGCGGAGACCGCCGTCGGCGCGCTCGGAGCCGTCCTCGCCGTCCTGCTCGTGCTGCCGGTCACCACCCACGCGGTCACCGACGAGTGGATCCGCCGCGCTCTGCACTGTGTGCACGCCTGCGCGGCCGAGACCGCCGCCCGCCTCGCCGGAACCCCGGACGCGGACCCCGGGCCGCGCGTGGCCGAGCTGGAGGTGCTGCTCGCCCGCGTGCGTCTCGCGGTGTCCCCGCTGGTGCATCCGCTGCACTTCAGCCGGGAGAGGAAGGCGCGGGCTCGCGAGGTGCTGGCACTGCTCGACACCTGCGCGCAGGAGGTGCGTTCGCTCGCCGCCGCGGCGTCGGACCCCGTCGCCTCCCACGACGACCGTCTCTCGGCGGCTTGCTGGCGCGTGGAGGTGGCGGTGGAGGCGCTGACGTCCCCGACCGGCTCCCGCCGGGCCGGCGAGCCCCAGCCGCCCCTCGCGCAGGCCGCGGGCCACCACCCGGCCCTCACCCACCTGCACGGCTTGGAGCGGGCGCTCGCGGCGATGGCCGTGCCGCTGCAGAGGCAGGAACCGGCGTAGCGGACCGCAGGGACTACTTGGACTACTTCGACTCGACGCGTCCCGCCGGGTCGGGGCCGGTCGTCAGTGCCTCGACCGCGGGCTGCCAGGCGTCGCTGCCGGGGTGGAGGCGGGTGTGGAGGTAGGCCGCGGTGAGCCGGGCGAGGGCGGCCACTCGCTCGGGGTTCTCGTCGGTGGTCTCCGCCGCGTCGTAGCCGGCCACTCCGCCGAGTCCGTGCTCCGCGCCGAACAGGGTCAGCAGGGTCTTCGGGCCGGGGGAGAAGGTGTAGGGCTCGGCGTGCCAGTCCGGCCCCGTGTCCGTGAAGTGCGAGGGGTCGTCCTTGTCGCCGGCGACGACCAGCGCGGGTGTGGTCATCGTGGAGAAGTCGACGGCCCCGATGACCGGCCACTGCTCCGCCATGGGCCCGTTGAAGGCGTCACCGCCCCCGCCGGGCGCCGCGAGCAGGACGCCCGCCTTGAACCTGGGCTCGGCGAGGTGCACCACCTTGCCCGTGTCGGGGTCGGTGAGTCCCGCGCCGAGCAGGAGCGCGGCGGTGAAGCCACCGAGTGAGTGTCCTGCGACGGCGGCCTTGGCGTGGTCGATCCGCCCGGCGAGCTGCGGCACGGCGTTCTCGATCACGTCGAGCCGATCGAGGATGTGTGTCATGTCCTCGGCGCGGGAGCGCCAGAAGTCGGGTGCGCCCGGAGCGTCGGCGACCAGGTGGCTCAGCGTCCTGGACGTGAGGTGGGTGGGCTGGATGACGACGAATCCGTGGGCCGCCCAGAAGTCGGCGAGCGGCGCGTAGCCGTTGAGGGAGGAGAGGTGGTGGGAGGGGCCGTGGCCGTGGGAGAGGAGGACGACGGGGAGGCCGGTTCCGGTGCCCGTCCCGGTGCCTGTCCCGATGGCGGGGGCGGAGACGCGTACTTGGAGGTCCACGGGGCGCCCGGGTACGGACAGGGTGACGGGGCTGAAGGACAGGACCGGGACGGGCGTGGACATGGACGTGGACGTGGGCATGGACGTGGATGTGCTCACGGTGTGGGTTCCCCTTCGGTGGCATCTGGCGTCCGTCGTCTCGGGTGATCGACGGACGAGCAAGATGGTGTGGAGCGGCCCGTCTCGGCTAACCTGAAACGGAACACTGCTCCATTTACTATCCGGATCACTGATCCGTTTTGTCAACCGGTGTCGAGCCATGGGTTTCGAACCATCGGTGTCGAACCACCGCTGTCGAAGGAGAACGTGATGCCCGCCGAGCAACCTGCCGAGCACAGCGCCGACCACGGCGCTGACCACCCCGCCGGGGAGAGGCCCTCCCGCAGCACCGGGGAACCGCGCTCCCGCGGCAAGCGGGCCGACGCCCAGCGCAACCGGCAGACGTTGCTCACCGCCGCCGCCGAGGTCTTCGCCACCTCGGGCGTCGACGCGCCCATCCGCCAGATCGCCGCCCGGGCGGGCGTCGGGATGGCGACGATCTACCGCCACTTCCCGACCCGCGCGGATCTCGTCACCGCCGTCTACCGCCACCAGATCGAGGCATGCGCCGAAGCCGGCCCGGACCTGCTCGCCAGTGCCGACTCACCGCTCGACGCGCTGCGCCAATGGATCGATCTCTTCGTCGACTTCCTGGTCACCAAGCACGGACTCGCCGACGCGCTGCAGTCAGACAGCGACCGGTTCGCCGCGCTGCACGCCTACTTCCTCGACCGCCTGCTGCCCGTCTGCGCCCAACTGCTCGACGCGGCGGTCGAATCCGGTGACATCAGGCCCGGCACGCAGCCCTATGAGTTGATGCGCGGCATCGGCAACCTCTGCATCGGACGCGACAACGACCCCCGCTACGACCCCCGACGCCTGATCGCCCTCCTCCTCCAGGGACTTCAGCAGGAACGTCAGGAGCGGCTCCAGAAGTAGGGTGCGGAGCACACGTCCTACGTATGTGCGATGAGGAGGCGATGGTGCTCGGAAAGGGCACGTGGTTGCTCGTGGCCGCGATGAGTGTGGCCTGCCTGGTGTTCGTCGGGCCCAGCGCGCCGAAGGGTGTTCCCTTCGGCAGGCCACTGCCCGTTCACGCCGTCAAGGACATCGTGCCGAACCGGGTCATGACGTGGAACATCTGCAATCCCTGCGAGGAGAGCAACGTCGACCGGGCCGCGGAGATCGCCACGTACGCGCCGCAGGTCATCGGTCTGCAAGAAGCGTGCACACGTGACGTCGAACAGATCCGGGACTACCTGAAGCGCTTCTACGGGCTGGCCTACCACGTCGAGTACGGGACGGTTCTCCGGGACTGGGGCCGCTGCGGGGGAGTGCCGTGGAGCCCGGGCGCCTTCGGCCAGGCTCTTCTCTCGGCGGCGCCGATGGCGGACCCCGTCCGCGTGGAGTACCCGGACGGCGGGTCGGAAGACCGCGGATACATGGCTGTCACCACGATCGTGGGCGGCCGGCCCGTCCGGGTCTTCAACACGCACCTCGCCCAGCGGCGGCAGGAAGAGGTCAGGGCGGAACAGGTCGGCGTACTCGCCGGGGCCGTCGCCCGGCACGACCACGCCATCGCGCTCGGCGACTTCAACGCCGTGCCGGACGCGCCCGAACTCGCCCGCATGTGGGCACTGGCCGACGGCACGGGCTCCCGGTGCCGTCCCTCGACCGCAGCCACCTGCGAGCCGACCACCGACTGGCTCCTCAAGTTCGACTACGTCTTCCTGCGCGGCGTCGCCCCGATCGACCACGACGTTCGACCCACTCCGTACTCCGACCACCACATGTTGTACGCCGACGTGGACCCCGCCTAGAGGTCGTCGTCGTCCCGGTCGTTCTTCGAGGCGCGCCGCCCCCGCGTGACCGCGAGGACGCTGCCGGCGACGGCGATGACGGCGATGGCCAGGGCGATGCTGACTCCGCCCTCCGTGTCCCAGTACACGTCTTCCAGGCTGATCAGGAGCGCCGCCTCGTCGACCACGAGGGCCAGCCCCACCCCGTAGGCAAGACCCATCCACGCGCGTGCCCGCGCCGAGCGTTCGGCCAGGCCCGCCGCGCCCACCACCGCGAGCAGCAGGATCCCCCACACGTAGTGATGGATGTGCACCCCGCCGGCCTGCATGTCACCGATGCCGGCCACGTCGACGTGGATGAGCCAGGTGAGCAGACGCATTCCGCCGAAGGTGAGGGCGAAGCCCCACCAGGCCAGGACGAAGCCCCGGCGTTTCGGGGAGATGCCGGGCAGCAGCCGCAGCCAGGGGGAGGGACGTTCCGGGCGTCCGGAGCGCCCGGATGGTGCGTGGTCGGACTCCTCCGAGGACTTCATCCGGGCTCTCCCGCCGCTCTAGCTGCTCTAGTCTCTTCGGCCTCTTGGGCCTCTCCCGTCGTGAACTCTTCGATCAATGCGGCCATGGCGTCCGGCGCGCTGTAGTGGGCCGCGTGCGCCGCGCCGGGAAGGTCCGCGGCGCGCCCGTCGGCGACCAGCCCCGCCACGCGCCGGGTCCATGTGCCGGAGGCGATCGTGTCACCCGCTCCCCGTACGACGAGCGTGGGCGCGCGCACCCGGGAGAGGTTCACCTCGAAGGACCCCGCCGCGTCCCGCAGCGCGTGGCGGAAGGACGCGGCGCAGCGCAGCGGGCCGGTCACCAGATAGTCGAAGGCGGCCAGGGACAGCAGGCCCAGCGGCTCTCTGGGGGCATCCGCGACGAGCCGTCCGAACTCGCGCACGCCGGAGACCCCCGGTTCGAGCGCCGGACCGATCAGCACCAGGTGGCTCACCAGGTGGGGGTGGCAGGCAGCCAGGGCGGCGGCGATCTGGCAGCCGACCGAGTTGGCCACGAAGGGGCCCGGCGCCGAGGACAGCTGCCGGTACCGGCGGGCCAACGCGTCGGCCTGTTGTCCGACATCGGGCGCGCGGCGCGCGGCGGCCCGCGAACGGGCGTTGCCCGGCAGGTCGGGTACCAGCACGGTCGCCCCGCCCGCTGCCAGCCGCCGCGCGAGCGGCACGAAGTACCGTCCCGAGAGTCCGAGCCCGTGCACGAGCACCGTGGCCGGCCGGTCCTCGCGCGGCGGAGGCCCGTAGCCGCGGACGTGAAAGCCGAGGTCAGTCATGTGATCCACCTGCCCACCATCGCCTCCCGCATGACCCGGGGCCAGCCCGCCGAGGCCGCGACGCCCCGCGTCCGGATCGAGCATGTGCATCGGGCACATACACGGTGGATCAGCCCGCCCGCGGGGTAACCCCGCGGGCAACGGGCGCGGGCCGTGCGGGAGCGGTCCGCGCCCTGGAGCGACTGCCCACGCTGAGCTCCCGGCGAGGTTCCTGGAGAGGCCCGGCAGGGCCTCCGGTCACCGCTTGGTCCAGACCGGCTGCTAGCGTCGCCCGCACGAGCGGCGCCTCGCATGCGGCGCCCCGGCGAGAGGGGAACTGGCAGTGGTCGTCGGCAGGCAGGCGGAGCGGGCGTACATCGGATCCTTCACCGGCGCCGGGGGGCCGGGTGTCGTCACCGCGGCCGTCGCCCCTGACACCGGCGCGCTGACCGTCCTCGGCGCCACGGACGCGGTCGCCGACCCGTCGTATCTGGCCCTCTCGCCCTCCGGCGACACCCTCTACGCGGTCAGCGAGACCCCGGACGGCGCCCTCGCCGCCTTCCGGACCGGGAAGGAGACGGCCGAGCTCGCGGGGCCGCCCGTGCCGGTCGGCTCGGCCCCCACCCACCTGGCCCTCTACGACGGGCACGTGCTCGCCGCCAACTACCGCTCCGGGAGCGTCACCGCCGTGCCGCTGGGCGCCGACGGAACCCTCGCCGCCACGGCGTCGAGCGAACTCCGGCACACCGGCTCAGGTCCTCACCCGCAGCGCCAGCAGGGCCCGCACGCCCACCAGGTCCTCGCGGACCCGAGCGGCCGCTGGGCGGTCAGTGTCGACCTCGGCACGGACTCCGTGCGCGTCTGCGCGTTCGGGGACGACGGCCTCACCCTGCACCGCGAGGTCGCGCTGCGCCCGGGCTCCGGCCCGCGGCACCTCGTCTTCCACCCGCGCGGCGACCGCGCGTACGTCCTGAACGAGCTCAGCCCCACCCTCACCGTCTGCACATGGGACGCCGCCGACGGCACCCTCGGGCCGCTCGGCGAGCTGCCCGTCCTCGCGGAGACCCCGGAGGGGGACGCCTACCCCTCGGAGGTCGTCGTCGCGCCCGACGGGCGGTTCCTGTGGACCGCCACGCGCGGCACGGACGTCATCTCGGTCATCGCGCTGGACGAGGAGGGCGACGCGCCGCGGCTGACGGCGACCGTGCCGTGCGGCGGGCACTGGCCGCGCGACCTCGCCGTCGACCCGTCGGGACGGCACCTGTACGCGGCGAACGAGCGCTCCGGAGACGTCACCTGGTTCACGATCGACCAGGAGACGGGCATCCCGAGCCGGGCGGGCTCCGTCGAGGTGCCGGCCGCCTCCTGCGTGGTCTTCGGCTGAGACGGGCCCACACACGGCCGAGGTGCCTCGACACGCGGCCGACGCGTGTCGATGTACGCCGATGGGCCCGCCCCCACATCGGGGCGGGCCCATCGGCGTACAAGTGGAACGGCTCAGTGCACGGGCGCGCCCGAAGGCTGCTGCGGCGTGATGCCGAGCGTCGTCGTGTACTTGGCGAGCGCCAGCTTGCCGATCGCCGGGTACGCGCCGACCGGCTCGGCGACGGAGCAGCCCGCCTCCTTCGCGGCCGCGTCGAGCAGCGCGCCGTCGAGCTCGGGACCGATCAGATACGGCGCGAGCGCCAGCTGGGCGGAGCCCGAGCCGCGCAGCTGCTCGGCGGTCGCCGCGATGGCGCCCTCCTCGTCGAGCGCGGCGGCCATCACCGGCACCGCGAGACGCGCGGCGAGCAGCATGCCGGTGATCCCGGCGGCCTGCACGGCCTCCTCGCCGCCGACCGTGGCGAGGACGATGCCGTCCGCGGCGGTCGCCACGGTGAACAGGCGGGCGCGGTCGGCGCGGGCGAGGCCGGCCTCCGACAGCCGCACGTGCAGCGCCTCGGCGAGCAGCGGGTGGGGGCCGAGCACATCCGTCAGCTCGGCGGCGGCACGGCTGTCCATGACGGCCTGCCGGATACGGCGCATCAGCGCGCTGTCGGGGCCCGCGAGCAGCGGGACGACGACCGCGACGGGCCCGTCCGCCTCTGCCGTCTCGGCACCGGCCTCGCGCGCGCGCTCGAGGCGGGCGGCGCGCTCGGCAGCCGCGCGCGCGAGCACGGACTGCAGCGAGGGGAACTCGGGGAAGGAGGTGACGGTGGCGTCTTCCTCACCGTCGACGTAACCGATTCTGGCGTCGAGACCGGGCAGCTCGGAGCGGGCGATGCTCACGACTTCCTCGGCGAGGCTGCGCGTGGACGTGCTGGGGGCGCCCGGCACGGCGAGAACAAGTGCGGGCGCGCCCTCAGGAGCCGCGACGGGCTCCGGACGGCGGTGCCGGCCCGGCTGACGGGGGCGCGGCATTCGTACAGGCAGGCCGGATGCGGGCCCAGTGGGGGAGCTCATGCGCCCGCATGCTACTGGCTTGCGGGCCATCCCTGTTTGGGGAGGGTGCAGGTGGGCGGTATAAGTCCGTTTTTGTCTGATGAATTACGTAGAGGTCAACTGTCGTCTTCGCTGTGGACGGAGAGCATGCGCGCGTCGTGCGGCAGCTGCAGCCGGTCCTCGGCGATATCGGCCGCTATGCGCAGCGCCCCGTCCAGCGGGTCGCCGGCCGCGGGAACGTGCCGCGCGTGCGGCAGTTGGTCCGCGAGTTCGTCGCGCAGGGGTGCGAGCAGTGGCTCGCCCAGATTGAACAGGCCGCCGGTGAGGGCAACTTCGCTCTCCCCGGGAGCAGACCCGGGGGCAGGCCCGGGAGCCGCCCCGGAAGGAGCCCCGGGAGCCGCCCCGGAAGGAGCCCCGGGGTTCACCTCGGGACGGGGGCAGACGGCGGCCGCCGCCTCGGCGATGTGGCGGGCGGCGGCCCGCAGGATGCCGCCCGCCACCGGGTCGTCCGCCGCGCAGCCGGCCACCTCGGGCGCGAAGGAGGCGAGCAGTGCCGGCCGGTCCGTACGGGGATAGAGGCGGGCCGGCAGCTCTGCGGGCGGGCCGAACATCTCTTCGGCGCGTGCGAGGAGCGCCTTCGAACCGCCGCGTCTGCCGTCGTGCGCCCGCATCGCCGCCTCGAGTCCGGCGCGGCCGATCCAGGCGCCACCGCCGCAGTCGCCGAGCAGGTGCCCCCAGCCGTCGGCGCGGTGCCAGGTAATCAGGTCCGTGCCGATCGCGACCAGGCCGGTGCCCGCCGCGACCACCGCGCCGGGGCGGTCGCCGAGCGCGCCCGCGTACGCGGTGACGGCGTCCGCGGCGAGCGCCGTGCGGCGTACCCCAAGGGTCTGGGCGAGCGCCGACGGCAGTTCGGCGCGGAGGTCGTCGCCGAGGCTCGCCATGCCCGCCGCGCCGATGGCGACGGCCGTGATCCGCCTGCCGCCCGCCCGCTCCAGCAGGCCCCGCGCCATGGGCAGGAGTTGCTCCATGAGGTGCCCGGCGTCGATGCCGCGCGGACCGGTGCGCACGGGTTCCGCGGAGCGCACAGGCTCGGAGAGGCGCGGGCCGCCCCGCGGCATGCTCAGGGCGGCCCGCAGGCCGGAGCCGCCCGAATCCACCCCGAGAACGCAGTACTCGGCGGTGCGCTCGTCCGTCATGGCAGGCGCCAGTCCACCGGCTGCGCCCCCTGCTGGACCAGCAGGTCGTTGGCCCGGCTGAAGGGGCGCGAGCCGAAGAAGCCGCGGTCCGCCGACATCGGGGACGGATGCGCGGACTCCACCGAGGGCAACTGTCCGAGCAGCGGCCGCAGATTGCGCGCGTCCCGCCCCCACAGGATCGACACGAGCGGCTTCCCGCGCGCGGCCAGTGCTCGTATCGCCTGCTCGGTGACCTCTTCCCAGCCCTTGCCGCGGTGGGCCGCAGGCTTGCGCGGGGCGGTGGTGAGCGCCCTGTTGAGCAGCAGGACGCCCTGCTGGGTCCAGGGCGTGAGGTCGCCGTTCGACGGCGGGGGCAGGCCCAGGTCGCTGTTCATCTCGCGGTAGATGTTGATGAGACTGCCCGGCAGCGGCCGCACGTCGGGGGCGACCGAGAACGACAGGCCCACCGCGTGACCGGGTGTGGGATAGGGGTCCTGGCCGACGATCAGGACGCGGACGTCGTCGAAGGGCTGCTGGAAGGCGCGCAGGACGTTCGCCCCCGCAGGGAGATAGGTGCGTCCCGCGGCGATCTCCGCGCGCAGGAAGTCCCCCATCGAGGCGATCCGTTCGGCCACCGGCTCCAGGGCCTTGGCCCAGCCGGACTCGACGATTTCATGCAAGGGTCGTGGTGCCACGGCGTCACCCTACTGCCGTAATGGCGGGGGCGATCAACCGATGGCCGCGGCCCGTACGCAGAGCACGTCCGGCAGGTGCGAGGCGAGCTGCTGCCAGTTGTCGCCGTCGTCCGCCGACGCGAACACCTCCCCGTTGCGATTGCCGAAGTAGATGCCCGCGGGGTCGCAGTCGTCGCTGGACATGGCGTCGCGCAGCACTGTGCCGTAGTGGTCCTCCTGGGGGAGGCCCGCGCTCAGTGGCTCCCAGCTCTTGCCCGCGTCCGCCGTGCGGTAGACGCGACATCGGTGGTCGGCGGGGACGCGGTCGCTGTCCGCGGTGATCGGGAAGACGTACGCCGTGCCGCCGCGGTGCGGGTGGGCGACGACCGCGAAGCCGAAGGTGGACGGGAGGCCCTCGCCGATGTCCGTCCAGTGCGCGCCCGCGTCGTCGCTGCGATACACCCCCCAGTGGTTCTGCAGATACAACCGGTCCGGGTCGGCCGCGTCCCGCGCGACCTTGTGCACGCACTGCCCGAACTCCGGGTCCGGCTCGGGCAGGAACACCGCGGACACGCCCTTGTTCGACGGGGCCCAGCTCGCGCCGCCGTCCAGGGTGCGGAACACCCCCGCGGTCGACACCGCGACCGTCACCGCGCCGGCGTCGCGGGCGTCGGTCAGCACGGTGTGCAGGCCCTCCCCGCCACCGCCCGGCACCCACTTGGAGCGGGTGGGGTGCTCCCACAAGGGACGGACGAGGGAGAAGGACTCGCCGCGGTCCTCCGAGCGGTACAGCGCGGCGGGCTCCGTGCCCGCGAACACCACGTCCGGCTCGGCGGCCGACGGGTGCAGCTGCCAGACCCGCTCCAGCGAAGCCCCGGTGTACTTGGGAAACTTCACAGCGGGCTTCGCCGGCTCGGTCCAGGTGCGTCCGAGGTCGTCGGAGTGGAAGACGGAGGGGCCCCAGTGCGCGCTGTCACCGCCGACGAGGAGCCGGGGAGCGGGGCCGCGGGTGTCGATGGCGATGGAGTACACCGCCTGCGCGTTGAAGTACGGGCTGTCGTCGAACTCCCAGGCCCCATTCCGCCTGCGGCCGATGAAGAGGCCCTTGCGCGTGCCTACGGTCAGAAGTACATCGGCCATCGTGGCCACCTCCGCGACGTCGTTGTCTCAGGTATCCGTCAGTCTGCACCCGACCACTGACAGTCACCCTCCGACGCCACGTTCCCGCAGGTCAACGCCGTGTCCTCAGCCCTGTGGCCCCGGCCTCGCGAGTTCCCCGGCCACCTCCGCGATCGCCGCCGGACCCACCCGGCAGCACCCGCCGACCAGCCGCGCCCCCGCCGACCGCCACCCCGCGACCTGTCCGGCCGCGAACCGTGCGGGGCCCCGCCAGGCCCTGGCCGCCGCGTCCCACGTCTCGCCGCTGTTCGGATAGACGACCACCGGCTTCCCGGTGACCCGCGCGGCCAGCGCCACCGCGGCGTCGGCGTCCCGCGGATCGCAGCAGTTCACGCCGACCGCGACCACCTCGTCCATGTCGGCGGCGAGGGCGAAGGCCTCGCCCAGGGGCTGCCCCGCACGCGTGTGCGTGCCCGCGATGCTGTACGACAACCAGGCAGGTACCCCGAGGCCGCGGACCGCCCGCAGCAGGGCGCGCGCCTCGTCGGCGTCCGGGACGGTCTCCAGGGCGAGGACGTCGGGTCCCGCCGCGGCGAGGGTTTCGAGGCGTGGCCGGTGGAAGCGTTCCAGCGCGTCCACGGAGAGGCCGTACCGCCCCCGGTACTCGGAGCCGTCGGCGAGCATCGCCCCATAGGGCCCCACCGACGCGGCCACCCACACCTCACGTCCGAGCCCGGCCCCGGCGCGCCGGGCCAGCTCCACGCTCAGGCCCATGAGTTCGCGCGTGCGCCCCGCGCCGAAGCCGCGCCGCGCGAACCCCTCGAACGTCGCCTGGTAGCTCGCGGTGATCGCGACCTCGGCGCCCGCCTCGTAGTACGCGCGATGGGCGGCCTCGACGGCGTCCGGCTCGTCGGCGAGCAGCCGCGCGGACCACAGGGCGTCGCTCAGGTCGTGCCCCGCGGCCTCCAGCTGGTTGGAGAGGCCGCCGTCGAGCACGACCGGGCGCTGGGCGAGGGCGTCGGCGAGTCTCATACCGCCGACGCTAGCCGAGGCGCCGCCAGCGGGAAGTGGCAGGCCACCTCGTGTCCCGCCCCGTTCGGCGTACTGACCCGCGGTTCGGTGGTGGCGCACACCTCCTGGGCGACGGGGCAGCGGGTGCGGAAGCGGCAGCCGGACGGGGGCCGCGCCGCGGAGGGGGTCTCGCCCTCCAGAGGTGTGCGGCGCGCGCCGGACGCGGCCTCGGGGTCGGGCAGGTTGACCGTGTCCAGGAGACCGCGCGTGTAGGGGTGCAGCGGATGCGCGTACACCTGCTCGGCCGGGCCCGACTCCACGAGCTTGCCGAGGTACATCACGCCGACGGTGTCCGCCAGATGGCGTACGACGGCCAGGTCGTGCGAGATGAACAGATAGGTCAGGCCGCGCTCGCGCTGCAGCTCCCGCATCAGGTTGAGGATCTGCGCCTGCACGGACACGTCGAGTGCGGACACCGGTTCGTCGGCGACCACCAGATCGGGTGAGAGGGTCAACGCCCGTGCCAGGCCGAGGCGTTGGCGCTGCCCTCCGGAGAACTCGTGCGGATAGCGGTGCACGGCGCCGCGCGGCAGGCCGACGGCGTCGAGGAGGTCGGCGACCAGCTTCTCCTGTTCGGTGCGGTTGCCGACGCCCTGGATGACGAGCGGTTCGCGCAGGATCTCGCCGACCCGCATGCGGGGGTCCATCGCCGCGGTGGAGTCCTGGAACATCAGCTGGACGCGGCGCCGGTGCGCGCGCCGCTCCGCCCGCGACATCCGCGCCGGGTCGGCGCCCTCGAAGCGCACCGCGCCGCCCGTCGGATCGTCGAGGCCCGCGACGATCCGCCCGAGCGTCGTCTTCCCGCAGCCCGACTCGCCGACCATGCCGTACGTCTCGCCCTTGCGGATCGAAAGCGACACCCCGCCGACCGCGCTGACCGTCCCTCGGCTGCGCGAGAACGCGCCGCCCTTCAACGGGAACTCCTTGACCAGCGCGTCGAGTTCGAGGAGCACGGCGCCCGGGGCGGCCGTGGCGGGCACGGCCGCCGGAGTCACGACGTCTTCCTCGGAGGCGGCCTCCTCCGGCACCGGGTGGAAGCACGCGAACCGGTGCGCCGCGCCGCGTACGCCGTCGTCCGTGAGCGGCGGTTCACCGGCCCGGCACTCGTCCGTGGCGAAGGTGCAGCGGGGTGCGAAGCGGCAGCCCGTGGGGCGCACCGCCAGGTTCGGGGGCAGGCCGGGGATCGTGTGCAGTTCGGTGCCGCGGTCGGCGGCCCGCTCGGGCAGCGCCGCGAACAGCGCCTCGGTGTAGCGGTGGCGCGGGTGCGCGAACAGGTCGCGTACGTCCGCCTGTTCGGCGATCCGGCCCGCGTACATCACCGCCACCCGGTCCACACGGTTGGCGATCACGCCCAGGTCGTGGGTGACCAGGATCATCGCCATGCCGAGGCGGGTGCGCAGCTCGTCGACGAGCTCCAGGATCTGGTGCTGCGTCGTCACGTCGAGGGCCGTCGTCGGCTCGTCGGCGATCAGCAGTTTCGGCTCGCAGACCAGCGCCATGGCGATCGCCACCCGCTGCCGCATGCCGCCCGAGAGCTGGTGCGGGTAGGCCTTCATGCGCTCGGCGGGCTGCGGCATGCCGACGAGGCGCAGCATCTCCTGGGCGCGCGCCCAGGCCTCCTTCCTGCCGATGCCGGGGCGGTGCAGGAGCAGGGGCTCCGCCACCTGCGCGCCGATGGTCATCGTCGGGTTGAGGGAGGTCAGCGGGTCCTGGAAGACCATCCCGATGCTGTCGCCGCGGACGTCCTGGAGGACGGGCGCGGGGGCGGCGGCCAGGTCCTGCCCGTCGAACAGGACGCGGCCTCCGGTGATCGCGCCGCCCGGCGGCAGCAGGCCGAGGACGCTGAGCGCGGTCATCGTCTTGCCGCAGCCGGACTCGCCGACGATGCCCAGGGCCTCGCCGGGGGCGAGGGTCAGACAGACGCCGTCGAGGGCGTGGACGGTGCGTTCGCGTGAGGTGATGTCGACGCTCAGGTCGTCGATGGTGAGCAGCGGCTCGGTCATGTCCGTTTCTCCCTCTACTTCCGCAGCCGTACTTCGAACGCGTCCCGCAGTCCGTCCCCGATGAAGTTGAACGCGGCGACGACCAGCACGATCGCGATGCCCGGCGGGAAGATCAGCCACCAGTAGCCGTTCTGGGTGTAGGTGATGCCGGCCGACAGCATCGATCCCCAGTCCGCCGAGGGCGGCGGGATGCTCAGGCCGAGGAAAGCGAGGTAGCTGACGTAGAGGATCGCGTCGGCGATCTGGAAGGTGCAGTTGACGATGACCGTGCCGATCGCGTTCGGCACGATGTGCTTGAAGACGGCCCGTGTGCCGCCCCCGCCCATCATCCGCATGGCCTGCACGTACTCGCGGTCGCGCAGCGCCAGCGCCTCGCCGCGCACCAGGCGGGCGGGGGACAGCCACGCCACCGCCGCGATGATCATGATGAGGACGCCCTTGCCGGGGGTGACGATCGCGGCGACCACGACGAGCAGGAACATCGCGGGGATGGCGAGCGCCGCGTCCGTGATCCGCATCATCGTGGCGTCGACCCAGCCGCCGAAGTAGCCGGAGACCGCGCCGTAGACGGTGCCGAAGAGCGTGGCGAGGAGGCCTGCCGCCAGGCCGATCTCCAGTGAGGTCTGCCCCGCGACCATCAGGCGGCCGATCATGTCGTAGCCGAGGTCGGTGGTGCCGAGGAGGTGGCCGGAGCTGCCGGGCGGGAGGTTCGCCTGCGACAGGTCGGTGTGCACCTGCTCGGTGTCGTACACCAACGGGCCGAGGTAGCTGAAGGCGAGCAGCAGGACCAGCACCACCACGCCCGTCAGGGCGAGCTTGTTGCCGGTGAAGACCCGCAGCGTGCGGCGGGCCAGCGAGGGCGTGGCCCGCTCGGCGTCCTCGTGGCCCGGCGCGGTCGCGGGGGCAGCGGTGGTGGTCATGCCACGCTCCGTATCCGGGGGTCGAGGACGGCGTACAGGACATCGGTGAGCAGTGAGCCGACGACGGTGGCGACACCGACGACGAGCGTCACGCCGAGCAGGACGGGGAAGTCGGAGCCCTGCGCGGCGTTCCAGAACAGCAGCCCCATGCCGGGGTAGTTGAACATCGACTCGACGACGAGGGCGCCGCTGAACAGCGTCGGCAGATAGAGGCCGAGGAGTGTCGCGAGGGGGATCAGCGCGTTGCGCAGGACGTGCCTGACCATGATCCGGCGGCTCGACTGGCCCTTGGCCATCGCCGTACGGACGTATTCCTCGGTGAGGTTGTCGAGCACCGCCGAGCGCATGTAGCGGCTGAACATCGCGACGATGCCGAACGCCATGGTGACCACCGGGAGCACCAACCCGATGACGTCACCGAGGAGTTCACCGACCGTCTCGCCCTGGGGTGCCTCCGCCGGGAGGATGGGCATGACCTGGGCGAACAGGATGATCATGATGAGGCCGAGGAAGAACACCGGCGTCGCGTACAGCAGGAAGGCGAGGCCCGTCAGGGCGTAGTCCGACGCCTTGCCGCGCCGTACGGCCTGCAGCAGCCCGAGCGGGACCGCGATGACGACGGCGAGCACGGTGGACAGGACGGTCAGGAGCAGCGTCTTCGGCAGGCGCTGCTTCAGCAGGTCGAAGACGGGCGAGTTGAGCTTGAAGGACTCGCCGAGATCACCCGTGAGCAGCCGCTTCAGGTACATCGCGTACTGCATGGGCAGCGAACGGTCGTACCCCTGCTGGTGGTTGAAGTGCTCGATCTGCTGCGGAGTGCCCTTCGGGCCGAGGATGGCGCGGGCGGGGCCGCCCGGCAGCAGGTGCAGGAGCACGAAGACGATCACCGACACCAGGAAGAGGACGACGAGCGCCTGGAGGAAGCGCTTGACCAGGAATCCGGTGAAGCCGGTGGGGCCGGCGGATCTTGTCACTTCTCGGCTCCCTTCTTCTTGACGTAGTACCAGTGCTGGGGAGCGAAGGTGACGGTCGGGTTCTGCTCGACCCCGCGCAGGTCGTTGCGGATCACCGAGACCTGGTACGCCGGATTGGGCATCCACATGACGGGCAGCTGCTCGGCGAGGTACTCGCCGTACTCGTGCACGGGCTTCATGTCGGGGGAGTACTGCATGCCGCGCAGGATGCGGTCGGCCTTCTTGTCGCTGTAGTTGCCGAAGTTGGCGGACGCGCCCGTCGAGAAGAGCTGCTCACCGCTGGGGTTGAGCGGGTAGTACCAGCTGCCTGCCGTCCCGAAGAACGACATGTCCCAGCCGCAGCCGGGGTCCTTCGCCGTGCAGGGGACGGAGTTGCCGAGCACCGAGTTCAACGGCTGCTGGCGCACGGTCAGTTCGATGCCCGCCTTGGACAGGGACGACTTCAGTTCCTGCATCATGTTCGTCGTCTCGGTCGACCCCGACTGGGAGAGCAGGGTCAGTTCGAGCGGAGTGTCCTTCTCGATGCCCTTGCCGCACCGGTCGGCTCCCGTGCCGGGGCGTACGCAGCGTGCCGTGCCGTCCTTGGTCCGCCAGCCGTGGGATTCGAGGAGTCGCCGGGCCTTGTCGACGGAGAACGGGTACTTGTTCTTCTCCATCTCGGGGGACAGGTACTGGCTCTTCGGTGTCACCGGCACGGGACCGAGCGTCGGTGTGGCGCTGCCCTGCCAGATGACGTCGCTCATCGCCTTCTGGTCGACGAGGTGCTGCATGGCCTGCCGGATGTAGAGCTGGTCCATCATCGGGCCGCCGTGCGTGGAGTTGAAGTTGTAGACGATGTACGTCGCCGCCCAGCCCTCCCACGGATCGACGCGGTAGCCCTTGTCCTGGAACTTCTCCTTCTGTGCCAGCACCGACGGCGGGATGTAGCCGTAGTCGACGCCGCCCGAACGCAGCACGTTGTACTCGGAGTCGGCCGTCGTGAACGGTTTGAAGACCACCTTGTCCAGGTGCGGGCGCTCCGACTCCGGACCGGTGTACTTCTCGTTCGGCACGATGGTGACCTGTCCGCTGTCGCGCCAACCGGCAAGCTTCCAGGGACCGTTGACCGTCTTCCAGAGCGGGTCGGAGCCGTACGAGCCGAGGCTCTTGGCGTGCTTCGTCAGGCGCGCGAAGACCGCCTTGGCGCCGGCGGGCGTGCGGTCCCAGTCGCCGATGCGCCCGCCGTCGGTCTTCGCGTCCCAGGCGTGCTGGGGGAGCGCGCGCAGCAGGGTGAGCTGGTTGGCCGTGAACCAGTCCGGGTTGTACGCACGCGTCAGGTGCAGCCGCACGGTGTGGGCGTCGAGCGTCTCGAACCGCTTGACGTTGTCCGGCATCGTGCCGACCGAATAGCTGCCCCACTCCGCCTTGTTGGCCTTCACCAGGTGGAACCAGAACTCCAGGTCGCGGGCGGTGACCGGCTTCCCGTCGGACCACTCGACGCCCTTGCGCAGCGGCACCGTCACGGTCCTGTTGCCGTCGCTGTACTTCGGCGCGAGGCCCAGCGTGCCGGGGCCGTGCGTGGTCAGCTCGCCCTTCGCCTCGTCCTGCACGGCGTCGTACACCGGCGTGAACAGCAGCGAATTGATCCCGTAGTTGTACGAGGCGCCATAGCCCGGCGCACCGATCGGGAAGATCCAGTTGGGCGTCGCGGCGGGTGGCAGCGCCATGGTCGCCGTGCCGCCCTCGACGGGCGTGCCACCGGTGGGGCCCATGTCGATGCGGCCGCCCTCGCGGGTGCATCCGGTGAGGGCCGCCGCGAGGGCGAGCAGCGCGGCCGCCGCGGACCTGGCGGACCTGAATGAGCGCATGGCGATGGGCCTCCAAGGGGTACGGGGCCGGCCCGTGCCGGAGAACGACGGGGCGGCGCCCGAACGCTAGGCCGGGCGCGAAAACCAAGTCAATAGCTTCATTCGGCAAGAAGTGGAAAACCCGGCGGGGCTGGCCAACTTGCTTTGATCGAACCTAGAGTTCGTGTCGGTCTCGAACGAAGATTCCGAAACAACTGGGGGCGGCAGGCATGACCGGACGACCACGCGACGAGCCCGGCTCGGCGCAGCACATCGTGCACCTGGTCTCCTCGGGAGCGGCCACGTCCCGGGCCGACCTCGTACGCGAGCTGGGCCTCGCCCCCTCGACGGTCTCCCTGCGCGTGCAGGAACTCGTCGACGCCGGAGTGCTCAGCGAGTCCGGCGAGGGCGCCTCGCGCGGCGGCCGCAGGCCCCGGCTGCTGCGCGTGGCCGCACACGGAGGCGTCGCCCTCGCCGCGGACCTCGGCAGCCACCACGCGCGGCTCGGCGCGGTCGACCCCGGCGGCACCGTCACCGACGCCGTCGACCTGCCGCACGACATCACCGCGGGCCCCGAGTCCGCGGTGGACTGGCTCTGCGGCCAGGTCGAGGAGCTGATCGCCCACCAGCGGGAGGAGGGCCGCACGGTACGCGCGTTCGGCGTGGCCTTCCCCGGGCCCGTGCAGCCCGCCACCGGCCTCGTCCTCAGCCCCTCCCGCATGCCCGGCTGGCACCGCTACCCGCTGCGCGACGTCCTCGCCGAGCGGCTCGGCATCCCCGTCACCGTCGACAACGACGCCACGATGATGGCGGTCGGCGAGCACCGCGTCGCACGTCCCGGCCTCGACCACCTCGTCGTCGTCAAGGCCGGACGCGGCATCGGCAGCGGCGTCATCTCCGCGGGCCGCCCGCACGACGGCGCCAACGGCAGCGCGGGCGACATCAGCCACGTCCGCGTCGACGCCGCGGGCGACCGCCCGTGCAGCTGCGGCAACATCGGCTGCCTGGAGACCGTCGCCAGCGGCGCGGCCCTGATCCGCGAACTGGCCCGGCAGGGCGTCGAAGTGACCGACACCGCAGGACTGCTGCGGCTCGTCGCGGACGGCGACCCGCAGGCCACCACCCTCGTCCGCACCGCGGGACGGCACATCGGCACGGTCCTGTCCGTCGTCGTCAACTTCTTCAACCCGCAGGCCGTGGCCCTCGGCGGCGTCCTCGCCACGGCAGAACCCCTGGTCGCCGCCGTGCGCGGGGTCCTCTACGAACGCTGCCTGCCCCTCGCCACGGCCGACCTGGAGATCACCACGACCGTCACGGGCGTCGACGCGGGCCTCCTCGGCGCCGGCCTCACCGCCCTGCGCCACCACCTCCCGGCCACCCCGGCAGCCCCCGCCCCCCAGGAAGAGAGCGCACCCGCATGACCCCCTCCGCGCACCGTCGCCGCCTGCGCATCGGCATCGGCGGCATCGGCATCGAGTCGTCCACGTTCTGCCCGCACCGCTCCACCACCGACGACTTCCGCCGAACCCGCGGCCAGGAGCTCCTCGACCGCTACACCTGGACCCGGACGGACTCCGACCTCGCGGACACCGTCGAATGGGTGCCCCTGCTGCACGCCACCTCACTGCCCGGCGGACCGGTGGAAGCAGAGTCGTACCTGACGCTGAAGGACGAACTGGTCACGCGCCTACGCGCGGCGGGCCCGCTCGACGGCCTCGTGTACGACATCCACGGCGCGATGAGCGTCATCGGCCTCACCGACGCCGAGGCCGACCTCACCGAAGCGGTCCGCGCGGCCCTCGACTCCGTCGGCACCCCGGACGGCACGGGACGGCCGATGATCTCCGCCGCCATGGACCTGCACGGCAACGTCTCGCGCCGCTTCGCCGAGCCCGTCGACCTGCTCACCGCCCACCGCCTCGCCCCGCACGAGGACGCCTGGGAGACCCGCGAACGCGCGGCCCGCAACCTCGTGCGCTGCCTCATCGACGGCACCCGGCCGCACCGCGTCTGGGTCCAGGTCCCGGTCCTCCTGCCCGGTGAGAAGACCAGCACCCGCCTGGAGCCCGCCAGGTCCCTCTACGCCTCCCTCGCCGAGATCGAGCGACTGCCCGGCATCCTCGACGCCGCGCTGTGGGTCGGCTACGCCTGGGCCGACGAACCGCGCTGCCAGGCCGCCGTCGTCGTCACCGGCGAAGACGCCGGACTCGCCGCCGCCGAGGCCGGGAAACTGGCCCGCCGCTACTGGGACGCGCGCCGCGACTTCGTCTTCGTCGGCCCGACGGGCACCGCCGAGGAGTGCGTCGAGCGAGCGGTCAAGTCGTCCGCGCGCCCCTTCCTGATCAGCGACTCGGGCGACAACCCGACGGCGGGCGGCGCGGGCGACCTCGCGTACATGCTCGGCAAACTGCTCGAGAACGACGCGATCCGCGGCGGCCGGGTCACCGCGGTCCACCCCGGCATCACCGACCCGGTCGCCGTCGCCCACTGCTTCGACGCGGGCGTGGGCGCGGAGGTCACGCTGAGCGTCGGCGGCAAGGTCGACCCGCGTCACGGCGGTCCGTACGAACTCACCGGCACCGTCGTCGCGTTGCAGCGGGCCACCGATCAGAAGGACCGCGCGGAGGGCGGCGCGTACGACCGCGGTGTCGACATGGCGGCCGTGCGCAGCGGCGGCCTCACCGTCATCCTCGTCGAGCGCCGCAAACCGTTCCACACGCTCGCCGACTTCATGGGCCCGGCGGAGGGCGGCCTCGGCATCGACCCCCGTACGTACGACCTCGTGGTCGTGAAGATCGGCTACCTGGAGCCCGAACTCCACGCCATGGCGGCCGACTGGCTCCTCGCCCTCACGCCGGGCGGCGTCGACCAGGACCTGCCGCGCCTCGGCCACCACCGGGTGGAGCGGCCGCTGTACCCGTTCGACGAGGACGCCTACGACGGCGGGGCGCCCGACCTGACCCCGGCACTGCTCACCCCGCTCGCTCCCTGAGAAGGGGGTTCACCCGCGCGAACGGGTCTGCGAAGGTGATCCCTTCGAGCCGCCGTCGTACGTCCTTCGCGCAGAGGAGTTCCCTGTGAAGCGTGCTGCCACCTTGTCCGCACTGGTCTGTCTGCTGGCCGTCACGGCCGCGGCGCCCGCCTCTCCCGACGCGGGCCGCCGGCCGGACGGCCACCACGCGCGCAGCCTCTTGGACACCGTGCCGAAGAAGGGCGTCCTGAACGTCTGCACGACCGGCGACTACGCCCCCTTCACGAAGCTGGACCCCGCCGAAGGAACGTACAGCGGCATCGACATCAAGATGGCGCGGGACCTCGCGAAGAGCCTGGAGGCCAAGCCGAAGTTCACCGCCACGACCTGGGCGAACTTGACCAAGGACGTCGCGGCGAGGCGCTGCGACATCGGCGTCGGTGGCGTCTCGATCACCCTGCCGCGCGCCCGCCAGGTCTACTTCAGCGAACCCACGCGCAAGGACGGCAAGACCCCGATCGTGCGCTGCGCCGACAAGGAGAAGTTCGGGGCGGGCGCGCTCGCTGACATCGACAGGCCGGGCACGACCGTCGTCGTCAACCCCGGCGGCACGAACGAGCAGTTCGCCCGCGCGAACATCAAGCGCGCCACGATCAAGCTGCACCCGGAGAACACCACGATCTTCCAGGAGATCATCGACGGCCGGGCGGACGTGATGATGACGGACGCGAGCGAGACGCTCTACCAGTCGAAGATCCACCCCGAACTGTGCTCCCTCCACCCCGACAAGCCCTTCACCTTCGCCGAGAAGGCGTACGCGATGCCGCGCGGCGACGACGAGTTCAAGGCGTACGTCGACCAGTTCGTGCACCTCGCGACGCACGACGGGACGTATGCGAAGTACGAGGCGGAGTGGATGGGGTGAGCGGATCCGGACGGGCCCTTTCCAACGGGTGGTGACGGGCGGCGGGGGTACTCGGCGCCCATGACGTATCTCAGCGTGGAACAACTGGCAGCCGTGCCCGGGGGCGGACTCGCGCCGTTCCTCACCGGACTGGGGATCGCCGTCCTGCTGATCTGGGCCGTGTGGTTCGGGATCCGGGTGCGCGGCAGGGAGCAGCGTCCGCCGAAGCCGCAGGAGCAGCCGCGGCTGCCCGCCGAAGGCCCCGTCGGAGCGGTCGTGGAGCACCGCGAGCCCGACGAAGTCCCCCGGGACGGCGGCAGGCTGACCCCCCATCAGCTGAAGGGGTCGGGCAACGTCGCCTCCAAGCGGAGCGACGACCAGCGGCGCCGGCGCTGGAACCGGGGGAGCAGCGGCGCCTTCGGCAGCGGCGGCCCCGGCACGCGCGGCTGAGGCCACGGCGAGCCCCGCGGCCGCGTCCCCGTCAGGGCGCGGCCTGCGGCAGCGCCGTCACGTCGCCGCGGACCGCGCCGACCGAGCGGAGCGCGACGACCGGTCGGGCCGGGACGAGCGCGACGACCGGTCAGACCGGGACGAGGGCGACGACCCGTCGGACCGTGCAGACCGCGCCGACCGGACCGCGTGCGACCACTGCGCCTTTCTCCGCAGGTCCGCCCGCTCCTCCGCGCACGTCCCGCCCCACACACCGCTCTCCCCGGCCTTGAGCGCCCAGGCCAGGCACTGCACCCTCACCTCGCACTGGGCGCAGACCTCCTTGGCGGCGGCGGTGTCCCGCGCGGCGGGTCCCGCCGTGCCGACGGGAAAGAACAGCTCCGGATCCTCTTCGGTACAGGCGGCCTTCTCCAGCCACTCCATGCTCAGCATGCTCAACCACTCCATGTCGGCGCGGGTTCCCAGGGCCAAGGCCCGGAAACCGGGGGCCGTTTGGGCGGGAGGGCCCGGGGGACCCGGTCACCATGACCGTCCACAAGAACACCGTGCTCGTACTGGACTGTTCGGAGCCCGAGAGGCTCGCCGAGTTCTATGCCGGACTGCTGGGCGCCGAGGTGCAGTTGAGCAAGGACCCCGATTACGTAGAGGTCACCAACGAGAACGGCGTCTGCTTGGCCGTGCACAGGGAGCGCGACTACATTCCGCCGAGCTGGCCCCGTCCGGAGGACTCGCAGCAGGCCCACCTGAGGATCATGGTGGCCCGGCACGACATGGACGAGGCCGAGCGCGAGGCGGTCGGTCTCGGCGCGCGGCCCGTGGACACGAAGGACAACAACGGGCCGCGCGACACCCGCACCTACTCCGACCCGGCCGGGCACTCCTTCACGCTGGCCGCGATCCCCGAGTGAACGATCTCCGAGTGAAAGATCTCCGAGTGAACGCCGAATGCCCCGAACCGACCGGGGCGTGAGTCCCCCCGCCCGCGCCGGAACCGGATTGCGGGGCCCGTCCACGGGCACTCGGTGGGTCCGAACACAGTAACGAACGGATCCGACCAAGGGGCAGTGATGGAGATTTCAGGACTCATCAGCGCGATTCTGATCGGCGCCCTCATCGGCATTCTGGGCAGGCTCGTCATACCCGGGCGGCAGCGCATCGGCCTGCTGTGGACGATCGCCGTCGGCATCGTCGCGGCGCTCATCGGCACGGCCGTGGCTGCGGGCCTCGGCGTCGCCGACACCGACGGCGTGGACTGGGGCGAGTGGCTCATCCAGATCGCCCTGGCAGCCCTCGGAGTCGCGGCCCTCGACCGGGTGAAGCTGCGCCGCTGAACCTCTCACCGGGCCCGCCTCACGGCTCCGTCCACCGGCACAGCAGCCGCAGGAACCCGATCAGCGTGAGCGGCCACAGGAAGGCGAAGGCCCAGATCGCACCGGTGGCCGACGTGCGGATGCCGATGACGAGGAGCGTGCAGGACACGGTGGCGAAGAAGGCCACGGTGAGCGGGCGCGGCGTATGCGTGAGGGCGGCGCGTACGCGGCGCCCGGCGCGCAGCAACCACATGCGGGTCTTGAGCCGGCGGTCGTTCCGCAGAGCCGCTTCCATCTCGTCGAGGATGCGCTGCTCGTGCTCCGGAAGCCGATCTGTCGACATCGTCGCCCCTCTTGGTCCTCACAACTCCCTCCGAGTATGCGTGACTTGGCGTCTATTGATGCCTCTCGCGTCACTCTCTGTGGCATCCTTGCCGTCCGCATGTACCGCTCGCACGGGGGAGGGGTTCCAGTTGGTCGCGCAGTCGAAGCCCGTTCCGCCGGGCGGCGGGTCGGCCCAGGAGGGCACGGGCGGCACGGAAGGCCCGGGCGGAGCCGGCGGCCCGGCGCCGGACCCCGAGGGCAGGCGCTACTTCACGGTGCTGTTCACCGTCCACCTCGTGCTGATGCTCATCCTCGTCGCCATCGCGGTGATCGGCGACTCGGCGACCGCCCTGACGGTCGCGGGCGGCGGATTCATCGCGTACGTGTCCGCCATGACGCTCTACGCGCGCCGGGACGAGCGCAAGGAGGTCACGCAGCATCTGCTGGCTTTCCTCGCGGCGTTCACCGCGGCGGCCGTCATCGGGGGCGTCCTGTGGTGGGTCCTCGCGGCGCGGCCCGACGACGTCACGGGCGACGCGCACCTGACGGGCGGCACCCTGGCCGCGGGCACGACGGCGCGGCTCGACGTCGAGGCACGGCCCGGCGGCAACGATGAGTTGAGGCTCTCGTTCACGGCACGGGACGGCGCGGCGGGCGCATCGCCGTGCCTGCGGATGGGCAAGCTGAGGTTCCAGGGAAAGGACATCGGGGCCAAGGCGCCCGTCGAGCTGGAGGAGACGTTCAGCACGACCCTCACGCTCGACGACCCCGGCCCCGAGGTGTCGGTCGACATCCAGCTGGCCGGTGGCGCGCACTGCCGGGTCGAGCTGACGCTGGAGAAGGCGGAGTACCGCCGGTAGCCGAAGGAGAGTGCCACAGTGCCCACGTCCGGCAGAACGCCGTCGTCCCGTCGAGTGCCGCGCCCCCGACTGCCCACCGCATGCCTGCTGGCTCTCTCCCTGGCCACCCTGCTCGCCGCGTGCGGCGGTGGCGGCGGGGGCACCGACGACGGGCCCGGCACCGCGTCGCCGTCCCGCGCCGGCGGCTCTGCCGGAAGCGGCCACGCGTCCCTCTTCGAGAAGGAGACGCTCAACATCGCCGTCAAGAAGGGGCAGCCGGGCTTCAGCACACGCAGCGAGGAGGAGGACGACTTCGCCGGTTTCGAGGCGCAGTTGGTGCAGTTCCTCGGCAGTGATCTGGACTTCAAGGCAGCCGACTGGGACGTCCAGTCCCGCAACCGCGAGAAGGTGCTGCGCGAGCGCAGCATGGACCTGGTGGTGGCCACGTACTCGATCACCGAACCGCGGGACAAGAAGATCGACTTCACCGCCCCCTACCTCAAGACCTACCAGGGCGTGCTCGTCCGTGAGAAGGAACGGGGCATCAACAGGCTGGCGGACGTCGACGGCAAGCGGGTGTGCAGCGTACGCGGGTCCACCGGCGACCCCGAGAGCGAGCAGGACGACAAGGCGAAGAAGTCCGTGCGCGACGCGCTGGGCCCGAACGTGGTGGCCGAGCTGCGCAACAGCTACAAGACGTGCGTGCGGGATCTCACGCGGGGCAACTTCGACGCCGTCTGGACCGACAAGATCATCCTTGAGGGCTTCGCGCAGGACCCGCGGTACAAGAACGACGTGAAGGTGGTCCGGAACATCACCGTCAAGAAGCTGCAGTTCTACGGAATCGGCCTGCGCGAGGGCCACGAGGCGGACTGCCGCAAACTGAACGGCGCCCTCAAGCGCTTCCTCGACACCCAGTGGGCGCTCGCCTTCCGGGCCCACTTCTCCGACATCACCGAGCGCCTGGCCGACTTCGAGCAGCAGTACAAGCCCACCGACGACGAGTTCGAGGCGCTCGCCGAGACGTCGTGCGGGGGCCACTAGCCCCCGCACGAGACGCCCGTGTGCGCCCAGCTCAGACGGAGCGGTGGTACTGGTCCGGCACGTGCACCTCGGCGCCGAGTTCACGTGCCGCGCGCCGCGCCCACGAGGGGTCGCGCAGCAGTTCGCGGCCGAGCAGGACGGCGTCCGCCTCGCCGTTGGCCAGGATCTTCTCGGCCTGTGCGACTTCGGTGATCAGACCGACCGCGGCGACCGGCAGCTCCGTCTCGGCCTTCACCCGCGCGGCGAACGGGACTTGGTAGCCGGGCTCGACAGGGATCCTGACGCCCGCGGCGTTGCCGCCCGTGGAGACGTCGAGCAGGTCGATGCCGTGCTCCTTGAGGTCGGTGGCGAAGCGGACCGTGTCGTCCGCCGTCCAGCCCGCCTCGTCCAGCCAGTCGGTGGCGGAGATGCGGAAGAACAGCGGCTTGTCCTCGGGCCACACGGCCCGCACGGCGTCGACGACCTCGAGCGCGAAGCGCGTGCGGTTCTCGTACGAGCCGCCGTACGCGTCGGTGCGCTTGTTGCTGTGCGGGGAGAGGAACTCGCCGATCAGATAGCCGTGGGCGCCGTGGATCTCGGCGATGTCGAAGCCCGCGGCGTGCGAGCGCCGCGCGGCGTCGGCGAACTGCTCCACGACCTCGTGGATCTCCTCGACGGTGAGCTCCGTCGGCACGGGGTGCCGCTCGTCGAAGGCGACCGCGCTGGGCGCGACCGGCTGCCAGCCGTACTGGTCCGCGCCGACCGGGGCGCCGCCCTTCCAGGGCCGGTCGGTGGACGCCTTGCGGCCCGCGTGGGCGAGCTGGATCGCCGGGACGGTGCCCTGGCCCCGCAGGAAGTCCGTGACGCGGCGGAACGCCTCGGCCTGGGTGTCGTTCCAGATGCCCAGGTCGTACGGGCTGATGCGGCCCTCGGCGCTGACCGCGGTGGCCTCGACGATGATCAGGCCGGTGCCACCGGTGGCGCGCGCCGCGTAGTGCGCGAAGTGCCAGTCCTGCGGGACTCCCGCCCCGGGGCCCTCGGGCGCCGCCGAGTACTGGCACATCGGGGGCATCCAGACCCGGTTCGGGATGGTCAGCGATCGCAGGGTGTAGGGCTCGAACAGCGCGCTCACGGCGGGCTCCCATTCGTCGGGGCTGATGTGCTCCTCGTACGATAGACCTCGTAGTACGGCGGATGTCAAACTACGATGACTCTCGTACAATGGCGCCCAGGGACCCGGGGACCAAGCGCTCGGGGCGCACAGGACGAAGTGGAGCCGCCATGACGACCGCCGCCGCGACCGGCAGCGCGAGCAGCAGAACGCTCGCCCACCCCGAGCCCGAGGAGATCCGCCTCGAAGCCGTGCTGCACGCCCTCGCCGATCCGATGCGGATGCGGGTGGTCCGGGCGCTGGCCCGGGAGGAGGGCGCGGCCGGACTCTCCTGTTCCTACTTCGAGCTGCCCGTCACCAAGTCCACGTGCACGCACCACTTCCGGGTGCTGCGCGAGAGCGGCGTCATCCGGCAGATCTACCGCGGCACCGCCAAGCTGAACGTGCTGCGCCGCGACGACCTCGACGCCCTCTTCCCCGGCCTGCTCGACAGCGTCCTGGCCGCGGCGGCCCGCCAGGCCGACCGCCTCGGCGAAGAGAGCTGAACCGGCCCGGTTCCAGCGGCTGCCCGGGCCACCGGGACCGCCGGTGTGCCGTCGGGCACCCCCACGTGGGGGTTCGTCCCTAGCTCTGCGGCCCCGACACCTCCCGCGCCGCCTCCCGCAGCCCCTCCCAGTCCGGGATCTTCACCACGCTCCGGCCGAGGGAGTGGCCCAGGCGGGCCTCCGCGCGTTCGATGGCCAGCCAGCCCGGCCACTCGACCGGACACAGTCCCGCGGCCCGCAGCGCCGTCAGGGGGTCCTCCGGGAGCTGCCTCCGGGCGAGGGCGGGGGCGTCGTCCAGGAGGGACTGGACCGTCTCCTTGGAACACGGACGGTTCGTGCCGATCACGCCGGTCGGGCCGCGTTTGATCCACCCCGCCACGTACTCGCCGGGCGACGGCACGCCGTCGCGCAGCACCCGTCCCGCCGCGTGCGGCACCGTGCCCCGCTCCGCGTCGAACGGCAGCCCCTCCAGGGGCACTCCGCGGTAGCCGACCGAGCGGAGCACCAGCTGTGCGGGGATGTCCTCGTACTGCCCGGAGCCCGTCACCCCGCCCCGGCCGTCCGGCAGCGTGCGCTCGAACCGGGTCAGGGCGACGCGGCCCGCCGCCCCCGCCGTGAGGGAGACAGGCCGCAGGAAGAAGCGCAGCCTGATCCGCCGGGCCAGGCCCCGCACCGGGCGCTCGGCCCAGCCGCGCAGCACCTCCACGTTGCGGCGGCTGGCGGCGGGCAGCCCGGAAGGGTCGGTGTACGCGGGGTCCAGTGCCAGCTCCGCGGGATCCACCACGACCTCGGTGTCCGGCAGCGAGCCGAGCTCCCGCAGCTCCTTGGTGGTGAACCGGGCCTGCGAGGGCCCGCGCCGCCCCACCATGGACACCTCGCGCACCCCGCTGCCCGCGAGCACGCCGAGCGGCGCGTCCGGCATGTCGGTGGGGAGCAGTTCGGCGGCGCCGCGGACCAGCATGCGGGCCACGTCCACCGCTACATTGCCGACGCCGATCACGACGGCTGACTCGACGTCCCGCACGAACCCGTCCTGTGCGTATCCGTCCGTGAGCGCGTCCGGATGCGCGCTGTACCAGGAGACGAACTCGGTCGCCGAATAGCTGCCCGGGAGATCCTCGCCGGGCACCCCGAGCCTGCGGTCCGCCGCCGCGCCGACGCAGTAGACCACCGCGTGGTAGAGGTCGAGCAGCCGGGCGGGGGTGAGGGCGCCGGAGCCGATCTCCAGGGAGCCGAGAAAGCGGACGCGCTCGTGTTCGAGGACCGTGCGCAGATTGTTCTGCAGCGACTTGATCTTCTCGTGGTCCGGCGCGACCCCGTAGCGCACCAGGCCGTACGGGCAGGGGAGCCGGTCGAGCACGTCGACCCGCACGTCCGGCACGCGGTCCTGCTGGACGAGGGACTGTGCGGCGTACACCCCGCTGGGGCCGGAACCGACGACGGCGACCTGCAGCACTGTGGTGCTCCTTCCGCGAGACGCGCTCGGGACGGTTTCAGGATCGCACCGGGAGCCGCGCGATGTCAGGGGTGTGCGCCTGTCCGTGCACGCGCCGTCACAGGCCTCGGCCGGCCAGGGGGAGTGCCGGGGGCGCGGATGACGTCACCCCATCTCCCGCATCCTGCCGATCTCGCTCGACTGCTGTGCCACGACGTCGTTCGCCATCTCCTCGACCTGGATGTTGTTGCCCTCGGAGAGCACATCCGAGGCCATCGTGACCGCCCCGCTGTGATGCGTGATCATCAGCTTCAGGAAGAGCTGGTCGAACGCCTTGCCCCTCGCGGCGCGCAACTGCTTCAGCTGCGCCTCGCGGGCCATGCGGGGCATCGTCGCGTGATCGTGCCCCGCGTGCCCGCGCGGGCCGCCGTGCTTCTTGAGCCAGCCCTTCATCGCGTCGATCTCCGGGCGCTGGGCCGCGCCGATGCGTGACGCGAGCCGTTTGATCCGGCTCGAACCGGCCCGCTTCGGGGCCAGTTCGGTCATCCGCAGGGCCTGGCCGTGGTGCACGATCATCATCTGCGTGTAGGTGAAGTCGGCCGTGTTGGGGGAGTCGTCCTCGGATCTCTGCCGCGCGGCGTCCTTCGCGGACATCGTCGCCGCGGTCTCGCCCGGCTTGCCCGGCGCGATCACCGAAGGCCCCGGTGACGCCTCGCGCCCGGCGTCGGACCCGCCTCCGCCGCCCGTGCCGGAGTCACACCCCGCGAGGACGAGGGCCGCGGCGGCCACGAGCGCGGTGACGGCGGGCGTACGACGGTTGAGCACAGCGGCCTCCTGGCTGTTCACACATCCGTTTGCAAGTCCGTTCGCAACTCCGGTGAAGAGTCTGCTGCCCCCTATTTAAGAGCCTGCCGCCCCCTATTGATATGTGCATGATGAGCACGATACTGCGGGTGTCCGTGACCCGTTCCCCTGTGAACGGCGACAAGGGAGGACGCAGTGACCCTGTTGAGCAACCCCCGAACCCGGCGCAGACGGCTGGCAGTCGGCACGGCGGCAGCCGGACTGCTGGCCGCGCTGCTGACCGCGGCGCCCGCGGGAGCCGTCCCCGATCCCGGTGACACTCCCGCCGCACCCAAGAGCGTCTCCAAGAGCGACGCCGACCGGACCAGACAGGCCGTCGAACGCGGGGAGATACCCGCGCCCGACGAGATCGCCCACTCGGACAACATCGAGCACCTGGCCAACATCCCCAAGGACGCACTGCCCGGCAACAACACGGACCTCGCGTTCCAGGGAAAGTACGCCTTCGCCGGCAACTACGACGGCTTCCGGATCTTCGACATCAGCAACCCGAAGGCGCCAAGGACGGTGTCTCAGGTCCTGTGCCCGGGTTCGCAGAACGACGTCTCCGTCTCCGGTGACCTCCTCTTCCTCTCCACGGACTCCTCGCGCAGCGACAACTCCTGCAACAGCACCACGCAGCCCGCGACGGAGAAGTCCTCCTGGGAGGGCATGAAGATCTTCGACATCAGCGACAAGGCGAACCCCAAGTACGTCTCCGCCGTCGAGACCGCCTGCGGCTCGCACACGCACACGCTGGTGCCGGAGCGCAGGAACGTCTACGTGTACGTCTCCTCGTACTCCCCGGACGCCGCGTTCCCCGACTGCCAGCCGCCGCACGACGGCATCTCCGTCATCAAGGTGCCGCGCAAGGCCCCGGAGCGGGCGGCGGTCGTGAACTTCCCCGTGCTCTTCCCCGGTGAGGGCCCCGACGGCGGCGGCAACCCGGGCGGGCCCACCAACCCGGGCGTCCGCAAGACCAGCGGCTGCCACGACATCACCGTGCTGCCCTCCGAGGACCTCGCGGCGGGCGCCTGCATGGGCGACGGCATCCTCTTCTCCATCGAGGACCCGGAGAACCCGAAGATCATCGACCAGGTCCAGGACAACACCAACTTCGCGTTCTGGCACTCGGCGACCTTCAATCAGAAGGCGGACAAGGTCGTCTTCACCGACGAGCTCGGCGGCGGCTCCGGCGCCACCTGCAACGCGGCCACCGGCCCCGAGCGCGGCGCCAACGGCATCTACGACATCCGGGGCAAGGGCGACAAGCGCAAGCTGGTCTTCAAGAGCTACTTCAAGATCCCCCGCCACCAGGCGGACACCGAGAACTGCGTGGCCCACAACGGCTCGCTGATCCCCGTCAGGGGCAAGGACCTCATGGTGCAGGCCTGGTACCAGGGAGGCGTCTCCGTCTGGGACTTCACCGACTCCAGGAAGCCCAAGGAGATCGGCTACTTCGAGCGCGGACCGCTCACCACCGACAAGATCACGACCGGCGGTTCCTGGTCGGCGTACTACTACAACGGCCGCGTCTACTCCAACGACATGGCCAAGGGCCTCGACGTCCTGAAGATCAACGACAAGCGGACCGACCCCGCACAGCGGGTCCGCCTGCACGAGCTCAACGTCCAGACGCAGCCGGACTACTTCGACTAGCCGGGCCGGACCGAGGGCAGAGGCCCCATCGGCCGGTTCGCCGAGGTCCCGTCGGGTGGTGCGCCGCCCGGCGGGACTCCGAGCCCCCAGTCCAGCTCGTACCGCTGGAACAGCTCGGCCCGCAGCGTCACCAGCGGCATCGGCGCCCCCGGGATGAGCAGCGCGAAGACCGCGCCCATCAAAAGCGCCCGCAGCAGCGGGTAGTCCCGGTCCACATCGGGCGAGCCGTACCGCACGACGGTGTCGCGCAGCAGCTCCGCGAGCCGCTGCTGCTCCGGGCACTGCACGAAGCCCTCCGCCTGCAGGATGCCCGCCATGTGCGTCCGCATGAGCAGCGGCTCGTCGACGGCCAGCCCCAGGATCGCGTCGATGGCCCGCGCCATCCGCTCGCGCCCGTCCTCGGTGCGCGGCTCCCGCTCCAGCGCCGCCTCCAGCGTGCGGTGCATCAGCCGGTGCACCGCGGACTGCAGCAGCTGGCGCTTGCCGGGGAAGTAGTACGACACCAGTCCGCGGGCGGCGCCCGCCCGGTCCGCGATGTGGCCGAGCGTCGTGGCCTCGTAACCCCGCTCGCCCACCAGCTCCACCGTCGCCTGCAGCAGCCGCTCCCGGGAACGTCTGCGCAATTCTTCATTGACCGATGGGCTACGCGGGGACATCCTGTAACTCCTGCGTTGACTGGCTCCGAGCCAATATACTCAGTGCGTCCCGAGGCGGCGTCTCGACAGAGACCTCGCACGGGTCGCTGGAGCCTGGGGCAGGCAGCACCGCGGGGGAGTGTTGCCTGCCCACAGGCGTGCGCCCGTCAGGCCGTCCGTCATCCGACGAGGCCGAGCACGGGGCGCAGGGCGTCCGGGCGCCGGTCCACCGGAAGGTGGTCGACGAAGTGCACCGCGCACCCGAGGCCGGCCGCGCCCCCGTCGGCTCCCCGGTCGTCACCGACCATGAGGGTGTCCCGCGGGTCGACCCCGAGCGCGTCACAGGCCAGCGCGAAGAGGCGCGTGTCGGGCTTCTGGATCTCGTGTTCGTACGACAGGACGTACGCGTCGACGTACGGATCGAGCCCGTGGGCGCGGAAGACGGGCCGCAGGTCCCAGCCGATGTTGCTGACCACCGCGACACGGATGCCCCGCTCCCGCAGCCCCGCGAGGACCTCCGCGGCGTCGGCGTAGGGCTGCCACGCGGGAGGCGTCATGTGCCGGTCGTACAGCGCGTCGTACAGCCGCTGATCGGGCAGCGGCACCTCGCGGGCGAGGCCGGTGTACGCGGCGCGGTGCAGCTCCGCGCTCCGGTCGCGGACGGCCCACAGCCCGGCGAGGTGCCCGGGCACCTCGCCGGGGTGGGCCCCGCCGGGCAGCGCGCCCGCCCTCTCCAGAGCCTCGGCGGCAGACCCCGACTCCCAGTCGGGCAACGCCACTTCGAGCTCGCCGAGCACGGCCCGCAGCCAGGAATCGGCCGACTCGATCCGGAACAGCGTCCCGGAGAAGTCGAAGAGCACGCCCTTGATCGTCATGTGCGGAGTCCTCCGAAGCGTCGTCGAGGGGGAGAGCCGAGGGGGAGAGCGGTCAGCCCGTGCCGTCCGTGTCGTGCGTGTCGTGTGTGTTCTCCGTGGTGTGCCTGCCGGGGCCGTACGCGTACGTCGCCACCGTCAGCGCCACCGTCAGGGCCCCGAGCAGCCAACCGCCCACGACGTCCGAAGGCCAGTGCACGCCGAGCCAGATCCGGGTCAGGCCCACCCCGGCGACGGAGACCGCGGCGAGACCCAGGCCGGTCCGCCACAGGGCGGGGCCCGCGCCGTGCACGCGCAGCAGCCACAGGAGCAGTCCGCAGACGAGCGCCGCCGTCATCGCGTGCCCGGAAGGGAACGCCGCGTAGTGCGCGGAGTCCACCGGGTCCGGCCACACCGGGCGCGGCCGGTCGACCGCCGCCTTGAGCCCCTGCTGCACGACCGACCCGGTCAGGCAGGCGCCGGCGACCCAGAGCGCGAGCAACCGCGCCCCGCGCACCACGAGCCAGATCACCACCACCGCGGTCAGCGCACGCATCGTCCACGGGTCCCACACCCAGTCGGTGAGGATCCGGCTGACCCGCGTGGTGGCGGGATCGTCCACCGCCCAGCGGTGCGTGGTGCGCGCGATGTCGCCGTCGAGTGAGAGCAGGGGCCGCCACTCCAGTGCGACGAGGAGGAGCAGCAGGAGCGACGGCACGGCGAGGGCCGCCGCGGTGACGGCGGCGCGGGAGCCGGGCGGTCGGGTCGGGGAGTCGGGGGGCGCGGGGTACATGCGTTGATCCTCGCCGACGGGGCGGGGCGGAGGCCATCCCGGGGGCGGGGTCGGGCGCGTGTCGGCCCCGGGGTAGCTTCGGGAAAGCTTCCTACCCCAGTGCGCGCAGGCCCGGCACGAACGTGACCAGGACGGGGATCACCGGCACGAGCGCCGCAGTCGCCGTCAGGCGCAGCCTGCGTCCCGCGGTGAGGCGCGGGCGGGCCGCGAGCAGCCGGTGCACGCGCTGCGGGACGTGCGCCTGATGGGCCGGGCAGGGGCCGAACACGCCGCGGTCCTCGTTGAGTTCGACCAGGGCGAGGGCGATCGTCAGCCGGCCGAAGCGGCGCGACGCCACGTCGTCGGCGGCGAGCTCCACCAGACGGTGCATCTCCGCACGGAACGCCGCGAAGACCCGCACCTGCGGAAATCCGACGGCCAGCGCGCCCGAGCAGTGCAGCAGCCAGTCGTGCCTGGCCTGTGCGTGCCCCTGCTCGTGCGCGAGGACGGCATCGAGCTGACGGCCCTTCAGGCGCCGCAACGCGGCGGTGGTGATGACCAGTTGAGGCGCCTGGCCCGGCAGCCACCAGGCGTCGGGGCGCTCACCCTCCAGGACCACGAGACGGTTGCTCCCCGGCTCCTCGCCGGGCAACAAAGGCGACCGTACGAGCAGTTCGGACCGCCGGCCGGCCCGCCGGGCCCGCGCCCGGGCGATCTCCCGGGTCAGCATGACCGCCGTCCACACGCCTCCGCAGGCCAGCGCCACAGCGGTCGCCGCGGCCCAAGGGCCGGGCGCCTGCAGGGCGTACGCCTCGACCACACCGTGCGGAGCGGGGGCGAAGACGTGTCCGCGCACGGCCTGCCACGCGGCGGCGGCGCTCAGCGTCATCGAGAGCGCGCAGCAGAGCAGGACACCCGCCACGACGCACTGCCAAGCCCACAGCGCGACCACGGGTTCGCGCTCCGGCCAGTCGGCCCGCGCGAGCATCCGGGGGGCGACGACAGCGGTCAGGGCGCCCAGCAGCAACAGCGCGACGGGGACCATCATGCGGCCCAGCCTATGAGGGTCGGGCTACCCGAGGGTATGGGCTGCCGTCCCAAGTGACGCACGCCACGGCCGACACGGGCGTATCTCACGTACGAGTGACGACCGCGGCCCACGGGCCGGGACGGCGTTAGTGTGCGGACGGTGATCGAGACCATCGTGTTCGACGTGGGGGAGACCCTCACCAAAGACGACCGCTACTGGGCGGCCTGGGCGGACTGGCTGCAGGTGCCGCGCCACACCCTCTCCGCGCTCGTCGGCGCCGCCGTCGCGCAGGGCGGCGACGGCGCCGACGCGCTGCGGTTCGTCAGCCCGGACATGGACATCGCCTCCGCCTACCACGCCCGCGAGACCGCGGGCCGGGGCGAGCACCTGAGCGAGGCCGACCTCTACGCCGACGTGCGGCCCGCCCTCGGCGGTCTCCAGAAGCTGGGCGTCCGCGTCGTCGTCGCCGGGAACGGGACGCCGCGCGCGGCCGAGCTATTGCGCGACCTCGACCTGCCCGCCGACCTCGTCGTCACGTCGGGCGACTGGGGCGTGGCCAAGCCGGATCCCGCCTTCTTCACCAGGGTGCTCGAAGTGGCCCAGGCCGGACCGCAGGAGACCCTGTACGTCGGCGACCACCCCGCGCACGACGTGTTCCCCGCCAAGCGGGCGGGGCTGCTCGCGGCCCACATCAGGCGCGGCCCGTGGGGGCACTTCTGGGCGAACGACCCGGCCGTCGCCGACGCGGTGGACTGGCGCATCGAAAGCCTCACCGCGCTGGCGGGGCTGATCGACCACTGAACCGCGCCGGGGCGCGGGCGGCGCCTACAGCGTGAGCAGCATCGCCACCATCCCTATCCCCATCGACACCCGGCACGCCGACGCCACCTCGGGGCGGTCCGCCCACCCCGGCACCGCGGCACCGCCCGCCGTCGCGGCGACCGCCCGGGGCGCGAGGCGCGCGCCCGACCACAGGACGTACCCGGCGAAGTAGAGCAGGAGCGCGCCGGTGAGCAGCGGGACGCCGGTGGCGCCGTGCCCCGCGTGCGCGCCGGGTGCCGCGGCCATCGCCACCGACATGTAGACCATGGCGGACGCGCCGACCAGGTGGTGGAGGTGGTGGCGGTTCGTGCGGGCGGCCCGCGCGGTGTGCAGCGCGGCCGCACCGAACACCGCGGCGTAGACAAGCCACGCCCAGCGCGGCGGCGCGACCACGGCCGCGGGCACCGCCATCACCGCCATCCCGAACCCCATGAGCGCCTCGCCGCCGGCCGTGCGGCGCTGTTCCTCGATCCGGCTGCGCATCCGCAGCAGACAGTAGGCCCCGGTCGCCGCGCACAGCGCGACGAGCAGCCAGGCGGCCTGTGCAGGTCCGTGCACCGCACCCTCCCCCTGTAGACGGTGTCGTCGGGTCGATGCCCGGGTCCGCGGGGCCGTACGCGAGCGCACAGGGGTGCAAGGGGAGCGCGGGGGAGCGGCCCGGGGGCGCTCCCGACCCAGATCGTTTGCAGGTAAAACACTTGCTAACCTTTTGGGTATGAGCAGTACGCCGCCGTCCCTGAACCCGTCCCCGCACCCCGCTCCCCGCCCCGCCCGTATCCGCCGGCTCCCGCTCGCCGGTGTGCTGCGCCCAGGCAAGCCGTCCGACATCTGGTTTAAGCCCGCGACCAGCGTCGTCGTGGCCAACGCGGCACCGAACCTGACGCTGCTCGCCCTCGGGCGGCTCGACCTGGTGATGTACACGATGGCCGGGTCCTTCTGCGCCCTGTACGCCCACAACCTCCCCTACGCCGCCCGCGCCCGGGTCCTGGCCGGCGTCGTCGCGGGGATGACAGCGAGCGTCGCCGTCGCCCTGGTCACCGCCTCGCTGACCAGCTCAGCCGCGGTCCTCGTCGCGGTCGGCGCGCTGCTCGCCGCCGCGCAGAAGACGCTCTGCGACGCCACCCGCGTCGGGCCGCCCGGGCACCTGATCTTCACCTTCATCAGCTCCGCGAGCCTCTTCGCGCCGCAGACCATGGGCCAGGTCCCCGGCCACCTCGCGCTGACCCTCACCGGCGGCGCCCTGGCCTGGCTCGTCGGCATGGCACCGGCCCTGCTCCGCCCGCACGGACCCGAGCGCCGCGCCACCGCACGCGCCCTCAACGCCACCGCCGCGTACGCACAGGCCGCGCGCGCCGACGCCGACGCGCCCGGCACCGAGCGGGCCCGCGCCGCCGCGGCCGGCGCCGTGCACGCCGCCTGGCAGTCACTGCTCGCCACCGGCGCCCGCACCACGGCGGCCCGGCGCGCCCTGTCCCGGCTCGTCGTCCGCGCCGAGGAAGCCCTCGCCGCGCCCGCCGGGGCGGACCCCGCCGCGCTGCGCTCCTGGGCGGCAGGACTGCGCGGCACGGGCGCCGTCCCGCGCCCCGGCGGCCTCCACCCCGGGGAGGAGGACGAACTCCTCGGCCTCGACGCCGAACTCGCCGCTCCGAAGGTTCCGCTGTGGCGGCGGCTCGGCCCCGGCTCCCCGCTGCTGCCCATCGCGCTGCGCACCGCCGTCGGCTGCGCCCTCGCCGGCTACGCCTCGCTCGCGCTCGGCATCGGCCGCCCCTACTGGGCCCTGGTCACCGCGGCATCCCTCTACCAGGCCAATCTCACCCTCACCTGGAACCGCGGCGTGCAGCGCGTGGTCGGCAACCTCGTCGGGGTGTGCGCCTTCGCCGCCATCGCGCCGTTCGCCCACCTGGGCCACGCCGAGCTCATCGTCAGCTGCCTGGTCCTCGCCTTCGGGGCGGAGGCGCTGATCACCCGCAACTACTGGCTCGGCAGCGTGTGCGTGACGCCGATGGCGCTGCTCGTCACCGAGTTCGCACGCCTCCAGCAGCCCGGCGAACTGATCATCGACCGTGTCGTGGACACCCTCGTCGGCGCCGTGCTCGGCGTCGCGGCCGCGGTCCTCGTCACCAACCGGCGCGCCGCCGACCACATAGAGCGGGCCATCGAAGCCACCGACTTGGCCAGGGAGCAGGCCGAGGCCGCGCTCGCCGGGGCGGGTCCGGTCGAACCCGCGCGGCGCCGCCTCACCGCCGCCCTCGTCGAACTGCGCGCCTCCGCCGACGCCGCGGCCGGCGAATGGTGGCAGCGCGCCCTGCCCGAACAGCGGGTGCTCGACGCCGAGCGCGCCGGACACCGTACGCTCGCGGCGATAGTCCGCCGACCCACTGGTCAGCGCGGTGAGAACGGTCAGGGGACGCGGCCCCGCGAGGAAGCCGCCGACGCCTGGGAGGGCGCACGAGCATGACGACGGAGAACGGCCCGGTGGCCGGCCCCGGTGGCGACACCGTGGCCGCGGTGGTGCGGCAGTGGCGAGCGGTACGGCCCGACATCGACACCGGACCCATGGAGGTCATCGGCCGCATCAACCGCTGCGCGGCCCTCCTTCAGCAGGCGGAGGACGCTCCGCTGCGCCGCGCGGGCCTGACCCGCGCCGAGTTCGACCTGCTCGGGGCGTTGCGCCGCACGGGGCACGAACTGACGCCCGGCGAGCTGGCCCGCGAGACCTTCTCCTCCGGCGCCGCCGTCACCAAGCGCCTCAAACTCCTCCAGGAGAGGGAGCTGGTCGACCGGCGCGCCGACGCGCGGGACCGCCGGGTCGCCCACGTCGGCCTGACCGAGGCCGGGCGCGACCTCGTCGACGCGATCCTGCCCGAACAGCTCGCGTACGAGACCGTCGTGCTGTCCGTCCTCGACGGAGCCGGGCAGGGCCAACTGAGCGGGCTCCTCGGGGAGCTGCTCGCCCAGCTGGAGGGCCGCCTCGGGGTGCGCCGGGGCTGAGAGCGACGCGGGCGCCGGGCGCCGAGCCGCCAAGAGCCGGTGGCCTCGGGCTCAGGCCGCCACCCGCTTGCTGATCTCCTCCGGCGTCAGATACGCGTCGGTCATCTCGAAGTCCTTCAGCGTGGCGGGACGCTGGGCCTGGAAGCCGGTGCGGACGTAGTCGTCGCCCGCGAGCGCGTTGAGCCCCCAGTTGGCGGCCGTGCGGAAGCGTGCGGTCACGGTGCGCAGGGCGCCCAGGTGGTAGCCGCGCGCCACGACCTGGGCCGGCAGCCCCGTCAGCTGCACGCCCATGGGCTTGGACACCGCCTGGATGCCGCCGAGGTCGACGACCAGGCCCATGTCCTTGTGCCGGTAGTCGGCGAGCGGGAAGCCGCGCAGCGCCGCGAGGACGTTCTTCGCCGCGGCCCAGCCCTGGCGCATGGCGTGCTGCGCGGTCGGCGGGCAGATCGCGTCGCCGCCCTTGACCACGTCCGGCACGGCCGCCGCGTCGCCGAGCGCGAAGACGCCGTCGAGCCCGGGAACCGTCAGGTCGGGCCGGACGACGAGCCGCCCCCGGTTCGTCTCGGCGCCCAGCGTCGCGATGAGCGGACTGGGCGCGACGCCCGCGGTCCAGATCAGCGTGCGGCACGGCAGGACCCGGTCGTCGGTGAGCGTGACGGTGTCCTCGGTCGCCTTCGCCACGGACACGCCGAGCGAGACGTTCACGCCCCGGCGCTGGAGGATCTCCATCGCCTTGTCGCCGAGCCGCTCGCCCAGCTCGGGCATCAGCTTCGGCGCGACGTCCACCACGTGCCACTTGATCTGCGACACGTCGAGGCCCGGATAGCGCTTGACGGCGGCACACGTCAGCCGCTGGAGGTACGCGGCCGTCTCCACGCCCGCGTACCCGCCGCCGACCACCACGAACTGCAGCCGCTGCTCGCGCTCCTCGCGGCTCGTGCTCGCCGCCGCCAGGTCCAGCTGGGAGATGACGTGGTCGCGGATCCAGGCGGCCTCCGCGAGCGTCTTGACGCCCACCGCGTGCTTGTCGACGCCGGGGATGTCGAACTGCCGCGTGACGCTGCCGGGGGTCAGGACCAGGTAGTCGTAGCGCTCCACGACCTCCTCGCCGTTGATCTTCCGTACGACCACGGCCTTGGCCTTGGGATCGACGCCGATGGCGCCGCCGGGCACGATCCTGGTGCGCCGCAGCATCCGGCGCAGCGGCACCGCGACCGACTGTGGAGTGAGGACTCCGGAGGCGACGTGCGGCAGCAGAGGCAGATAGAGCTGGTGGTCCATTGGGCTGATCAGCCGCAGCTCCGCCTCGTGTGGCGAGAGCTTCTTCTCCAGCTTGTGAGCGCACTCCATGCCGGCGAATCCGCCGCCGACGATGAGGATCCGGGGAGCTGCCATGTGATGTCTCTCCTGGGCTGTTGGAGATCGACTTCAGGGCTGTCGGGCCTGTCGGGTTCTGGGCCGTCGGGCCTGTCAGGGCTGTGGAAGATCTTCTGCGGACCGTACCCGTGGCCATGTACCCCTGCATCCCGGATGGATTGCGCGTGTGACGTGCTTCACACGCGTGCGCCGTTCTGCCCACGGGGACCCACGGTCCGCCTCAGATCCCGGGGCGGTAGCGCAGCGGATGGTCGCGGGGGATCTCGACGAGGACGATCCGGACGCCGTCCGGGTCCGCGATCCACATCTCGATCAGCCCCCACGGCTCCTGGACGGGCGGGCGCAGCACCTCGACGCCGCGCTCCACGAGTTCCGCGTGCGCCGCCCGGACATCGGCCACCTGGAGCCACAGCTGCATCCCGGGGGCGGGCGGGGCGGCGGAGCGGCCGGAGAGCTCCAGGAAGCCACCGCCGAGGAAGTAGACGGTGCCGCGCTCGGGGCCGGTGCCGAACTCCCGGTGAACGGCGAGTCCCAGCGCCTCGCCGTAGAAGGCGCGGGAGCGCTCCGGATCCGTGGGGCGCAGCAGCGTCCTGCCGCTCAGTACGTGCACCATGCGGCCGCACCCTAGCCGCCCCCGCCGGGCGTTAGGCTCGACGGCGCCCCATATCGCGCCAAGAGTTTCGGAGAGTCAGCTCCATGGACACCGCCCCGCGCCCCGCTTCCGGCGAACTCACCTACCGCGACGCCGACACCGCCGACGTCGACGCGCTCGTCGCGCTCATCGAGTCGGCGTACCGAGGGGACGCCAGCAGGGCCGGGTGGACCACCGAGGCGGACCTCCTGGAGGGGCAGCGCACCGACCCGCAGGGCGTCGTCGAGGTCATCGAGTCGCCCACGAGCCGGCTGCTCGCCGTCGAGCGGGACGGCGTCCTCGTCGCCTGCTGCCAGCTCGCCCACCGCGGTGACCACGCCTACTTCGGCATGTTCGCGGTGAGCCCGGCGCTGCAGGGCGCGGGACTCGGCAAGGAGATCATCGCCGAGGCCGAGCGGACGGCGCGCGAGACGTGGGGCGTCCGCGAGATGCACATGACGGTGATATCCGCCCGCGAGGACCTCATCGCCTGGTACGAGCGGCGCGGCTACCGCCGTACGGGAAAGATGACCCCCTTCCCGTACGGCGACGAGCGCTTCGGCATCCCGCAGCGCGACGACCTGCAGTTCGAACTGCTGGTCAAGGACATCGGCTGAGGCCGGGGCCGAGTCCGCGCGGAGCCGCGCCGAGCCCCGCCGAGCCGCGGCTAGGCCGTGAAGCGACCGGTCCGCTTGATCTCGGGGTAGTCGGTGGTCGCCCCGTCCAGCTGCAGCGCCCGGACGAGACGCAGGTCGTCCTGCGTGTTCACGACCCAGCCGATGATCCGCAGGTCGGCCTTCCTGGCGTGCTCGACGATCTCCAGGGTCAGGCGCCGGATGTTCAGGACGAGCGTGGTGGCGCCGACGGCGGTGGCGCGCTGCACGACGTCGGTTCCGTAGCGGCTGG
Source organism: Streptomyces sp. NPDC018029 (assembly GCF_044327655.1). Lineage (NCBI taxonomy): Bacteria > Bacillati > Actinomycetota > Actinomycetes > Kitasatosporales > Streptomycetaceae > Streptomyces > Streptomyces sp. NPDC018029. The sequence continues at coordinate 323,214 of NZ_JBIRFV010000010.1, read as the reverse complement.
CGACGAGCGCGGTGCGCACCCCGGGGACCAGGCGCGCGATCTCGGCGATCGCCTCGTCGTGGAAGGAGATCACCTCCACCCGGGAGACCAGGTCGCGGCGGTGCATGACCTCGGCGAGGGCGCGCGCGGCGGCGACGTCCTTGATCTCGGCCTGCAGCGGCGCCTTCACCGCGTCGAGGACCTCTTCGAAGACGGGGATGCGCTCGCCGCGGCCTGCGTCGAGCTCGCGCAGTTCGGCGAGGGTCTTCTCGGCGATCGGCCCTTTGCCGTCGGTCGTGCGGGCCACGTCGGCGTCGTGCATGACGACGAGGGCGCCGTCCTTGCTCAGATGCAGATCGAGCTCGATGAGATCGAGGCCCGCCGCCTGCGCGGCGACGAACGAACGGAGGGTGTTCTCGGGTTCGACACCCATGACCCCGCGATGACCGATGGTGAGGAAGTTCAAGATCCACTCGCTTCCGTCGACGGAGGCTCGGCTACCGCGCGGCGAGGACGGATGAAGCCGTGCGGCAATGTCGCAGCCTAATGGCCCGCCTCGGCGTGAGAACCGGGTGGACGCGAGTGAGTGGAGCTGTCCGCTCTGGTTCCCGAGATGCCGAGCAGGAGCCCGGTGATCAGGGCGGCGACAAGGACGGCGCGGGTGCTCACGGGTACGCGGCTCCGTACGACGGGGGACGGCTGGCCCGTCCGTCCTACCGCCGGGAGCGCCGCCGGGGCGAGTCGCTTCACCCGGGCGTGGGCGAGTCCTCCACGGGTTGACCGGACGCGCTTTCGCGGTCGGCTCGCGGTCGGTTCGGCACGGTCGATTCGGTGCGGTCAGTTCGGCGCGGCAGTCTCCGCGTCCGGCTCGACGAGGTTGTCGAGGTTGTCGAGGTCGTCGAGCATCGCCTCCGCCAGCTCCACCTCCGACTCCAGGCGCCGCTCGCTCCACCGCAGCGCGACCAGGGGGTGGGACCACGCCGGCGCGCCGTCCGCCCGCGCGAGCGCGGCCCTGACCTCCCGCAGCTCGTCCTCGGTCCGCGCGATGTGCCCGGCGACCAGCGCCCGCAACTGCTCCGGGGCGGTGAGGTGCCCCAGCCAGATCCGCAGCAGCAGTGGATGCTTGAGGACGGGCGGGCCCACGTCCTCGCCGCCGCCCGCCCAGGCGGCCAGCGCGGCGCGGCCCGCATCCGTGATGGCGTACGCGCGCTTGGTGCGGGGCGCCTCCGGCCCCGAGCGCCGTGACGTGGCGTACCCGAGCGCTTCGAGGCGGCGCAGCTCGGCGTAGATCTGACTGATGGCGGGCGACCAGTAGAAGAAGCGGAGCGAGGCGTCGGCCCACTTCTTGAGCTCGTACCCGGTCCGCTCCCCGGGGAAGGAGAGCAGCCCGAGCACGGCCCACGCGGTCGGCGGCAGCCCGCCATCAGGGGTTCCGTTGGAGTCAGCGGCCACCTGCTGCTGCGAGGTCGTTCGACGGGCTGCCATACGCCGCATTGAAGTGAACGGCACGCTCCCGGCGCAAGGGCGTGCCCGACCGGCGCCTACCGGCCGTAACGCGCGGCGGCCTCCCGCACCGTCTCCGGCTTGACGTCGCCGCGGCGCGCGAGGGCGGCCAGGGCGGCGACCGCGATCGACTGGGCGTCCACGCCGAAGTGGCGGCGGGCGTTCTCGCGGCTGTCGGAGAGGCCGTACCCGTCCGTGCCGATGGACGTCCAGTCCTGCTCGACCCACGGCCGGATCTGGTCGGGCACGGCCCGCATCCAGTCGCTCACCGCCACCACCGGGCCGGGGGCGCCCGCCAGGGCCCGCGTGACGTACGGGACACGGCCGCCCGCCCCCGTCTCGTGGGACGCGGCCGCGAGGTTCGCGGCGTCGCAGGCCAGTGCGTCGCGGCGCAGCTCGGTCCAGGACGGCGCCGACCACACATCGGCCGCGACACCCCAGTCCTCATCGAGGAGTCGCTGGGCCTCCAGGGCCCAGTGGATGGCCGTGCCGGACGCCAGGAGCTGCAGGCGCGGGGCGTCGGGGACCGGGGACGCGGCCTCCTTGTAGCGGTACAGGCCGCGCCGGATGCCCTCCTCGACGCCGTCGCCGGGCGGCATCGGCGGCTGGACCTTCGTCTCGTTGTAGACGGTGAGGTAGTAGAAGACGTCCTCCGCGTCGGGGCCGAACATGCGGCGCAGGCCGTCCTCGACGATCACCGCGACCTCGTACGCGAACGCGGGGTCGTAGCTGATCGCGGCCGGATTGGTCGAGGCGATCAGGTGCGAGTGCCCGTCGGCGTGCTGCAGGCCCTCGCCGGTCATCGTGGTCCGCCCCGCCGTCGCGCCGATGACGAAGCCGCGGCCCAACTGGTCGCCGAGCGCCCAGAACTGATCGGCCGTCCGCTGCCAGCCAAACATCGAGTAGAAGATGTAGAACGGGATCATCGGCTCGGCGTGGGTGGCGTACGAGGTGGCCGCCGCGGTCAGCGACGCGAGCGAACCGGCCTCCGTGATGCCCTCGTTGAGAATCTGACCGTCGCGCGCCTCCTTGTAGTAGAGGAGCTGGTCGCGGTCGACCGGGTCGTACGTCTGACCGAGCGGCGAGTAGATCCCGGCCGACGGGAACAGCGACTCCATGCCGAACGTACGGGCCTCGTCCGGCACGATCGGCACCCAGCGCCTGCCCGTCTCCTTGTCCCGCATCAGCTCCTTGACCAGCCGTACGAACGCCATGGTGGTGGCGATCTCCTGCGTGCCCGAGCCCTTCTTCAGCGCGGCGAAGGCCTTGTCGGCCACGGCGGAGCCGGTGACCCGCAGCGGCTTGGCGACGACCGTGCGGGCGGGGGCGGGGCCGCCGAGCGCGGCACGCCGCTCACGGAGGTAGGCGAGCTCGGGGGAGTTCTCGCCCGGATGCGCGTACGGCACCAGATCGTCGGTCAACGCGCTGTCGGGGATGGGGAGTTCGAGCAGGTCGCGCATGGCGCGGAACTCCTTGCCCGAGAGCTTCTTCATCTGGTGGTTGGCGTTGCGCGACTCGAAGCCGGGGCCGAGCGTCCAGCCCTTGACGGTCTGGACGAGGACGACGGTCGGTGCCCCTCGGTGCTCGACGGCGGCGCGGTACGCGGCGTACACCTTGCGCGGCTCGTGACCGCCGCGCGACGTCCCGATGACCTCTTCGAGCTGTGCGTCGGTGAGCCGGTCGGCCAGGGGGCGCAGCGCCGGGTCGGCGCCGAGGAGGCGCTCGCGGATGTAGGCGCCGTCGCGGGCGGCGAAGGTCTGGAACTGGCCGTCGGGGATCCGCCCCAGATGTCGCACGAGCGCCCCGTCGGTGTCCTGGGCGAGGAGCCGGTCCCAGGCCGAGCCCCACAGTGACTTGACGACGTTCCAGCCGGCGGCGCGGAACTGCCGCTCCAGCTCCTGCACGATCTTGAAGTTGCCGCGCACGGGACCGTCGAGGCGCTGCAGGTTGCAGTTGATGACGAAGGTGAGGTTGTCGAGCTCCTCGCGAGCGGCGAGCGCCAGGGCTGCGGTCGCCTCGGGCTCGTCCATCTCGCCGTCGCCGAGGAAGGCCCAGACGTGCGAGCCGGAGGTGTCCTTGATGCCGCGGTGTTCCAGATAGCGGTTGAAGCGCGCCTGATAGATCGCGGAGAGCGGGCCGAGGCCCATCGACACGGTGGGGAACTCCCACAGCCAGGGCAGCCGCCGCGGGTGTGGGTAGGAGGGCAGTCCGTCGCCGCCCGCCTCCTGCCGGAAGCGGTCCAACTGGCCCTCGGTCAGGCGGCCTTCGAGGAACGCACGGGCGTAGATGCCGGGCGACGCGTGCCCTTGGACGTACAGCTGGTCGCCGGAGTGGTCGGCTTCCTTGCCGCGGAAGAAGTGCTGGAAGCCCACTTCGTAGAGCCAGGCGGCGGAGGCGAAGGTGGCCATGTGCCCGCCGAGCCCGCCGCGCTGGTTGCCGCGGGTGACCATCGCGGCGGCGTTCCAGCGGTTCCAGGCCGTGATCCGGGCCTCCATCGCCTCGTCGCCGGGGAAGGCGGGCTCGGCGGCGGTCGGGATGGTGTTGACGTACGGCGTCTCGAGCAGGGGCGGGAGGTCGATCCCGGTCTGCAGGGCGTGCTCGGCGAGCCGGCGCAGCAGGTGCGCGGCGCGGCCGGGACCGCCGAACCGGGCGGCCGCGTCCAGAGATTCGCGCCATTCGGCGACCTCGGTCGGGTCCTGGTCGGGAAGTTGGTCGAGCTGGGACACGGGTGATCCCCTTTCACGTACCCACGAATTCCAGGATGTGGAAAATCGTTTCCGTGCATCCGAATCTAGGAGTCGTAGATATGTGGGGTCAACGCTTACTCGTCAGTAATGAGCGATGATCGATCATTCTGCGTCGCGGGAGGCCGACGGCGACGCGTAGTTCAGTACGTGGAGCTGCACCAGCCGGCCCACATACGGATCCTGCCGACGGAAGGCCTCGACGATGGCCTCGTGGTCGCACGCGTTCTCGTGCGGCTCGGTGCGCAGCCACTTCAGGGAGAGCCGGGTCCACAGCTCGATGGCGAGGGATTCCCAGTTGCGCAGCAGCACCTGATTGCCGGAGGCGCGGACGATCTCGCGGTGGAACTCCACGCCGTGGTGGATCTGCCCGTCGATGTCGGCCGCGTCCGCCAACTCCCGCAGCCGCCGCAGATGGTGCTCCAGTACGGCCACGTCGCCGCCCATCCGGTGCACCGCCAGCTCGGCGGCGAGCTTCTCCAGGGCGGCCCGCACCGGATAGACCTCGGTGAGCTGTCCGGGTGTCAGCTCCTTGACGCGCATGCCCTTGTTGGGGATCGACTCGACCAGCTGCATGGCCTGCAGATCGCGCAGCGCCTCGCGGATGGGCGTCTGACTCACGCCGAGCTCCATGCCGATGCGGCGCTCCACGATCCGGTCGCCGGGCTGCCAACGGCCGTTCAGCAGGCCTTCGAGAACGAAGTCGCGCACCTGCTCGCTGAGGGGGACGCGAGCCACGGGGGCGGGGACGGAAGGGATGCGGGTCGGTACATCGGCGTTCATCTGAGGTCTCCGGTGACGTAAATCAACTATGATCGATCATCCGAGGCCGTACGGTACCTGGCCGAGGGGCGAGAGCGACAGGGATCAGGCCGGATCGCGGCGCGGGGGACGGCGGTTGGCCGCCCGTGTCATGGTGCGGGCCCGCTGTGCGATCTCGTCCAGGCGTGCGGCCGGGCTGTAGACCGTCAGCGCGGCGTGCCGCTTGTCGAGGAGCAGGGAGTCCGGTGCGGGTGCGGTCTCGCCGTCGTACGCCAGGGTGGCCACGTCCTCCAGGCCGCTGAGCCCGAGCTGTTCGACCCGCTCGGCGCGGAAGACCCGGGAGCGCCGCAGCGCGCCGCCCAGGGCGGAGAGGGCGACGCGGGTGCGGGCGAGCGGAGCCTCGGCGTCGACGGTACGGATGTCGAGCAGACCGTCGTCCATGCGGGGCCGGTGTGTGGGCGCGAGGCCGTCCGGCACGTACTGGCCGTTGCCCGCGAAGAGCAGCCACAGCACACGGTCGTGGCCGTCGAGCCGGATCCGCAGCGGCGTCGCCGTCCGCAGCACCTCCACGACCGACCACGCCGCCGCGGGCCACTTGCCGATGCGGCCCTCCAACTTCTCGCGCCTGCGCACCAGTTCCGGATAGAGCCCGATGCTGAAGGTGTTGACGAAGCCGGTCACGTCCGCGCCCTCGCCGTCGCGCGCCCGTGCCAGGTCGACGCGGACGGCCTCGCCCCGCAGCACGGCGTGCGCGGTGTCCTCGAAGGTGGGCACACCCACGTCGAGGGCGAAGTGGTTGAGGGTGCCGCCGGGGAACACCGCAAGCGGGAGCCCGGCATCCGCGGCCCGCCGGGCGACCGCGTTCACCGTGCCGTCGCCGCCGCAGACGCCGAGCACGCCGGCCGACCCGGTCGCCCGCGCCACCGCCTTGTCCAGCACCTCACGGAGGTCGTCCCCCGGCTCGCACGCCACGATCTCGGCCTTCGGCAGCAGCAGCTCCACGTGCTCGCGCGCGGGCAGCCGTCCCGGCACGCCCTTTCCGGAACCGGAGTTGAGGACCACGACAAGGCCCTCGCCCTCCGGCAGGGCGGGCACCCGCACCCGGGTCCGCCGCAGCCGCGCGGGCGAGGGGCGCGGCGGCCACCAGTAGCAGGTGACCGCGGCGGCCGCCGCCCCCAGCGCACAGCCCGCGAGCACGTCGCCGGGATAGTGGACCCCCACGTACACCCTGGAGAAGGCCACGGCCGCCGCGACCGGCGCGATCACCGCGCCGTACCGGGGCGCCTCCAGGGCCACCCCCACGGCGAACGCCGCCGCCGACGCAGAGTGCCCGGACGGGAACGACGACGTCCACGGCGCCTTCGAAAGACGCCGCACCACGGGCACCGCGTCGAGGCCTGGCCTGCGCCGGCGCACCGCGTACTTCGCCACCACGTTCGTCGTCAGCGAGGCCAGCGCGAGGGAGCCCGCTCCGCGCCGCGCGGCGCGCCGGGCCGCGGGGCCGCCGACGGCCGCGAGGGCCGCCGCCGAACCGAGCCAGAGCCGCCCGTGGTCGGCCGCCGCGCTGAGCGGCGGCAGCACCTGGTCCGCGCCGGGCAGCCGCGCGGACGCCACCCGTGCGAACCACCGCCGGTCGATGCTGCTGATCCGTCGCCTCATGGCCTCACTGGAACAGGGCGCGAGGGCCACGGCCCGCGCTGCTCGCCCGAACGGGTCACGCGCGCGGTCACCGCCCGGCGGGCGGACAATGTCGACATGATGACGAGCCGCCCCCTCGACGTACAGGTCAAGCGGATCTACGACACCGCGGAGCGGGACGACGGGGCCCGGGTCCTCGTCGACCGGCTGTGGCCGCGGGGCGTCTCCAAGGAGCGGGCCGCTCTCGACACGTGGGACAAGGAGCTGGCGCCCTCCACCGAACTGCGCCGCTGGTACGACCACGACCCCGAGCGGTTCGACGCGTTCGCCGAGCGCTACCGGCAGGAACTGGCGGACGACGACCGGGCGGCGGAGCTGGACCGGCTGCGCGCCGTCGCACGCGCAGGGCGGCTGACCCTGCTCACGGCGACCAAGGACCTGCCGCACGGACATGTGCGGGTCCTGGTCGACGTACTGAAGTCACCGTGAGCCGGCGCGGAGAGGTCAGCCGCACGGCGCCTCCCCGTCGAGCAGGCGCCGCGCGGTCTCCATGCGCCGCGGCTCCACGCGGATGCGTACGCCGTGGAAGTCCGCGCCCCGCGTCGCGTCCAGGGCCATGCGGGATGTCGTGCCGTTCGTGGTCGACGACGGATCGAGGGGGCTGCCGGGCAGGCCGTCGACGACGAACAGGTCGCGGTGCGGCTGCAGATGGGCCGCCATCGCCCACAGCACGTCCGCGTCACGGGTGACGTCCACGTCCTCGTCGACCGCGACGACGGTCTTCAGATACGGGTCCCAGCCGAGCAGCGCCAGCATGATCTGCCGCGCCTGGCCGGGGCGGGCCTGGCGCAGGGCGACGTACGCGTGGAAGTGCGTCCCGGAGGTGGGGTAGTGCAGGGCGGTGACCTCGGGAAAGCGGCGGCGGAGCTGGTCGGCCATCTCCGCCTCGCGGGGCAGCCTGGCGAGGTTGAGGTGCTCGGCCGTGTTGCCGCCGACGACGTCGAGGAGGAGGGCGTCACGGCGGCGCAGGACCGTCTCCACGGTGAGGACGTTGTTGGTGGAGCGGTCGGAGGAGTAGCCGGAGAACTCCCCGAACGGCCCTTCCGCCGCCCGCCGCCCCGGATCGATGAATCCCTCCAGCACGATCTCGGCCCCGGCCGGCACCCGGATGCCGCGGCGCGGGGTCCGCACGACATCGAGAGGCGCTCCGAACAGGCCGCCCGCGATGGTGCGTTCATCGACGTCGGGGCCGACCCGGGCCGACGCGGCGAGCAGGAACAGCGGGTGCGCGCCGATGACCATCGCCACCGGCAGCACCTCGCCCCGCTCCTCGGCGAGCCTCAGGAGCTGCCACAGATGGCCGCGCGAGTGCAGGCTCGTGGCGAGTTCGGTGCGGGAATGGACCATGGAGCGGTGGTAGCTGAGGTTGCCCGCGCGACCGGGCGTGGCGGGCGGTGCCTCCGCCGTGATGATGCCGTTGGTGATGTAGGGGGCGCGGTCGGAGGCGAAGTGCCGGATGAGCGGCAGCGTGCCGAGGTCCACCGCGTCACCCTCCTCCACCACCTCCATGACCGGCCCGTCGGCGACCACGCGCGGCTCCCGGCGGCGCGCGGCGGCCGCCTGGTAGGCGCGGTGCAGCCCCGCGCGGTCGGTGCCGAGCAGCCGGGCGATGCGGTCCCGCGAGGCGAAGACATTGGTGATCAGCGTCGTGCCGAGCCCCTTGATCCGCGGGCACACAAGGAGGTCGGCCCGGCCCCGACCGGCGAGCTCCATGACCAGCGCGGCCACGTCCTCGCCCTCGATCTCCCGCTCCACGGTCAGTACGTCGTCGGCCTGCTCGGGGCCGTGGGCGCGCAGGAACGCGCGCAGATCCTGCGTGCTCGTGTACGTGGCCGCCTCGGCGGATGCCCCGTCAGTGCGTGTCACAGCACACTCCCGCGTGGACGCCGGAGGCGAACAGCCCGCCCCAAGCAGGGGAGTTGACATGCAGGCCGAGGAGCTCCATGCCCGTGTGCACCGCGACCCGCGCCCCGTCGAACACCGGCTTGCCGAGCTCCCGCTCCACGAGCGCCGCCACCGGCGCCACCGGCAGCTCCGTGCCCGCCACCACCAGACACCGCGCGTCGCCGGTGCCGCGCGTCGAGCAGCAGCCGCCGCAGCCGCGCCACCGGCAGCTCCGCCGCCTCCCGAGGCGTCCCCAGACCGAGCGCGGTGACCGAGGTGACACGCAGCCCCGCGGCGACGTACGTGTCGGCGACGCGCCCGGCGCTCTCCCGTGACCCCGCGGTGACCAGGGCCAGCGAGGGCAGGGCGTGCCGGGCCAGGAGGTCGAGCTGGCCGAGCGTGACCGTGGAGGCCGGCACGCCCGCCGTGGCCTCGATCGTGCGGACGACGGCCCGGGCGTGCGCCAAGCCGTGCAGCCCGCACGAGCCGCCGTTCCACACGACGACGTCCGCGCCCGCCTGCGCCAACTGCGCCGCACCACGCTCCAGTTCGACCGCCTGGGCGCCCGCGATCGCCGGACCGCACAGCTGCTCCGGCAGCGTGGCCCGCGCTGTGGGGTGCACGGCTTCCACTGAGAGGGGCGCGCAGATCTGCGCCACCCAGCGCTCGGCGCCGAGTGAGGTGGAGGGGAGGAGGTGGCCGATGCGCCGCATGGGGAAGTCCGTTTCTCGTCGCCGTGCAGACGGGCTGAGGGCAGGGCGGGCCGCCCCCGGTGTTCCGAGGGCGGCCCTGAACGCGCGGTTACGGCCCCGACACCGTGGCCGGCGAGGCGTACGTGTCCTTCAGCCGCAGCTGCGCCTCTGCCTGGTCGCGCGGCGGGGGAGTGGGCTTCAGGCCGAGCAGCTTGGCCATGTTGTTCCCGAGGTAGCCCTCCAGGTCCTCCTCGGACAGGTGCATGCCCTGCGGCGGCGGACCGCACAGCACCTCCAACTCCCGCGCCCACATGCCCGGTTCGTTCGGCGGTGAGTCCGTGCCGAAGACCAGCTGGTGGCGCTCCATCTGCTGGGCGAACTCCACGATCCGCGACTGGAGCAGCCAGCCCGACTCCCCGTACACGTTGGGCGAGTCGAGGATCATGTACAGCGCCTCGAAGCAGTACACCCCGCCCGTCTGCACCCCGAAGTGCGCCAGGATGAAGTTGACGTCCTTGAACTCCCGGATGATCGGGTAGAACTGGGTCGGAATGGAGTAGGGCCCGTCCCCGGTGTGGATCAGGACGACGAGCCCCAGCTTGTCGCAGACCCGCAGGACGGGGCGGAGCCAGTCCAGGGCCCGGTCGGGACGGTAGGCATGCATGTTGGCATGCAGCTTCACCATCTTGTAGCCGTACTCCTTGACGTGGAACTCCAGCTCCTTCGCGCCGTTCTCCGGCCCGAAGCGCGGGTTGTACATGAAGTTCCCGATGAACCGGTCCGGGTACCGCTGGACCAGTTCCGTGATGTACGCCATGTAGTCACGGATGCCTTCACGGCCGGTACGCATCCCGTCCTGCCAGACGCTGTTGCCGGGCGGCGGCATGATGCAGCCGTAGTCGATCCGGCGCGGCTTGCCGTTGATCATGTACGGGCCGTCCATCATCTCGATGGTCCGCTCGCCCGTGAACGGGGAACCGTCGTGCCGCCACGCCTGGTCCACGATGTTCGTGGGGTGCATATGGGTGTCGATGATCAAGGTGCTCGTTCCTTCCCGGCTGGTGCCGACCGTGTGTCTGTGGTGGACCGTTCGGGGACCCAGGGGAGGGCCCGCCTCACCTCCCTTCCGTGTCGGGGGAGCGCTCGGGGGCGTGGGAGCGCTCGGCGCCGTGGGCGTGCTCGGGCCCGATGATGTCCTCGGAGCGCACCGGCACCCTGGGCAGAGCCAGGCCCGTCGCGTCGCGCAGCGCGTTGACGATCGCCGGGGTCGACGACAGGGTCGGCGGCTCGCCCACGCCGTTCAGGCCGTACGGCGCGTCCGGGTGCGGGAGTTCGAGCAGGTCGATGGGGACGGGCGGCATGTCCGCGATGGTGGGGATCAGATAATCGGTGAAGGACGGATTGCGCACCCGCCCGTCGGAGATCCGCAGCTCCTCCATGAGGGCGAGGCCGAGCCCCTGCGCGCTGCCGCCCTCGATCTGCCCCTCCACCGCCAGGGGATTCATCGCTTTGCCGACATCCTGCGCGGTGGCCAGCTCCACCACCTTCACCAGGCCGAGGTCGGTGTCCACGTCGACGACCGCCCGGTGCGCCGCGAACGCGAACGCGATGTGCGCGTCGCCCTGCCCGCGCTCGGGGTCGACGGGGTACGTGCGGCGGTGCGCGAACTCGTACTCCGCCTCCAGCGGACCGGCCTCGGCGAGGAGCTCAGGGAGCGGACGGTCGCCGAGACCGGCGAGCCGTTCCCGCAGCTCCCCGCAGGCGCCCTGGACCGCGCCCCCGCTCATCCAGGTCATCCGCGACGCGGATGCCGAGCCCGCGTCGCCGACCCGGGTGTCCGCGGGGAGGACCACGACCCGGTCCACGCCGAGCTCGGTGCGGACGATCTGTGCCTGGACGGTGACGATGCCCTGCCCGCACTCGGCCGCCGCCGTGTGGACCTCGGCGACGGGTTCGCCGTTCACGAGGGAGAGCCGCACGCGGGCCACCGAGCGGTCGTCGACGCCACCGGAGAAGCCGATCGCCTTGACCCCGATCGCGTATCCGACACCACGCCTGACGCCCTCGCCGTGCGAGGTGTTGTTGAGGCCGCCGGGGAGCCCGAAGGGGCCATCGGCGGCGGCCGGGAGGGGGCGGGCGCGGAGCCTTTCGAGGAGTTCCGCGGCGGGCGCGGGACCGTCCACCGCCTGCCCGGTCGGCAGCACGGTCCCGGTCGTCATGGCGTTGCGTACGCGTAACTCGACCGGATCTACGTGCAGTTCACGGGCCAGCTTGTCGAGGTTGGACTCCACGCCGTAGCACGACTGGACGGCCCCGAAGCCTCGCATCGCCCCGCAGGGAGGGTTGTTGGTGAAGACGGAGTAGCCGTCGATCTCGACGTGCGGCACGTCGTAGGCGCCCGCCGCGAAGTACGAGCCGTTCGCGATGACGACCTGCGACGTGGAGGTGTACGCCCCGCCGTCGAAGAGCAGCCGCGCCCTGACGAACACGAGCCTGCCCTCGCGCGTGGCACCGTGCTCGAACCACATCCGCGCCGGATGGCGGTGCACGTGACCGAAGAAGGACTCCTCGCGGTGGTAGCTCATCTTCACCGGGCGGCCCGTCTTCAGCGCGAGGAGCGCCGCGTGGATCTGCACCGACACGTCCTCGCGCCCACCGAAGGCGCCGCCCACGCCGGACAGCGTGAGCCGCACCTTCTCGGGCGGCAGACCGAGCGCCGCGCACACCTGGTGCCGGTCGTCGTGGAGCCACTGCGTGGACACGTACACGTCCACGCCGCCGTCCTCGCCCGGTATCGCGAGCCCCGCCTCCGGGCCGAGGAACGCCTGGTCCTGCATCCCGACCTCGTACGTTCCCGAGACCATCACGTCCGCCGACGCCCGCGCGGCGGCCAGATCGCCGTGCCGGATGCGGACGTGGCGTACGACGTTGCCCTGCCCGCCGTCCACCCGCCGCTCATGGACCGGCGGACCCGTGCCGTCGAGCGCCTGCCGGGGGTCGGTGAGCGCGGGCAGCTCCGCGTACTCCACCTCGATGAGGCGCAGCGCCCGGCGGGCCGTCTCTGGATGGTCGGCGGCCACCAGGGCGACCGGCTCGCCGTGATAGCGCACGCGGTCCTCGGCGAGCACCGGCTGGTCGGCGACCTTCATCCCGTACCGCCGCCGCCCCGGCACGTCCTCGTGGGTGAGCACCGCCACCACGCCCGGCAGCCGCCTCGCCCGGGTGGCGTCCAGGCGCAGGATGCGGGCGTGGGGGTGCGGGCTGCGCAGGGTCGCGCCCCACACCATGCCGTCCCAGCGCAGGTCGGACGCGTAGGCGAAGTCGCCACGGACCTTCAGCCTGCCGTCGGGGCGGCGGACGCTCTCGCCGACGCCGCGACGCACACCGGTGGCGGTGTCCACGGGCAGTCACATCCCTTCCCTGGTACGGCTGATGGGCCGCGCGGCTACGCGATGGGGCGTACCGCCCTGCGGTCCGTGTCCTGCGCCGGGTCCGCCGTCACGGCCTGGGAGAGGCGGGTCCGCAGGCGCCTGATGTGGTCCCGGGCGGCCTGCTCGGCGGCGTCCGGGTCGCCCGCCGTCATCGCCTCGAAGATGCGCCGGTGCTCGTCGACCGCGAGCCGCGGGGCCTGCGGGCTGCGCCACAGCGAGTGGAGGGCCAGATGTGCCTTGCCCTGGATGGTGTCGAGGGCGGCGGTCAGATGGTCGTTGCCCGCCACCTCGCGGATCAGCCGGTGGTACGCCATGTCCATCTCGACGTGCGCCTGCTCGTCGAACTCCGAGGCGACGACGGCCTCGTGGCGCTCCAGGAGGCGGCGCAGCTCGTCGACCGTGGCGGCGTCAAGACGCTCCGTCGCCAGCCGCGCCGCCAGGCCCTCCATCACCTCACGCACGACGTAGAGCTGACGCACGTCCTCGATGTCGACCGTGGAGACGACGGCGCCCCGGTGGGCGGCGTGCGTGGCGAGACCGTCGTGGATGAGCCGCTGCACGGCCTCGCGGACGGGGCTGCGGCTGATGCCCATCTGCACGGCCAGCGCGGGCACCGACAGGGCGTCGCCGGGGCGCAGCCGGCCCGCGAGCACGGCGCTCTTCAGCTCCTCGTACGCCCGCTCCGCCAGCAGGCTCCCCGCCGCCACCGGATTCACCGCCCTCTGCGTGGACATCCCCAACTCCCTTGTCACGGCGTCTCCTTGGTCGGTGCACCGGACCCGGCCACCTGTTCTTCATGTTGCATGTAATGTTCTGACCGGTCAATGGAGCGCGCGTCCTTCTCCTCCCGCCCCGGCGGCTTCTTCTGGCCCGGCAGCCTCAGATGGTGGAAGAAGAGGTTGAGCAGGACCGCCGTGAGGGTGCCGAGGATGATGCCGCTCTCGAAGAGCGCATGCAGGTGGCGCCCCGGCATCTGCTCGGCGAACTGCGGGAACGCGGTCGGCAGGAAACCGACGCCGACACTGGCCGCGACGAGGATGGTGTTGCGCTGGTCCGTCAGGTCCGCCTGGCCGAGTATCTGCACACCGACCACCGCGATCGTCGAGAACAGCACGATCGTCGCCCCGCCGAGCACGGACGTCGGCATCGACGCCACCACGGCCCCCACCTTCGGCACCAGACCGAGCAGCATCATGATCACGCCGCTCGCCGCGACGATCCAGCGCGACTTCACCCGGGTCAGCTGGATCAGCCCGATGTTCTGCGAATAGACCGTGCTGGGAAAGGAGTTGAGGGCGCCGGCCGCAGCCGTGGCCAGGCCGTCGGCCCGCAGGGCGCGCGTGACGTGCCGGCCCGACACCTCCCGGCCCACGATCCGCCCGACGGCGAAGAACTGCCCGATGGACTCCACCGCGATGATGACCATCACGAGGAAGATGGAGAGCACGGCGACCGCGTCGAGCCGTGGCGCGCCGTAGTGCAGGGGCGCCGCCACCCCCAGCCAGGCGGAGTCCCCGATCCCGGAGAAGTCCGTACGGCCCGCGAGCGCGGCGACCACCGTACCGATGACGAGTCCCGCGAGGACGGCGACGGTGGCGAGGAACCCCCGCGAGAGCTTGTTGAAGAGCAGGATCGCGGCCAACGTGACCGCGGCAAGGCCCAGGTGCGAGGGCGAACCGAAGGAACGGGCCGACGGATCGCCGCCGCCGACCTGCCGCGCGGCCACCGCGAGCAGGGTGATGCCCACGATCGTGACGATGGTGCCGGTGACCAGCGGCGGGAAGAACCGCACCAGTCTGCTGAAGACGGGCGCGATCACGAACAGCGCCAGCCCGGCGGCGATCACCGCGCCGAACACCGTCGGCAGCCCCGCCTGCGCACCGCCCGCCGCGAGGCCCACGGAGACGAGCGACGGGACGGCGGTCGTCGACGTGCCCTGGACGACCGGCAGCCGGATGCCGATGCCCGGCAGCCCCACGGACTGCAGCAGGGTGGCGATGCCGCAGGTCAGAAGCGAGGCGTTGACGAGCAGGCCAATGTCGTCGCCCGACAGGCCGATGCCCTCGGCGACGAGCAGGGGCATGACCACGGCTCCGGCGTAGAAGGCGAGGACGTGCTGCAGGCCGTAGACGCCGAGCCGCCAGACGGACGGTACGGCCTCGACGGGGTCCGGAGCCTCTTTCCGGTGCGCTGCGCGGTTACGGTCCCGGTTTCGGGCTCGATTCCGGTGCGGCATGTGCGTTCTCCCTCCGCCCATGGGGCGTGAGCCGACGTCCCGACGGGGCGTGACTTGTGGCGCACGTACGAGGCCGCGGACGGGCAGCCGGAGACGCGTCGACTGACGTACGGAGTGGCTCTTCAGCGCAGCTCAGTGCAGTTCAGCGCAGCCAGGGGGTTCGCAGGCCGCCGAAGGACGCCCGCTCCACCAAGTGGTCGGCGCGCTCCTGGACCTCGGCGAGCAGCGCTTCCTCGTCGACCAGCGGGCAGCGGCCGTCTTCGAAGACGACCCGCCCGTCGACGATGGTCATGTCGACGTCCGCGCCGCGCGCCGCGTAGACGAGCGTCGCCACGACGCGGTGCAGCGGACGCAGATGCGGCCGGTCGAGGCCGACAACGACGAGATCCGCAGGCGCACCAACGCACAGCGACCCCGCGCCGACGTGCGTGGACCCGGCGCCGACGTGCGCGGACCCCGAGCCGACGCCCATCGGCTCCGAGCCGACCTGCATCGGCCCCGAGCCGACCGCCGCGTACCTGCCGCCCTCGCGCGTCGCCAGCTCCAGGGCTTCCTCGGCCCGCAGCGCCGCCGGGTCCGAGGTGTGCTGGCGCTGACCGAACAGGGCCTGCTTCATCACCTCGAACATGTCCTGCCGGTGCCCCGCGGCGGGCCCGTCCGTGCCGAGCGACACCACGGCCCCCGCCTCCCGCAGCGCCCGCAGCCGCATGACCCCCGAGGCGAGGTACGCGTTGGACGCCGGATTGTGGGCGACCCCCGCCCCGCGCTCGCCCAGCCAGGAGATCTCGTCGTCGTCCAGCCACACGGCGTGGGCGAGCGTCGCCCGCTCGTCGAGCAGCCCCGCCCGTTCGAGCCACTCCACGGGACGCAGGCCGTACGCCTCCCGGTAGCTCGCCGGATCCTTCGCGCCCTCACAACAGTGCGTGTGCCAGCGCGTGTTGAACTCCTCGGCCAGCGCCACCGCGCCGGTGACCAGCTTCTGGTCCACATAGCTGAGGTTCAGCGGGGCGGGCCACACGCTCACCCTCGACCCCGGCGGACGCCTCGTCAGGCACTCGCGGGTGAGCTCCAGTTCCTCGGCGGTGGAGTGACGGAACAGTTCCTCGGGCAGGCGCCGCGCCGCCGCCACGGCTGTCCGGTCGCCCAGCATGCCGCGGGCGACCGCGCCCCGCAGGCCCACCGACTCGACCGCGTCGGCCACGGCGAGGACCGTCTCGGCGTCCGTGGGCGCGTAATGGTTGTCGACGACCCTCGTGATCCCCGAGCGCAGCGCCTCCACCGCGCCGAGCGTCGCCGCGACCCGGGCGTCGTCCGGGCCCATGGCGATGGAGTACGGCCACATGAATTCGCACAGCCACGGCCAGATGGGCAGCCCCTCGCCCAGGCCGCGGGCGAGGGACTGGAACAGATGGGTGTGCCCGTCGGTGAAGCCCGGCAGCACGGCCCGGCCCCGGCAGTCCACGGTCCGGGCCGCCCGCCAGACCGCGTCGACCTCGGCGGCGGGCCCCACGGCCGCGATACGGCCGCCCACGACGGCGACCGACCCCGGCTCGTACACCGCCCGGCGGTCGTCGACGGTGACCACATGGCCGTGCGACAGCAGGAGATCGCACGGACGCGGACGTTGATCACTGGTGTGTGGCACAGAGCCCCCGGTTGTTCGACGGCATGTTCCATGTTGCATGTAACGTATTCCGGCCACAGGGCGTGTCAACCCCCGGCGCAGGGACCGGACTTGACGTATGACTGGGGCGGGGGAGTGGACATCGGGGTGAAGCGCCCCGTCCGGCAACCGTTCCAGGAGGTACGCACCGTGCTCGTCGATCTCTCCGGCAAGACCGCGCTCGTCACCGGCTCCACCCAGGGCATCGGCGCCGCGATCGCCGTGGGCCTGGCCCGCGCCGGCGCCCGCGTCGCGGTCAACGGCCGCTCCCGCGGCTCGGTCGACGCCGCCGTCGACCGGCTGAAAGGGGAGTGCGGCGGCGCCGAGTTCATCCCCGCGCCGGGTGACATCTCCACCGACGACGGCGCCCGGCAGGTCTTCGAAGCGGTGCCGCACACCGACATCCTCGTCAACAACCTCGGAATCTTCGGCGCCGAGCCCGCCCTCGACATCACCGACGCCGAATGGCGCCGCTACTTCGAGGTCAACGTCCTGACGGCGGTGCGGATGATCCGCCACTACCTGCCGGGCATGAAGGACCGTTCCTGGGGGCGGATCCAGAACATCGCCAGCGACTCGGCGCTCGTCACGCCCGCGGAGATGATCCACTACGGCACGTCGAAGACCGCGCTGCTCGCGGTCTCCCGGGGCTTCGCGAAGGAGGCGGCGGGTTCGGGTGTCACCGTCAACTCCGTGATCGCGGGGCCGACGCACACGGGCGGCGTCGAGGACTTCGTCTACGAACTGGTGGACCGGGCCCTGCCCTGGGACGAGGCGCAGCGGAAGTTCATGACCGAGCACCGCCCCCAGTCGCTGATCCAGCGGCTCATCGAGCCTGAGGAGATCGCGCACATGGTCGTCTACCTCAGCTCACCGCTGGCGTCGGCGACGACGGGCGGCGCGGTGCGGGTCGACGGCGGATACGTGGACTCGATCGTTCCGTAGTCGGTGGGGAGGTGGCTCGGGCCCGTACCGCAGCCCGTACCGCCGTGCCGGAAATTTGCCGGAACGGCAACGACCCTCGTCCCCCGGCCGGCGCGCCCCGCATGATCGTGGCCGGAGCCGCCGCCGGAGCCCCCCAAGGGCCCACGCCGCCAGGAGGATTCATGACCCTGACCCAGCCACCGACCGCCACCGACCGCACCCACCGGCTGGTCCCCTCGCCGGCAGGCCGAATCCACCTGGTGGAACAGGGCACGGGCCCCCTCGTCCTGCTGGTGCACGGCTTCCCCGAGTCCTGGTACTCCTGGCGCCACCAGCTGCCGGCCCTCGCCGCGGCCGGGTACCGCGCGGTCGCCGTCGACGTGCGCGGCTACGGCCGCTCGTCGAGGCCCGCGGAGATCTCCGCGTACCGGATGCTCGACCTCGTCGAGGACAGCGTCTCCGTGGTGCGCGCGCTCGGCGAGGAGACCGCGGTGGTCGTCGGGCACGACTGGGGCGCGACCGTCGCCGCGCACGCCGCGCTCGTCAGGCCGGACGTCTTCCGCGCGGTCGGCCTGCTGAGCGTCCCCTACACGCCGCCGGGCGGCCCGCGCCCCAGCGACGTGTTCGCGGGAATGGGCGGCGACGAGGAGTTCTACGTCGCGTACTTCCAGGAGCCCGGCCGCGCCGAGGGCGAGATCGAACCCGACGTCCGGGGCTGGCTCGCGGGCTTCTACGCCGCGTTCTCCGGCGACACCATGCCGGGTCCCGACGCGCCGGACCCGCACTTCGCGGCCCGTGGCGGACGGCTGCGGGACCGGTTCCCCGGCGGGCCGCTGCCCGGCTGGCTCACCGGGCCCGACCTCGACGTCTACGCCGGGGAGTTCGAGCGGACCGGCCTGACCGGCGCGCTCAACCGCTACCGGAACATGGACCGCGACTGGGAGGACCTCACCCCCGGCTACGCGGGCGCCCCGCTCACCCAGCCGTCCCTGTTCGTCGGCGGCGCACTGGACGCCTCGACCACCTGGCTCGCCGACGCGATCGCGGCCTTCCCCGAGACGCTGCCCGGCCTGCGCTCCTCGCACATCCTCGACGGCTGCGGCCACTGGCTCCAGCAGGAACGCCCCGAGCAGGTCAACCGGCTGCTGGTCGACTGGCTCGCCGGCCTGCCCGGCTGACGGCCGTATCGTGACACCCCGGCGAGGGCTGCGGGTGGACACGGGGCGGGAGACACGGTGTGAGCGGTGGTCGGCGTACGCGGAGGGGGAGCCGGAGCGGAATCCGCAGGGTTCTCACAGTGGTGGTGTGGGCGGCCGTCCTGGTGGCCTTCGCCGTACCGCTGCGCCACGCGCTCGTCGCCACCGACACCTACCTCTCCGGGTACTGGGCGACGGTCACCGAAGGGGACGAGCTGGACCACTTCGCGTGGCAGGACCCGCAGGGCCGCACGGTGCGCGGCGCCGTCCGGGGCGTCCCGGAGGACGGCGAGTGGGACGAGGAGGGGGAGGGGACGAGCAGCATCACCGGCGACCGCGTCTGGGTGTCGGCGCAGGGCGTCGCCCACATCAGCGAGTCCCCCGCCCAGCAGGACATGGTCGTCGGCTATGCCGGGGCGGGGGCGGTCCTCGGCATCGTGCTGCTGGTCTCGCGGGCCCGCCGCCGGGCGCGGCGTAGCCCGCCCACGGAACTCAGGGAAACGTGACGGCCGGGTCCACCGGGGTGAGGACCAGCCAGCGCAGCGACGTGTCGCCGAACCGGCCGTAGGCCGCGACGCGCACGTCGACCGGGTCGGGCGCCACCAGCGGGAAGTACATGGGAAGTGCCGCGTCGTCCGAAGGACCCCGGACGTCGGCCGTGCGCTCCCACAGCTCGGCGACGCCCGGCTCGCGCCGTACGGTCCGCACCACCTCGTCCAGGCGCTCGTTGTCCGGCCAACGCTGCCAGTCGAGGCGCAGCCGCCCGAGCAGCGGGGCGGCCCACTTCGTGTCCCAGTCGCGCAGCTGATACCGCGCCTCCGGAGAGAACGCCCAGGTCATGGCGTTGGCATCGGCGCGGGCCAGCCAGGGGCAGTGGCGCGCCGCCACGGCGTTGGCGGCGACCACGTCCCAGGCCTGGTCACAGATGCAGCTCACCCGCCGCTGCTGGTGCATCAGATCGAGGAGCGCGGCGTCCGGCCGCGCGCCCTCGGCTCGCCGACGCGGCGGCTGGTGGCCGGTGCCGCGATAGAGAGCCGTCGCCTGCCGGGGCGAGAGGTCCAGGATGCGCGCGACACCGGCGATCATCTCGGGCGCGTACTTACGGTCCTCGCCGCGCTCCAAGGCGCGGTACCAGCGTTCGGAGACCCCGAGGAGCAGGGCCATGTCGAGCTGGGTGAGGTATCTCCGGTGGCCGCGGAAGGGCACGGGGCCGGGCAGCAGCGCGGGGTCCCGCGCCATCCGCCAGGCGCGCAGCATCCGTCCGAGATCCTCGCGTCGCGCGTCCAGCAACTGTAAAGACCTCGCAAAGATGGGGCTGTCGTACGAAGAGTCCGCGCGCCCGCCACGGATCGCCGCCCGTGCCGGTGCACGGTGTCAGCCTCGCACAGGGGCCCGGCGACCGGAACGCGAGAGTGCCGGTATCCCCGAGTGCCGACCTTGGGGCGGGGCGGACGGCCATGGTGAGCGCCACGCCGCCCGGCGTGGCCGGAACCTTGCAGTGCCGGGTGGCAGGAGCAGTCGTACGTTGTACGTTCCACGCCCGTCGTACGCACCCCGGCCGCTCGCGTACGCCCCGCACCACCGCACACCTACGGAGAGCCCGATGAGCCACTTCCTGCCGGAGAACGATGCCGTGCTGACCGCCGCCCGCGGGCTGGCCCTCGCGCATTCCGGGTTGATCGAGGTGAACAGCAGCCCGCTCTATCTGCGGGCGCGCGACGCCGACCCGGCCCGCACGGTCGCTCTGGTCTCCGGCGGTGGCTCCGGGCACGAGCCGCTGCACACCGGGCTCCTGGGGCGGGGCGGCCTGGACGCCGTCTGTCCCGGCGAGATCTTCGCCTCCCCGCACAACCGGCAGATCTACGAGGCGAGCGCGGCCGCCGCCAAGAGCGACGGCGTCCTGCACATCGTCAAGAACTACACCGGCGACGTCATCAACTTCCAGATCGCGGCGGAGCGCCTGCGCCACGACGGGATCCCCGTCGCCACGGTGCTGGTCGACGACGACCTGGCCACCGACAGCGCGGACAGCGCGACCGGCCGCCGGGGCACCGCCGCCACCGTCGTCGTCGAGAAGCTCCTGGGCGCGGCGGCCGACCGGGGCGCGACGCTGGAGGAGCTCGCCGATCTGGGCCGCCGGATCGTGGCCCGGTCCCGCAGCATCGCCGTCGCGGCCCGCGCCCAGACGTCGCCCACCACGGTGAGCCCCGCGTTCGCGCTGGAGCAGGGAACCCTCGACTACGGAGTGGGCATCCACGGCGAGCGCGGCACCCGCACCATCGCCCGGCCCGCGATCGGCGACCTCGTCCGGCGCATGACGGACGACCTCCTCGACGCGCTGCCCGACGGCCCCGACGAGGTGCTCGCCCTCGTCAACGGCCTCGGCGCCACCACCGAGCTGGAGCTCAACGCCATCGCCGTGCTGCTGAGCGACGAACTCACCGCCCGCGGCCTGCGGCCGGTCCTCGTCGTCCCCGGCACCTTCACCGCGGCCCTGGACATGGCCGGCTTCTCGCTCACCCTCACGCGGCTCGAGGACGGGTGGGCCGACCTGTGGACCGCTCCTACCCGGACCCCGCTCGTCCTGCCGCGCCCCTCGCTCGCCCCGGGCGAGCCCGCGTCGCCGGTGCGGACGCCCGCCAGCTCCCCGGCTCCCGCGCAGGGCAAGGGCGGCGACCGTGCCCTGCTCGACCGCTACGCCCTCACCGTCACGCAGGTGCGCGACAACCTCACCAAGCTCGATCAGCTCGTCGGCGACGGCGACTTCGGCGACAACCTCGCGGGCGGCGTACGCCGTGCGGTGAAGCTGGCCGACGAGACCGGCGTGGACGGCACGACAGCGCTGGCCGATGCCTTCCTCAACGACGTCGGGGGCACCAGCGGCCCCCTGTTCGGGCTCCTCTTCCAGCACCTGGCCGCCGCGTCGCCGGCGGACGGCGGGGCGCCGTCCGTCACCGCGCTCGCGGAGGTCGCCGCGGCCGGCCACGCCGCCATCCACCGGGTGGGCGGCGCGGTCCCCGGCGACTGCACGCTGGTCGACGCGCTCGCACCCGCCGCCGAATCCCTGGCTGCGGCACGGAACACCACCGAGGCCGAGGCTCCGCTCACCGACGCGGCCCAGGCGGCCATCCGCGGCGCCCTGGCCACCGCGTCCCTGCGCCCCCGGCGCGGCCGCGCCAGCTACGTGGGCGACCACGCCCTCGGCGTGCCGGACCCCGGCGCCCTCGCCGTCGCCCTGCTCTTCATGGCCCTCGCGGACATCCACGAACCCGCCACCGCGCCGCGCCTGCCCGCCCCGGGCCACATCACGGTGCCCTGATCCGGAGGAGTCATTTCGCTCGCCTCGGCATCCATTCTCTGACTAAGGTCAGAGAATGGATGCCGGGCAGACCGAAATCGATCAGGTGCGGCGGTTCAATCGCGCCGTCACCCAGCGCGTGGGCGTGCTCCACGACAACTATCTGGGCCGCGACCGCCCCATCGGCGAGGCCCGCCTGCTCTGGGAGGTGGGGGACCGGGGGCAGGACGTACGCCGGCTGCGCGAGCGCCTCGGCCTCGACTCCGGCTACGTCAGCCGCCTGCTGCGCGCCCTGGAGGCCGACGGTCTGGTGTCGGTGGAGCCGCACCACGGCGACCGCAGGGTCCGCACGGTCCGGCTGACCGACGCGGGCCGCGCCGAGCGCGCCCTGCTCGACGAGCGCAGCGACGAACTCGCGGACTCCCTCCTGCGGCCGCTCAACACCGCGCAGCGCGCCCGGCTGGTCGCCGCCATGGCCGAGGTCGACCGGCTGCTCACCGCGGGAACGGTCACCCTGGACGCCGTCGACCCCGACCATCCGGACGCCCAGTACTGCCTGCGGTCCTACTTCACCGAGCTGCAGGAGCGCTTCGACACCGGCTTCGACCCCGCGCAGAGCCTGCTGCCCGACGCGGGCGGGCTGCGGCCGCCGCACGGCCTGTTCCTGGTCGCCAGGGCGCACGGCGAGCCCGTCGGCTGCGCCGGCCTCAAGCTGCCGGCCGACGCCCCGGCCGAGATCAAACGGATGTGGGTCGCGCCCGAGGCGCGCGGGCTCGGCCTGGGGCGGCGCTTCCTCACCGAACTGGAGGCGCTGGCCGCCCGCCACGGCCGCGACGTCCTGCGACTCGACACCAACAAGGCGCTGGACGCGGCGATCGGCCTGTACCACTCCTGCGGCTTCCAGGAGGTCCCTGCGTTCAACGACGAGCCCTACGCCCACCACTGGTTCGAGAAGCGGATCACGGGCACCTAGCCGCTCGGCGCGGCCGACGCAGCCCCTAATCGACATGGCCATTTGCCTAAAGGTCTTAGGCAAATGCATAATCGCTTATGTCGAGAGAGGGGAACGTCATGGTGCGCGTGGGGCTGACCACGGAACGTCTGGTCCGGGCAGGGGCCGAGCTGGCCGACGAGGTCGGCTTCGACCAGGTGACCGTCTCGGCGCTCGCCCGCCGCTTCGACGTCAAGGTCGCGAGCCTGTACTCGCACGTCAAGAACTCCCAGGACCTCAAGACCGGGATCGCCCTGCTCGCCCTCGCCGAGCTCGCCGACCGGGGTGCCGACGCGCTGGCAGGCCGGGCGGGCAAGGACGCGCTGGCCGCCCTGGCGAACGTCTACCGCGACTACGCCCGGGAACACCCCGGCCGCTACGCCGCCGCCCAGCTGCGGCTCACCCCCGAGGCGGCCGCCGCCAGCGCCGGTGGCCGGCACGCGGAGATGACCCGGGCCATCCTGCGCGGGTACGACCTGACGGAACCCGACCAGACGCACGCGGTCCGCCTCCTCGGCAGCGTCTTCCACGGCTACGTGAGCCTGGAGCTCGCGGGCGGGTTCAGCCACAGCGCGCCCGATTCGCAGGAGACATGGACGCGCGTCATTGACGCCCTTGACGCACTGTTGCGCAACTGGCCCGCACCGTCCGCCTAGCCACCCCGTCCACACACTTGATCAACAGGTTGAGGCAATGCATACCGAACACCACCACTGGACCACCACCCCCATCACTGCCGAGCTGCTGCGCGGCGCGCTCGACGTGGAACAGACCGAGCACGGCGTACTGCCGCACCGGCTCCCCGCCTGGGCCCGCGCCCAGAACACCGACGGCCAGCTCGCCATGGCCGAGTCCCAGCCCTCCGGCGTACGCCTGGCGTTCCGCACCCGGGCCACCGAAATCGAGCTCGACACGCTGCCCACGAAGCGGTCCTACGTGGGCGCACCGCCCCGCCCCGACGGCATCTACGATCTGCTCGTCGACGGCCGCCCGGCCGGCAGCGCGACCGTGGCAGGCGGCCACGTCCTGACCATCGACATGACCGCGGGAACCGCCGAGCGCACCGCCGGGGAGCCCGGCACCCTGCGCTTCGCCGACTTGCCCGACGGCATGAAGGACGTCGAGATCTGGCTGCCGCACAACGAGACCACCGAGCTCATCGCCCTGCGCACCGACGCCCCCGTCGAGCCCGCACGCGACCCGGGCCGCAAGGTGTGGCTGCACCACGGCAGTTCGATCAGCCACGGTTCCGACGCCGCGAGCCCCACCACCACGTGGCCCGCGCTCGCCGCGTCGCTCGGCGGTGTGGAGCTGATCAACCTCGGTCTGGCCGGCAGTGCCCTGCTCGACCCGTTCACCGCGCGAACCCTGCGGGACACCCCCGCCGACCTGATCAGCGTCAAGATCGGCATCAATGTGGTCAACGCCGACGTGATGCGGCTGCGCGCGTTCGCCCCCGCGGTGCACGGCTTCCTCGACACCATCCGCGAGGGGCACCCGGAAGTGCCCCTGCTGGTCGTCTCGCCGATCCTGTGCCCCATCCACGAGGACACCCCCGGGCCCAGCGCGCCCGACTTCAGCAACTTCGGCGAGGGGCGGCTCCGCTTCAAGGCCATGGGCGACCCCGCGGAACGCGCGACCGGCAAGCTCACTCTCAACGTCATCCGCGACGAGCTGGCCCGCATCGTGAAGCAGCGCTCCGCCGATGACCCGAACCTCCACTACCTCGACGGCCGCGACCTGTACGGCCCCGACGACGCCGAGGAGCTCCCCCTCCCCGACGACCTCCACCCGGACGCCGCCACCCACCGCCGCATAGGCGAACGCTTCGCGACCCGCGCCTTCACCCCGGGCGCCCCCTTCGCGGACACCGCGCCATAGCCCTTGCCACTTCACGACCTGACGGCTAGTCATATGACTAATCGAAACACCAAGGGCCATGCCGTAACGGCACAACTCCCTGGAGGGCACGTGAAGTTCTCCGTCATCTTCGAGGCGCAGCTCGCCGATCCGGCCGTCGAGCGCGAGCATCAGGTCATCCACGACAGCGTCGAACAGGCCGTGCTCGCGGAGGAGATGGGGTTCGACCGCGTCTGGGCGGTCGAGCACCACTCCCTCAAGTGGTACGCACACATGAGTGCGCCGGAAATCTTCCTGACCTGGGTCGCCGCACGCACCAGCACCATCCGGATCGGCCACGGCGTCGTCTGCATGCCGTTCAACTTCAACCACCCGGCGAGGGTCGCCGAGCGCGCCGCCATGCT
The DNA here is from genome assembly GCF_044327655.1 of Streptomyces sp. NPDC018029. NCBI lineage: Bacteria > Bacillati > Actinomycetota > Actinomycetes > Kitasatosporales > Streptomycetaceae > Streptomyces > Streptomyces sp. NPDC018029. The sequence continues at coordinate 297,949 of NZ_JBIRFV010000010.1, read as the reverse complement.
GGACCTGCTCTCCGGAGGGCGGCTCGACCTGGGCGCCGGGCGGGGCGGCACGGAGCAGGAGACGTCGCTCTGCGGAGTGGACAGGGAGCGTACGGCCCAAGAGGTCGAGGAAGCGCTGCGGATCATCGGGAAAGCGTGGGAGAAGGAGGAGTTGGAGCACCACGGCGAGCTCCTCGACATCGCCCCGCACCCGATCCTGCCGCGCCCGAAGCAGACCCCGCACCCGCCGCTCTTCCTCGCGTGCAGCAGGACCGAGACGCTGACGCAGGCGGCCGAACTCGGCATCGGCGCCCTGGTGATGGGCTTCGCGGGGCCCGAGTCGATCGCCGGGATGCGGCAGGCGTACGACGCCGCCGTCGCGGCCCGCACCGACGCCCGCCTCGTGTCGAGCGTCGTCAACGACCACTTCTCCGTGCTCTGTCCGACGGTCGTGCTCGACGACCGGGAGGCGGCACGGCGCATCGGCATCCGCGGCCAGCGGTTCTTCGCGCAGTCCATCGGGCACTGGTACGGCGGCGCCGGCCTGCCCGACGAGGCGGTGGTCGAGGGCAGCGACGAGGCCGCCGAGATGCGCAAGGCCGCCGAGCAGGTCGTGGCACGCCTGCACGAGCAGAACATTCCGGTGCGGCCCGCCTCGACCGCCACGTTCAACGCCGACCACGCGTACGGCACCGCCGACGACGCCATCGCCTACGTGGAGCGGCTCCGCGACGCCGGGGCCGACGAGATCATGTGCCTCGTCCAGATGGGCACCGTCCCGCAGGAAGCCTGCCTGGAAACCTTGCGGCAGTGGGGCGAGAAGGTCATCCCGCACTTCCGCGCCCGGGAACGGGAAGCGGCGGCGGCCGGCACGGCCCTGACCTGATGCCGCCCGAGCCCGCCGGGCCCCCGGACCGCCTCGACCCCCTCGCCCGCCCCCTTGTGGACGCCCTGACCGCAGCCTTCCCCGACCTCGGCGGCACCGTCACCGACGCCGTCGAGGCCCGGCGGATCCTGGCTGCCGCGCCTGCCGCGCCTGCCGCGCCTGCCGCGCCTGCCGCGCCTGCCTCGCCCGCCTCGACAAAGACGCCGCCAGCCGTCGGAGCGGTCACGGACAGGACGATCCCGGGCCCGCCGGGCGCACCCGACATCCCCGTACGCGTCTACCTCCCGCACCCGGACGCACATCAACACCCGCACCCCCGCCCCACCGTCGTCTTCTTCCACGGCGGCGGCTACACCCTCTGCGGCCTCGACTCCCACGACGCCACGGTCCGCGGTCTGGCCGCCCGTTCCGGTGCCGTCGTCGTCTCCGTCGGCTACCGCCTCGCCCCCGAACACCGGTTCCCGGCCGCCGTCGACGACGCGTACGCGGCGCTGTGCTGGGCCGCCGGTGAGAGCGCCGCCCTCGGCGGTGACCCGGGCGCCCTCGTCACGGCGGGGGACAGCAGCGGAGGCGGGCTTGCGGCCGCCGTGACCCTCAGAGCGAGGGACGCGGGCGGACCCGCGGTCGCGCTGCAGGTCCTGCTCTATCCCGTCCTGGATGCCGCCCAGGACACCGTCTCCTACCGGGAGAACGCGGACGGGTACTTCCTGACCGCCGCGCACATGCGCTGGTTCTGGGAGCAGTACCTCGGGCCCGACGGCGACGGCACGCACCCCCTCGCCTCGCCGCTGCGGGCCGCCGACCTCACCGGGCTGCCGCCCGCGCACCTCCTCACGGCCGGCTGCGACCCGCTGCGCGACGAGGGGCTGGCGTACGCCGAGCGCCTGAGGGCAGCCGGAGTGGAGGTCACCCCCGCCCACTACCCCCACATGTTCCACGGCTTCCTCGGCTTCCCCGACGTACTCCCCGACGCGGCGAAGGCACTGCAGGAAGCGGCAGAAGCGATTGAGTCAGCGGCGGGCGGCAGGAAAAACAGCGGTGTCGATGGGGGTGGCGCAGGATAATTTACGGAGACCCCCCTTGTCCCGGAGAACCTCGCATGCATACGGTGTCCTGACGCGAGGTTCTCCCGGGGAGGATGGGGCATGACGGAAATTCTTGTGCAGTCGGGCACGGAGGGCGCGGTTCTTTCCGCCGCCGAGCCCGGTGAGCGGGTGGTGGACCACCCGGCGTGGCCGGTGCTCAAGGGTGCCGTGGAGGAGATCCGGCCCTGGCAGTCGCCCGACGGCTCCATCGACTTCGAGGCGGCCGGCGCCCCGGCGAAGAGCATCGCCGAGCTCGCCGTGGACCGCGTGATATCAGCGGTCGAGGAGCTCTCCCCGCTCCTTCCGCACGACGCCGCGTACCACCGCGCGCTCGTCGCGGACCTGCGCCGCTGGTCCGAGGGCGGCTTCGCCGTGCCGGACTTCCTCGACTCGCTGCTCGCCTTCCAGCCCGCGGCGAACCGCAGGGACGGCCTCCAGCACCTGGTCGTCTTCCCGATGTACACGCAGAACGGCAACCCCGACCGCAACCTCGAAGCGGTCGTGCTGCGCATGGTCTGGCCCGACTGGCTGGCCGAGCTCGAGCGCACGCGCTACGACAACCCGCTGTTCTGCGGCATCACCTTCGAGGACTTCACCGCCGGGTACGACACCAACTCCGCCGTCCTCTTCCCCGAGACCATCGCCGTGCGCGAGGCCCCCGAGCGCTTCTCCTGGGGCGGCATCTTCTGCGACCGCGAGGCGGCCCGCTTCCGCCGCGTCACCGAGGCCGCCGTGGACCTCCTCGGGCTCGAACTGCCCGACGACATCCGCGCGATGGTCGGCGACCAGGACCGCTGCCAGCAGGCGTTCGTCCTGTGGGACATGGTCCACGACCGCACCCACAGCCACGGTGACCTGCCGTTCGACCCCTTCATGATCAAGCAGCGCCAGCCGTTCTGGATGTACGGCCTCGAGGAGCTGCGCTGCGACCTCACCGCCTTCAAGGAGGCCGTGAAGCTGGAGGCCGAGGGTGTCCCGCAGGCACGCGACGTGCAGTACGCCGTCCTCTTCGACCGGATGTTCCGCTTCCCGGTCACCGGCGACCGCGTGAAGAACTACGACGGGCTCGGAGGCCAGCTCCTCTTCGCCTACCTCCACAAGCACGACGTGGTCCGCTGGACCGACAACCAGCTCAGGATCGACTGGCAGCGCGCGCCGGAGGTCACCAACCAGCTCTGCGGCGAGATCGAGGACCTCTACCGCGCGGGCATCGACCGCCCCAAGCTGGTCCACTGGTTCGCCGCGTACGACCTGGTGTCCACCTATCTCGCCCCGCACCCCGGCTCGCGCTGGGCCAAGGGCCCGGACGCCCTTGACACGTCGCTGCCGCCGCGCAAACTCGTCGACGAGGTGCTTCCCGACGAGTTTCCGCTCAGCATGTTTTATGAGGCGCTCTCCAAGAAGCTGAAGCACGTGATCGCCTCCACCAAGGGGATCACCGCTTCCACGGGCGCCGAGAAGGCCGCCGCGTGAGCGGCCGCCAGGAGGAGGCGAGGAAGATGTCCGCACTCGATGGAGCCGTGGTCGCGGTGGCGGGAGCCGCCGGACCCGCGGGACGCGCCACCCTGCTGAGGCTCGCGGAGGCCGGTGCCACGGTCGTGGCCTCCGACGCCGATCCCGCCCGCCTCGCCGAGGCCGTGGACGCCGCGCGGTACGCGCACGGCGGGGCGACCGTCGTCGGCGACACGGTCGACCTCCTCGATCTGAGCGCCGCCCGCGAGTGGGCGACGCGCACGGAGAAGGAGTTCGGCCGGATCGACGGCCTGGTGCACCTCGTCGGCGGCTGGCGCGGCAGCAAGAGCTTCGCCGAGACCAAGCTCGAGGACTGGGACCACCTGGAAAACCTCCTGATCCGCACCGTGCAGCACACCTCCCTCGCCTTCGAGGAGGGCCTGCGGCGCAGCGACCGCGGCCGCTACCTGCTGATCAGTGCGGCGGGCGCGTCGAAGCCGACCGCGGGCAACGCGGCGTACGCCGCCTCCAAGGCGGCGGCCGAGGCCTGGACGCTCGCCCTCGCCGACGCCTTCCGCAAGGCGGGGGGCGACGAAGGACCGCGCGCGGCGGCTGCCATCCTGGTGGTCAAGGCGTTGGTGCACGACGCGATGCGCGAGGCCAAGCCCGACGCGAAGTTCGCGGGCTTCACGGACGTCAAGGAGCTGGCCGAGGCCATCGCCGGTGTCTGGGAGAAGCCTGCCAAGGAAGTGAACGGAAACCGCCTGTGGCTGACCGAGAAGCCGTGACCGCTGCCGCCCGAGAAGCCGTGAACCCGCCGAGGACGGACGCCCGGCGCCACCACGACCCGGACGTCCGCGGCTTCGCCAGCGACAACTACGCGGGCGCGCACCCGGAGGTCATGGCCGCCCTCGCCCTCGCCAACGGCGGTCACCAGATCGCGTACGGCGAGGACGACTACACGGCCAGTCTCCAGCAGGTGATCCGCGGCCACTTCGGACCGACCGCCGAGGCCTTCCCCGTCTTCAACGGCACGGGCGCCAACGTCGTCGCGCTCCAGGCGCTCGCCGACCGCTGGGGCGCGGTGATCTGCGCCGAGTCCGCGCACATCAACGTGGACGAGGGCGGTGCCCCCGAGCGCATGGCAGGCCTCAAGCTGCTCACCGTGCCCACGCCGGACGGCAAGCTCACCCCCGAGCTGATCGACAAGCAGGCGTTCGGCTGGGACGACGAGCACCGCGCGATGCCGCAGGTCGTCTCGATCGCGCAGAACACCGAACTGGGCACGCTGTACACGCCCGACGAGATCCGCGCGATCTGCGACCACGCGCACCGCCTCGGCATGAAGGTGCACCTCGACGGCTCCCGGATAGCCAACGCCGCCGCCGCGCTCGACGTCCCGATGCGGACGTTCACGAACGCGGTCGGCGTCGACATCCTGTCGCTCGGCGGCACCAAGAACGGCGCGCTGTTCGGCGAGGCCGTCGTGGTCATCAACCAGGACGCCGTGCGCCACATGAAGCACCTGCGCAAGATGTCGATGCAGCTCGCCTCGAAGATGCGCTTCGTGTCGGTGCAGCTGGAGGCCCTGCTCGCCAAGGACCTGTGGCTGCGCAACGCCCGGCACGCCAACGAGATGGCACAGCGCCTCGCCGAGGGTGTCCGCTCCGTGCCCGGCGTGGAGATCCTCTACCCCGTGCAGGCCAACGCCGTCTTCGCCCGCCTGCCGCACGACGTGAGCGAGCGCCTCCAGAAGAAGTACCGCTTCTACTTCTGGGACGAGGCGGCGGGCGACGTCCGCTGGATGTGCGCGTTCGACACCCGTCAGGAGGACGTGGACGGGTTCCTGGCGGCACTCAAGGAGGAGATGGCCCGCTGACGGCTGCCTCTCCCACTGCATAAAGCTGCATAGATATACGGTCGACCGTAAAGTCATTGACGTACGGGCGGCCGTATTCCTATGCTCCCGTGACATGCAGCTGATCCAGGAAAACCCCGACCTGTCTGCGTACTTGGCGGCGGACGAGGTCGTCGACCACCATCATCCGCTGGTCCGCGAGACGGCGGCCGCTCTCGCAAAAACATCCGCCGATACGTACGCCTACGCACGCGCCGCCTTCGAGTTCGTGCGCGACACCATTCCGCACTCGCAGGACTCCGGCCGCATGGAGGTCACCTGGCGCGCCTCCGACGTGCTGCGCGAACGGACCGGCATCTGCACCGCCAAGTCCCACGCGCTGGCCGCCCTGCTGCGAGCCGAGGACATCCCGACGGGGTTCTGCTACCAGCGCCTGCGGGACGACAACACCAGCGGCTACTCCTTGCACGGCCTGGTCGCCGTGCGGCTCGACGGCGCCTGGCACCGGCAGGACCCGCGCGGCAACATCCCGGCCGGCGTCGACGCGCAGTTCCGCCTCGGCGAGGAACAGCTGGCCTGGCCGGTGGACCCGGAGTCCAATGAAGTGGACTACCCGGTCCTCTATGCTGAACCGAGTCCCGTGGCGCTCCGCGTGCTCAAAGAGGCCAGGGACCGACTCCACCTCTGGCAGATCTACCCCGCAGAACTGTGAGGCACGACGGACCATGACCATCGACCTGACCGTCTCCGACGAGGTCCGCGCCCTCGCGCCCGGCTTCACCCACGTCGCCGTCGACGCCCGTGGGCTCGTCAACGGCCCCAGCACGGAGGCCACCTCCGCCCTCCTCGACGACGCCGCCCGCCGGCTGGCCGTACGCCTCGACGGGCGCGCCCCGCACGAGGACCCGCACATGATCGCCTGGCGCGCCGCGTACACGGCCTTCGGCGCGAAGCCCTCGCGTACCCGCAACTCCGCCGAGGCGCTGGCCAAGCGCGCGCTCGCCGACGGCGGCCTGCCGCGGATCAACACGCTCGTCGACGTCTACAACGCCATCAGCGTGGCCCACCTGATCCCGGTCGGCGGTGAGGACCTGGACCGGATCAAGGGCGGCATGCGGCTCGTGCGGGCCACCGGGGACGAGGAGTTCGTGACCGCGGCCGCGGGGGAGCGGGTCGTGGAGCACCCCGACGCGGGCGAGGTCGTGTGGTGCGACGACGAGGGCGTCACCTGCCGCCGCTGGAACTGGCGCCAGGGCCCGCGCACCCGCCTCACCGAGGAGTCGGTGAACGCGATCTTCCTGCTCGAAGGCATGGGACAGGACGCCGGCCTCGAAGCGGCGGCCGCCGAACTGGCCGAACTCCTGGCGAAGACCAGCCCGGGCGCACGGATCACCGTCCGCCCGCCGCGCTAGCGCCGCGGCCGGTTCAGCCGGCCTCGGCGGCCTTCACCTCGGCCGGGGTCGGCGCGGTGCCGCCCAGGTGCGCCGGCATCCACCAGGTGTCGTCCGGACCCTTGGGGCGCACCGGATAGGCGCGCTGCGCGGCCTCCAGGAGCTCCTGGCAGCGCTCGCGCAGCCGCCGGGTGATCGCACCCGCGTACTGGTCCTTCGGCGCCTCCACCGGCTCGCCGACCCGGATCGTGATCGGCAGGTGGCTGCGCTTGAAGTTGCGGGGGTGCCCCTTGGTCCACAGCCGCTGCGTGCCCCACAGGGCCATCGGGATCAGCGGCACCCCGGCCTCCTGGGCCAGCCGCGCGGCACCGGACTTGAACGTCTTCAGCGTGAACGACTGCGAGATCGTCGCCTCGGGAAAGACGCCGATGATCTCCCCGGAGCGCAGCGAGTCCAGCGCGTGCGCGTACGCCGTCTCGCCCTTGTCGCGGTCGACGGGGATGTGCTTCATCCCGCGCATCAGCGGCCCGGAGATCTTGTGCCGGAACACCGACTCCTTCGCCATGAACCGCACCACGCGCTTCTGCGGCAGCGCGGCGAGCCCGTCGAAGATGAAGTCGAGGTAGCTGATGTGGTTGCTGACCAGAACCGCCCCGCCGGAGCGCGGGATGTTCTCCGACCCCTTGCAGTCGATCTTCAGGTCCCATGCCTTGAAAAGGGTTTTCGCGGCACCGATGACCGGACGGTAGACAAGCTCTGCCATGGGTGGGGATGACCCTTCGTTTTTGCCTGGGGAGGGGGTTCCCGGCGGGAAGTTACGCAGCCGTAGGTTTTTCGGCGTTGCGCAGATCGTGCCCCAATAACGGACGAGTGACCAGCCTTGGTGCCTTCAATCCGCGAGATTCTCGTCACGTAGGAATCATCCGCGGCCTGCGGATGCTGTACTCCAGAGCGATCGGAAAGGCGTGCGGCAGAGCGCGTCGGGGCGGAGGCAGGCGTGCGGACAGGCGGGACCGGGCGACCGCTCGGCGCGGCGGACATCGGCGAGCGGCTCGGGGAGCGGGCCACACTCGTGCAGTTCTCCAGCGCCTTCTGCCAGCCCTGCCGGGCGACCCGCAGAGTGCTCGCGGACGTGGCGGAGATGGTCCCCGGCGTGACCCACGTGGAGATCGACGCCGAGGCACGGCTCGATCTCGTACGGGAACTGCGCGTCCTCAAGACCCCCACCGTGCTCGTCCTGGACGCGACGGGGCAGGTGGTGCGCCGGGCCGCCGGACAGCCCCGCAGAGCCGATGTGATCGCCGCTCTGGGGGAGGCCGTGTGACCGGCTGCCGCGCGGGTCGCGAGGGGCGGCCCGGGAGCGTGACGCTTCTTTCACCTTGCGGAACGGACTTGACTGCACGCGGCATCTATCGCGAGCCTGCCTCCATGCCCCGGGATCTCCTTCTGTACGAGCGCGTCCACGTGGACCTCGGCCGCCACGCCAGCGCGCGCTGTCCGCAGTGCTGAGCAACGACGCCTCCGCTCGCACCTCCGGCAACCCCCGGCAGAAGGACAACTCCATGACGGCATCGTCAGCCCTCACCACCCCCCGGCTCGCCACGCCCGAGCTGCTGCGCTCGGTATTCCGGCAGCACGCCGCGGGCGTCGCCGTGATCACCGCCACGCACGGCGCCCGGCCCGTCGGCTTCACCGCCACCTCGCTCGCCTCGGTCTCCGCGGAGCCCCCGATGCTGTCCTTCGGCATCGGCACGGGCTCCTCCTGCTGGCCCGCGCTCTCCGAAGCCACGCACGTCGGCGTCCACGTGCTCGCCGAACGGCAGCAGGAACTCGCCGCGACGTTCGCGCGGAGCGGCGCCGACCGCTTCGGCGCGCCCACGAGCTGGCGCGCGGGGCCCGAGGGCGTGCCCGTGCTCGACGGCGCGCTCGCCTGGCTGGTGTGCCGGATCGTCGCGCGCGTGCCCGCAGGCGACCACCGCATCGTGCTCGCGGAGGCGGTCGTCGGCGACCGTGAGGAGGAGGGGCGCCCGCTCCTGTACCACCAGGGGCGCTTCAACGCGCTGCGCGACTGAGAGTTCCCGCAGAAGGGGCGCTCCGGGTGATTACGGAGCGTTGGGAAGGTCACAGTTCAAAGCGCTTGCTCAGTGGGAATGAACTGGGTGTACTCATGAGTAATATTTCGTTCGGAGCGCGGGCCGCCCCGACCGGGATCCGCCGCTTCAGGCGCCTATGCTGCCTGCAAGAAGGCAGTAGCCATAGCCGAGGCAGCAGCCCAATAAAGACGATGCAGTAGGAGAGCCGGCGTGAGCTTGAGGATCGTTGTCTGTGTGAAGTACGTGCCCGACGCCACCGGCGACCGGCACTTCGCCGATGACCTGACCGTCGACCGCGACGACGTCGACGGCCTGCTGTCGGAGCTCGACGAGTACGCGGTCGAGCAGGCGCTGCAGATCGCCGACGAGGCGGACGACGCGGAGATCACCGTGCTGACCGTCGGCCCCGAGGACGCCAAGGACGCGCTGCGCAAGGCGCTCTCCATGGGCGCCGACAAGGCCGTCCACGTCGAGGACGACGACCTGCACGGCACCGACGTGATGGGCACCTCGCTGGTGCTCGCCAAGGCCATCGAGAAGACCGGTTACGACCTGGTCATCGCCGGTATGGCCTCCACCGACGGCACCATGGGCGTGCTGCCGGCGATCCTCGCGGAGCGCCTCGGCGTCCCGCAGGTCACGCTGCTCTCCGAGGTCTCGGTCGAGGACGGTGTGGTCAAGGGCCGTCGTGACGGCGACTCCGCCAGCGAGCAGCTGGAGGCGTCCCTGCCGGCCGTCGTGTCCGTGACGGACCAGTCGGGCGAGGCCCGCTACCCGTCCTTCAAGGGCATCATGGCCGCCAAGAAGAAGCCGGTGGAGTCGCTCGACCTGGACGACCTGGACATCGACGCCGAAGAGGTCGGCCTCGAGGGTGCCTGGACCAAGGTCGACTCCGCCGCCGAGCGTCCGGCCCGCACGGCCGGCACGATCGTCAAGGACGAGGGCGAGGGCGGCAAGCAGCTGGCCGAGTTCCTCGCCGGCCAGAAGTTCATCTGAGCTTCAGTCATCCCCTCAACCGCCCAACTTCTTCGTAACCGCAGGAGATTGAAGTCCCATGGCTGAAGTTCTCGTCTACGTCGACCACGTGGACGGCGCCGTCCGCAAGCCCACCCTGGAGCTGCTGACCCTGGCCCGCCGCGTCGGCGAGCCCGTCGCCGTCGCCCTGGGTGCCGGCGCCGAGGCCACCGCCGCCACGCTCGCCGAGCACGGCGCGGTGAAGGTCCTCACCGCCGACGCCCCCGAGTTCGCCGACTACCTCGTCGTACCGAAGGTGGACGCGCTCCAGGCCGCGTACGACGCCGTGTCCCCGGCCGCCGTGCTCTTCCCCTCGTCCGCCGAGGCCAAGGAGATCGCGGCCCGCCTCGCGGTCCGCATCAAGTCCGGCATCATCACGGACGCCGTCGACCTGGAGGCCGGCGACGAGGGCCCGGTGGCCACGCAGTCCGTGTTCGCCGCCTCGTACACCACCAAGTCCCGGGTCTCCCGGGGCACCCCGGTCATCACGGTCAAGCCGAACTCGGCCGCCGTGGAGGCCGCCCCGGCCGCGGGCACCGTCGAGGCCCTGTCCGTCTCCTTCTCCGAGAAGGCCACCGGCACCAAGGTCGTCGCGCGCACCCCGCGCGAGTCGACGGGCCGCCCCGAGCTGACCGAGGCCGCGATCGTGGTCTCCGGCGGCCGCGGCGTCAACGGCGCCGAGAACTTCTCGATCATCGAGGCCCTCGCCGACTCGCTCGGTGCCGCTGTCGGCGCCTCGCGCGCCGCGGTCGACGCCGGCTGGTACCCGCACTCCAACCAGGTCGGCCAGACCGGCAAGTCGGTCTCCCCGCAGCTGTACATCGCGTCCGGCATCTCCGGCGCGATCCAGCACCGCGCCGGCATGCAGACCTCGAAGACCATCGTCGCCATCAACAAGGACGCCGAGGCCCCGATCTTCGACCTCGTCGACTACGGCGTGGTCGGCGACCTGTTCGAGGTCGTCCCGCAGCTCACCGAAGAGGTCAAGTCCCGCAAGGGCTGAGCCCACTGTCGGTACGAGGCCCTCGCCCCCGCGCACAGCGGAGCGGGGGCCTCGCCGCGTCACAGCGTCATCGTGACCTGGACGGCCCAGTGGTCGCTGGGGTACTGCCCGCCGAGCGAGAAGGTGTTCACCGACGCCGCGTGCACCGTCGCCGTCGGCCTCGTCAGGACCCAGTCGATGCGCCCGCCGCCCAGGACGGGCGGCCGGTAACCGCCGAACGTGCCGTACGCCGGGCCGCGTTCCTTGGCGGCGTCCCAGGTGTCGACGAGACCGGCGCCCAGCATCGTGGTGTAGACGGAGTTGTCGTGCGCCGTCGCGTTGAAGTCGCCCGTCACGATGAGTGGCGTGGTCGTCTTCATCAGGGCGATGCGCTCCACCATGAGGCTCGCCGAACGCTCGCGCGCGTTCTGGCTGACGTGGTCGAAGTGCGTGTTGAGGACGTAGAGCTGGGTGTTCGTGACCAGGTCGAGGAAGCGCACCCAGGAGGCCATCCGGGGCGAGTTGGCGCCCCAGGTGTTCGAAGCGATGGTGTACGGGGTGTCCGACAGCCAGAAGTGTTCGTACTCGAGCGGGAACAGCCGGCGGTTGTCGTAGAAGACGGCCATGAACTCGTCGCGGCTGCCGCCCCCGACACCCGTGCCGACCCAGTCGTAGTTCGAGCCGAGGTCCGTCTCGATGTCCTGCAACTGGTAGTAGAGGCCCTCCTGGGTGCCGATGACGTGCGGCTGGGCGCGCAGGAGCATCTCCTTCATGACCGGGCGGCGCTCGGCCCAGGTGTGCGGTGGCCTGTTGCTCGCGAAGCGGACGTTGTACGACATGACCTCCAGGCGCGCCTCCGGATCCTCCGGCGCTTCGGCGGCGTGGGCCGGGCCGCCGGACAGCGCCTTGCCCGACAGTGGGACCGCCACGGCGGCGGCGAGCGCCGTCCGCAGGACGGAACGGCGCGTGAAGGGGGAGTCGATGGGCACGCAAGCTCCTTGAGTTCGGTCCGCGCGGCCGGCACCGGGGGCGCGGGAGGATGTGGGCCACAGACTGGCCGCGTCGGTCCCCGCCGGGGTATGGGACACGCGTCAACGCGCGCGGTCCGCTACGGATGCAGGACACGGGAAGGTGTTGACCAGCACGAAGGTCACGGATAACTTCGCTATACGGATTGTTGATTCCGTGAAGCGGAAATGCCGGGCGCGGCACCGAGCGTGTGGAGGATGCAGGAATGGGTCAGCAAGAGAAGGTGGCGACGAGCCTCGCCGGCGCGGTCAGCGAAGGCATCAGCGCTTCCCTCGCCCCGGTGGACGCGGAGCTCGACCGCCGCTACCCCGGCGACCCCGGCACCCGCCAGCCCGTCCACACCGTGTACGTCCCCGGTCAGCAGTTCGCCGCCGACACCGTCCGCACCTGGGGCGACAAGGCCCTGGAGATGCTCGACGAGCACGCCCCGGACGCCGCGTCCTTCGCCGCCGTCCTCGGCCTGGACGACGACTTGGCCGACGCCGTCTACACGCGCGTGCGCACCAAGCTGCAGCGCGAGCCGATCGAAGACCTGCGCATCGACTTCGAGGACGGCTACAAGGGCGCCGACGAGGACCAGGACGCCGCCCGCGCCGCCCGCCTGGTCGCCGAGGCGTACAAGAACGGCACCGCGGCCCCGTACATGGGCATCCGCATGAAGTGCATGGAGGAGTCGGTACGCGACCGCGGCATCCGCACCCTCGACGTCTTCCTGTCCGGCCTCATGGAGGCGGGCGGCCTGCCCGACGGACTCGTCCTCACCCTGCCCAAGGTGACGTACCCCGAGCAGGTCACCGCGATGGTGCGCCTCCTGGAGGAGTTCGAGAAGGCGCGCGGCCTGGAGCGGGGCCGCATCGGCTTCGAGATCCAGATCGAGACCAGCCAGTCCATCCTCGCCACCGACGGCACCGCCGCCGTCGCCCGCATGATCCAGGCCGCCGAGGGCCGCGCGACGGGGCTGCACTACGGCACCTTCGACTACAGCGCCTGCCTGCACGTCAGCGCCGCCTACCAGGCCAGCGACCACCCGGCCGCCGACCACGCCAAGGCCGTCATGCAGGTCGCCGCCGCCGGCACGGGGGTGCGCGTCTCGGACGGCTCCACCAACGTCCTGCCCGTCGGCACCACCGAGCAGGTCCACGACGCCTGGCGGCTGCACTACGGCCTCACCCGGCGCGCCCTGGCCCGCGCCTACTACCAGGGCTGGGACATGCACCCCGGCCACATCCCCACGCGCTACGCCGCGGTGTTCGCGTTCTACCGCGAGGGCTTCGAGGCGGCCGCCGCCCGCCTGGCCGCCTACGCCGGTCACCACGAGGGCGGCGGCGTGGCCGACGAGCCCGCCACCGCCAAGGCCCTCGCCGGCTACCTGCTGCGCGGCCTCGACTGCGGCGCCCTCGACGCCGGCGAGGTCACCCGGCTCACCGGCCTCACCCTGGCCCGCCTGCAGGGCTTCGCGGGCCCGCGCCGCGGCGACCTCACGGGGTCGGGCAAGTAACATCGGCCTCCGTCGTCCCGGCTGCCCCGCCGGGACAGGACGGGAAGCGAGCCGATGAACGGAACCCCTGGCGCAGGCGACACCGAGGCGCTGTACGCCCGCGTGGCCGCTGCCACCGCCGCCGCGACCGGCACGTCGTACCGGTTGCGGCGGACGGAGCCGGGGTTCGACCTGATCGTGGACGTCCCGCAGGTGAGCCGACGCGTCACACAGGTGCACACCTACCGCGTCCAACTGCGCCCGCGGGAGAAGACCTTCACCATCACGGACATCGTCCGCACCGACGAGCGCGGCCCGTTCGGAGTGCCGCAGAGGACAGTGGAGATCGGCCGGAGCCGCTACCGCACGTGGAGCCGCTCACTGGACGGCAGTGAGCGGACCTCCTTCTCGTCCGCCGACGGCCACCGCCTGATCCGCGGCGCGGCCGAGGAACTGGGCTGGACGGAGCTCCGGCCCGCAGGCCAGCGGACCGCCCTCGTCTTCGGAGCCGTCGGCGGAGCGCTGGCACTCGGCACGCTGATCTCCCTCGCCGTCGTCTTCTGGCTGTAGCCGACCCGCCGTCAGAGCCGTTGCCCCGGCCAGTCGACGCAGGACACGACCTCGAACCCCCTGCTGGGGAAGACGGAGTCCATGAAGAAGTCGTGTATCGCCACATCGCCGTCGGCGCACCCGTCCCGCAGCACGGTCACGCGGTAGTCGCGGTCCGCCGCGTCGTAGCACGTCGCGGCCACCATCGCGCTGGTCGCGACGCCGGCGACCGCGAGCGCGCTGACGCCTCGCGCGCGGAGCACGAGTTCGAGATCCGTGCCGGCGAACGCGCTGGCGCGGCGTTTCAGCACGACGACGTCCTCGTCCTCGACCGGCAGAGCGATCCCCGTCCCGGCCGACCCCTCGTGGAAGGTGTCCCCGGCTTCGTGGAACGTCCTGAACAGTTCGTTGTCCGGCGGCAGGTCGGATCCGTTGTCGCGGACGGCGAAGTGCACGAACACGACGAGGACGCCGGCCGCGCGGGCACGTGGGATCAGTTCGGTGAGCGGTGGCACGACACGCCTGGCGAAGGGGTAGCCGTTCACGATGCCCTGCTGGATGTCGCCGACAATCAATGCGGTGGTCATGACAGGCTCCCTGCCCCGAGTCGGCCGAGTCAGTCGAGCCGGCCCATCCGGCCGGGCCGGTTCGAGCCGGTCGCGTCAGCCGGCGGGCGGCAGCTCACCCGATCCGCGCTTGATGAGCCGCGTCGGCAGCTCGATCCGCTCCGGCGCCTCCGACACACCGTCGAGCCTGCGGAACAGCCGCTCCGCCGCCGTCCTGCCCAGCTGCGCCGCGTCCTGCGCCACGACCGTCACGCCCGGGCTCAGCAGGTCCGCGAGCTCGATGTCGTCGAAGCCGACCAGGGCCACGGGACGGTCGAGGGCGGCAAGGACGCGGACGACGGTCACCGTCACCCGGTTGTTGCCCGCGAAGACCGCGGTGACCGGCTCGGGGCCGCTCAGCATCGTCTCGGCCGCCGTCCGGACCCGCTCCGGATCGGTGACGCCGAGGGACACCCACGCCTCGTCGACGGGAATGTCCGCGTCCTCCATCGCCGCGCGGTAACCGCGCAGCCGTTCTATCGCGGTGTGGATGCGCGGCTGGTCACCGATGAAGCCGATACGGCGGTGACCGTGGGCGATGAGATGCGCGACGCCGTCCCGCGCGCCGCCGAAGCTGTCGGAGAGCACCACGTCGGCGTCGATCCTCCCGGCGGGCCGGTCGACGAAGACGGTGGCGACCCCCGCGGCGATCTCCGGCTCCAGATAGCGGTGGTCGTCACCGGCCGGGATCACCACGAGCCCGTCGACCCGCCGCGCGCACAGGGCGAGCACCAGCTCCTGCTCGCGGTCCGGGTCCTCGGCGCTCGATCCGTTGATGAGCAGCGCGCCGTGCGCCCGGGCGACCTCCTCCACGGCACGGCTCAGCGGGCCGTAGAAGGGGTCGGCGAGATCCTCCAGGACGAGGCCGATGCTGGCGGTGCGGCCCTTGCGCAGCACACGCGCGCTGTCGTTGCGGCGGAAGCCCAGGGCCTCGATGGCCTCCTGGACGCGGCGCTCGGTGTCGGGCGTGACGCCCGGCTCGCCGTTCACGACGCGCGAGACCGTCTTCAGGCCGACTCCCGCGCGCGCGGCCACGTCCTTCATGGTCGGCCGGTTGCCGTAACGGTTCTCGGGTCGTCGAGCGGCGGTCTCGGCCACGGTGCGCAGTCCTGTCCTGTCGTCCACGGAGTCGTCGAGCATACGGCGTCGAGCATAGGGCCTGGACAACGTTGTCAGATGCAGGGGAGACTGACCTTCGCACTCTCCGGCCTGCCGATACACCAGGAGACCCGACACAGATGCACATGGACCTCGTCGCCGCACTCGACATCGGCGGCACCAAGATCGCCGGAGCCCTGGTGGACGGGCGCGGCCGGATCCTCCTGCGCGCACAGCGGCCGACGCCCGCGCGTGAGGACGGCGACACGGTGATGCGGGCGGTCGAGGAGGTCCTCGCCGAGCTGACCGGAAGTGAGCTGTGGGGCCGGGCGGCGGCCGTGGGCATCGGCAGCGCAGGCCCCGTCGACGCGTCGGCCGGCACGGTCAGCCCCGTCAACGTCCCGGGCTGGCGCGGCTATCCGCTGGTCGACCGCGTCCGCGCGCTCACCGGCGGCCTCCCTGTGGTCCTGGTCGGCGACGGGGTGGCGATGACCGCCGCCGAGCACTGGCAGGGCGCCGCCCGCGGCCACGACAACGCGCTGTGCATGGTGGTGTCGACCGGCGTCGGCGGCGGCCTCGTCCTCGGCGGCAAGCTGCACCCGGGCCCCACGGGGAACGCGGGCCACATCGGCCACATCAGCGTGGACCTCGACGGCGACCCCTGCCCGTGCGGGGCACGCGGCTGCGTCGAGCGGATAGCGAGCGGCCCGAACATCGCGCGCCGCGCCGTGGCGAACGGCTGGCGCCCGGGCGCCGACGGCGACACGTCGGCGGCCGCGGTGGCGGCGGCCGCCCGCGCCGGGGACCCGGTCGCACTCGCCTCCTTCGAACGGGCCGCCCAGGCGCTGGCCGCAGGGATCGCCGCCACGGCCACGCTCGTCGAGATCGACATCGCGGTGATCGGCGGGGGAGTGGCGAAGGCGGGCGACGTGCTCTTCACGCCGCTGCGCCGCGCTCTTCGGGACTACGCCACGCTCTCCTTCGTACGCCGGCTGACCGTGGCCCCCGCGCTGACGGGCACGGACGCGGGTCTGGTGGGAGCGGCAGCGGCCGCGCTCGACGGGGCGCCGAGCGCGGCTGTGGATCTTCGGTCGGCGGTGGGGGGCTGAGGAGGGGAGCGGGCCAGGGACTAAGCCGGGCGGCGCCTGTCGCCATTCGATCGTTCCCGTGAAGCCGTGGCGAGCTGTTGATACTGGTGCTCTGGCGCTTGGCCGTCAGGATGGCTGGACTTGGTCGAAGAGGGCGAGGGCTTCGGCAGGGTCCGGGCTCACGAGGCGTTCCAGACCGGCCGTCGTGATCTCCGCCCACCTGCCGGCCCGTGCCCACATCTGTTCCTCGAAGGCGTGGACGGCTTCGTCCAGATCTGCAGGGCCGGTGGCGATGGACTCGGCGAGTTCGGCGCCTTCCAGCATCGCGAGGTTCGCGCCCGCCCCCAGTGGGGGCATCAGGTGGGCGGCGTCGCCCAGTAGCGTCACCCCGGGGACGTGGGTCCAGGTGTGGGACACGGGCAGGACGTAGAGGGGGCGGTGGACGAAAGCGGTGCCGCGGCGGAGGAGGTCCAGGACGGGAGCGGCCCAGCCGTCGAACAGAGCCAGCAGGCTCGATCGCACGGCCTCGACGTCGGCCAGGTCCAGGTTCGTGTGCCAGTCCAGCGGCGCGCGGAACTGGGCGTACACCTTGACGTGGCCGCCGCTGTTGCGCTGGGCCACGAGAGCCCGGTTCACGCCGTACACGGCCACGGAACCGTCGCCGATCAGCCGGGCGAGGTCAGGGTGGCGGGTGTCGACATCGTCGAGGAAGGTCTCGACGTAGGTGACGCCGGTGTAGTGCGGTGTCGCCGGCGAGACCGCCGGGCGGGTCCGGGACCAGGCACCGTCCGCGCCGACCACGAGGTCGAACGCCTCCTGCCGCCCGTCCGCGAAATGAACCAGTACGCCATCCCGGGCCCCCGGCACCACCTGCGTCACGCCCCGACCCCATTGGACGTCGAGAGGGCCGAGCAGCAGGTCGCGGAGGTGTCCGCGGTCGATCTCGGGGTTGGCCCGGTCGTCCGGACGGGGTTGCCAGTCGCGCAGGACGGTCCCGGCCGTGTCCAGGATGCGCATGGCCTGCCCCTCGGGACGGGACAGCGCCTGGAACTCCGCCAGCAGTCCCGCCTTGTCCAGCGCGCGCTGGCCCAGCCCTTCGTGCAGGTCCAGGGTGCCGCCCGGAGGGCGGGCGTCGGGGGCGGGATCGCGTTCGAGGACGGTGACGGGATGGCCGTGGCGGTGCAGGACGCGGGCGAAGGTGAGGCCGGCGGGGCCGCTCCCGACCACAGCGATACGGTGTCTCATGTCGATACACTGTATTTACTCGTTACGATGCATCGCAACAGTTCGGAGTGACCATGACCGTGTGGGACCGGCCGGAGCCGCCGACTCGCCCCGTACCGCTCGACCGGGAGCGGATCGTCACCGCGGCCATCGCGCTGGCCGACGAGGCTGGGCTGGAGGCGGTGTCGGTGCGCAAGGTCGCGGCTCGCCTGGACGCGGGTCCGATGCGGCTGTACAGATACATCTCCACGAAGGAGGAGCTGTTCGACCTCATGGTGGACGAGGTCCAGGCCGAGATTCTCCCCGAGGAGCAGCCCGGTGACTGGCGGGAGGCGCTGCGCGTCCTCGCCCACCGCACCAGGCAGGCCGCCCTCCGTCACGAATGGCTGGCCGACCTGCTCGGCGGCCGCCCGGCCTTCGGCCCGAACGGCCTCGCCGTGGCCGAGTCCACTCTGTCCGCCCTCGACGGCCTCGCCGACATCGACACCGTCATGCGCGCCGTCGAGACCGTCAGCGCCTACTTCAACGGCGCGATCCGCCGCGAGATCACGAATCTGCGGGCCGAGCGCACCACGGGCCTGTCCAAGCACGACTGGCAGCGCGCCCGCGGCCCGCACCTGACGAGAATGCTGGCCACGGGCCGCTTCCCGGCGTTGACCAAGGCCGTGTACGAGGGCACGGACGTGGACGCCGAGGCGTCCTTCGCGACCGGCCTTGACTGGGTCCTCGACGCCGTGGCCGCCAAACTCGCCCTGCCGCCGGTGTGACGCTCAGCTCCGCCCGCACGCGAGCGAGGCCGAGGGCCGTACTGCTCAACGAGCATGACAGGGTCCTGGGTGACGGCCACTACTGCGCAGGGCGCCAAGATCAAGTATTGGCGGCTTTTGGGCTTACCTCGGCGCTGCCCCCTGTGCGGACGGCGAGGTCACGGAGGCGCACGCGTGCGGCGCCTCCGCCTCCACCCCTCAACAACTCAGCGTCGCATCCGCCCAGTCGCCGTGGTCCGAGTCGATGCCGTCCCCGCCGTCCGTCACGACGAGACGGACCACCCGGGCGCCGCTCACATCCGCGGACAGTTCCTGCGCGGGCATGGCGTTGGTGAGCACTCCGGTCGACGCGGCTATCTGGCCGTCCGCCCAGATCTCGAAGGCGATCGTGCCCTTCACGATCGTCTCGTCGTCGACGCCGACCTGCGCGGTGACCTTCTCGCAGGCCGCACCGGTGTAGTACTCGACGGCGCTCTCCGCGTGCACGCCGAGGCCCTTCGCGTACACCTTCCCGCCGATGGTGATCGGCCTGCCGTCGCCGAGGCCCCGGTCGCCGTTGCTGGTGTTGCGCTCCACGGGCCCCCAGCCGTTGGTCGCCGAAAGCCACGGCAGATCGCCCAGCAGGGAGTCGCCCGCCGGTGGCGCGACGACGACCTGGGCCGTGAGCGGCAGCACCTTCGTGGCCCGCGCGCCGTGCGGCGAGCGGTAGGTGGCCTTGAGGGTCACGTCGTACGAGCCCGGGTTCGTGCCCGCGGGCGCGGTGACCGTCCAGGACGTGGCGAGCGTCCTGCCGGTCCGCAGCGAGCGTGCCGTGCTCGGCGAGGTCGCCCGCACGGTCCAGCCGGAGGGCGCGTCGAGCGTCACGGCGACCCGCTGGGCGGGCGTGCGGCCCAGGTTGGTGACCTTGGAGGTGACCTTCGCGGGCTTGCCGGCCTCCACGAACAGGGCGCCGTCGACGCCGAGTTCGGCGGCCGGCGGGAGGTGCGCCCACTTTCCGCCGGCGGACACGCGCAGCAGCACGGTGCCGTGCGCCGGGACGGTCGCCGCGATCCGGCCCGCCGTGTTGTAGCTCTTGTGCTCCCACAGATCGCGCAGTGTGTACGCGTGTGCGTCGGGGAGGCCGACCGCCTTCGCCGTCGTGGAGACGGACTGCGCGGTGCCGGTCTCGTTGAAGAGGGCGACGGCACGGCTGCCGTCCTCCATCTCCTTGGCGACGACCCAGCGCCCGCCCTGGGACGAGACGACCTCGCCCTGCTTGCCGAGCGGGTCCTGGTCCACCGCGATGACTTCTTCGTTGCCGAGGATCTCGAAGGTCTCGGGGGACGCCTTGCGCAGGTCGGAGCCGATGAGCAGCGGCGCGGCCATGATCGACCACATCGAGAAGTGCGTGCGGTACTCGGTGTCCGTCATGCCGCCGTTGCCGACCTCGAGCATGTCGGGGTCGTTCCAGTGGCCCGGTCCCGCGTACTTCGCGAGCGGCAGGTTCCGCTTCATGATCGACACCATGGATCCCCAGTTGTCACTGATGTCACCCGTGGTGCGCCAGAGATGGCCGACGTCCGCCGCCCACTCCCACGGCTTGTTCTCGCCCCATTCGCAGATGCTGTAGACGATGGGCCTGCCGGTGGTCTCGGAGGCGGCCTTCAGCGCGTCACGCATCGCGATGTACCGCTTCTTGGCGTCGACGCCCTGGTTGTTGCAGTTGTCGTACTTGAGATAGTCGACGCCCCAGTCGGCGAACTGCTGGGCGTCACTGCGCTCGTGGCCGAGCGCGCCGGGAAAGCCCGCGGCGTTGCAGGTCTTGGTGCCCGCGCTGGTGTAGATGCCGAGCTTGAGGCCCTTGGCGTGCACGTAGTCGGCGACCGCCTTGATGCCGTTCGGGAAGCGGACCGGGTCCGGTACCAGTTTGCCGTTCGCGTCGCGCTCCGGCAGCGCCCAGCAGTCGTCGAGATTGACGTACTCGTATCCGGCGTCCTTCAAGCCCTTCTCGACGAATATGTCCGCGATTCCTTTGATCATCGCCTCGTTGAACTCGGCTCTGCAGTGGGTGGAGTTCCAGTTGTTGAATCCCATGGGCGGGGTGAGCGCCAGCCCGTCGGGGAGTTTCACGCGGGGTGCGTCGGCGGCCTGCCCGGTGGCGGGCGGGGCGGCGGTGTCACGTGCCGCGGCGGGCGTGGCGAGCCCGGCGGCGCACAGCAGGGCGGCGGTCAGCGATCCGACCACTCTTCGGCGGATGGTGCGGGCGGGGAGTTGACGCATGGTTACGTTCCTCCGTACTCGCGGAAGATGGGGGGTTTTAGTGCACGTGTCACGCGGGCGCTTACGGTAGGGCTTGTTGGACTCTGTTGGAAGGGGAGCGTTACCGGTTCGACTGCCGGTGCCGGACCCCTTGACGGCGGTGCCTCTTGGGAGTGAGATCCCAACCCTCGCGTGCGGTTGTGTTCGGTTGAACCCCGAGGAGGGGGACATGGCACAGTCATCGTTCAGCGGTCCCGGCGCTCCAGCGGTCATGACAGGACATCGGATGTCCCGGCGCACTCTCCTGCGGGGCACCGCCGTCGGGGCCGGGGCGGTCACGCTCCCCGCACTGCTCAGCGCCTGTGGCGAGAAGCCGGGCAGCGACAAGAACGAAGTCACCATGGGCTCCAACTCCTCGGACGCCGTGCCGAAGAAGGCGTTCCAGGACGCCTTCGACGCGTACGAGAAGAAGACCGGGAAGACGGTCGAGGTCCACACCACAGAGCACAACGAATTCCAGCAGAACATCACGCGCTATCTCCGCGCCACACCCGACGACGTCTTCATGTGGTTCGCCGGATACCGCATGCAGTACTTCGCCGAGAAGGATCTGCTGGTCGACATCAGCGATGTGTGGAAGGACTTCAGCGGCTTCTCCGAGGCGCTCAAGGAGCAGTCCACGCACGAGGGCAAGCAGTACTTCGTGCCGTACTACTACTATCCGTGGGCCGTCTTCCACCGCAAGAGCCTCTTCGAGAAACAGGGGTACGAACAGGCCAAGAACTGGGACGACTTCATCGCCCTGGCCAAGAAGATGCACAAGGACGGGATTCCGGTCGCCTTCTGCGACAAGGACGGCTGGCCCGCGATGGGCACCTTCGACTACATCAACCTCCGCCTCAACGGCTACGACTTCCACAAGGGCCTGATGGCGGGGGAAGAGGCCTGGACGGACACCAAGGTCAAGAAGGTCTTCGACCTGTGGCGCGAACTCATGCCGTACTACCAGAAGGGCGCACTGGGCCGCACCTGGGAGGAGGCCGGCCAGGGACTCCAGCGGCGCAAGACCGGCATGGCCGTCTTCGGAATGCCGCACCCGGGCCAGCAGTTCCCCGCCGACGAGCGCGACGACATCGACTTCTTCGCCTTTCCCGAGATCGACCCCGCGCACGGCCAGGACGCGGTGGAGGCACCCATCGACGGATTCCTGATGGCCGAGAAGGCGAAGAACAAAGAAGCGGGCAAAGACCTCCTGAGGTGGCTGGGGACCCCCGAGGCAGAGGACATCTATCTGGCCGGCGACCCGAACAACGTCGCCGTCAACGACGGCGCCGACACCTCCAAGTACAGCGCGCTCCAGAAGAAGTCCGCCGAACTGGTCTCGGGCGCCGAGCACATCTCACAGTTCCTGGACCGCGACACACGCCCCGACTTCGCGCAGACCGTCATGATCAAGGCGCTCCAGGACTTCATCGACGACCCGAACGACGTCGACGGCCTGGTCAACAGCATCGAACGGCAGAAGAAGGACATCTTCTCGCAGGACGTCGGCTGACGATGGCCCGGCCGACCCGATTCACCCGCCGTGACACGGTCGTCCTCGGCGTGCTCCTGGGCATTCCCGTCCTGATCGAAGCCGTCATCATCTGGGGCCCCACCCTCGCCTCCATAGGCCTGTCCTTCACGTCCTGGGACGGCATCGGCGACGTCGAATGGGTGGGCGGAAAGAACTACGAAAGCCTCGTCGACAACTATCCCGCCTTCTGGCCCGCCGTACGCCACAACCTTCTCTGGATCGCCTTCCTCGGCCTCGTGGCCACGCCCTTCGGACTTCTCCTCGCGGTCCTCATCGACCGCGGCGTCCGGTTCAGCCGCTTCTACCAGTCCGTGCTCTATCTGCCCGTGGTCCTCTCGCTCGCGGTCGTCGGTTTCATGGCACAACTGCTCCTCGGCACCGACCAGGGCGTGGTCAACACCGCCCTCGGCGACGAAAACGATCCGATCGACTGGCTCGGCGACTCCGACCTCAACCTCTGGATGATGATGCTCGCCGCGAGCTGGCGGCACACGGGATACGTCATGATCCTCTATCTGGCCGGGCTCAAATCGGTCGATCCCGCACTCAAGGAAGCGGCCCAGATAGACGGGGCGAACACCCGCCAGACCTTCTTCCGCGTCGTCTTCCCGACGCTGCGTCCGGTCAATGTCGTCGTCGGCGTGATCACGGTCATCGAAGCGCTGCGTGCCTTCGACATCGTGTACGCGGTGAACAAGGGCCGCAACGGCCTGGAACTGCTCTCCGTACTCATCACCGACAACATCATCGGCGAGGCGAGCCGCATCGGATTCGGCTCGGCCATCGCGGTCGTCCTGCTCACCGTCTCCCTGGGATTCATCGTGACGTTCCTGGTCCAAGAGCTGCGAGGTGCGCGCGACCGATGACCGCAGAGCCACGCACCGCACCCCCTCGCCGCCGCGGCGCTTTCGGCGTCCCCCTCTTTCTCGCCGCCGTGTCCCTCGCCTTCCTGGCCCCGCTCCTGCTGGCCGTCTACGCGTCACTGCGGCCGTACGAAGAGACGGCAGAGCACGGCTACTTCTCCTGGCCCGACCGGCTGTCCCTCGACTACTACCGCGAGGCCTACACCGAATCCGGTATGGGCAAGTACTTCACCAATACGCTTCTGATCGCCGTCCCCGCGGTGCTCGTCACGCTCTTCTTCGCGTCCTTCGTCGCGTTCGCGGTGGCGCGCCTGCGGATCCGTGGCGGCATGTCCCTCCTGATGCTCTTCACGGCGGGAAACCTCCTGCCCCCACAGGTCATCGTCACCCCGCTCTACGCGCTCTTCCTGAAGATCCCGCTGCCCTGGTGGATGTCCGACTCGCTCACCCTCTACGACTCCTTCTGGGCGCTCATCGTCGTCAACATCGGCTTCCAGATCGGTTTCTGCGTGTTCGTCCTCTCGAATTTCATGCGGACGCTGCCGAAAGAGATCCTGGAGGCGGCGGTCGTCGACGGTGCGGGAGTCTGGACCCAGTTCTGGCGCATCACACTGCCACTGTGCCGCCCGGCCCTTGCGGCCCTCGCCACCCTGGAATTCACCTGGATCTACAACGACTTCCTCTGGGCCCTGATCTTCATCTCCAACCCCGACAAACTCCCGATCACCTCTTCACTGAACAACCTGCGCGGCCAGTTCTTCACGGACCACAACCTGCTGGCCGCAGGATCGGTCCTGGTGGCACTCCCCACGGTCCTGGTCTTCCTCCTCCTGCAACGCCACTTCATCGCGGGGCTGACGCTGGGGACGGGGAAGGGCTGACCGGCCTGGGATTCCGTATCCCAGACCGCCCCACCCAGGGGTTGGGTGAAGGCCGCCGGAGAGGCTGTCTCCAACGCCCGCCCCTTCGCGCGCAGTCGCTTCGCCGATGTTGGAAGTGGGACTCGGGGAGAATCTGGGGAGATCCATTCGGCAGAGGTGACCATGCGGCCTTCGAATTTGGCGCGGACCCCTATCTCGCGGGCTGACGGTGCGGGAACCACCCCCAGCTGTCGTCCGTGCCGGGGGAGAACGTTGTCGCTATGACGCGTAACCGTGTTTGTCACGGAATAGCCATACCGCCTACACCCGGTAGACGTCTGCTGCATGATGGCGTCCTCCAGCCCAGGAGCAGGGGGAACCATGTTCAACCGAGACCCGCAGAAGGCGGCAGAGAAGGCCGCGCAGCGCGAGGCGAAGAAGCAGGGCAGAGCCGAGGCGGCAGCTCAGCGGAAGACGGAGAAGGACGCCCTCAAAGCGTGGCGGCAGGCGCACCCCGCCGAGGCGACGATGAACATGGCGGCCATGATGAAGCTGTGGCCGTCGTCGAAGATGGGCGTGACCCAACTCGGCCCGGTGAAGGGCGGCAGCGCAGAGTTCGTCAATGCGGGCGCGCACAAGGCCTGGACGGCCACACGCCTGGTCGCGGGCGCCGCCACCTTGGGGATGTCCGCAGCCACGACCGGCCGGAAGAACAAGGGGGCAGCCGTCATCAACGTGACCTTCGGCAACGGCGCGGCGCAGACGTACACAGTGAAGCCAGACGCGTCATACCTCAAGGCCGCCAACCAGTACGTGACCGCGTTCAACACGCTCGCTGCCCAGCTTGAGCAGGAGGAGCAGGCTGACGCCTAAGCACCTTGTGGAAGGCTCCGACCGTCATCGGTCGGGGCCTTCACCATGCGGAGAACGGCGCGAACCATCCGGAACTCCGCCTCATCGTCGAACTTGGCCGAATCACGCCCCGTCCGGCGCCGTGTTGATGACAGAGCGCCCGACATGACCAGCCTCGTAAAGCGGCTGAAACTGCTCCGTCGCCGCGTACTGCATCCAGAACCGCCCCCGAAGGCGAAGTATCCGACGCGGGGAACGACTCGGTACCCCCCCCACCGAGCACGCCCTTGCGACGTCGCTGGCGTCGGGTGTTCGGGCGCCCGACGCCAGCGGCATGAAGGACACGAGACACGCACATTACGTGCCGCACTTTGTCCTACGGCGGTTCTACGGTCACGTCAGAACTGATCAAGCAACGCGGAGTCACCATGAATGTGCGGCGCCCACGGACGGGTCGGCCAGACAGCGGGGAACACGTCGAAGGGGGAGCGGCATGACGGGGGCGTCGGCCGTCGAGAGGCAGGGCCGGCTCCTCGATCACCTCGACCGCTGCGCGGTCTGCCAACGCTTCAAGTACTGCCCCGCCGGCAGGCTGCTCCAGCGGCAGGTCCGGGAGGCTCGCCGTGCTCTGCGCCCGATGTGACCGGCCGATCCTGCCGGGGCAGCCGTACACCACCCACGACATCCACAGCGCGTCGGCGGGCGGGGCGACGGTGCGGGTGCATGTCGCCTGCCCGGCGAATCCGCGCAGGTGACGGCCAGGGACGCCGTCACTGTCAGTGGTGGGTGCCACGATGGCGTGCATGGAGATCTTCGAGTGGGGGCCGCTGCTCAAGCGGTGGAGCGAGGAATGGCTGGACGCGCTGGCCGCGAGCGAGCCGGAGGAGATCGACGAGCTCGACGAGGACATCGTGCGGGAGCGCTGGCTCGGGTTTGCGCCGGCCGATCCGGCACGGCTCGCGGACCTGGAGGAGCGGGTCCGGGGCCTCGGCATCGAGGTGCCGCTGCCGCCGTCCCTCCGCTCCTTCCTGGAGACGACGGACGGCTGGCGCTTCGCGGGCGGCTTCGTCTACCTGCTGGCGGGGGCGGAGGACATCACCCCGTACGGAGATCCGTACGACTTGCAGAAGATGTACGAGAAGCACCAGGACGAGCACGCCACCGAGCAGCAGCTGCTGGAGACCGGCATGTGGGGGCGGGCCCTGCAGCTGGCGGTCGACTCCGACATGACGGATGTGCTGCTCGACCCCGGCGATGTGGACGCCGACGGTGAGTGGGCCGTCTATGTACGCCATGGGTGGAGCGGCGAAGGCCCCGATCGGTACGGATCGTTCCGTGCGTTCATGGAGGAGATGTACAAGGAGTTCTACCGCCTGGGCGGCGGCGACGCCGACTTCGGGAACGGAGTGACGCAGGAGCTCGACGACAAGGTGGAGCAGGCCCGACTCGCCTGTCTGCGAGGGGAGTTGGACGCGGCGCTCACCATCTTCGACGAGGTGGGGGAGTTCGGCAGACCGCGGGCGGGCCTGCTGGCCGCACAGCTCCGGGTGCTGCTCCACGGGCGGGGCTGGGTGCCGGTCGACCCGCGCATGGACGATCCGCTGTACGCGGGCGAGGCCCTGCCCCTGAAGGCACGCGACCACCTGCGCGAACACCGCATGGACGACGCTTTCGTCCTCGGCCCGGTGACCGATGACTACGCCACCGACAGAGAGCGGGCCAAGACCGTCCTGGACCAGATCAGACGGCGTACGTACGAGTACGCCTCACCCGGCCCCTTCGGGCGCGCGGTCCAGGAGGCCAGGGAACTGGCGCGCTGGGGCGACACGGACGGCGCCTGGCGGACGATCGCGGCGGCAGTCCCGCAGTGGGAGCCGTACGGCGAGGACCATGTGGCGCCCTTCGGCCTCCTCGGCGATCCCTTGCTCGGGCCGGTCGTCACGCCGGAGCGGGGCCGGCAACTGCTGACGACGCCGCGGGCGGTCGGTGGCGGGGGAGTGGCGTCCGTGCCTGCGGCTGACACGGAGGCGGCGCGTGACGGGCTCGGGTGGCTGGCCCGGGGCGCGAGCGGCGGACCGCGCCGGGAGACATACCGGTTCGTCCTGGTGGAGGGCGTGCCTCCCGAAGAGCTTGCGGAGCGGTTCGGGACCGGACCGCTGGAACCGGTGGCGGGCGAGACCGAGCTCTGGGAGCTCCAGTTCTCACCACAGCAGGGGCAGTTGTCCCCACAGCAGGGGCGCCGAGGCCCCCTGGCCCGGGTCGGCGCCCGGGACGGCTGGAGCTTCGCCTTCGAGTCGGCCCCGCGGCTCACCTTCGACCCCGACCGCCTGGCCCACCCGGGCACCGAGCTGTCACGCGGCACCCGTGCCCTCACGGTCCGGTGTCGGCAGGGCCTGTTCCACTTCGCCTGCGCCGAGGACGGCGCGGAGCGGTACGGCTTCACGGTCCACGGGGCCGAGCGGCGCGAGTGGGGCGACCTCCCGGCCGCGCTCTCTCCCGACCACCTCTTCCCGGACCCCGCCGGGCCGGCCACCGACCGCTCGGACGAGATCCGTGCCCTGGACGCGATAGCGGCGACGTTCGACGCCTCGCTGCCCCGGTTCGCCCTCGACCACGGCAGGCTGCCGACACTCCGGACCAAGCCGTGGACCGGTCAGACCTCGTCGTGACCCTGCGGTTCGCAGAGCGCCGCCTCCAGCGTCGGTGCCGGCGACAAGGCCGACATGAGCTTCGTGACGCGCAACATGCGCAGCGTCATCGGCTGCCTGCACACCAGACGGAGACGACCGCCTCTGCGGGTCACCCGTCGGTGGGCCCGCATGAGCAGGGAGAGCCCGGAGCAGTCGAGGAAGGTGACGGGGGTCAGGTCGACGATCACGAGGGGTTCGGGCCCCGCGGTCACGGCGTCCAGCAGCGGAGCCATCCGCTGGTAGGTGACGAGATCCAGCTCTCCGTGCATCTCGATCACGATCGCGTGGTCGAGTCCGTACACCCGTGGAGCGTGGTCGCAGTCTTCGCGTGCGTGGTCGAGCAGTTCGTGTTGGAGCATCCATCCCCCCAGCGCCGGCGCCGAGGTGCTCCCGCGGGAGCGTGGCGCAACCGGTGTGCCAGTCGTGAGGACACCGGGGGCCGGGGTGTCTGTCGCAGAACGCTAGCGGGGACCGGGGCGCTCCGGAGTGAGGGAACGATTCATGAAGGGCGTCGCCACACATTGGGATGAACCTGAGGCGATTCCCTTGACGTGTCGCCTTGCGTCTCCTGGGGGCGGGTGGCGGAGACTCCAGGGGCATCGTCACACCGCTGCGTCGCGGGAGACTCCGCTCCCGACAGCGCCGGGTTTCCATGGCAGGGTGTTGCGGGCAAGCCACAGGGGGCCAACAGAAGAGGGGGAACCGTGATCGTCTGGATCAACGGCGCGTTCGGTGCGGGAAAGACCAGCGCCGCACGGGAACTGATCGAGCTGATCCCGAACAGCACACTCTTCGACCCCGAGGTCATCGGCGGCGCGCTGCCCTATCTGCTGCCGCCCAAGCGCCTCGACGAGGTGAGCGACTATCAGGACCTGCCGATCTGGCGCCGCATGGTCATCGACACGGCCGCCGCTCTGTACGCCGAGGTCGGCGGCGTCCTCGTGGTGCCGATGACGCTGCTGCGCCAGGCGTACCGCGACGAGATCTTCGGCGGTCTCGCCGCGCGCAGGATTCCCGTACGACACGTCCTGCTCGCCCCGGACGAAACGATCCTGCGCGAGCGAATAGCCGGCCGGCCCGTACCACCTGACCTGCCCGACGGTGACCTGCGCGTACGGCAGTGGTCGTTCGACCACATCGAGCCGTACCGCGCCGCCCGCGCCGACTGGCTCGACATGGACGCGCACCTCGTAGACACCAGCGCCCTCACCCCCTATGAGACCGCCGAACACGTCGCTGACGCCGTCCGCAGCGGGGCCGCGCCCGTCTGTGACATCGTGCAGACACCGGAGCCCACCGCGGAGACCCTCGCCGCCGGGGTGCTGCTCTTCGACGAACAGGACCGGGTGCTCCTCGTCGACCCCACGTACAAAGCGGGCTGGGAGTTCCCCGGCGGCGTCGTCGAGCCCGGCGAGGCCCCCGCGTGCGCGGGCGTGCGCGAGGTCGCCGAGGAGACCGGCATCCAACTGGCCGGCACCCCCCGCCTGCTGGTCGCCGACTGGGAACCGCCGAACCCGCCCGGCTATGGAGGGATCCGGTTCCTCTTCGACGGCGGACGGCTCGACAGCAGTGGGGTCCGGATGCTGCTGCCAGGACCCGAACTCCGCGGCTGGCGCTTCGTCACCGAACAGGAAGCCGCCGACCTGCTGCCCGCCGTACGCTACGAACGGCTGCGCTGGGCACTGCGCGCCCGGGAGCGCGGCGCCATGCTCTACCTGGAGGCGGGTATTCCGATCGGCGGGTAGCCGAGCGCGGCGCCTCGGAGGCCCAGCCCCTCGCCGGGCCTCCGGGCCGCACCGGTCAGTTCGCCGCGTACTTCCGCAGGAACAGCGCCTCGGCCACCGAGAGCCGCTCCAGTTCCTCGGGCGACACGCTTTCGTTGACCGCGTGGATCTGCGCCTCCGGCTCGCTCAGCCCGATCAGCAGGATCTCCGCGCTCGGGTAGAGCGACGAGAGGGTGTTGCACAGCGGGATGGAGCCGCCCTGCCCCGCGTACTGCATCTCCTCGCCCGGGTAGGCCTCGCTCATCGCCTCGGCCATCGCCGCGTACGCCGGGCTCTTCGTGTCCGCACGGAACGGCTGGCCCTGCCCGATCTGCTCGGTCCGCACCCGCGCGCCCCACGGCGTGTGCGCCTCCAGGTGCGCGCGGAGCAGCTTCGTCGCCTCGGCCGCGTCCACGCCCGGCGGCACCCGCAGGCTGATCAGCGCCCGTGCGCTCGCCTGCACCGACGGCGTCGCGCCGACCACCGGCGGGCAGTCGATGCCGAGGACGGTGACGGCGGGCCGCGCCCAGATGCGGTCGGCGACCGTGCCGTGACCGATCAGCTCGACACCGTCGAGGACCTTGGCGTCCTTGCGGAAGACGGTCTCGTCGTACTGCAGCCCGTCCCACGCCTCGTCGCTCGTGAGGCCGTCGACCGTCGTCGTCCCGTCCTCGGCGCGCAACGAGTCAAGGGTGCGCACCAGCGCGGCGAGGGCGTCCGGGGCCGCGCCGCCGAACTGCCCGGAGTGGAGGTTCCCTTCGAGGGTGTCGACGCTGACGCGGACGAGCGTCATGCCGCGGAGCGTGGACGTCACCGTCGGCAGACCGACCCGGAAGTTGCCCGCGTCACCGATGACGATCGTGTCGGCCGCCAGCAGCTCGGGGTGCGCTTCCGCGTACCGCTCCAGGCCGCCCGTGCCCTGCTCCTCGGAGCCCTCCGCGATCACCTTCACGTTCACGGGGACGCCGCCGTTCGCCTTCAGGGCGCGCAGCGCGAGCAGGTGCATGATCACGCCGCCCTTGCAGTCGGCGCTGCCCCGGCCGTACCAACGGCCGTCGCGCTCGGTCAGCTCGAACGGCGGAGTGGCCCACGCGGCCTCGTCGAGCGGCGGCTGCACGTCGTAGTGCGCGTAGAGGAGGACCGTCGGCGCGCCCGCCGGGCCCGGCAGGAAGCCGTACACCGACTGTGTGCCGTCCGGGGTGTCGAGCAGCGCCACGTCCTGGAAGCCCTCGGCGCGCAGCGCGTCGGCCACCCAGTTGGCGGCGGCCTCGCTCTCGCTCCTCGGGAACTGCTCGAAGTCCGCCACCGACTTGAACGCCACCAGTTCGGTGAGCTCAGCCTTCGCCTTCGGCATCAGTGAGGCGACGGTCTCGGCGATCGGATCGGGCGACATGGGCACGCTCCTCGTAGGTGCGACGTTGTATGTGTGGGTACATGTGATCCTCCCACAGGCGGCGCCGCCGGACCTCCGCCGTAGGATGCCTGGGGAAAGCGCGGCCAACAGCGGGATCAGGAGCGGTAGACCAACGTGAGCAGCGAGAACTCAGCGGACGACACCCGGCACGTGTGGGACGTCGTCGTGGTCGGAGCCGGTCCCGCCGGGGCCTCGGCGGCATACGCGGCAGCGGTCGCGGGACGCACCGTCCTCCTCCTGGAAAAAGCCGAGCTCCCCCGCTACAAGACGTGCGGCGGCGGCATCATCGGCCCCTCGCGCGACTCCCTGCCGCCGGGCTTCGAGCTGCCCTTCCGGGACCGGGTGCACGCGGTGACGTTCACCCTCGACGGCAAGTTCACCCGCACCCGCCGCTCCCGGCAGATGCTCTTCGGGCTGATCAACCGCCCCGAGTTCGACCAGCAGCTCGTCGAGCACGCCCAGAAGGCGGGCGCCGAGCTTCGCACCGGCGTCACCGTCGCGCGCGTCGAGCAGCACGGACCCGAGGTGCCCGACCGGCGCACCGTCGCCGTCGTGCTGCAGGGCGGCGAGACCGTCCTGGCCCGCGCGGTGGTCGGCGCCGACGGCAGCGCCAGCCGCATAGGCGCGCACGTCGGCGTGAAGCTCGACCAGGTCGACCTCGGCCTGGAAGCCGAGATCCCGGTTCCGGAGACCGTCGCCGAGGACTGGGCGGGCCGGGTCCTCATCGACTGGGGCCCCATGCCGGGAAGTTACGGCTGGGTGTTCCCGAAGGGCGACACCCTCACCGTCGGCGTGATCTCCGCACGCGGCGAAGGCGCGGCCACCAAGCGGTACTTGGAAGACTTCATCGCCCGGCTCGGCCTCGCCGGCTTCGAGCCCAGCATCTCCTCCGGGCACCTGACCCGGTGCCGCAGCGACGACTCGCCGCTCTCCCGCGGCCGGGTGCTCGTCTGCGGAGACGCCGCGGGACTCCTGGAGCCGTGGACCCGTGAAGGCATCTCCTTCGCGCTGCGCTCCGGGCGGCTCGCGGGGGAGTGGGCAGTGCGGATCGCCGAGGCGCACGACGCGGTGGACGCCCGCCGCCAGGCCCTGAACTACGCCTTCGCCATCAAGGCGGGCCTCGGCGTGGAGATGAGCGTGGGGCGCCGCATGCTCCAGACCTTCGAGCGCCGCCCCGGCATGCTGCACACGGCGATCACGGGCTTCCGCCCCGCGTGGAACGCCTTCGCGAAGATCACCCGCGGCTCGACCACGCTGGGCGAGCTGGTCCGCACCCATCCGATGGTGGGCCGCGCCCTACAGGCCCGCGAGCGCTAGCCGCCCACGGCCCCTTCGTCCCTCGCCGCCGCCTTCCCCTTCCCCTGCTCCTTCCGTGGCTGCGCGGCACTGGGGGTGATCCGGAAGACGGGGTGGTCGGGCGCGGCCGCCAGGATCTCCTCGTCGGAGGAGGCGGCGGTCACGCCCTGGAAGTACTGGTTGACCTCCCAGCCCCACTTCTCCAGATAGCCGCGCAGCAGCGGTACCTTCTCGGCGTCGGGCACCTCCGCCGCGGTGAACTCGCGCACCTTGCGCCCCACCCGCAGCTCCCCGCCGCCGGCCGCGCGCATGTTCCGCACCCACTGCGAGTGCCCGCGCGCCGATACGAGGTACTGGCAGCCGTCACCCTCATGCGTATACGGGTTCACGGGGACGCGCTGCATCTTGCCGCTCTTGCGGCCTCGTACGGAGAGTTCGGTGCTGCCCATGAGGCTGACGCCGTGCCGCGCCAGCCAGCCGATCACGCTGTTCAGACGGACGTTGAGGCGGCTGCCCTTGAGGTAGTAGGGGGATGAGGTGGCGGACGTCGCAGACATGGGGGTCCTCCTTGAGGCTGCGCAGGACGCGGCCCTGGCCGGATTCCGAGAGCGGTGCTCTCGCTTGAGAGCAGTGTGTACGAGTTTGGTGTTCCGAAGCAAGAGCAGCGCTCTCCGATGTGTGCGCCGCTCTCGAACGAGGCCTGCGCTCTCGACCGTGTGCACTGCTCCAGCGCCATGGCACACTGACCCGCATGAGCAGCACCAGCGCCACCAAGGGAGCGCGGGCCCGCGCCCGCGAAGAAGTCACCGCGGCGATCAAGGACGAAGCGCGCAGGCAGCTGGCCGCCGGCGGTGCCGCGAAGCTCTCCCTGCGTGCCGTCGCCCGCGAGCTCGGCATGGTGTCGTCCGCGCTCTACCGCTACTTCCCCAGCCGCGACGACCTGCTGACCGCGCTCATCATCGATGCGTACGACTCTCTCGGGGCCGCGGCCGAGGCCGCGCACGCGGGTGTCGCCACGGAGGAGCCCGTACGGCGGTGGATGGTGGTGTGTGAAGCGGTGCGTTCCTGGGCGCTGGAGCATCCGCACGAGTACGCGCTGATCTACGGTTCGCCGGTGCCGGGCTACAGCGCGCCGGACTCGACCATCCGGGCGGCCGCGCGTGTGGGCCAGCTGCTCATCGACATCGTGCGCGACGCCCACCAGGGGCGGGGCATCGCCCTCCAGCCCCTGCCGGAGACCTTGAGCGCCGAGGGCGAGCGGCTCGCGGCGGAGTTCGCGCCCGATCTGCCGCCCGCGGCGGTCACCGCGATGGTCGCGGCGTGGGCGCAGCTCTTCGGGCTCGTGGGGTTCGAGGTGTTCGGGCAGTTCAACCGCCTCGTCGAGGAACGGTCGGCGTTCTTCGCACACGCGGTGAGGCAGCTGGCCCATGGTGTGGGGCTGCTGCGGCAGAGCTGACACTCTGGGGCCACTGTGCCCTGTCGCACGTCTACTCCCTCGGGAGTACGCGTGATCGCCACGCCCGTCGGACGTCCGCGGGACCCCCGCCGGTCTAGCGTGGCCGGCATGGACGAGCAGCGCGAACGCAGGCCCGGCGGCTGGCCACCCTGGTGGAACTCCGGTGCCGGTGCCGGTGCTGCGGCTGGTGATGGCGCTGGACCCCGCGACGGGGACCCGGCACGCCCCCGCCTGCCGTGGCTGACGACAGCCGCGCTCACCCTGTTCGTGCAGGTCGGTTCCGGGTTCGCCGGGCACGGGCAAGCCGATCGCGCGGACCTCGGCCCCTTCGCGCGGGTGCTGCTGTTCCTGGCCACGGCGGTCCTCCTGCTGCGCCACCGCCACCCCGTGCCCGTCGTCTGCGCCACCGCCGGGCTCACCCTCGTCTACATCGGTGCCGGGTTCCCGTACGGGCCGGTCTTCCTCGCCGTCGCCGTGGGTTGCTTCGCCGCGATCGTCGCGGGGCACCGGCGCGCGGCCTGGGGCGCCGTCGGCGGGCTCTGGGCGGGGCATCTGCTGATCGCGCACTGGCTCTACGCGTGGCTGCCGCCCGGCGACGACGGCCCCCGGCCCTGGGGCGAGGAGCTCGTGGTCGCCGTCTGGGTGGTCGCGATCGTCGCCGTGTCCGAACTCGGCCGCGTACGACGTGAGCAGTGGGCCAAGGAGCGGGCCGAGCGCGCGCGGGCCGCCGAGCGGCGCGCGGACGAGGAACGGCTGCGGATGGCACGGGAGTTGCACGACGTCCTCGCGCACAGCATCTCCGTCATCAACGTCCAGGCGGGCGTCGGTCTCGCGCTGCTCGACTCCGACCCGGAACAGGCCCGCACCGCGCTGACCACCATCAAGGCCGCGAGCAAGGAGGCGCTGGGGGAGGTGCGGCAGGTCCTGGGGACCCTGCGCGCCCCGGGGGAGGCGCCGCGCACCCCGGCGCCGGGCCTCGACCGGCTGCCCGAACTGGTCGAGCAGGCGAAGAGCGCCGGGCTGACCGTCGAGGTCACGGCCGAAGGCGCGCGGACGAAGGTGCCGCCGGGCACCGACCTCGCCGCGTTCCGCATCGTCCAGGAGGCGCTGACGAACGTCGTACGGCACTCCGGTTCACGGCACGCGCGCGTGCTGGTGCGCCGCGGGACGGCGTCGCTCACCCTTCGGATCGACGACGACGGGCCCGCCACCGCCACCGACGCGGGCGGCAGCGGCAACGGACTCGCCGGAATGCGGGAGCGGGCCGCCGCCCTCGATGGCACGATCGAGGCGGGCCCGCGCCCTGACGGCGGCTTCCGCGTGACCGCCGTACTGCCGATGGCGGCGGGCCGCGCCCCCGAGGCCCGCACCGCACCCCGGGAGGACCAGTGATCCGCGTACTGCTCGCCGACGACCAGTCCCTGGTCAGGGCAGGCTTCAAGGCGCTCCTCGACGCGCAGCCGGACATCGGGGTCGCCGGGGAGGCCGCGGACGGCGAGGAAGCGGTGCGGCTGGTGCGGGAGCTGCGCCCCGACGTCGTCCTGATGGACATCCGCATGCCACGGCTCGACGGGCTCGCCGCCACCCGCCGCATCACCGACGAGCCGGGCCTCGCGGACGTGAAGGTGGTCATGCTGACCACCTTCGAGCTCGACGAGTACGTCTTCGAGGCGATCCGCTCCGGAGCGTCGGGGTTCCTGGTGAAGGACACCGAACCGGAGGAACTGCTGCGGGCGGTGCGCGCGGTGGTCGGAGGTGACGCGCTGCTCTCACCCGGGGTGACGCGCCGCCTCATCGCCGAGTTCGCTGCCCGCTCCAAGGAGCCCGCGGCCGCCGACGCCCTGGGCGCGCTGACCGAACGGGAACGGGAGGTCATGGCCTTGGTCGGCATCGGCCTCTCGAACGAGGAGATCGCCCGCCGCCTCGTCGTCAGCCCGCTCACCGCCAAGACGCACGTCAGCAGGGCCATGGTGAAGCTGAACGCCCGGGACCGCGCCCAGCTCGTCGTCCTCGCCTACGAGTCGGGGCTCGTCCGCCCCGGCTGGCTGGGCTGACGCGTCGCCCGCCGGTGTCGTACGAGGATCGTCACCAGGGTGGCGACGAAGACGCAGGCCCCGGCGATCAGGCCGGCCCTGACCAGAGTGGCCTCGCCGGGTGACCGCACACCGAAGAAGAGTGCCGGAGACGCCACGGCCAGGAGCGTGCCGCCCGCGAAGAATGTCGCGACGAACAGGGCGTAGGCGATCTCGACCGTGTTCGCGTCGCGCTCGGCCTGCGTCCGTCGCCCCATCCTTGAAGTGTGCGGTGCGTGGACCGTGCGGACAAGCATCAGGCGGCAGCGGGGCTCAATGTGAATGCACGTGCAATAAATGCCAGTGCAACAAATGGTGGGATTTCTGCTACCGTGCGTGTCATGGCGGCGAAAACGGCCGAGCGCGGGCTCGTGGATCAGTGGCGGGGCATCCTCGCGGTGCATGCGCGCACTCTGTGTGAGCTCGACCGGGAGCTGCACCCTCATGGGCTCGGTGCGAGCGACTTCGAGGTGCTTGACGTGCTGGCCGAGGGGTCTTCGGACGACGGCGGCTGTACGTTCCGGGTGCAGGAGATCTCCGCGCAGGTCCACCTGAGCCAGAGTGCGCTCTCCCGTCTCATCGGGCGTCTCGAGAAGGACGGCCTCGTGGAGCGCGGCATGTGCAGCGAGGACAGGCGGGGCGTGCGCGTCTCCCTCACCGACAAGGGGCGCGCCCTGCACCACGAGGTGCGGCCCCTGCAGCGGGCGGTCCTCAAACGGATGCTCGACGCCCCCGCCGACTGACGGCCACCCCTGTCGCCGGTCACCCCATCACGATCGCTGACCTCTCCCGCCACAGCGCCGCCAATGCGCGGTCGCCCGTCACCTGCGGGAACGGCAGCCGGTTCCACAGTGCCAGATAGAGCCGCGCCGCGGGTCCCGACACCTCGCAGTCCGCGGGCGCCGTCGCCCCGCGCTCCGTCACGGGCGGCCCGTCGGAGAGTCGTACGGTCCAACTCCGCTCGTCCGGCGTGTCCGTGGCCCGCACCCGCAGCACACGCGGCACGTCACTGCGTACGCGGCTCTTCTCGCGGGCGTGGAAGCCGAGCAGCAGCTCCTCGATCCCGTCCACGGCGAAGTCGACATCGATCGGCGACGGGGTGCCCCCGCGCGCGGACTCGGCGTCCACCCGGTGGATGGTCGTCTCGTTCGCCTGCCGACGGGCCCAGAAGGCCAGCGGCGAAGGAGCGGGCAGGAATGCCCAGCACTCGATGTCGGGCGGCGCCGCGGTGAGTGTCTCGACGAGCGCGGCGTGCCCTTCGCGGAACCAGTCGACGAGCTCTTCGCCGTCAAGGGCGGGGAGTTCACCGCCGAGCCGGTACGAGGTGCGCCGCTCGGTGATGAACGCGGCGGCCCAGCGGTGCACCATCCCCGTGTGCCGGAGCAGGTCCCGCACCTGCCAGTCGGGGCAGGTGGGAACCTTCGCGTCGGTCCCCGCCTCCGAGGCGGCCCGGGCCAGCAACCGGCCTTCCCTGTCCACGACTTGTATGTGTCCGAAAATATCCATGGGGGGATTGTGTCGGATGGAGCGCGCTGGAACCGGAACCTCCGGGTGATGTCAGACCGATTCGGTACGCTCCCCCGTCTTGCTGTCGGTCCTGCTGCCGGTCCCGGAGCGCTCGTTGGTCTCCGTACGTCGTGTCGCGAGGCCGATGACCGAGGCGACGGCGGCGAGCAGCGCGACGCTCGTCAGGGCGGTGGGCAGTGAGTACCAATCCGCCATGAAGCCGATCAGCGGTGGCCCGACCAGCATGCCGCCGTAGCCGAGTGTCGACGCGGCGGCGACCCCGCCGGGCCCGGCGAGCGCGCCCGCGCGTTCGACCGCCACCGGGAAGATGTTGGCGAGTCCGAGCCCGGTGACGGCGAATCCCGCGAGGGTGAGGCCCGCCGACGGGGCCAGCGCGCCGAGCAGCATTCCGGCACAGGCCGTCGCACCGCCGCCGACCACCGTGCGGGTCCTGCCGAGCCGCTCCAGGAGCGCGGTGCCGGAGAGCCGGCCGATCGTCATGGCGAAGGCGAAGCACGAGTAGCCCGCGGCGGCGACGCCCGGGTGCGCGTGCAGGTCCTCCTCGAGGTGCAGCGGGCCCCAGTCCGCGATGGCGCCCTCGCCGTACGCGGTGCACAGCGCGATGAGCCCGAAGACCAGGACGAGTCCGCGCGTGCGGCGGTCCATGCGGGACGGACCGCCGCGAGTGGCGGAGGCCTCGGCAGGGGTGTTCGTATCCGTGCTCCCAGCCGCCTCGGCGGCTCCGCCGAGACCGGCCGCCGCCCCGTGCCGGAGCAGCGCGGGCGCCGTCACGGCGGTGATCGCGAGGCCGACGACGGTGATGCCGAGCAGGTGCGGGGTGGGGGACAGGTGTCCGGCGACCAGTCCGCCGAGGCCCGCCCCGAGCATGCCGCCCAGGCTGAACGCCGCGTGGAAGCTGGGCATCACGGGCCGCCGGAGCGCGCGTACGAGATCCACGGCGGCGCTGTTCATCGCCACGCTGATGCCGCCGTACGCGGCCCCGAAGAACAGCAGGACGAGACCGAGGACGAGGACCGAGCCCGTCAGCGGCGGCAGCGCGACGCTCAGCGGCAGCGCCACTCCGCACGCCACCGTCATGGGGATGCTGCCGAAGCGCCGGCAGAGCCGCCCGGTGAGCGTCATGGTGACCACGGCCCCGGCGGAGACCGCGAGCAGCGCGAGCCCCAGCTGGCCGGCCGAGGCCCCCGTCTGGTCCTTGATGGCGGGGATGCGGACGACCCAGCCGGCGAAGACGAAGCCGTCCAGGGCGAAGAAGACGGTCAGCGCGATGCGTAGGCGGCGGAGGTCGGGAGCGGGGGTGGGGGTGGGGGCGGGGCCGGAGGGTCGCGGTGCTGCGAACCCGAGTTTGTTTAGTAGCGGCACAAAGTCAGGGTAGGGTGCGCGCGGGGCGTGTACAAGACAGTCGCGCGGCGGCGTACGAGACGGGTGCCGCGTCTCGCGCGACGGTGCGGGGGAGGAACCAACAGATGACGGCTGAACGGCGAGGCCGTGTACGGATCATGGGAGACTCGCCCTCATGAACGGCAAGGCTGACCCCCGTGCCGAGGGGGAAGTGACCACGCGTACCCGCCTGGAGCGAGGGCGCGGCGCGCTGGGCCCCGCGCTCGAACTGGTCCACACCGGACGCGCTCCCACCCGTGCCGTGCTCACCGCCGAGCTGGGTGTCACCCGTGCCACGGCCGGCGCCGTCGCCGCGGAGTTGGAGGCGCTCGGGCTGATCCGGATCGACGCGAAGCCCAGCGCGGCCGCGGGCTCGCAGGGCCGGCCCTCGCACCGGCTCGCCGTCGCCGACGAGGGGCCCGTGGTGCTCGCCGCGCAGGTGCACGCCGACGGTTTCCGGGCCGCCCTTGTCGGGCTCGGCGGGAGCATCGTGGCGACCGCGCCGGGCTGCGAGACCGTCGACGCCGACCCCGCGCACGTGCTCGGATCGGTCGTCGACGCGGGCGCGCGGCTGCTGCGCGAGACCGGCAGGCGCTGTGTGGGCGCGGGCCTCGCGGTACCGTCCGCGGTCGCGCAGCCGGAGGGCACCGCGCTCAACCCGCTGCACGTGGCATGGCCCGCGGGCGCGCAGGTCAGCGAGATCTTCGCGGATCGCGTACGGGACGCGGGCATCACGGGGCCGGCCTTCGCGGGCAACGACGTGAACCTCGCCGCTCTCGCCGAGCACCGCCACGGCGCTGGCCGAGGCTCCCGGGACCTACTGTGCGTGGCGACGGGACACCGGGGTGTCGGTGGCGCCCTCGTCCTCGACGGGCGCCTGCACACCGGGAGTTCGGGCCTCGCCCTGGAGGTGGGGCACCTGACCGTGAACTCCGCGGGGCGCCCCTGCCACTGCGGCAGCCGGGGCTGCCTGGACGTCGAGACGGACCCCCTCGCCTTCCTGACGGAGGCGGGCCGTGAGCCGGGGCCGGAGGGGCTGCTCGTACAGGCCCGCGACCTGCTCCGGAACGCATACGGCGACCCGTCGGTGCGCTCCGCGGCCGAGGCGCTGATCGACCGGCTCGGCCTCGGGCTCGCCGGCCTGGTCAACATCCTCAACCCCGACCGGATCATCCTGGG
The DNA here is from genome assembly GCF_044327655.1 of Streptomyces sp. NPDC018029. NCBI lineage: Bacteria > Bacillati > Actinomycetota > Actinomycetes > Kitasatosporales > Streptomycetaceae > Streptomyces > Streptomyces sp. NPDC018029. The sequence goes on along the minus strand of NZ_JBIRFV010000010.1, from coordinate 258,206 downwards.
CGGACTGCACCGCGCCCTCCTGGAAGCCGACCCGGAGCGACTGCGCGCCGTCGTCGCGGACCGGAGCCTGTGGGGACGCAGCGGCGGCGTCCCGATCCTGGCCTGCACGCTGGACCACAACAGCCTGGTGGGGGCCGCCGAGCTGGCCTGGCAGCCGGTGCTCGACGACCCCTTGGGGGCCTTGGGGCGGGTGGAGGGGTAGCCGGGCCGGGGGCCTGGGGCAGGTGGGTGGCCAGCCCGGGCCGCGGCCATGGGGCGCGTGGACGGTTGGACGAGCCGGCGCCCTGGAGCGGGTGGACGGTCAGGCGAGCCGGTGCTCCCGGAGCGCGTGGACGGTCAGACGACTCGGCGCCCCCGGAGTGCGTGGACGGTCACGCGGGCTGGGGCACGTCGTCCGGGGTTTCGCGCACGGTGGCGGCGGGCTCGGTCCGCCCCGCGGCCGGGGCCCGGCCGCGCAGCAGGTCCGGCAGCAGGGAGAGCAGGCCGAGTGCGGCGAGACCGGCGCCGATCCACAGCGGCGCCCGCAGCCCGAACGTGTCGATGGCGGGGCCGCCGACGGACGTGGCGATGATGATGCCGAGCGTGATGAAGGACGAGTGGACGGTGTTGACCAGCGACCGGGCGTTGCTGGCGCGCTGCACACGGGTCACCAGGGCGGGATTCATCGTGACGCCGACCAGACCGATGCCCAGCATGAACACGACGGCGGGGACGCTCAGCCGGGCGAAGAGCGCGAACCCGACGAGGAAGGCCAGGTTCAGCGCCAAGCCGACGACGAGCACGGGGACGGTGCGACGGTCGGCGAGCCGGCCGACGACGGTGTTGCCGATGACGGTGGCGGCTCCGTACGCGATGAGGAGCAGCGGCACGGTGCCGGTGGAGAAGCCCGTGAGCTCGGTGAGGATCGGGTTGAGGTAACTGAAGGCGGAGAACGTCGCGCCGATCACGAAGGTGCTCGTGGTGAGGACGAGCCACAGCCGGGGGTTGCGGAAGGCGCCCAGCTCCTGCCGGAGACTGCCGCTCTCCTCGCCCGCGCCGTCGGCGCCGCTCGGCACCCCGACGAGAGTGGCCGCTGCGGCGAGCACGGTCAGGACGGTGATCGCCCAGAACGCGGCGCGCCAGCCCAGGTGTTCACCGACGACGGTGGCGAACGGAAGCCCCAGCAGCGTGCCCAGCATCAGCCCGTTGAGGGCCACCGCGACGGCACGACCGCGCACTTCGGGCCGGGTGAGGCTGGAGGCGAGCGAGATCGAGACGCCGAAGAACGCCTGGGAGGCGATGCCCGTGAGCACGCGGGCGACCAGCATGGTGCGGTAGTCGGGCGCGACGGCCGCGAGCACGTTGCCCGCCAGGAAGACCCCGAACAGCAGCATCAGGGCGGACTTCTGACGCAACCTCAGTACGGCGACGGTGAGGAAAGGCCCGCCGAGGGCCATCGCGGCGGCGAAGGCGGTGATGAGATAGCCGATCTCGGAAATCGTGGCATCCAGTCCATCGGCCATCTGCGGCATCAGTCCTGCGACCACGAATTCACTGGTCACCATGGCGAAGATGCCGAGGGCCAGTACGTATACGGCGCGGGGCATGGCGGAGTGCTCCTGTCGGGTGTCGGGCAAGTTTTGGATGGTTCAGTACAGAATGAAGGCGCGAAAGGGCGCGGATGGGCACCAAGCGGATAGGCGCTAAGGGGGGTGGGGCCGGTGTCGCTACCGGACCGCCAGCGCGTCCAGCGCGGTCTCGGCGATGGACTGCAGCGTCGCCCGGTCGGCGCCGCCCTGCGCGGAGACCCGCATGCCGGCGATGACCGCGTTGACGTAGCGGGCGAGCGCGTCGGCGTCCCGGCGGGACGTGATGTCGTCCGCCTGCTGCCCGGCCCGGATCGTGGCGCGCAGTGCGGTGAGCCGTGCCGCGAGGTCGTGCTCCAGCAGGTCGGCGGCCTCGGGGTCGCGCCCGGCCAGTTCGACCGTGGTGTTGACGGTGAGGCAGCCGATGCTGTGGCCGTTCTCGCGGTGCTCGAACTCTCCGTCGATGACCCGGGTGAGCAGCGCGCGGACGCGCTCCGTGGCCGACCGCTCCACGTCCTCCAGGATCTCGATCTGCGCGGTGTTCATCATGTCCATGTACCGGGTCAGGGATCGCCGGAACAGGTCGTGCTTACTGGTGAACGTGTTGTAGATGCTGCTGCGGCCCAGGCCGGTGGCTTCGCACAGGTCCTGGGTCGAGGTGGCCTCGTAGCCGTTCGCCCAGAAAGCGTGCATCGCCGCGTCCAGGGCCCGCTCCTCGTCGAAACTCCTCGGTCGGGCCATGTCGGTACGGTACAGGTTTTGGAACGGTCGGTGCAATACGTCTTCTGCGGCACCGCCATAGGTGGGTGATGGCAGTGCAATACGTCGCTGACGGCGCGGTCCTACCTCCACTCCACCCCGAAAGCGCGCCCCGGATTCACCGTCAGGACCCGCTCCACCAGCTCGTCGCCCACCGCCCGTGCCAGCCGGGGCCGCACCCTGCGCAGCAGATGCGGCATGCCGGGTCCTCCGTCGACCGACCGTGCCGCCGCGGTCGTCGTGTCGCCGCCGAGGAGGAGCTGGTCCCCGAAGCCCGCGTCCGCCAGGGAGCGCACGGCGTCCGGCATGCGCCAGTCCGTGGCGTGATGGGAGCGCGACGGGCCGTCGAAGGCCAGATAGGCGCCCGTCTCGGCGGCCTGGAGATGGACGCTGAGGTCGGGGGCGCGGTTGAGGTGGCCGAGGATCACCCGGTGCGGTGGCACGGCGAACTCGCCGCAGAGCAGGTCGAGTACGTCCAGGGCGCCGGTGCCCAGCTCCAGGTGGACGGCGATCGGCGCACCCGTCGCCCGGTGTGCCTCGGCCGCCGACGCCATCGTCAGGCGCGCGTGGCCGTCAAGACCGTGGAAACCGCCCGCGACCTTGATCAGCCCGGCTCGCACGCCGGACTCCCCGATGCCCTCGGTCAGTTCACGGACGAAGAGATCCGTGAGCCCGTCCGCGTGGAGCCCGTTGACGAACTCCTGGGTGTAGTGGACTGCTTGGTGCAGTCCCGTCGCGGCGACGAGGTGAACGCCCGTCGCCCTGGACAACTCGGGCAGCCGTCCGGCGCACCGCCCCATGCCGTGGGGCGTCCACTGCACGACGCTCTGCCCGCCCACCGCGCGGAACGCCGCCAGCTCGGCGGCCGCGGCGTCGGCCGAATCCAGCTCCTGGCCCGGCAGTTGGGGGCTGCGCAGGAAGAGGTGGTCATGGGCGTCGCAGACACCGAGGCCGGTCGAGTCGATGTCCCCGAGGACGGTACGGACCCTGCGTACCGGCTGCTTCTCGGTCACCACTGCCGTCCGCGCGGCAGCTTCTCCCGCTCGGGCGACGAGAGGTGCAGCACCTGGAAGACATCGCCGAGGCCGTCCGGCGCCTCGTGCTCCCAGAGCGAGAAGTGCACGGCCTCCCAGGTGCGCGGGTCGACGGCGGCCAGCGCGCTCGACGCGCCGCCCTCACGCACCAGCCGCCGCGCCTCGGCGGCGAGTTCGCCCGCGAGTTCCGGCAGCCGGGCCGGCGCGGGGATCCGCTGGTGCCGGCGGACGGCCACCCTCGGTACGGCTCCGGGTGCGTCGCCCTCCTCGTACGCGAGGACGGTCCAGTTCTGCACCACCGGTCGCCCGAAATCGTCGACGAGCCCTTGGAACCCGGGCCCCCAGAGGAAGGAGTTCATGCCCTCGGCGGTGTTCCAGAGATAGAACGGCGCGTACTGGTTCACGGGCGAGCCGTCCCTGCCGCGCTCGCGCATCAGGTACGCCTTGAACCCGAGCCCGGGGAACGTGTCGAGCAGGTGGCCCTTCGACGCGACTCGGTGACGGATGACGTCCATGTCGTAGTCGGCGGGCAGGGTGATCTCGTACTGCATCGCATGCACAGTGGTGCACTCCCTTGGTGGCGGGCTCAGTTGGGGTAGGTGCCGGCTTCGACCAGGGCGCCCCAGTCGACGGTGGTCCCGTCCGCCGCCGCCTCGACCACGGCCAGATGCGTCATGAACGTGCGCGGCCCCGCGCCGTGCCAGTGCGTTTCGCCGGGCTCGATCCAGACGGTGTCGCCTGCCCTGATCGACTCGACCGGGCCGCCCTCGCGCTGCACGAGCCCCTCGCCCTCGGTGACGTGCAGGACTTGACCGTGAGGGTGGCGGTGCCAGGCGGTGCGGGCGCCCGGCGCGAAGTGGACGCTGAACATGCGCAGCCGGGACGGGGGTTCGGGCGCGGCGATCTCATCGAGCCAGACGGTTCCGGTGAAGTGTTCGGCGGCCCCGCGCACGCTGTCGGGTCGGTTCCGGGTGATGTGCAACGCGGGCATCCTTACGCGGTGGTGGTGGGGGAGGGGGGAGCAGTGGACGGAGTGACAGCGGGCGCGGGATTCGTGCGCGAGGCCGCGAGCATCGTGAGCAGGCCGCGTACCGCCGCGTCGAAAGCGGTCGGTGAACCCGAGGAGCGGGCCAGGACATAGCCGCCCTGCACGGTCGCGACGATCGCCGACGCGGTGTCCCGCGCGTCGAGCGTGGCCGTGAACTCGCCCTGGCCCTGGCCCTCTTCGACGATTCCGGCGAGCCGGTCGCGCAGCCAGTCGAGCGTCTCGGTGACGGGTGCGCGCAGCTTGTCGCTCGTGATGACGTCCGGGTCCATCGTGAGTCGGCCGACCGGGCAGCCCTTCAACACGTCGCGCTCGCGCAGCAGATAGGCCTCGATGCGCGTGTACGCAGAACCGTCGCCGCTCAGGACGGCTTCGGCGGTGGCCCGCATCTCCTCGGCGGTGCGGCGGATCGCGGCGAGCGCGAGGTCGGGCTTCCCGGCGAAATGGTGGTACATGCTGCCCTGCCCGGCGCCCGCGTGCTGCTGGATGGCCTTGGGGCTCGTACCGACGTACCCCCGCTCCCACAGCAGCTCGCGGGTGGACTCGATCAGACGCTCCGGAGTGCTCATGCGCTCACTGTACATACTAGTAGGTACAGAGGTCCACAGGTGGTGGAAGCAGGCGCGGACGCCGCACGTACTCCCCGGGTGGTACGCGTGGTGCCGCTGGCCGTACGACGACGTGAGGGCACCCCAGGGGCGAGTTTGGAGGCATCAGGCAGCACCCACAGAACAACCTGCTTCGTAGGAGATGACTTCAGATGCAGACCCTGGCGCACTGGGACGGCGGGCCCGGCCCGTGGATCCTCTTCTTCCCGCTGATCTGGGCGGCCGTCGTCATCGGCGCCGTCACCCTGCTCCGCCGCACCGTGTGGCGCGGCCGTCGCGGCCCGCTCCGGGCGCCGGGTGCTCCCACCGGCATCGACGAGAACTCCCCCATCGCCGTGCTCGGCCGCCGCTTCGCCGCGGGCGAGATCGACGAGGACGAGTACTGGCGCAGGCTGACCGTCCTCAACGAGGAGTTCGGCCGCACGTCCAAGGGCGGTGCGGCATGAGCGCCACGCCGGGCCGACCCGCCCACCCTGTTGATACCGACACCGGCGCCGACACCCACGTCGGCGTCGGCGCCGCCCGCGTCGCCGACGCCGTGAAGGTCTACGGCAGCGGAGACACCGCAGTACGGGCCCTGGACGGGGTGAGCGTCGCCTTTCCGGCCGGGCGGTTCACCGCGATCATGGGGCCCTCCGGGTCGGGCAAGTCCACCCTGATGCACTGCGCGGCAGGCCTGGACACGCTCACTTCGGGCGCCGCCTTCATCGGCGACACGGAGCTCGGGAAGCTGGACGACCGGCGCCTGACGCTGCTGCGCCGGGACCGCGTCGGCTTCGTCTTCCAGGCGTTCAACCTGGTCCCGACGCTCACCGTCGCCGAGAACATCACCCTGCCCATGGACCTCGCGGGCATCGACGGCGACCGCGAGTGGACGGATGCCCTCGTCGACGTCGTCGGACTGCGCGACCGGCTGCACCACCGGCCCGCCGAACTCTCCGGCGGACAGCAGCAACGAGTCGCCGTTGCGCGGGCGTTCGCCGGCCGGCCCGACGTCGTCTTCGCCGACGAGCCGACCGGCAACCTCGACTCGTGCTCCGGTGAAGAGGTGCTGAACCTGCTCGGCGACGCGGTGCGCCGGATGGGCCGCACCGTCGTCATGGTCACTCACGACCCGGTGGCCGCCGCCCACGCCGACGAGGTCGTCTTCCTCGCCGACGGACGGCTCGTGGACCGGATGGCGGGGCCGACCGCGGACAAGGTCCTTGACCGCCTGAAGGCGTTCGACACGAAGCCGCCCACGAGCCCCGCCCCGGGCACCCGCACGAAGGACCCGGCGTCATGAACTCCCCGAAATCCCACCGCCATCAAGGGGCCCTGGCCGCCTCCATGCGCCTCAGCACGGCCTCACTGCGCGGCCACAAACGCCGCTTCGCCGGTACGTTCCTCGCCGTCATGCTCGGCGTCGCCTTCCTGGCGGGCACGCTCGTCATGGGCGACACCCTGCGCGCCGGCTTCGACACGATGTTCGGCAACGCGACCAGCGGCACCGACGCCGTCGTCCGCAGCGCCGCCACCATCACCACCCCCGACGACAGCCAGGGCACCCGCCAGCCCGTCAGGACCGACCTCGTCGGGAAGATCGGGAAGATCGGGAAGGCTGAGAAGACCGGGAAGACGGGGCCGGTGGCGGCCGCCGAGCCCAGCATCGAAGGCGCGGGCCAGCTCCTCGGCAAGGACGGCGAGCCCATCGGCGGCCAGGGCCCGCCTACCCTCGCGGGCAACTGGATCGACGACGAGGAGCTGAACGCGTACCGACTCGCCGAAGGCCGGGCCCCGGCGCGCCCCGGCGAGGTCGTCGTCAACCGCGGCGCCGCCGAGACCGGGGGCCTGAGGATCGGCGACACGACGACGCTGCGCACCCCCGACCCGGTCGAGGTGAAGATCGTGGGCCTCGCGACCTTCGGCGGCGAGGACGGCATGGCGCAGACCACGTTCACCGGCATGACGCGGGCCGACGCCGAGAAGTACCTCATGCCGAAGCCCGGCGAGGCCTCGACCATCCGGGTGCGGGCCGGCCCTGGCGTGAGTGAACAGGAGCTCGTCGACGCGCTGACTCCCGTGCTTCCGCGCGGAGTCGAGGCCATCACGGGCGAGGCGTCGGCCGCGGAGAGCACCGACAACATCTCGGGTCAGTTCCTCGACCTCTTCACCAGCTTCCTGCTGGTCTTCTCCGGCGTGGCGCTGCTGGTCGCCACCTTCAGCATCCACAACACGTTCGCCATCGTCGTCGCCCAGCGCACCCGCGAGAACGCCCTCCTGCGCGCGCTCGGCGCCTCGCGCCGCCAGGTCACCGCCGCCACCCTCGTCGAGGCGGGCGCCGTCGCCGTGGTCGCGTCGGCCGCGGGCCTCGCGGGCGGCATCGGGGTCGCCGCCGGGCTGCAGGCGCTGTTCCCCGCCATCGGATTCCCGTTCCCCGAAGGGGAGTTGGTGATCAGCGCGCTCTCCATGCTGCTGCCGCTCGCCGTCGGCGTCGTGGTCTGCCTGGGCTCGGCGGTGGTGCCCGCGGTGCGGGCCGGGCGCACCGCCCCGCTCGCCGCGCTGCGCGAGACCGCCGTCGACCACTCGGGCGCCTCGCGCCGCCGCGCAGTCCTGGGCACGGTTCTCGCGCTGACCGCCGTGGGTCTCGCCCTCACCGGCGTCCTCGTCAGCCCCTCGGTCTGGCTCGCCGGGGCCGGTGCGGCGCTGGCCCTCGTCTCCTTCGTGGTGCTCGGCCCGGTCGCCTCCTCGCGAGCCGTACGCATCCTCGGCGGGCCCCTCGACCGGCTGCGCGGCGCCACCGGCGGCCTCGCCCGGCGCAACGCCCTGCGGAGCCCGAAGCGGACCGCGGCCACCGCGAGCGCGCTGATGATCGGCGTCGCCGTCGTCTCCCTCTTCACGGTCTTCGGCGCCTCGCTGAAGGCCACGATGGACCAGACCGTGAACCGGTCCTTCGCCGGTGACGTCGCGATCAGCGCCCCCGGCTTCGGCGGGGGCGGCAGCGGCCTGAGCCCGAAGCTGGCCCCCGCGCTCGCCGAGCGGCCGGAGGTCGAGACCGCCGTGGGTCTCGGCAGGGGAGCCGCGGAGGTCGACGGGGAGGGCCGCGCGCTCACCGTCACCGACCCGGAGCCCTTCGCGGACTCCTTCGACCTCGGCAAGGTCGAAGGGTCGCTGGGCGCGCTCGGCGACGACGGCATCGCGATCACCCGGCCCGAGGCGGAGAAGCGGGACCTGAAGGTCGGCTCCCGGGTCCAACTGGCCTTCGCCGACGGCGAGAAGGAGACCTTCACGGTCCGCGCGGTCTACGGCCTCTCCGAACTCGCCGGTGACTACGTCATCACCCGTGAGGCCTGGGCACCGCACCGCGTGCAGGACGCCGACAGCGTCGTGTCCGTCACCTTCAAGGACGGCGTGAGCACCGCCGAAGGCAAGGCCGCCATCGCGAAGACGGTGCGGGACCACGGCGATCCGGACGTGCAGACCCGCTCCGAGTACGCGGCGGCCTCCGCGGGCGGCATCGACATGATGCTCACCCTCGTCTACGCGCTGCTCGCCCTCGCGGTGCTCATCGCACTGCTCGGCATCGCCAACACGCTGACCCTCGCGATCCACGAGCGCACCCGCGAACTGGGGCTGCTGCGTGCCGTCGGCCAGACCAGGGCCCAGCTGCGGGCCATGGTCCGCTGGGAGTCGGTGCTCGTCGCCGCCTTCGGCACGGCCGGCGGGCTCGCGCTCGGCGGCTTCCTCGGCTGGGTGCTCGTCAAGGCGTCCGACGGCGCCACCGAGACCGCCTTCGCGTTCGCCGTGCCGCCGGGGCGGCTCGCGGTGGTCGCCCTGGTGGGCCTGGCCGCGGGCGCCTTGGCGGGCCTGCGCCCGGCTCGGCGGGCGGCGCGGCTCGACGTGCTGAGGGCCATCGCCACCGAATGACGCGCCTGCCGCGCACGGAACGGGACGTCACCGCCCGGTCAGCCGACAACGGCCGACCGGGCGGGAGTCTTCTCGACCACCCCGTACACCGGATACGAGGACACGGACACCGCGGGGGAGGGGGCCGGCAGCGTGAACCACACGACTTTCCCCGCGTCGCCCTGTGGACGGACGCCCCAGCTCTCGCTCACCGCGGCGACCATCGCGAGCCCTCTGCCACAGGTGGCGAGCGACTCCACGTCATGGACCTGGGGAAGCCGGGGATCGTGGTCGTGGACGGAGACCGTGAGCCGGTCGAGCAGCAGCTCGATCTCCACGGTGCACAGCTTGTCCTCGGCGTGCAGGTGGACGTTGGTCAGCAACTCCGTCACACCGAGGGCGGCCTGGTCTATCAAGGGATCGAGATGCCAGTAGCGCAACTGCGCAGATACGATTCTGCGGACCTGGCGGATCCGCGACGGCAGGGCCTGGAGCTCTACCGTGCAATGCCTGCTTGGCTGGCTGATCACGGCTGCGACTCCCCGAATTGAGTCCGGAAGAAGACGACGATCGGATCCAGCAGGGGCCGCGTGGTCTGCCGCCTGCTGTGTGGCCGGCGGGGCTGGTTCGCAGCGTCATCGCCGGTAAACCCAGAGTGATGTGAGACCAGAGTGACCCAGGGGGTGGGGGCGTGCAACTCGCGCGTGGTGCGGCGGGTCCGCTCAGCTCCGTGGACGCTGGTGCTCCGTGGCGCTGCGCACCGCCTCGATGAACCTGCGCACCGTCGGCGGCCCGGTCTCACCCGGACGTGGTTCGTGGTCGCCGAGCGTGAGCAGGTAGCGGGTGCCGTTCACTTCGGCGAGAGCCCTGTCCTCCGGGGCGAACCACGGCTTTCCCGTACGCACCGCCTGCAGTGGCGCGCTGTCGATCTCCGTGCCGTAACTGGTCAGCAACTCCAGCCTGCCGTTGGTGATACGGACCTCGCCGGCACGCGTGAGGGAGCGCAAGCGCCGCCCGATCCGCACGCCCGTAGCCGTGAACTCCGGCTCCGCCATGGCTCTGTGCCCCCTTGTGCGTTTCGGTGGATCGCTCCGACCGGGACAGGCGTCCCGTGCGGTGAAGTCTGCACGCACCCGGCGTGGAGCACCAGTGCGCACGGGGGTGTCCGACAGGCACTTCGCAGCAGCCCACAGCGGTGTTCCGTGCGCTCCCCCCGAGGCTGCGCCAGCTGTGCCTTTGAGGTGCTCAAAGGTGTGTTTATGCAGGTGAGAAGCGTGTGGCGGGTGTTTAAGATCGAGGTGTACGGCCGCGTCGAATCGCGTCCGGCACGACGCGAAGGAGCCCCGCCGTGAGCACCCCACAGCAGATTCGAGCCGACGAGCCGATGCCGACGCTCGACGTCGACCACAGCGACGAAACGTACCGTTCCTGGCTCAAAGAAGCCGTCCGCAAGGTCCAGGCGGACGCGAACCGTTCGGCCGACACGCACCTGCTGCGCTTCCCGCTGCCCGAGCAGTGGGGCATCGACCTGTACCTCAAGGACGAGTCGACCCACCCGACGGGCAGCCTCAAGCACCGCCTCGCCCGCTCGCTGTTCCTCTACGGCCTGTGCAATGGCTGGATCCGCCCGGGCCGCCCGGTGATCGAGGCGTCCAGCGGGTCCACGGCCGTCTCCGAGGCGTACTTCGCGAAGCTGATCGGGGTGCCCTTCATCGCGGTGATGCCGCGCACGACCAGCGCCGAGAAGATCCGCCTGATCGAGTTCCACGGCGGCCGGTGCCACTTCGTGGACGACCCGCGCACGATGTACGCGGAGTCCGCGGCCCTCGCCGTCGAGACGGGCGGGCACTACATGGACCAGTTCACCTACGCGGAACGGGCCACCGACTGGCGGGGCAACAACAACATCGCCGAATCGATCTACCAGCAGCTCAGGCTGGAGCGCTACCCGGAGCCCGCGTGGATCGTCGCCACGGCGGGCACCGGCGGCACCTCGGCCACCATCGCGCGCTACGTCCACTACATGCAGCACGACACCCGCATCTGCGTCGCCGACCCGGAGAACTCCTGCTTCTTCGACGGCTGGACGAAGAGCGACCCGGACGCCACGAGCGACTGCGGCTCCCGCATCGAGGGCATCGGCAGGCCCCGCATGGAGCCGAGCTTCGTGCCCGGCGCGATCGACCGCATGATGAAGGTGCCGGACGCGGCGTCCGTCGCCGCGGTGCGCGCCCTGGAACAAGCCATCGGCCGCAAGGCGGGCGGCTCGACCGGCACGGGCCTGTGGAGCGCCCTGAAGATCGTCGCCGAGATGGTCGCCGCGGGCCGCACGGGCAGCGTCGTGACCTTGATCTGCGACCCCGGTGACCGCTATCTGGACAAGTACTACTCGGACGCGTGGCTGGCCGAACAGGGCCTGGACATCGCGCCGTACGCGCTCGCGATCGACACGCTGCTGACCACGGGGGCGTGGCCCGAGTAGCCGCCCTCCCCGGCTCGGAGCCTATGCCCCGGCTGCGGCGAGCTGCCGGTCCAGAGCCGTGACGGCGTCGCGGAACGACCGCCCGAGGCCCGGGCGCACGAGCCTCATGGCGCCGCGCAGGGGCGCGGTGCCGTCCATGGCAAAGGTCCACTGCACCCGGGTGCCGGTGGCATCGGCTCCGGTGGTTCCGGCCGGGCCGGTGGCTTCGGCTCCGGTGGTTCCGGCCGTGCCGGTGGTTTCGGCGCGGGCCGGGGCCAGCCGCCACTCCTCGACGAGGGCGCGCAGGCCGGGCGCGTTCGTCTCGTCGACGCGATAGGTGTACCGCACCGGTCCGTCGGCGGCGAGGATCGACTCCTGGAAGCGCGTCCCGCCCTTGAGCCGGACCTCGCGGCCGGTGCCCCCGCCGGTCGGCCGGCACAGGGTGACCGCGGTGAACCACCGGGGCCAGCCCGTCACATCCTCGGCCAAGGCGTGGTAGACCGCCTCGGGAGGCGCGCTCACCTCGCGTACGAAGACCAGACGCACCGGAGCGGAATCCACGAACTCGAGCCCCACGGGGCGAAGTCGGCGTGCCATGTAACTCTGCCCCCAGTGGACGGATGGTTGACCGAGTTCCGTCACCTTAGCTGGCGGGCCGTCAGATGTCTGCGCCGTCCTCGGAGTTGTCGGCGCCCTCCGCGGCGGGACCGTCGGTCTCTCCGTCGGTCTCTCCGTCCTTCGCCCGCTCGCCCGTGATCACCAGCCGGTTCAGATGCTCGGAGATCTCCGTGCGCGCCTCGGCGGGCAGCCCCGCGTCGGTCACCAGCGTGTCGACCTGCGAGAGCGTCGCGAACGAACTCAGGCCCACCGTCCCCCACTTGGTGTGGTCCGCGACCACCACGACGCGCCGCGCCGACTGCACCAGACGCCGGTTGGTCTCGGCCTCCGCCAGATTCGGCGTCGACAGGCCGGCCTCCAGAGATATGCCGTGCACACCGAGGAAGAGCACGTCGAAGTGGAGCGCCCCGATCGCCTGGTCCGCGACCGGGCCGACCAGCGAGTCCGACGGGGTCCGCACACCGCCCGTCAGCACGACCGTCGCCGCGCCCTGCCGCTGTCCGGAGGTGCGCTGCGCGGAGTGGAAGACGTCCGCTACCCGCACCGAGTTCGTCACGACCGTCAGGTCCGGGACGTCCAAGAGGTGGTGGGCCAGCGCGAACGTCGTCGTACCACCGGACAGGGCGATCGCCGTGCCGGGCGCCACCAGGGACGCCGCGGCCCGCGCGATGTCCTCCTTGGCGGTCGGCTCCAGGCCCGACTTGGCCTCGAACCCCGGCTCGTGCGTGCTCGCCTCGACCACCGGGACCGCGCCGCCGTGGACCTTCTCCAGCACGCCCTGGCGGGCCAGCGCGTCGAGGTCGCGGCGGACCGTCATGTCGGACACGCCGAGCTTGCGGGTGAGTTCATTGACACGGACACCGCCGCGGCGGCGCACCTCGTCGAGGATCAGGGCGCGGCGCTGCTCGGCGAGGAGGTTCTGATTGTCACTCACGCCCGGTCCGGCCCTTCTGCCTCGTCACGTCCGTCGCGCCCGCCCGGCGCGCTGCCTCATCCTCGCACGCGCGACCGACAGCCGTGCCACCGACCGGCGGCTCACGCACGGCCCGTAACGGCCCTGAACGACCGGAAACAGCCGGGAAGCTCACCAGGAAGGGGGAGATTGCGTGACGAGGGGTGCGCGGAGGGCCACGAGCCGAGATCCTTGGGTTCTCACCATGCGCATCTCGGGGGAAGCGGAACAGTGGAGCGTGCCACGCAGGACGAGACCGCCCTCGAACTCCTGGTCCACGGAGTCGGGGGAACCACACCGGAACGCATGCTGGACGACCCGCGCACCGTGCGGATCACCGGCGACGACACGGCGGCCATGTTCCGCCGCACCGAGGACGCCGACGCGGAGCGGCGCCCCGACGACTACCGGGGCAAACCGGTGCCCGAGGCGTACGTCTGGTGCAACCTGACGTCGGGCAACGGCTCCCGCGCCCTGTGGCTCCTGCTGCTGCCCTTCATGGTCGTCAACCTCGCCCACTGGATGCGCCCCACCTCGCGCCACCGCAAGCGGCTCGTGCGCACCTACGGCCTCTTGGTGCGCCTCATCGGCCTCACCCTCACCGTGCTGCTCGTCGCCGCCGCCTGCGAGCTCGCCCTCGACCTCACGGCGTGGCAGTGCGCGGGCACCCCCGAGTGCGCCGACGACCGCTCCTGGCTCGGCTTCCTCGCCACCGACGCCGACGGACACGGCGGCTGGTGGTCCCAGCCCGGCCGCCGGCTCGCCGTCGCCGCGCTGCTGCCCGCCGCCCTCACCGGCCTGCTCTGGTATCTGTCCCACCGCACCTGGAGCGCGTACGAATCCCAGCAGCCGCTGCCCCAGCAGCCGGACCCGGAGGAGGAGACCAGCCGCACCGCGCTCGGCAGGCCCGGGTTCTGGTACGGACGGCGGCTGGTGGCCCGGCTGCGCGCCGCCCACACCGCCGCGGGCCTGCTCACCGTCGCCGCCGCGGTCGGCACGTCCGCCGCCCGGCACGACAGGAGGCCCGGCGGCCCCGCCCTGCTCGACGTCCTCGGCTGGGCGCTCGACGCAACCCTCGTCCTGAGCGGGGGAGTCGTCGTCTGGGTCGTGTGCCGCAGGGGACGCACCGAGAACCGGCTCGACCGCAAGCTGGACCGGACCCTGGTGCGCTGGCTGCCGCTGAGCGCCCTCGTCCTCCTCGGGCTCGTCCTCCTGTACGCGGGCTGGTCCCGCCCCGGCTGGCGCTCCACGGGCCGGCTGCCCGGCGACGCCACCTTCGGCGGCATCGCGCTCGTCCAGGGCCTCCTGGTCCTGTGCCTCGCGGTGGCCGCCCACCTCCTGTACCGCACCTCGCCCGACTCCCGCACCGCCATCCGCGGCTTCGGAGGGCCCGCCGTCGCCATGCTGTCCTGCGCGCTCGGCGGCGTCATGACCGGCGGCGGCGCGCAGCGCGTCTCCGACTGGCTCGACGGCACCCAGGGCTCCATCGCGGGACCGGCCGTGGTGCTCACCTGGCAGGCGTCCGTGATCCCACCGCTCCTGGTGGTCGTGGCGGTGCTGTGCGGCTGGTTCGGCATCCGCACCATGCAGCGCAAGCGCCGCGAGATGGCACAGCTGGCGCGGGACTATCCCGACGAGCGCACCGACCTCACCCGCACCCGCCGCATCGCGGGCACCCGCGCGCGTGCCGCCCTCACCGACCGCGCGCCCCTCCTCGTCGGCATCATCTCCGCCGTGACGCTGCTGCTCGGCGCCGCCGCGCTCACCGGCGCATGGGTGACGGACGAGGTGCCGGCGAAAGCGGCGCACGGCGCGCCGAACGTCCTGGAGGGCGCCGCGGAGACCTCCCAGGCCCTCGGATCCTGGCTCATCGGCTTCGGCTTCATACTCTTCATCACCTGGGGCCGCCGCGCCTACAAGGACCCCTCCGCCCGCCGCACCATCGGCATCCTCTGGGACGTCGGCACGTTCTGGCCGCGCGCGGCCCACCCCTTCGCACCCCCGTGCTACGCCGAGCGCGCGGTGCCCGACCTGACCTGGCGGATGGCCAGCTGGACGCGCGCCACCAACGCCACAGGAGGCCGTCTCGTCCTCTCCGGCCACTCCCAGGGCAGTGTCCTCGCGGCGGCCGCCGCCTGGCAGCTGCGCCCGTCGGTCCGCAGGCGCGTCGCCCTGCTCACCTACGGCTCACCCCTGGAGCGCCTGTACGGCCGATGGTTCCCCGCCCACTTCGGCCCCGCCGCCCTGTCCTCCCTGCACCGCGAGGTCGACTGCTGGCGCAACCTCTACCGCACCACCGACCCCATAGGCGGCCCCATCCAGCTGCACGGCGACTGCGGCCCACAGGTCGACCGCGCGGCCCTCAAGGACCCCCTCGCCTACGGCCGTACGGAGGAGCACCCGCTGCCCGCGCCCATCCTCGGCCACAGCGACTACCAAGCCGACCCCGCGTTCGCCGAGGAACGGGCGCGGCTCCTCGCCCGCCTCAAGCCCTGCGTGCCGCCCCCGAGGCCCGCGACGGCCGAAGGCGTCACACCAGCTCCGGCAGATCCTCCGGATACAGCAGGGTGAGGTCGTCCGTGCTCGGCTCGTCGAGCTGGGCGACCCGCCCCGCGTGCCGCTCCACCATCGCCTCGAAGGTTTGCCGCGCGGTGCGTCCGTTGCCGAACGCGGGGCCCTTGGGGAGCGCCGTGAAGTACTTCAGGAGCGCCTCGGACGCACCGGTGCCGAGGCGGTACTCGTGCTCGTCGGCCTGCTGCTCCACGATCCGCAGCAGCTCCTCGGGGGCGTAGTCGCTGAAGGTGATGGTCCGTGAGAAGCGGGACGCCACACCGGGGTTGACGGACAGGAACCGCTGCATCTCCGCGGTGTAACCAGCGACGATCACCACGACGGCCTCGCGGTGGTCCTCCATCAGCTTCACGAGCGTGTCGATGGCCTCGCGGCCGAAGTCCCGTCCCGAGTCCTCGGGCGACAGGGCGTACGCCTCGTCGATGAACAGCACGCCCCCGCGCGCGCGGTCGAAGGCCTCCTGGGTGCGGATCGCCGTCGAACCGATGTGCTCGCCGACCAGATCGACGCGCGACACCTCGACGAGGTGGCCGCTCTCCAGGACGCCGAGCGAGGCGAGGATCTCGCCGTAGAGCCGTGCGACGGTCGTCTTGCCCGTGCCGGGGGAGCCAGTGAAGACCAGGTGGCGGCGGACCGACGCGGCCTTCAGTCCGGCCAGCTGCCTGCGGCGGCCCACCTCGATCATGTCGGTGAGGGCGCGCACCTCGCGCTTGACGCTGTCCAGGCCGACCAGGGCGTCCAGTTCACCGAGGACCTCCTTGGAGGCGCGGGCGGCCTTCCCGGGCGCCGGTGCGGCCGGCTGCGGGGTCTGCTGGGCCGGCAGGGAGCCGAGCAGCCCGACGGTCTGCGTGGCGGTCTGCACGGCGGGTGTCGTCTGCGCGGCGGGCGCGGGGGTGCGCAGGCCGCCGCTCTCGTCGCTGGCGCACTCCTCGACGAGCGGCCCCTCCTCGGAGAACTCGAAGCCGCCGCGGGCGCACCGCTCCGTGCGGCACTTCTTCAGCGTCGTACGGCAGCCGTCTATGACGTGGAAGCCGTAGCCGTCGCTGCCGCTGACCCGGCAGCCGTGGAAGGTGCCGCGGCCGCCCGCCGAGACGTAGAAACCGGCCTCGGCGGGCGAAGTGACCGTGCAGCGCTCGATGGTGGGGTCCGCGCCCTTGGTGACGATCACGCCGGTCTGCACGGAGTCGATGGTGCAGTTGGCGAGGGTGCCGCCGCTGCCGTGGTCGCGGAACCAGGCGCCCGTGGCGGCCTCACGGATCCGGCAGTCGTCGAGCTGCGCGGTCGCGCCGTCGCTCACCGACACGGCGGTGTTGCGCACTTGTGAGAGGTCGCTGTCGACGACGTCGGTGCGCGAGCCGCGGTCCAGGACGAACAGCGCGTCCGGCACGTCGTGCACGCGGCACGACTCCAGGACGGCGGTCGCGCCGTCGCTGACCCAGACCGCCGGGTAGTCGCCCGTGCTGTCGTGGATCTCGCACTGGTTGGCGTCCACGCGCGTGCCGGGGTCCCAGACCGAGAGTCCGTTGCGGCCGAAGCGGCTCACCGTGGACCGGGTGAGGGTGAGCACGGAGCGCGACCGCAGGTCGATCGCGTTCTCCGGGATGTCGTGGATGCGGCAGTCGGCGAGGGTGAGCACGGCGTCCGTGTCGAGCGTGACGCCGTCGGAGGTGGTGCGGTGCACGTCGCAGTCGGTCAGGTGCGCCGAGGCCCGCCCGGTGACCTGCACTCCCGAACCCTTGACCTCGTACACCTCACAGCCGATGGCCTCGAGCCCGGTGTGCTCCCCGGTCACCGAGAGGCCCGCGCCCGAGGTGTGGTGCACCCTGCAGCGCTCCAGGCGCGGGTGGGCGCCGCCGCGCACCGAGACACCGGACTGGCCCGCCGCGACGATCTCGCACTCCTCGAAGACGCCGCCCCCGCCGTCGAGCACCGCGATGCCGATGCCGCCGGGGTTGTCGACGGTGCAGCGGCGCACCGTCGGACGCGCGCCGCCGCGCACCTCCAGGCCGGCCGCGGACCGCGTCACCACGCGGATGCCGATGAGCTCGGGGGCGCCGTCCTCGACGAGCAGCGCGGGCGCGGAGGAGTCCTGGCCCTCGATGAGCAGGTCCTGCACGATCGCGGAGGAGCGGACGGTCAGCGGCACTCCGTCGGACGGCGCGATGCGCACCGAGCCGGGGGAGCTCTCGGGGCCGCGCAGCGTCACCGCGCGCTGGACGACGAGGTTCTCGCGGTAGGTGCCCGCGGCGACGGTCAGTACGTCCCCGTCGCTCGCGGCCTCCAAGGCAGCGGCGAGCGATGCGTATTCGCCGGTGCGGCGCCGCCACCGCGACGTGCCGGTGTGCGTCACCTGGACCGTGCCCTGTGCCATGGAGTTGCTCTGCCCCCACCTTGTTCGTACGCCGGACCTTGCGGGATGTGCCGTGTCACTGCGTGTCCCGGCAGTGCGCAAGGGGCCGAGGAGTTCGGCCGGTCCACCGTAGCGCGCGCGGGCAGGCGGAGTTGACCCGATGGCCGGGGCGGGCGGGTCAGGAACCGGCGCCGGTGCGGCCCCAGTCCGGGCCCGCCTTCTCCCATGCCCGGTCCAGCCGCTCGTGCCGCGCCCGCACGATGCGCCAGAGGATCAGCCTGCGGGTGCCCTCGACGATGCCGACGCTCGCCGTGGCCGCGCCGAATCCGGCGAGCACCGCGTGCGTCGTCGCGGTCGCGTCGTCCAGCGGGCGGCCGACGACCCGGCCCCGCTCGTCGGTCCACAGCCTGAAACGGTCACCCGGGCGCGGGGACTCGAGCTCGGACAGGACGACGCCGCGCCGGTCGGTGTGGTCCGGTGCCTGCCAGCGCGCGAGGACACGACTGCGCGCGTCGCGTGCCGAAGAGGTCTCGGGGTCGGGGTCGACCGGTGGCGATTCGACCTTCCGCAGGACGGTGCCGGTGATCGCGTGGCGCTCCGCGCGCTGCTGGTGCACCGAGGCGAGGAGGGCGTCCCGCGCCAGGCTCGTGGTGCACACGCCGACGACCGGGACGGCGACGACGATCGACACCAGCGCGACCAGGGCCAGCCAGGCCTCGGCGAGGTCGGTGCCGCGGCACAGCGGATTGTGCCGCCACCGCCAGAGGCCGACGATTGCCCGCACTGCTCCGCACCCCCTTCCGCGTCCGTCTCAACGTCCATGCCCCGGCGCCGGGTTCCCCACCCGGGCGCGGGCATGCGGATGCCGCCGCCGGGCCGAGGCCCGACGGCGGCGTCACGCAGAGCGTGCCCCCGGCCGCCTGGAGGTCAGTACCCGCGGTAGGGGCGGTTGTACGGATCCTCGTACGTCGCGGGCGCGGGGCGGGGGGCCGCCGGGCGCATCGCCTCGTAACCCGTACCGGGCGCGGGTCGCTGGGGCTGGGCGCCCGGGTATCCCCGCGGGGCCGCGGCCTGCTGCGGGATGTACGGCGCCGGGGCCTGCTGCAGCGGTGCGGGCTGCTGGGCCTGCGGATAGCCGTACCCCTGGTTGGGGTGGGAAGGGGCGGCCGGCAGCGCGGGCAGCGCGGCCGGCAGTGCGGGCAGGTGGTTACCCGTGTCGTACGCGGAAGGGACCCGGATCGGGGCGATCTGAGGAGTGCCCCGCTCTGCGACGAGGGAGTCATAGATCGGGGTGTCCGGGAAGGACGGCGCGGAGTAGTAACCGCCGCCATAGGTGGAGCGGGGGGAGGTCATGCTCCATAAGTTAAGCCCTAGATGTGCTGGTTGGGGAGACCGATAAGAGGGTTGTTTTACGTGTCGACAGTGGTCGTGGATCCCCAATGCGAGCGAACTTGGGAAAATCGGTCGCCGAACGGCGTACGGATCGTGTAAAGGCCGAGCTCCTGGCGGGTTACCCGCGGTCGGCCGGGAAGGCCCCCCGGGGCGCCGTCGTGGGCCTCTTCGCGGTCCGGGTAATAGGTTGGCCGGGAACGGAAACGGCGGCCCTGCCGGACGGCGACTTGCGATGGGGGCGGACATGACAATGCCTAAAGGATCGAACGTTCCCGTACCGGCACCCGCGGTACGGATCGAATTGGGGTGGGGTTCCGGAGCCGGAGTGCCGGACGCCGACGCGTCCGCGCTGTTGTTGTCGCCTTCCGGAAAGGTGCGCTCGGACGCGGACTTCGTCTTCTACAACCAGCCGGAGCACTCCTCCGGAGCGGTGCGCCACGAGGGCAAGCAGCGTTCCGGCGCCGGTGTGACCGATGTGCTGACGGTCGACCTCGCGCGCGTGGAGCCCGGCATCGAGACCGTGGTGCTCGCCGCTTCGGCCGACAGCGGCACGTTCGGACAGGTGCCCGGCCTCTACATCCGCGTCCTGGACGCGTCGAGCGGCGCCGAACTCGCGCGCTACGACAGCGCGGACGCGACCGTGGAGACCGCCTTCGTCCTCGGCGAGCTCTACCGGCGCCAGGGCGCGTGGAAGTTCCGCGCCGTCGGACAGGGGTACGGCAGCGGGCTCGAAGGCCTCGCGACGGACTACGGCATCTCGGTGGACGAGCCACAGCAGGCGACGCCCGCCCCGGTGGCGGCACCTGCCCCGGTAGCCGCACCTGCCCCCGTAGCCGCGCCCGACCCGGTGGCCCCACCCGCCCCCGTAGCCCCGGCCGCCCCCGCACCCCCACCGGCCGCCCCCGCCCCCGCCCCCGTCCGCCTGACCAAGGTCACCCTCACGAAGGACGCGCCGTCCGTCTCCCTGACCAAGCAGGGCGGTACCTCGGGCGGCATGCGCGTGAACCTCAACTGGGAGGTGCGCAAGCAGTTCAAGGGGTGGGGCGCCAAGCTGGGCCGGGCCGTCGCCATGCACGCCGACCTCGATCTCGACCTCTGCGCCCTCTACGAACTCGCCGACGGCCGCAAGGGAGTCGTCCAAGCGCTGGGCAACGCCTTCGGAGCGCTGCACCAGCCCCCGTACATCCTGCTCGACGGCGACGACCGCACCGGAGCTGTCGCCACCGGCGAGAACCTCACCATCAACCTCGACCACATCAACGACTTCCGGCGCATCGTCATCTTCGTGACCATCTACCAAGGCGCCCGGAGCTTCGCCGACCTCAACGCCACGGTCACCCTCCAGCCCCAGCACGGCGCGCCGGTCGACTTCTCGCTCGACGAGTGCACCGTCCCCTCGACCGTGTGCGCGCTGGCACTGCTTACCAACAACGGCGGCGACCTCGTCGTCCAGCGGGAGGCCCGCTACCTGGTGCCAGAGCGCGGCGTGAGCCCGCAGCGCACCATGGACCACACCTACGGGTGGGGCATGAACTGGACGCCCGGCAGGAAGTGACGCCTCAGCGCTGCTCGGGGGCGGGGTCGGAGGCAGGGCCCGGAGCGGCGGTGTCGGGACGCGCGTACGTACGGCCCTTCCACGCCGCACCGCGCCCCCTGTAGTGCTGCACCGCCGAGTCCACGGTCATCAGGAGATACAGGAACGCGGTGGCGGGCAGCAGCGGGGCGAGCAACAGCGGCTGTCCGTAGTAGCGCAGCATCGGCAGGTACGTCACCGTCATCACCAGCCAGGCGAGACCACCGGCCGCGGCCGCCGCCGCGCTTCCCATGGCGAGACCCGCGAACAGCGCCACCGGCGGGGCGAGGTACACCACGGCGAGACCCGCGACCGTCCCGACGAGCAGCAGGGGGTTGTGCCGCAGCTGTGCGTACGCGCTGCGCGACACCATCCGCCACAGATCACCGAGGCGCGGATAGGGGCGCACGCTGTCGACGCGTGTCGCGAGGCCGAGCCAGATGTGACCGCCGGAGCGCTTCACCGCCCGCGCGAGTGCCACGTCGTCGATCACCGCGTGCCGGATGGCGTCCGGGATCCGGGCGCGCTCGGCGGCGTCCGTGCGCAACAGGACACAGCCGCCCGCAGCGGCGGCCGTCCGCGAGCCCTTCCGGGCGATCCACCGGAACGGGTAGAGCTGCGCGAAGAAGTAGACGAACGCCGGGACCACCAGGCGCTCCCAGCCGCTCTCCACCCGCAGCCTGGCCATCTGGGAGACGAGGTCGAAGCCCCCGTGGTCCGCCGCGGCCACCAACTGGCGCAGGCTGTCCGGTTCATGGGCGATGTCGGCGTCGGTGAGCAGGAGGTACTCGGGGTCACGCGCGCGGGCAAGGGCGATGCCATGGCGTACCGCCCAGAGCTTGCCCGTCCAGCCCGCGGGCGGCTCGCCGGGGGAGCCGACGGTCAGCGGCAGGCCGCCGTGGCGCTCGGCCAGCGCGCGGGCCAGCTCCCCCGTGCCGTCCGAACTGCCGTCGTCGACGAGGAAGACCTCGGCCCGCCCCGGATAGTCCTGCGCGAGCAGCGACGGCAGGCTCCGCGGCAGCACCGCCGCCTCGTCCCGGGCGGGGACGACGACACAGACCGACGGCCACTGCCCGGGGTCCCGGCGCGGTGGCAGACGGACGTCCGTACGCCAGAAGAAGCCCTGCCCCAACAGCAGCCACAGCCACGCGGCAAGCGATCCGGCGGCGATCCACGCAACGGCGCTCATCCGACGAAGTCTGCCCCACGGGAAGGGGCCTGTGGGGCCCATCGACTATGGTGACCGGGTGAAGATCGCGCTCATGGACTCCGGCATCGGACTGCTCGCCGCGGCGGCCGCGGTGCGTCGCCTGCGACCCGACGCCGATCTCGTCCTCTCTTCGGACCCGGACGGAATGCCCTGGGGGCCACGCACCGCGGAGGACCTCACCGGGCGGGCCGTCGCCGTCGCCGAGGCCGCCGCCGCACACCGGCCCGACGCCCTGATCGTGGCCTGCAACACCGCGTCCGTGCACGCGCTGCCCACCCTGCGCGCCCGTCTCGAGCCCGCGATCCCGGTGATCGGGACCGTGCCGGCGATCAAGCCCGCGGCCGCGGGCGGCGGACCCGTCGCCATCTGGGCCACGCCCGCGACCACCGGCAGCCCCTACCAGCGCGGCCTCATCGACGAGTTCGCGCGCGGCATCGACGTCACCGAGGTGCCCTGCCCCGGCCTGGCCGACGCCGTGCAGTACGCGGACGAGAAGGCCATCGACGAGACGATCGCCGCCGCCGCGGCCCTCACCCCGCGCGATGTAAGGGCCGTCGTCCTGGGCTGCACCCATTACGAACTGGTCGCTGAGCGTATTCGCGCCGCCGTCCAGCAGCCGGGTCTGCCGCCCCTCGTCCTGCACGGTTCGGCCGGTGCGGTGGCCGCCCAGGCGCTGCGCAGGATTGGCGCCCGCCCCGGCACCGACCCCGTCGCCACCGATCCCACGGCGGCCGCCCCCGGCCTCACCGTCCTGCTCAGCGGCCGCGAGGAGCAGCTGCCGACGACAGCGCTCACCTACGCGGAGGGGCGCATGCTCGCGGAGACCAGCCCGGCGCTCTGACGCGCGGCGGTTCCCGCGTGAGCGGGCCGTGACGTTCCGCTACGCGGTGGCTTCACCGCGGAATCTGAGTAGTCTCGATGGCATGAAGGACTACGCCCACGACGAGCGGGCCGCATCCGACAACCCGCACGAGGTCTGGACCGGACGCGCGACCAACCGCGTCCAGTGGCTCCTCGCGTGTGCCGGCGCCGCCTGCCTGGCGCTCGGCATCGAGCTCGCGGTCGGCTCCATGTGGACCTCCGGCATCGCACCTCTGGTCATGTCCGTCGTGGGCTGCATCGCGGTCGGCCTCCTGATGCTCTTCGGGACGCTCGCCTTCGTCCATGTGGCCGTCAAGGTCGACAAGGACTTCCTTGAGGTGCGCTGCGGTCATCTGGGGCTGCCGCGCCGCCTCATCCCGCTCTCCCATGTCGTCGGCGCGGAGTTCGCGCCCGCCGTGACACCCCGGCAGTGGGGCGGCTGGGGATACCGCTGGCGGCCCGAGAAGGGCACCGCCGTCGTGGTCAGGCGCGGCGAGGGCCTAGTGCTCAGCCTGGGCGACGGCCACAAGTTCACGGTGACGGTGGACAACGCCGAGTCGGCGGTGCGCGCCATCAGGGCCCGGCTGCGGCTCATGGGGAACGCGGGCTGACCGGACGGTCGCCGCGCAACGGGTCCTCGTGCAGGGGCCGGGCCGTCGCGATGCCCGCGAGGAGGCCCGCCCCGGTCGTCACCGTCGTCACGCTCAGCGCGTTGCCCACCGCCGCCACGGCCGTCAGCGCCGTCAGGGCGGCGCCCGCCGAGAGCACGACCTGGGTGGAGCCGGGTGAACGCCACAGCGCGTACAGCAGCCAGCAGAACACCGCCGCCAGGAGCCCCACCCCGACGAAACCCTGCTCCGACGCCTGCTGCAGCGGCGCCGAATGCGGCTTCCCGTCCGCCAGGAGATATTCGGCGGCCACCGGACTGACCTCACCGAACCGGCCGGGGCCCACCCCCGTCGCGGGCTCCCGCTCCGCCAGGGCCAGCGCGTCCTGCCACAGCAGCACACGGTGCCGGCCGAGGCCGCTCTCCACGGGCGCCGTCAGACCGCCCGGCAGCGCGTCGTCGGCCACCGCCAGCGAAACGCCGCTGATCAGCACCGACGCGAGCGCGAGCCCGGCGAGACCGAGCGTCCTGCCGCGCAGCCGGGCCACCGCCAGCGAACAGAGCAGCACCACGACGGACCCCGCACAACCGGCCGGGGAACCGAGCGCCGCCGCGGCACCGGCGATCCCCGCGGCGAGCAGCCGCAGCACGAGGCGCGCCACCGGAGTCCGGGCCGCCCACGCCGCACAGCAGGCCGCACCGGTCGAGAGGATCAGCAGGGCGGCCGTGGCACCGGTGTGGCCCAGGGAGGAGGACGGGCCGAGCGTGAGGCGCGGCGCTGCCACGGCGAGTCCGAGCCCCGCGAGCGCGCTCGCGCAGGGCGCGGCGACCGGCAGCAGCGCCCCGGAGATCCGGCCGCCCGCGTAACCGGCGGCCACGGCGAGGACCGCGAGGAGCACGCCCTCGGGGCTTCCGCCGTGCACGCCCGCGGTGATCAGCGCCCAGGCGGCGCACGCCCCGAGCAGCGCGCCGCCCGTCGCGTCGGACGCGGCAGGGCGCTCCCGCGCCGCCGCCGGACCGGCCGGCATGGCCGTCCCCGTTGACCCCACCCCGTCGCCCCCCGGTGTATGACGGGCCCCCGCCGACGCGGGCCGCGTCCGCGGTGACGCGAACCGGCCGGAGGCAGAGGACTCGGCCACACGCTAACGGCTGGCGCCGGACCGCGGGACCGGTTGTGCAGGAACGATACGGCCGGTGGTGCCGCGCGAGGCCCCCCGTCGCCCCGGCCGACCGAGCTGTCGGCGCCCAGGTGACGCGCCGTACACTCCCCGGGTGACCGCCACCACCACCTCCGTAGACGAGCCGGACCAGCTCGATCCGCAGCCCCCGCGGGCCCACCGGGCCGTGCGCGTCCTGCGACGGCTCGCGCCCGCCGCCGTGGCGGCCCTCTCCGGAGTGCTGCTCTACGTCAGCTTCCCGCCCCGCACGCTGTGGTGGCTGGCGCTCCCGGCCTTCGCGGCCCTCGCCTGGTGCCTGCGCGGCCGGACCTGGAAGGCGGGCCTCGGCCTCGGCTACCTCTTCGGCCTCGGCTTCCTGCTGCCGCTCCTCGTGTGGACCGGCGTCGAGGTCGGCCCCGGCCCGTGGCTGGCGCTCGCGGCGGTCGAGGCGGTCTTCGTCGCTCTCGTGGGCGCGGGCATCGCGGCCGTCTCGCGGCTGCCCGCGTATCCGCTCTGGGCGGCCGCCCTGTGGATCGCGGGGGAAGCGGCACGCGCGCGTGTGCCGTTCAACGGCTTCCCCTGGGGGAAGGTCGCCTTCGGCCAGGCGGACGGCGTGTTCCTGCCGCTCGCCGCGCTCGGCGGCACCCCCGTGCTCGGGTTCGCGGTCGTCCTGTGCGGGTTCGGTCTGTACGAGGTCGTGCGCCAGGTCGTCGACGTACGCGGTACCCGTGTCGTGCGCCGGGGCGCGGCGGCGGTCGCTGCGCTCAGCGTGCTCGTGCCCGTGGCCGGTGCCTTCGCGGCGCGGGCGCTCGTCAGCGACGAGGCGGAGGACGGCACCGCTACCGTCGCCGCGATCCAAGGCAACGTCCCGCGCGCGGGACTCGACTTCAACGCGCAGCGCCGCGCCGTCCTCGACCACCACGTGCGCGAGACCGAACGCCTCGCCGCCGAGGTGAAGGCGGGCAAGGTGAAGCGCCCCGACCTCGTCCTGTGGCCGGAGAACTCCTCCGACATCGACCCGTTCACCAACCCCGACGCGCGCCTCGCGATCGAGGGCGCGGTCAAGGCCATCGGGGCGCCCGTCTCCGTCGGCGGCGTCGTCGAGAAGAAGGACGGCAGGCTCTACAACGAGCAGATCCTCTGGGACCCGGAGAAGGGCCCCACGGACACCTACGACAAGCGGCAGATCCAGCCCTTCGGCGAGTACATCCCGCTGCGCTCGCTCATCAGCGCCTTCAGCAGCGACGTCGACAAGGTGCGCCAGGACTTCAGCCGCGGCACAAAGCCCGGCGTCTTCACCATGGCCGGTACGAAGGTGGGCATCGCGACCTGTTACGAGGCGGCGTTCGACTGGGCGGTGCGCGACACCGTCACCCACGGCGCGCAGATCATCTCGGTGCCCAGCAACAACGCCACCTTCGACCGCAGCGAGATGACCTACCAGCAGCTCGCGATGTCCCGGATCCGCGCCGTCGAGCACAGCCGCGCCGTCACGGTGCCGGTGACGAGCGGCGTCAGCGCGGTGATCATGCCGGACGGCGAGGTGCGGGCGAAGACGACGTGGTACACCGCCGACTCGCTCGTCGAGGAGGTGCCGCTGCGCTCCTCGCGGACCCCCGCAACCCGCCTAGGCGTGCTGCCCGAGGCCATCCTGGTGCTGCTCGCCGCGGGCGGCCTCGGCTGGGCCGTGACCTCGGCTGTGCGGACCCGGCGCCCCGGAGTGGAGTAGGTCCCGGCCTCGGCGGGGATGCCGGTTCGGCGCCGATAGGGTCGGGCCATGGCTACTCCTGATTTCATCCGCACCATCCGGGCCGCCGCCGGGCAGCAGCTGCTCTGGCTCCCCGGCGTCACCGCCGTCGTCTTCGACGAGGAGGGCCGGGTGCTGCTCGGGCGGCGCTCCGACAACGGCAAGTGGGCTGTGATCGGCGGCATCCCCGACCCGGGTGAGCAGCCCGCGGAGTGCGCGGTGCGCGAGGTGTACGAGGAGACGGCCGTGCACTGCGTGCCGGAGCGCGTGGTCCTGGTGCAGGCCCTCCAGCCGGTCACCTACGACAACGGTGACACCTGCCAGTACATGGACATCACGCTGCGCTGCCGTGCCGTCGGCGGCGAGGCGCGCGTCAACGACGACGAGTCGCTGGAAGTGGCGTGGTTCGACGTGGACGCGCTGCCCCCGCTGAACGAGTTCGCGCTGTCCCGGATCAAGCACGCGATGGCCGACGGCCCCACCTGGTTCGAGGCCCCGGCGGGACAGTGAGAGTCCGTGCCCGCGCCCGGTGCGGCTCGCGGGCTGCGCGTACGGGCTGCGCGTACGGACTGCTGTGGGCCCTCCGTTAGCCTGAGGGCACGATGAACCGTTTGAGCACGTCATGGGGCGCGTACGACCTCACCCGCTTTCCGGAGGACCCCCGCGACCAGCTGCGCGCCTGGTCGGCGGCAGACGCCTATCTGCTGCGGCACCTGGCGGGCGAGGAGGGGGCGGCGGCCGTCGACCTCTCCGGAACAGTGGCCGTCGTCGGTGACCGGTGGGGCGCGCTGACCACCGCGCTCGCGGGGCACGCGCGCGTGCCGGTGCAGATCACCGACTCCTTCCTCGCCCAACAGGCCACCCGGGCCAACCTGGCGCGGGCCGGACACCCGCCGGACGCGGCACGGCTCCTGACGACCAGGGACACTCCGCCCGCCCGCGTCGACGTACTCCTGGTCCGCGTACCCAAGAGCCTCGCGCTCCTGGAGGACCAGCTGCACCGGCTCGCGCCCGCCCTGCACGAAGGCACGGTCGTCGTCGGCACCGGCATGGTCACCGAGATCCACACGTCGACACTGGAGCTCTTCGAGCGGATCATCGGCCCGACCAGGACGTCGCTGGCCCGGCAGAAGGCACGCCTCATCTTCAGCACCCCCGGTCCGGGGCAGGCGGCGGGAGCCGGAGCCGGCCCCTGGCCCCGCAGTTACGTGCTGCCCGCCGACTCCGGCGCGGGCGCGGGCCTGATCGTCGTCAACCACGCGGGCATCTTCTGCGCCGACCGGCTCGACATCGGCACCCGCTTCTTCCTCAAGCATCTGCCGCGCGCCCGCGGCGCCGCCCACGTCGTGGACCTCGGCTGCGGCAACGGCGTGCTCGGCACCGCCGCCTCCGTCGCGGACCCCGACGCCACGGTCACCTTCATCGACGAGTCGTTCCAGGCCGTCGCCTCCGCCGAGGCCACCTTCCGCGCCAACGCCGCCGACGACGCCAAGGCGCACTTCGTGGCCGGTGACGCCCTCACCGCCGTGCCGCCGGAGACGGTGGACCTCGTCCTGAACAACCCGCCCTTCCACAGCCACCAGGCGACGACCGACGCGACCGCCCGCCGCATGTTCACCGGTGCCCGCGCCGCGCTGCGCCCCGGCGGCGAGCTGTGGGTCATCGGCAACCGCCACCTCGGCTACCACGTGCGCCTCCGCAAGCTCTTCGGCAACGCGGAGGTCGTGGCGAGCGACCCGAAGTTCGTCCTGCTGCGGGCGGTCAAAGGCGGGCGGTGAGGACGGGCGGTGAAGGGCGACCTCCGACACCGACACCGGGCCTGTTCGGCACTCCCGCGCGGGCGCGCGTGATGGCAGCGTCGTAGGGCGACGGCCGGGCCGAGCCGCGGCCCCCGGCGGCGGAGGGAGACGATCGACCGTGGAACTGCCCCTGATCGTGGGTGTCGACGGTTCACCGGCCGGCCTGCGGGCGCTGGACTGGGCCGTCGACGAGGCCGTCCGGCGGGACACACCGCTGCGCGTCGTGTACGCGTCGAGCTGGGAGTGGTACGAGGGTCACGAGCCGTCCTTCGGCACCGGCGGCGGCGACGCCGTACAGGCCTCGGCGGACCAGGTCGTCGAGCGGGCCGTGGAGCACGCCCGCCGCCGTACGGCCGCCGTCGAGGTGAGCGGCGCGGTCCTGCCCGAAGATCCGGCCGCCGCGCTGATCCGTGTGAGCGGCGAGGCCTCGATGGTCGTCGTCGGCAGCCGGGGCAGGGGCCGGCTCGCCGGGCTGCTGCTCGGCTCGGTGAGCCTGGCGGTCGCCGCCCGCGCCACGGCGCCGGTCGTCGTCGTACGCGATGCCGAAGGCGCCGCGAACCGGGGCAGCGGGCCGCAGGTCGTCGTCGGCGGCGCGTCGAAGCGGGGGAGCGGGTCGCAGGTCGTCGGCGACGGTGCGCCGAAGCGGGACAGCGGGTCGCAGGTCGGCGGCGGGCGCGGCCCGAATCCGGACACCGGACCGCAGATCACCGTCGGCGTGGGGGAGCCCGGCGACTCGGCCGCCGTCGTGGCCTTCGCGTGCGACGCGGCGGAGCGGCGCGGCGCCACCCTGCGCGCCGTGCACGCCTGGCGCTGCCCGGCCCACGAGGCCCCGGCCCGGCCCACGCCCGGCGAGCTCACCGACCCGCACCAGCGGCGGGCCGAGGAGGAGCTGGACGAGGCCCTGCGCGCACCCCTGTGCGCCCACCGCACCCTCACGGTGCGCCGCGACGTGCCGGAAGGACACGCCCGCACCGCGCTGCTCGACGCGGCCCGCGACTCCGACCTCCTCGTGGTCGGCGCCCACCGCCGCGAGGGCCGGCCCGGTATGCAGCTCGGGCCGGTCAGCCACGCGGTGCTCCACCATGCGGCCTGCCCGGTGGCGGTCGTCCCGCACGGCTGATGTGCTGGACGCGGAGGGAACCGTGCCGCATGGCCGGCCCACCGCACGAAAGCGCCGACGACAGCGTCCCGCACGACTGACCCGCCACTCACGTGGAACCCGATCGGCACGCCTGACCCCGCCGTATGCCCCGAATCACGCGAGGAGGACCTGTGGCACCCGTGGCGAAGGACCACCTGGCGGCGCTCGACGCCCACTGGCGCGCCGCCAACTACCTGGCCGTCGGCCAGATCTATCTGATGAGCAATCCCCTGCTGACCGAGCCGCTGCGGCCCGAGCACATCAAGCCGCGCCTGCTGGGCCACTGGGGCACGTCGCCCGGCCTCAACTTCGTCCACACCCACCTCAACCGCGTGATCCAGGAGCGGGATCTGGACGCCCTGTGCGTGTGGGGGCCGGGCCACGGCGGCCCCGCCGTGCTCGCCAACTCCTGGCTGGAAGGCTCGTACAGCGAGGTCTATCCTGACGTCTCGCGGGACGCGGAGGGCATGGCGAAGCTGTTCCGCCAGTTCTCGTTCCCCGGGGGTGTGCCGAGCCACGTGGCGCCCGAGACGCCCGGTTCGATCCACGAGGGCGGTGAGCTCGGCTACTCGCTCGCGCACGCCTACGGAGCCGCCCTCGACAACCCGGACCTGCTGGTCGCCTGCGTCATCGGTGACGGCGAGGCCGAGACCGGGCCGCTGGCCGCCTCCTGGCACTGCAACAAGTTCCACGACCCGGCGCACGATGGCGCGGTCCTGCCGATCCTCCACCTCAACGGCTACAAGATCGCCAACCCGACCGTGCTCGCCCGTCTCCCCGAGGCCGAACTCGACGCGCTCCTCAAGGGCTACGGCCACGAGCCGCTGTACGTCGCCGGTGACGAGCCGCGCAAGGTCCACCAGGCGATGGCCAAGGCCATGGACCAGGCGCTCGACCGCATCGCCGCGGTCCAGCGGGCCGCCCGCGGCGGCGGGGGAGTGCAGGGCCGCCCGCGGTGGCCGGTGATCGTGCTGCGCACGCCCAAGGGCTGGACAGGGCCGGAGGCCGTCGACGGGGAGCCCGTCGAGAACACCTGGCGCGCGCATCAGGTGCCGCTCTCCGGGGTCCGCGAGAACCCGGAACACCTGCGGCAGCTGGAGAAGTGGCTGAAGTCCTACCGCCCCCAGGAGCTCTTCGACGCGGACGGCCGCCCCACCGAGCAGGTCCTGGCCTGCGTCCCCGGCGGCGAGCGCCGGCTCGGCGCCACCCCGCACGCCAACGGCGGCCGCCTGACCCGCCGACTGCCGGTCCCGCCCCTGGAGAAGTTCGCCGTTCCCGTGGACAAGCCGGGCACGACCCTGCACGAGCCGACCCGGATCACCGGCAAGCTGCTCGCGCAGGTCATGGCGGACACCGCGGGGCGCCGCGACTTCCGCGTCGTGGGCCCGGACGAGACCGAGTCCAACCGGCTCGGCGCGCTCTACGACGCGACGGGCAAGGCCTGGCAGGCCCGGATCCTCGACACGGACGAGCACCTCGCCCGCGACGGCCGCGTCATGGAAGTCCTCTCCGAACACCTCTGCCAGGGCTGGCTGGAGGGCTACACCCTCACCGGCCGCCACGGCCTGTTCTCCTGCTACGAGGCGTTCGTCCACATCGTCGACTCGATGGTCAACCAGCACATCAAGTGGCTGAAGACCTCCCGCACCCTGCCGTGGCGCGCGCCCGTGCCGTCCCTGAACTACCTGCTGACCTCGCACGTGTGGCGGCAGGACCACAACGGCTTCTCGCACCAGGATCCCGGCTTCGTGGACCACGTGCTCAACAAGAGCCCCCACGTCGTACGCGTCTACCTCCCGCCGGACGCCAACACCCTGCTCTCCGTGACCGAGCACGTCCTGCACAGCCGGGACTACGTCAACGTCGTCGTCGCGGGCAAGCAGCCCTGCTTCGACTGGCTCTCCCTCGACGACGCCCGCGCCCACTGCGCGCGCGGGGCGGGCGTCTGGGAGTGGGCGGGGACGGACGACGGCTCGCGGGAACCCGACGTCGTGCTCGCCTGCGCGGGTGACGTGCCCACCCAGGAAGTCCTCGCCGCCGCGGCGCTGCTGCGCGAGCACCTGCCCGAGCTCACCGTGCGCGTCGTGAACGTCGTCGACATGGCCCGCCTGATGCCGCGCGAGGAGCACCCGCACGGGATGGCGGACTCCGAGTACGACGCGCTCTTCACCCGCGACAAGCCGGTGATCTTCGCCTATCACGGCTACCCGTGGCTGATCCACCGCCTCGCCTACCGCCGCACCGGCCACGACCACCTGCACGTGCGCGGCTATACGGAGGCGGGCACGACCACCACGCCGTTCGACATGGTCGTCCGCAACAACCTCGACCGGTACCGCCTCGTCATGGACGTCATCGACCGCGTCCCCGGCCTGGCCGTGCGGGCGACGGCCGTACGCCAGGCGATGGCCGACGTCCGCACCCGGCACGACGCCTGGATCCGCGAGCACGGCACGGACCTGCCCGAGGTCGCCGACTGGACGTGGCCATACTGACCGACGTGGCCCACGACGAACTGTTCCCCCGGAGCCGCACCGTCCTCGGCCCGGGGGCGGTGCACCTGCCGGACTGGCTGGCACCGGAGGAACAGCTGCGTCTCGTGGCGGCCTGCCGGGCGTGGGCGGCGCCGCCCGCCGGGCTGCGGCAGGTCAAGACACCCGGCGGCGGCGCGATGACCGCTCGGCAGTTCTGTCTGGGCTGGCACTGGTATCCGTACGGGTACGCGCGGGCCGTGGTCGACGGGGACGGCGCCCCCGTGAAGCCGATGCCGCCGTGGCTCGCCGAGCTGGGCCGCCGGGCGGCCGAAGCCGCCGGTCACGAGGTCGATGAGACGTACGACATCGCCCTCGTCAACTTCTACGACGCCGACGCGCGCATGGGCATGCACCGCGACAGCGACGAGAAGTCGGGAGCGCCCGTGGTGTCACTCAGCCTCGGTGACACGGGTGTGTTCCGCTTCGGCAACACGGAGACACGCACCAGGCCGTACACGGACGTCGAGCTGCGCAGCGGCGACCTGGTCGTCTTCGGCGGCGCCTCCCGCCTCGCCCACCACGGGGTGCTGCGGATCATCCCCGGCACCGGGCCGCCGGAGCTGGGGCTGGCCGGGCGGCTGAACATCACGCTGCGCGTCAGCGGCTTCAGCGACGGGCGATGACCGGACGGGGGCGTCCGTGCGGTGGCGGTCAGGCCGCCTCCAGGTCGAGGAGCCGCCGCTTCCGGTCGAGGCCCGCGGCGTAACCGGTGAGGGAGCCGTCGGCGCCGATCACCCGGTGGCAGGGGCGCACGATCAGCAGCGGGTTGCGTCCGACGGCGGTGCCGAGGGCGCGGACGGCGGCGCGGGAGAGGCCGAGCTGCTCGGCGAGCCGCCCGTACGTGGTCGTGGTGCCGTAGGGGACCGTGTCCAGCGCCGTCCATACCCTGCGCTGGAATTCGGTGCCCGCCCCGGCGGCGTACTCGATGTCGAAGTGGGTCAGGCTCCCGGCGAAGTACGAGCGCAGCTGCGCGGTGATCACGTCGAAGGCCGCGTCGTCGCGCACCCAGCCGTCAAGGACGACGGCGCCGCCCTTCTGGCCCGGCATGGACAGCGAGGCCAGCGCGGTGCCGCCCTTGGCGGTGGCCGACTCCTCGCCCACCAGCAGCAGCTCGCCCAGCGGACTGTCGATCGTCGTGTGGACGGTCATCGGACTCTCCTCAAGCGTTCGGGTGCTGCCTCCAGTCTGGGGCGTGCGCGGGGGTGCGGCTGGCGGGATTCGGACATCGTGTCGGCCGCGGCGGTCCCCTCCGACGAGGTTATGCAACTAGTTGCACAACGCCCGCGCCTGGTCTACAACTGTCCTGTAGACACCGCGTACGGAGGGGCCCATGAGCCGATACCCGAACCTGCTGAACCCGCTCGACCTGGGCTTCACCACCCTGCCCAACCGGGTCCTCATGGGCTCCATGCACGTGGGCCTCGAAGAGGCGCCCAACGGCTTCGAGCGGATGGCGGAGTTCTACGCGACCCGGGCGCGCGGTGGCGTCGGCCTCATCGTCACCGGCGGCATCGCCCCGAACGAGCTCGGCAGGCCCTGGGACGGCGGCGCCAAGCTCACCACCGAGGCGGAGGCGAAGGAGCACGCGGCGATCACCGCCGCCGTGCACGCCGAGGGCGGGAAGATCGCGATGCAGATCCTCCACTTCGGCCGGTACGCCTACCACGACAAGCTCGTCGCGCCCAGCGCCATCCAGGCGCCCATCAGCCCCTTCGTGCCCCGCGAGCTCACCGACGACGAGGTCGAGCAGACCGTCGAGGACTTCGTGCGCGCCGCCGAACTCGCCAAGCTCGCGGGCTACGACGGCGTCGAGGTCATGGGCTCCGAGGGCTACCTCATCAACGAGTTCATCGCTGCCCCCACCAACCAGCGCACCGACCGCTGGGGCGGCTCCTACGAGAACCGCATCCGCTTCCCCGTCGAGATCGTCCGCCGCACCCGCGAACGCGTCGGCGCTGACTTCATCATCATCTACCGCCTCTCCATGCTGGACCTCGTGCCCGGCGGCTCGACCCTCGAAGAGGTCGTCCACCTCGCCAAGGA
This sequence comes from Streptomyces sp. NPDC018029, assembly GCF_044327655.1. Classification (NCBI taxonomy): domain Bacteria; kingdom Bacillati; phylum Actinomycetota; class Actinomycetes; order Kitasatosporales; family Streptomycetaceae; genus Streptomyces; species Streptomyces sp. NPDC018029. The sequence goes on along the minus strand of NZ_JBIRFV010000010.1, from coordinate 224,294 downwards.
GATCGAGGCCGCGGGCGCCACGATCATCAACACCGGCATCGGCTGGCACGAGGCGCGCATCCCCACCATCGCGACGTCGGTGCCGCGCGGCGCGTACAGCTTCGTCACGAAGAAGCTCATGGGCGAGGTCTCTGTGCCGCTCGTGACCGTCAACCGCATCAACACCCCCGAGATCGCCGAGCAGTTGCTCGCCGACGGCGCCGCCGACATGGTGTCGCTGGCCCGCCCGCTGCTCGCCGACCCGGACTTCGTCAACAAGGCGAGGGCCGAGAGGCCCGAGGCCATCAACACCTGCATCGGCTGCAACCAGGCCTGCCTCGACCACACCTTCAACCTGCAGATCACCTCCTGCCTGGTGAACCCGCGCGCCTGCCACGAGACCGAGCTCGTGCTCTCGCCCACCCGCACCAAGAAGCGCATCGCCGTCGTCGGCGCGGGCCCCGCGGGACTCGCCTTCGCCGTCTCCGCCGCCGAACGCGGCCACGACGTCACGCTGTACGACGCGGCAGCCGAGATCGGCGGCCAGCTCAACGTCGCCCGCAAGGTCCCCGGCAAGGAGGAGTTCGACGAGACCCTCCGCTACTTCCGCACCCAGCTCGACCTGCGCGGCGTCGACGTCCGGCTGAACACCGTCGTCACCGCGGACACGCTCGCGGGAGAGGCGTACGACGAAGTGGTCGTCGCCGCCGGCGTCACCCCCCGTATCCCGGAGATCCCCGGCATCGACCACCCCAGCGTCGTCGGCTACCTCGACGTGCTGCGCGACGGCGCGCCCGTGGGGGAGCGGGTCGCGATCATCGGCGCGGGCGGCATCGGCTTCGACGTCGCCGAATTCCTCACCGACGGCGGCGAGAAGGCGAGCCTGGACCCGGCCACGTACTTCCGGCAGTGGGGCGTTGACATGGACTTCCGCGAGCGCGGCGGTCTGACGAAGCCCGAGCGGCCGACGCCGCCGCGCACCGTCCACCTGCTGCAGCGCAAGACGTCCAAGGTCGGCAAGGGCCTCGGCAAGACCACGGGCTGGATCCACCGCACCGAGCTGCGCCATCGCGGCGTCGCGATGGTGGCGGGCGCCAGTTACGACCTGATCGACGACGCGGGCCTGCACATCACCGTCGACGGAGAGCCGTCCGTGATCCCCGTCGACACGGTCGTGCTCTGCTCCGGACAGGACCCGCGCCGCGACCTGTACGAGGAGCTCGTCGCGGCCGGCGTCGCGGCGCACCTCATCGGGGGCGCGGACGTCGCGGCCGAGCTGGACGCCAAGCGCGCCATCAAGCAGGGCACGGAACTGGCCGCCGCGCTCTGACCCCGCGCCCGCGCGGCCCGTCCCCAGGATCGCCTCCCTAGGATTGCCCCCATGTCACTCCCGCACGCGATCCTCACCGCCCTCCTGGAGAAGCCGTCGTCGGGCCTCGAACTGACCCGCAGGTTCGACAAGTCGATCGGCTACTTCTGGTCGGCCACGCACCAGCAGATCTACCGCGAGCTGGGCAGGCTGGAGCGCGAGGGCGCCATCCGCGCGCTGCCGCGGCAGGGAGCGACACGGGGGCAGAAGAAGGAGTATGAGGTCCTGCCGGCGGGCCGCGCCGAACTGGCCCGCTGGACGGCCGCGAGCCAGGACCCGAAGCCGCTCCGCGACACCCTCCTGCTGCGCCTGCGCGCCGCGGCGGTCGTCGGCACGGCGGGCATCGCGGGCGTACAGGAGGACCTGCACCGCCATCTCGACCTGCACCGGCGGCAGTTGGCCGAGTACGAGGAGATCGAACGGCGCGACTTCCCGCCGGGGAAGGACGCCGTCGAGGACCGGTTGCGCCACGCGGTGCTGCGGGCGGGCATCGACCTGGAGACGTTCTGGACGCAGTGGCTCACGCGCACCATCGAGGAACTGGAGACGCCGTAGGGGCTTCTTCCGGCACAGGCCCCTAGCCGAGCGTCGCCTCCCGAGGGTCCCAGTCCGCGGGCAGCGGCCGCGGTGGCACGACCTGCGTGGGCAGCGAGGCGAACCGCTCGTGCTCGGCGGAGTCCGCGATCGCCGTCATCGTCTGCAGGACGTGCAGCGCGAGCGCGCCGGACGCCCGGTGCGCGGTGCCGTGCCGCAGGGCGCGCGCCATGTCGACCACGCCGAGGCCCCGCCCGTCGGTCCGCCCCTTGACGGGCAGTTCGCGCCACTCGTCGGAGCCGTTGGGCAGCAGTCTCAGCGGGCCGCCGAACGTGTTCGGGTCGGGCACGGCGAGGGTGCCCTCGGTCCCGGTGACCTCGAAACGGATGCGGGGCAGCGCGGAGTCGAAGCTGAACGTCGAGGCGGCCCGCACCCCGGAGGCGAACCGGAGGAGCGACGACACATGCGTCGGCACGTCGACGGGGAACGCCTGTCCCGCCTTCGGCCCCGACCCGACGACGCGCTCCACACGCGCGCGTGCCGCCGTCGCGGCCACCTGCTCCACGCCGCCGAACAGGGCGACGAGCGAGGTCAGGTAGTACGGTCCCAGGTCGAAGAGCGGCCCCGCGCCCGGCTGGTAGAAGAACGCCGGATCGGGATGCCAGCCCTCGGGCCCCAGGCTCTGCGTCACGGTCGTCGCCGCCACGGGCGCGCCGATGTGCCCGGCCGCCACGGCCCGCAGCGCCGACTGCAGACCCGCGCCGAGGAACGTGTCGGGCGCGTTGCCCACGAGCAGCCCGCGCTCCGAGGCCTCGGCGAGCAGCTTCTCCGCCTCGCCGGGGGCGAGCGTGATGGGTTTCTCGCCGTAGACGTGCTTCCCGGCGCGCAGGGCGGCCGTCGCCACCTGCGCGTGCGCGGCGGGGACCGTGAGATTGACGACGAGCTCGACCTCGGGCAGCGCGAGCACCGTCGCGACGCCGCCGGACACGGGTATGCCGTGGGTGACGGCCGCGGCGGCCGCCCGCTCCTCGTCGAGATCGGCGGCGGCCACGACCCGGACGTCCGGGAACCTGCTCAACGTACGCAGGTACTCGGCGCTGATGACGCCCGCGCCGACGACGGCGACGCCGACCGGGCCCGAGCCGACGGGGGCGGGAGTCACAGCGCCTCCAGGGTGGCGAGGTAGGCGTGGCTGGCCGCGAGCTCGCCGAAGAGGGCGTCCGCGTCGCCCGCACAGGAGTCGAACTCGACGATCCGCCAGGCGTCGGGCGCGGCGGCGAGGATCTCCGGCACCGGCATGGTGCCGCCGCCGACTGCCACGTTCGGATCCTCCCGGGTGCCGGGGCCGTCCTTGAGGTGCAGGGCCCGCACCCGGTCGCCGAGGCGGCGCAGCAGGCCCGGGACGTCGGCGCCGCCGACCGCCGCCCAGTAGGTGTCGATCTCCAGGAAGACGTCCGGGTCGAGCAGCCCGGCGAGGACGTCGACGGCGTGCGGGGCTTCGGCCTCGTCACCGCCGAAGCGGGGCTCGATCTCCCACCAGTGGTTGTGGTAGCCGATGCGTACGCCGTGCCGACGGGCAAGAGCGGCAAGGGAGTTGAGGCGGTCGGCCGTGCGCGCGAGCCCGTCGCGGGAGGTGAACTCCTCGGGCGGGATGCCCGCGGGAACGATCGCGACATCCGTCCCGAGCGTCCGCACCGCGTCGAGGACGTGCTCCGGCTCCGGGCCGAGCAGCTGCACGGCATGCGTGCCGGACACGGTGAGCCCGAGGTCTTCCACGACACGGCGCAGCCCCTTCGGGTCACCGAGCACGTCGTACGCCTCCACCGCGCCGTATCCCAGACCGGCGAGGCGGCGCAGCGTCCCCTCCCGGTCGGCGACGAGCTGGTCGCGCACGGTGTAGAGCTGAACGCTGAGCGGTCGTGGCATGAACGCGCCCTCCCCTGTCGGCTGGGAGGACGGTAAGGCGGTTCGGTGGGGTCGGCAAGGGTGCCTCGGCGTGCTCCGGCAAGGGTGCCTTCACGTGCGACCGCCGCCCACCCGGAACGTGACGGGTGGGCGGCGGTCGTCGGTGCCGTGCCGTGGCCCTCGGTCAGAGGCGGCCCGTGGCCCCGCGACGACGCAGGTACCAGACGCCGCCGAGGGTGGCCGCGGCCACCAGGGCCCCGCCGGTGACGAGCGTGATCGTGCCGCGGTCCTCGGAACCGCCCCCGAGTCCTCCGCGGACGCCCCGCGCGGGCGCGGTCGTCGAGGAGGCCGTCGGCGTGGTGCCGACGGTGACGGTCCGAGGTCCGACCTGCGTGCCGTCCTTGCAGGAGACGAGCACCGTGTAGGAACCGGCGCTGACGTTCCGCCAGGAAGCGCTGCCGTTCACCAGCGCCGCCTGCTGTCCGCCGGCGAAGCTGGCGTTGGCGGCGCCCATGAGCGAGGCCGTACCGCCGTCGGGACACGCGGCGGTGGTGGCCCGCACCGTGGAACCGGTGGCGGTGACGGTGAGATCGTCGGCCGCGGACGCCGAAGGAGCACCCATGATCAGCGGCAACGCGGCGGCGGCGACGGTCAGGCCGGTACGGACACATATCTGAGTAGTACGCATGAGTCTGCCCTCCGGTGACACGGGAGGCGGTACAACCCATGCGCCGCCGAGAGTCGGGGAACGCCCGTGCTACCTGACGAAGAGCCAACGTGCCGCGCGCGGCGACCGCATGCGGACGGCCGCCGGGCAGGTGACGGAATCCTTCGTCCGGCGCAGGGGTGTGCGGCAGCGGTGTCGAGCGGAGGTGTCAGTGGGGGGTGGGCACGAGGCCGTCCGCGACGAGTCCCTCGTACACCGCCTGCCCCAGCGCCTGCACCGCGGACTGCGGCCGCACCATCACGGTGAACTCCTTGATCCGCCCCTCCTCGTCGAAGTGCAGGAGGTCGATGCCGTGGATCTCCTTCCCGTTCACGGTGGTGCGGAAGAGCAGCACGTCCGACTCCGCCTCGCCGCCGTCGGAGCTGGTCCGCGCCTCGCCCGAGTACGCACCGACGTACCGGAAGTCCTCGAACGTCCGCAGCAGCACGCCGAAGAGCCCGAGCACCATGGGGCGGCCCTCGAAGGGCGTGAACTTCACCGGGCTGTAGAAGCGGATGTCCGGTGTGAACAGCTCCTCCAGGGCGTCGAGATCGCGCTGCTCGACGAGGGCACGGAAGCGGGCGGCGGTGGGATGCGTCATGGTTCCTCCGGGTTGCTAAGTCCTATAGGTACATAGGTTCATAGTCATCATTCTGACTAGTCAGAATGATGACTATGATGGGGTGAAAGGCGGCTGAAGGGAAGGGGATCCGGGACATGGCTCTGCGGCACGCGGTGCTCGCGGCACTGCTGGACGGCGAGTACAGCGGATACCAGCTGGCCAAGGGCTTCGACATCGGCGTGGCCAACTTCTGGCACGCACTGCCCCAGCAGCTCTACGCCGAGCTGGCCAAGCTGGAGGCAGAGGGTCTGGTCGCCGGGCGCGAGGTCGTCCAAGAGGGCCGGCCCAACAAGCGGCTGTTCAAGGTCACCGACGACGGTCTCGCCGAGATGGAGCGGTTCGCCGCGCGGGCCGCGAAGCCGTCCTTCATCCGCGACGACCTGCTGGTGAAGGTGCAGGCCGTCGACGGCGTCGCCGCCGCCCCGGTGATCGAGCAGCTCGCGGAGCGGGCGGCGGTCGCCGACGCGAAGATCGAGGTCCTGGAGAAGTTCCTCGTGCGGCTGCGGGGCGGCGCGGACGAGGACGAGTTCCTGCGCGCCGGCGAGCGCGTCGGCCCCTATCTGACCTGTCTGCGCGGGCTCGCCTTCGAGCGCGAGTCCCGCGACTGGTGCCGGCGCGCGGCGGCGCTGCTGAGCGAGCGGGAAGCGGCCGCGCGCGGTCGGGGCTGAGTTCGGGGGTGGTGGGAGCTCAGCCGGTGGTGACCGTCCGCTCGGGGGAGTAGCCGCCCCACGTCCCGTCCGGCAGCTTGGGCCGGACCCGCACCCGGTGCCGCTCCCCGGCCTCCCTGCCGATGTAGAAGCTGTGCTCGGCCTTGTCGCGCGGCGCGGTGCCGCCGAAGACGAGGGAGGTGGCGGTGCGGCCGTCCAGCTGGATCTGATACTCCGTCACGGCGCCGCCGGTGCGCGGCGGTGTCCACGACAGGTCGATGTAGTACGCCCCGTCGGCACGGTGGGTGTCCGCGCGGAAGCCGGTGGGTGCGGTGCCGCGCCCCGAGCCCTTGCCCGCCGCGGTGGTGACACGGACCCCGGGGCTCGCGGGCGAGAAGTTGTCGGCGGCGTCGCGCGCCTTGACCGTGAAGGTGTAATCGGTGCCGGGCCGCAACCCCGTGACCAGCGTCGCGGTCTGGCCCCCGCCCACACTGTGGATCTTCGAGCCGCCCTGGAAGATCTCGTACGAGGCCACCTTCTTGTTGTCCGACGACTTGCTCCAGGAGAGCATCACCGCCCGGCTTCCCTCCGCCTCGCCCGTCAGGCGCCCGGGCCTGGTCGGGGGCTTGTGGTCGGCGGCGGCCGCGGCGGGCATCGTGACGGAGAGCTCCTTGCTGTCCTCGCTGACGTTCCCCTCGGCGTCGCGGGCCCGGACGGTGAAGGTGTACGTGGCGGACGGTCGCAGACCGACGACGTCCACCATGTGCTCCCGGCCGGGCACCTCCTTGACCTTCTCGCTCCCGCGGTACACCTCGTACCGGGTGACTTCGGTGTCGTCGGTGGCCTGGTTCCACATGACGTGGGCGGTGGTGGAGCTGCCCGCCTGCACGGTGAGGCCGCGGGGCGCCGTCGGGGGCCGGGTGTCCTTGGTGTCGCCGCCGCCCCACGCGCAGCCGCTCAGCGTGGCCGCGGTCGCGGCCGTCACCGTCAGCAGGGCCAGAGGGGCGGACAGACGGGGGATCCGTCGCACGGTGCTGCCTTCCACTCGACGGCATAGGTCCGGACCTATTGGTCCGGACCTATTTGACACAGCTGACGAGGGCACATCAAGGGGTGGGGCGTGCGCTGTCGAGGTGTGATCGCCGGGGCGGGTGGGCAGCGGTGCACAAACCGGGCTATCCGCGATGCGCGCGGCGGCCTCACACCTTCCGGCAGGTGTACGCCGCCACAGCGCCCTCCGTGATCCAGTCGCAGTTCCCACAGCTCATCCGGCGGCGTCCAGGGCGCGGCGTGCGGCAGTGCGCAGGTGTCTGCGGACGGGTTCGTCGGCGTCCAGGGTGTAGTCGGCGTCGAGGCCGGCGAGGAGCTGGGCGATGCTGGGGAGGTAGTCGCCGGAGCAGTCCACCGTGCAGGCGTCGGGGCCGGCCGGCCGAATGCGGGTGGCGAGGGCCCAGGTGCGGCGGCGGACGGTGTCGGCGGGTTCCCGGACCGTGGCGATGGCCCGGTGGCGCACAGGCGCGGCAGCGATCTTTCCGGCCACGTAGGCGGCGGGGTCGTGGCCGGGCACGAGCCGGGGGGTGAAGCGGTGGCGGGTCGGGACCAGGTCGGTGACGCGGTCGAGGCGGTAGATGCGCCAGTCGTCGCGGGCGTGGTCGTGGGCGAGGAGGTACCACAGGCCGCCGGACGCCACGAGGTGGTGTGGGTCGGCACGGCGGCCGGCACTGTGGCCGGTGCGGGTGGTGTAGGCGAAGGTGACGGTCTCCCGGTCCCGGCAGGCCGCTGCCAGCGCGGTCAGGGTCGCCGGGTCGGTTCGTGGTCCTCGGTGCTCCCAATCGATGGTGGCGGTCGACTGCTGCAGGGCGGCCACCTGGGTCCGGAGGCGGGCGGGGAGGACCTGTTCGAGCTTGGCGAGGGCGCGCAGGGTGGTCTCCTCCATGCCGGTGAGGTACCCCGCCGCGGTGCGCAGGGCGACGGCGGTGGCGGTGGCTTCGTCGTCGTCGAGGATGAGGGGCGGCATGGCGGCGCCGGAGGCCAGGCGGTAGCCGCCGGCACGGCCGGTGGTGCCCTCGACGGGGTAGCCGAGATCGCGCAGGCGCTCGATGTCGCGGCGGACGGTGCGGCCGGTGACACCGAGCCGCTCGGCGAGCTCGGCGCCGGACCACTCGCGGCGCGTCTGCAGCAGGGACAGCAGGCGGAGCATCCGTGCGGGAAGGTCGGTCGTCATGTTTCCCAGGATGGCGCGCTCTGAGGACGCGAGGTGTCCTAAAAGCCTCCTAGCGTGGTGGCATGCCCGAGAACAAACCCCACCGAACCCTTACGGATGCGGCATCCCGGCGACGGTGGGCCGCGCTGATCGTCGTACTGGGCGCCTCCTCCATGGACGCGGTCGACGTCACCGTGGTGCATATCGCTGTGCCCGATGTCCAGGCCGATACCGGCGCATCCACGGCACAGCTTCAGTGGATCACCGGTGGGGACGCGCTGACGTTCGCGCTCGGGCTGATCACCGGCGGCCGCCTGGGTGATCTGTACGGCCGCAAGAAGATCTTCCTGCCGGGTGTCGCCGGCTCCACGCTCACCTTGCTGATGTGCGGTGTCGCCGGGAATCCGGAGACCCTGCTGGCCTGGCGCGTCGCGCAGGGCGCCACGGCCGCGCTGATGGTGCCACAGGTGCTGTCGATCGTCCACGTCACCTTCCCCGGACATGAGCGGGGCAAGGTGTTCGGGATCCACGGTTCGGTCATGGCCCTCGGCACGCTCGCCGGGCCCTTGGCCGGTGCGCTGCTGGTCGAGGGTGACCTGTTCGGGCTCGGGTGGCGGCCGATCTTCCTGGTCAACCTGCTGCCGCTGGCGGCGGCCATGATGGCCGGCGCCGGACTGTCCATGCAGATACCGGTGCCGCGCTTCGGCCGCCGGGTTGGTGCTGCAGGCCGGCGGACTGCTGGCCGCCGCGGGCATGGTTCTGTTCATCGGTCCCCAGTCATTACGGCACCGACATCGCCCTGTGGCTCTCCGAGGTGCCACACGCGGGCTCCGCCTCAGGCCTGACCAACACCACCGCGCAGCTCGGCCAGGCCATCGGTGTGGCCCTGTCCTCGGTCGTCTTCTTCGACCGGCTCGGGCCCGGCGGCCCCAGCGCACAAGCGGAGCAGATGCCGCACGCCTTCGCCGGCTCCCTCTGGTACGTGGCTGGCGTCTTCATGGCCGGGTTCGCCGTCCTGTTCGCTCTGCCCCGCACGGTCGGCACCACGCCACCGGCCGCCGACAAGGCCACCCCGAAGCAGAAGCAGAAGCAGCAGCACCAGAAACAGGAGGCCGAGCCGGTTCCGACCGGCTGACAGACCGGCCCCGCCCACTCACTCCTACGGCCCGTCCCACGGGCCACCCGCAGCGGGGCGGGCAAGGCTTCGCACCACAGCCCGTTCCGGCCCGGTACAGCACGCACGAAAGGCATTCATCTCATGGGCTACATGTCTCCCGGTCAGGTGGTCTGGTTCGAGATCGGCACCACCGACCCGGAGGCCGTCACCGGCTTCTACGGTCCCCTGTTCGGCTGGAGTTTCGAAGCCGACCCGGACTCCTCGGTCGACGGCCGGACCTACACCCGCGTCATCGCCCCGAGCGCACCTTGGCCGATGGGCGCGATCCAGCAGGGCGACACCGGCGGCGAGACCCTCAACCTCTCCGTCCTCTCCGCCGACGTCCACGCCGACGTCGACAGGCTCGCCGCGCTCGGCGCGCGGGTTCTGGTGCCGGCGACGGCAGTCGGCGAGGTGACGGTCTTCGCCCGGCTGACGGACCCGCGCGGCAATGTCCTGTCCCTGTTCTCCCGCGGGGAGTCGGCGAAGCTCGCCGAGCGGGCCCGCGCGACCGAGGGAGACATGGAGCAGGCCGCGGCCGCGCCGCAGCCCGGCACGATGGCCCGGTTCGAGATCGGCACCACCGACGCCAAGACCACCATGGGCTTCTACGCTGCGGCCTTCGGCTGGCGGTTCGAGAAGGGCGAGTCGGCCGACGGCACGCCGTACTGCAACGTCTTCACCGGCGCCCGGTGGCCCTCCGGCGGCCTGTGGGACCACAGCGGCAGTCCGAACGGCGCCGACTACGTCATGCCGTCCTTTCTGGTCTCGGACGTCGCGGCCACCAGTGCCGCCGCAGAGCAGTCGGGTGGCCGAGTCGAGTACGGGCCCCGGACCAACCCCGACGGGCCGGGCTTCGCCCGGCTCCTCGACCCACGAGGCAATCGCTTCGGGCTGTTCTCCCCGCCCGAACGGCCATGAATCAGGTGGGCAGCACCCGGACGCTGTCCCACCACCACCGGGCTCCCCGGTAGCAACCCCACAGAACAGCGGCCCGCGCACGCGGAGCCGCACACCGAGACAAGGAACCCCCCACCATGAGCACCTCTCCCTCCTCCCCCTCCGCCGACGTCCTCAACGGTTCGGTGGTCTCGTACGCGATCTGGGCCGACGACGGGCGCCGGCTCGCCGAGTTCTACGCCGCCGCGCTGGGCAGCGAGGTCGGCACTCCCTACCCCGACGAGCACGGCAACGAGGTCGCCTTCCCCGTCACCGTCGGCAACACGATGTACGTCTTCTGGACCTCCGACTCCTTCACCGCGCCTGCCTGGCCCCAGCAGGAGCTGCCCTTCCACATGGACCTGGCGTTTCCCGATGTGGCCGCGGCGGAGAAGCGGCTGCTGGAACTCGGGGCGAGCAAGCCCGACTTCCAGCCCGGCGGCGAGCACTGGACGGTCCTGCTGGACCCCTCCGGCCAGCCGCTGTGCATCAGCCAGGCCCAGCCCTCCTGACCCCGCCCGAGACCCCGTACCGAGCCCCCGGCCGCGGCTGGTTGCCGCGACTGCCGCAGCTGCGGCAACCGGCCGCGGCCGTGGGCTGCACCCCTCTCCGCATTCGAAGGGAAGACTCATGAAGATCGCACTGCTGGGAACCAACTTCGGCCAGGCGCACGCCGCCGTCTACGCGGCCCGCGACGACGTGGACGTCGTGATGTTCGGCCGCGACGCGGACAAGACCGCGCAGGTGGCCGACCAGTTCGGCTTCACCGCCGCCACCGACCTGGATGCCGCCTTCGCCGACGACTCCTTCGACCTGGTCGACGTCTGCCTGCCCATCGCGCTCCACACCCCGATGGCACTGCGCGCCCTGGAGGCCGGCAAGCACGTACTGACCGAACTGCCCATGGCCCGTTCCCTGGAGGAGGGCCGCAGGCTCGTGGCGGCTGCCGAGTCGAGCGACCGGCAGGTGTTCGTGGACATGTTCGAGCGGTTCATCCCGGCCAACCAAGCACTCGACGAGGCCGTACGAAACGGTACGTACGGGCAGTTGGAGGAGCTGACCTGCTGGTCGGCGATGGCGCCGCTGTGGCCCGGCGCGAGCCTGGGGGCGAAGGTGCTGCCGATGGAGGCCATGCACAGCGACCTCGACCTGATCACCCGCGCTCTGGGCACGCCCCACCAGGTCCACGTCACCTCGGTCGAACGGAACGCGGACGCCGGAGCGGTCGAGGCGGTCATGGCCTTCGACGGGGCGATAGCCCGCAGCTCCGTCTCCTCACTGCGGCCCATGCCGTGGGGCGGCCGCGGCGGCTACACCGCCGCCTTCAGCGACGGCGTCCTCGAGTCGGTCTCCACCATGGGCTACGACGGCAAACCCACCACCAGCCTGACCGCCTGCACCGGCGAAGGCACCCAAGAGGTGGAACTGCCCCCGGCCGACCAGTACACGGCGATGATCGAACACGTCCTTGCGGTCCTGCGCGGCGAGGCGGACAACCAGATCACCCCGACCAGCGCCCTGGACGCCCTGCAGTTGACCCTGCGCATCGATCAGCAGGTCAACTCCGGCGACTGACACACAAGTCGGAGCGCACCGGGCTGAGCGAAGGTCACGTGTGTGGAACGCGCTGGAGTCGCGGCCGGGCCGGAGCCGAGCACACCGCCTGCCAGTTGCCAGCTGCCGGCTGCGGCAGGCGGTGTGCCGGTTCGGGTCTTACTTCAGGTGGCGGTCGAAGAACCGGTTTCCGTCCTCCGCCTCGAACCACGGAGTGCCCGTGTGCCCGCCCAGGTTGGCGTGCAGTGTCTTCTCCTTGCTGCCGAAGGCGTCGAACAGGTCCAGGGCCCGTTGGCGGGGGTTTCCTTCGTCGTCCCACTGCAGCAGGAACAGCAGCGGGACGGTGACCCGCCGGGCCTCCTCGCGCTGGGCCTGGGGGACGTAACCCCCGGCGAAGAGTCCGGCGGCCGCGATGCGTGGCTCGTTCACCGCGAGGCGGATGCCGAGGGCGGTCCACCCGGAGTACCCGACCGGGCCGCCGATCCCGGGCAGCGAGAGCAGGGCGTCCAGGGTGGTCCACCAGTCCGGCACCGCCTTCTCGACCAGCGGACCGACCATGGACTCGAAGATGTCGTCGACCGGTTCGCCGGCCCGCATCGCCCGGCGCAGATCGGCGCGGGCCTGCTCTTCGGCGGTGGTGCGGGGCCGGTCACCGCACCCGGAGGCGTCGATGGTGGCCACCGCGTAGCCGCGCACGGCGGAGTACCGGGCCCGGGCCACCAGCCGGGGTTCGCGCTTGGGCAGACCGTTGTTGTGGGCCATGAGGATCAGCGGAACCGGTGCGGCGGACGCAGGCGTCCACAGGGTGCCGGGGATCTCGCCGAGCTCGCCGAGGGTGAATTCCCGTTCGAGGACGCCGTCGTCGAGACGCTGCTCAGAAGTGAAGTGCATGGTCGTGCCTTTCGGGAGCGCTCAGAGTCGGCGCTCCCGGACGACCTGTCGCCCGACCGTGACCCCGGAGGGGAGCACCCATGTCGATACTGCGTTCACGGGTACCACCTCCTCGCTCCGTCGCACGGCCACCGGCAACGTAGCAGCGGCCGCCGCGGTCCGCCCACAGGATTTTTGCGTGCCGACGGGGAGTTGCCCACGGACGAGACGTCGGACCACCGGAGGCGCTGTACGGCTGACACCGCCATGGGACCGGTGGGTCCGGGTGTGGGGGCGCCGGTGTGCTCGACGGGTCTGATGTGGCGGGCTAGGATCACGGCGTGATGACGGCCTGGTCTCCTTCCAGCGCCCGGCGGAGCCGCTCGACGGTGGCTCTGTGGCGGGCCGTGGGGCTGGGTCTCTTTCTGTTCGGACTGGTGTTCACGCACGTGGCCAGTCCGGAGGCCACGAGTCGTCACCTCGGCACCGATCGCGGTGTCGTGACGGCGTCGGTGATGTCCCCCGCGGCCGTCTCGGGCGGCGACGCGGTCTTCGCCGGGGCGCCGGACGGCCCCCGGCACGAGCATCCCCAGCAGCACACCGTCGAGGAGTGCGCCCTGGGCCAGCCGCCGCAGGGGCCCGGTGTCGAGCTGCCCTGCCTCTCCCCGCTCGATCCGCAGTGGCAGGACGGCGTTCCCGCGTCCGTGCGTGCCCAGCGCGGCGCGGGCCGGGACGTCGTACTCCCGATAGCGCACGCGGCCGATTCCACGATTCTGCGCACCTAGGCCGACCGGTTCCCTGACCGGTCTGTCCTCGTTCCGGCCGTAGGCGGCACGCGTTCCGCACCCGAATCCGTACCCGTATTCGTGCCCCGGCCGGGCAGCTGCCGCGTGGAGGATCTGTGCTGCATCGGCTGTTCACCCGCAACACGCCGCTCATCCGCAACACGTCGTACGTCCTGTTGAACGCGTTGTACGTCCTGCTGCTGGCCGCGGTGCTCGCGTGCGCCGGCGGGCAACACCATGCCCACGCGGGACCGCACGCGGTCGCCGAAGCCCAAGCCGAAGTCGCCGGAGCGCCCGCCGTGCTGGAGGCGCCCGCTTCCCCCGACCACTGCCACGAGCCCGGCTCCGGTCCGGGTTCCGCCGCGCAGTCGTCCGCCCGCCTTCTTCCGCTCACGCTCGGCGTGACACGGGCCTCGGAGGCCGTACGTGCCTCAGTGCACCGCACCCGGAGAGCCGCCCCGCGGGCGCTGCCGGGCGGAGGCCGTACCGCTCTCAACTCGCTGTGCAGGTGGCGCATATAGGGCCGTCGCGCGCCCTCCGTATGCGTCCACCCCCCTCGAATGAGAGCGAAGAAGCGAAGAGATGCACTCTCCCGTCGCACACAACTCCGCCCCTCTTACCCCTGTCCCTCCCACCCCCACCCCTCTCAACTCCGCCCCTCTCGGCTCCACCCTCCCCGGCCTCGTCGGGAACACCCCCGTCCTGCACGTCTCCCAGCCCTTCACCCCGCCCGGCCGCGGCTTCTGGGCCAAGCTGGAGGGGTTCAACCCAGGCGGCATCAAGGACCGCCCCGGACTGCACATGGTCGAACGCGCTCGAGTCCGCGGCGAGTTGCAGCCCGGCCGCCGTATCGTCGAGTCGACGAGCGGCACGCTCGGACTCGGGCTCGCGCTGGCCGGTACGGTCCACGGGCACCCCGTCACCCTGGTCACCGACCCCGGCCTCGAACCGTCCATGACCCGGCTGCTCGCCGCCCACGGCGCCACCGTCGACATGGTGCCCGCGCCGCACCCGGCGGGCGGCTGGCAGCAGGCCCGCCGTGACCGCGTCGCCGAACTCCTCGCGGAAGACCCCGGTTCGTGGTGCCCCGACCAGTACGGCAACCCCGACAACGTCGCCGCCTACACCCCGCTGGCCCTCGAACTCGCAGCGCAGCTCGGCCACATCGACGTGCTGGTGTGCAGCGTCGGCACCGGCGGGCACTCCGCGGGCATCTCCCGCGTCCTGCGGCAGCTCTACCCCGAACTGCGCCTGGTCGGCGTGGACACCGTCGGCTCGACCATCTTCGGCCAGCCGGCCCGCCCCAGGCTGATGCGTGGCCTCGGGTCGAGCATCTACCCGCGCAACGTCGCGTACGAGCACTTCAGCGAAGTGCACTGGGTGGCGCCGGCCGAAGCCGTCTGGGCGTGCCGGAAGCTGGCGACGTCCCACTACGCGACCGGCGGCTGGAGCGTCGGCGCGGTCGCGCTGGTGGCGGGCTGGCTCGCCCGGACGCTCCCGCGCGACGCCCGGGTCGTCGGCGTCTTCCCCGATGGGCCGCAGCGCTACCTGGAGACCGTCTACGACGACGCGTACTGCGCCGAGCACGGCCTCCTGGGCGGACCTCCGGCACCCGAACCAGACGTCGTGAGCAGCTCCGGCGAGAAGGAGGTCAGCCGCTGGACCCGCTGCGCCACCGTCCACGATCCGCTCGTCGCGCCGACCGGGCGCAAGGCCGCGGAGGGTGAGGCGCGGTGAAGACGACCCTCACGCAGTTCCGCTCCTACGACCGGAGCGTCCGGCTGCTCCTGGCCAACCAGTTCACCATCAACCTCGGCTTCTACATGCTGATGCCCTACCTCGCCCAACACCTGTCCGGCACGCTCGGCCTCGCCGGCTGGCTCGTCGGACTCGTCCTGGGCGTACGCAACTTCAGCCAACAGGGCATGTTCCTCGTCGGCGGCACCCTCGCCGACCGGTTCGGCTACAAGCCGCTGATCGTCGCCGGATGCGTCCTGCGCACGGTCGGCTTCGCCACGCTCGGCCTCGTCGACTCGGTGCCCGCGCTGCTCGTGGCTTCCGCGGCCACCGGGTTCGCCGGGGCCTTGTTCAACCCCGCGGTGCGGGCCTATCTCGCCGCCGACGCGGGGGAGCGCCGCGTCGAGGCCTTCGCGCTGTTCAACGTCTTCTACCAGGCGGGCATCCTGCTGGGCCCGCTCGTCGGAATGCTGCTGACCGGCGTCGACTTCAGGCTCACCTGCCTGGTCTCGGCGGCGGTCTTCGCGCTCCTGAGCATCGTGCAGATCCGCGCGCTGCCCGCCCGCAGGGGCAACGACGCGGGGGACCGCGGGTCGGCCGCCGAGGACGGGATCGTCACGCAGTGGCGCGGCGTCGTCCGCAACCGTGCCTTCCTGCTCTTCTCGACCGCGATGATCGGTTCGTACGTCCTGACCTTCCAGGTCTATCTGGCCCTGCCCCTGGAGGTGCGGCGGCTCGGCGGCGACGGCGGGTCCGGCACCGTCGCCGTCGCGCTGCTGTTCGCGGTGTCCGGCCTCACCACCATCCTCGGACAGACGCGGGTGACGGCCTGGTGCAGGGAGCGGCTGTCGCCCGGACAGGCCCTGGTGCGGGGGCTGTTGTGCATGGGGTTCGCCTTCGTGCCGCTCCTCGTCGCGACGGCACTGCCGGTGCCCGGCGGGGGAGCCGGGCGGTGGCTGCTCGCCGCCGTACCGCCGATGCTGGCCGCGCTGCTGCTCGCGCTCGGGACGATGATCGCGTACCCCTTCGAGATGGACACCATCGTCCGGCTGTCGGGGGACCGGCTCGTCGCCACCCACTACGGCCTCTACAACACCATCTGCGGTGTCGGCATCACCGTGGGCAACCTGCTGACCGGGGCCGTCCTCGACGCCGCCCGCGAGGCGGGCATGTCGGCGCTGCCCTGGCTCGCGCTGCTCGTCCTCGGCCTCGGCTGCGCGGCCTCCCTCCACGGGCTGCACCGCGCGGGACGGCTGACCCGCACGGCTGCTGACGCGCAGCCCGCCGCGACCTGATCGACACAAGCGGGTTTCCGGCCGGCGCACCGCATCAAATCGGCGCGCCGGCCGGATCCAGGTCAACCGGACCCAGGTCAACAGATATGCCAGTCAACAGATTACGCGGAGTCGACGCCTCCGCTGCACGCGGCGCCCGGCTCCGGAGTCTGCGGGCCCTGCACGTACTTGCTGAAGAACTCCTTGACCCGCGGGTCCGCTGCGCTGTCGACGGTCAGCTGATGCCCCCAGGCCGACAGCATGATCGGGCTCCGCTGCTTAGCGACGGGACTCATGAGGCTGTACGGCGTCTTGGAGACCTTGTCGCCGAGCTTCTTGACGTCGGCGGCGGGGGCTTTGTCGTTGTACGTGACCCAGACCGCGCCGTGTTCGAGCGAGTGCACGGCGTTCTCGTTCGGTATCGCCTTTTCGTAGACCGAGGCGTCGCAGGTCATCCAGGCCTGGTGGTGGTTGCCGCCGACCGGTGGCGTCATCGGGTAGGTGACGGCCTTGGTGACGTGGTCACGGCCCAGCTTCTTCGCGTCCCAGGTCTTCTCGCCCCGCACGGGCTTCTTGGCCGCGGCGGAGTTCTGCTCCTCCTTGTCGTTGGCACGGTTGATGGCGTACGCGCCGAAGCCGATGAGCGAGGCCACGATCACCGTGCTCACGGTGACGGTGATGATGCGGTTCCGGCGCTCGCGCGCCTGTTCCGCGCGGCGCATCTCCTCCAGGCGGGCTCTGCGCTCGGCTGCGGCTGCCTTCTTGTTCGGCTTGTGGGCCTTGACCTTGGCCATGGGTGCTCCTTGTGGCCGCCGCACGGAGGCGCGGCGGCGGTGGTGGCGGTGGTGGCGGTGTCGGGGGATGCCTGTGCGGGGCAGGCCGAAGACGCGGGCCGCCCTGCCGGGATCCGTCTAGGTCCGCTGCACCTGGAGCATGTGGAGATCGGGAGAGCCGCGGTCCGAGGGCTGCTCGACCGCGGGGCCGGGCACCGAAAGCACCTCGGTATAGGGAGCCGGCCGGTCGAAGGCCGGCAGCGACGGGCCGCCTTGGCCGAGCACCGCCCGTACGTGGTGGGCGGCGGGAGAGCAACGCCGTTCATCGGGCGGGCAGTCGGCGTCCTTCGCGCGCGGCTCGCGGTCGTCGAGAGACGGCGCCCCGGCGACGGCCGTCGTGTGCCCGGTCCCCCGGTGGCCACCGTCGGGCGCGACGGGACCGAGGCACATGAACAACGCGGCCACGAGGGAGACGAGCGCAGCGAGCGACGCGACGCGGCACAAGGTGTGCCGGGCGGCGCCGGTCCACTGCGTCTGCCTCATGGCAGCGCATCGTAGCGATGCCGCACCAGGGACTCGAGGGGCACCCCACCCTGTCGCTCACTGCTGTCCCCGTACCGCCGTCACCAGCAGCGCCGTGCTGCGCAGGCGCAGGGCGCCGTCCTTCTCGTGGGGGCGCAGGATTTCCGTCAGGCGGTGGAGGGCGCGGGCCCGGGTGTCGGGTGTGGCCCGGCTCGCCAGGTGGCGTCCCGGTCCGGAGCCGAGGAGGAAGCCCGCGGCGTCGGCAGCGTCGCGGCCCCAAGTCCCGTACGCCTCCACGCGTGTTGCTCCGACACCCTCGAAACCGGCGGCGGAGAGGATCTCGCAGGTTCTGTCGACGTCCGCCAGGGAGAACATCCCCGGTCCGCCCGGCTTGCCGAAGCCTCCGATGGGGAGGAGGTCGCGCAGTTCGGCGAAGGCCTGGAGCCATTCGTTCTCCTCCGGGTACGCGCCACAGATGAACGCCGCGCGCCCGCCGGGGCGCAGCGCCCCGCAGATGTTGCCGAAGCCCGCCACCGGATCCGCGAAGAACAGCACGCCGTAGCGGCTGATCGCGACGTCGTATGCGGCGGGTGCCAGCGCGTGGACCTGGGCGTCCCCCTGCTCGAAGGAGACGTTGGCGATGCCCTCCCGCCGGGCGGTGTCGCGGGCCCGCGCCAGCATGGGCGCCGACAGGTCGAGCCCCAGGGCATGGCCGCCGCTCGCCCGGCGCGCGGCCAGCCTGGTCGTCTGCCCGGCGCCGCAGCCGATGTCCAGGACGCGGTCGTCCCGGCCGAGGGAAGCGGCGTCCAGGAGAGGGGAGTTCAGGCCTTCGTTCACCGCGTCCCAGCGGTCCTGGTTGCTGGCCCAGTGGTCCCCCTCGTAACCGTTCCATGCTTGCGCCTGTTCGGTGTTGACGATGTTCCGCATGCTCTGCCCCCTGGTGGGTGTCGTCGGTATGTGGCGGTGATCGGCGGTGTGGGGCGGTGGGTGGCCGCATGGGGAGATGGGCACCCGTCCGCGTTAGAATGGGCGCTCGCCCAAACAGTATGGGCGGGCGCCCATTCTGGCAATGGGGCAGTACGTAGCCAGGAGCCTTGAGCCTTGAGGAGAAGCCATGTCACCGCGTGGAGTCGCGATCCCCGACCTTCGTGAGCGGCTCTTCGACGCCGCCGAGCGGATCGTCGCCCGCGAGGGGGCCGCGGGGCTCACCAGCCGGGCCGTCACCACTGAGGCGGGCTGCGCCAAGGGGGTGCTGCACACGCACTTCGGCGGGGTGGATGCCTTCATCGCCGAGCTGGTGCTCGACCGGTTCGCGCGCACCGCGGCAGCGGCTCAGGGGCTTCCCGGGCGGGCGGGCCAGGACACCGTGGCCGCGAACCTCAACGGAGTCGCGCTCGCGCTCCTGGACTCCCTCGACCCCGGGGTCGTCGGCCTGGCCATGACCAGCAACACCACCTCCCAGCAGATCCGGGACGCGCTGGCCGAGGGCGCACCGGGCTTCGCCGCGATCCAGGAGTCGCTCGCCGCCTATCTGGACGCCGAACTCCGGCTCGGCCGCCTCCCGGTGGGCACCGACACCGCCACCACGGCGCTCGCCCTCGTCGGAACCGTCCACCACCTCCTGATGTCCGGCTGGGCCGGCACCCCTGACCCCCGCGGGCAGATTGAACGGCTAGTCGCTCTGCTCGTGCCGCAGTGAGGCTGCTCGGGCTGTTCGGGCCGCACGTCTCACTCGTCGCAGCACGCCGCCACGGACTTCGTGAGCCGGGGGCCCGCGAACCAGGTGCCGCTGACGAAGCGCATCGCCGGTCCGAAGCTCGCGGCCGCCGGCGGCCCGGTGAAGTGCAGGCCCGGCACGCTGGAGGCGAACCCCTTGTCCAGGACCGGAAATCCGCCGGTCCGCCGGAGATCCGCGCGGAGTTCGGGGGAGAGGAAGTCCAGCGCCTCGACGTGGACGCGGTAGCCGGTGGCGGCAAGGACGTGGTCGGACGTGACGGTGTGCGTGCCGCCGTCCGGTGTCGTGGTGTGGAGGGTGACGCCTCTCGCGTCCGCGTCCGCCGCCGTGATCCGCCGCTCCGTGAGGACGGGCACGCGGCTTTCCTCGAACCGTTCCCTGAGCCACCACGCCCCGCCCGGCCGCAGCCCCCGCTCGGCCAGCCGGAGCCGGGCGCCCGCGGGCAGCAGGCGGAACGCGGCCGGCCGGCGGGTCAGGCCGTACCGCCCCCAGGAGCGGCCCGCCGGGCTGTCCGGCTGCCACCGCGGGCCGGACGACGGCGGCGCGTCGAACCGTATGCGCGCGCCGGGGGCCAGCAGCTGGACGTCGGCGCCCGCCTCGTGGAGCAGGGTCGCGCTCTCCAGAGCGGACTGCCCGGCCCCGACCACGGTGACGCTGCGCCCGGCGAACGTGCCCGGATCGGTCTGCTGCGAGCTGTGCGAGATCCGGCCGAGGGCCGACGGCCCGCCGGACACGGCTGCCGCGAGGGGATCGGGCAGCTGGGCGAACCCGGTGAGGCCGGTGGCGACGACCACGGCGCAGGCCCGCAGCACCTCACCCGACGACAGCTTGACGCGGAAGCCGTCCGCGCCCCGGTCGACCGCCGCCACCCGCTCGTCCTCGACGCGGGGCACCAGTCGCTCCCGGAACCACCCGGCGTACCGGATGAACAGACTGACGGGCACCGGGTCGTGCTCGCCCGGCCTGCGTTCCCCGGCCTCGCGGCAGAAGTCGTGCAGGGTGAAGCCCTCGCGCGGGGTGGCGAGCGCGGATGCGGCGGGCGGCGTCCTCAGTTGCATGCCCGCGGGCATGCGCCGGGCCCAGTTCGCCACGGGGGCGCCGAAGGTCCGGACGGCCAGGCCGCGCGCCCGCAGATGTGCGGCGGCGGACAGGCCGTACGGGCCCGCGCCGATGACGACGACGGTCTTGGACATGGAGGTCCCTCCTGGGGCCGCCGCGGCGCGTGTTCTACGGGCAGGGCTCGGGCGGCGGCACCGGAATCAGCTGTGGAAGGTGCGGAGTCGGGCGGTCGCGCATGCGCGCGGGCGCCCCGGGGCCGCTCCCGTCTGTGCCGGCCGGCGCGGGGTGACGCGCTTCGGCACCGGTCAGACGACGGCGAGCGGCGGACGGACGGGCGGACCTCGCCGTACGACCGCGTCCGCGAGGAGGAGGGGGAGGGAGGGCGCGCGAACCGGCCGCCCCGCGCGGGGGACCGGGGCCGGCAGCGGCAGCGCGGCGGGCACCGGTGCGCGGAAGGGGCGCAGGAGGCGGACGAGGAAGGCCCACAGGAGACGCAGCATCTGCGCCAGGCGGCGGACGGGGGCTGCGGTCGGCCGGCGCGGGGCGCGGGGCTGGGCCTTGTGGAGGGCGCCGTGCTGGAGGCCGTGTCGGCTGCGGCGGTGGGCGGGCTCGCGTCGGGCGCTGCGCGGGATGGCCTCGCGTCGGGCCTCGTGTTGGGGCTCGCGCTCGGCGCTGTGGCGGATGTTGCGTGGGATGTCGTGCTGGGCGTCGTGTCGCGTGTAGCGCTGGGCGTCGCGTGGGCTGTTGCGCTGGACGTCGAGTTGCGCCTCGCGTCGGTCGGCACGCCGGGTGTCGCGCCGGGCCTCGCGTCGGCTGTCGCGCCGGGTGTCGTACGGAGCCTCGTCTCGGCCCTCGCGCCAGGCACCGCGCAGGATGCCGGCGAACGGGGCATCCGCGCCGTGCGTCGGCTCGGACCACCACGAGGCGGCGACCTGACCGGCGCAGAACAGGACGGTTGCGGCCACCGCCCGTACGTCCCAGGAAGCCGTCGACCCGAAGGCGAAGTGGTAGCCGGCCACGGCGAGGAGGGCGCTCGCCACGGAGAAGACCACGGACCGCGCCAGTTCCACCGGGCGCGCGCCCGGCGCCGGTCGCGCACCGTCCGTGGGACCCGCGCCCCTCACCGGACGCGCACCGTCCGCAGGACGTGTGCCCGGGGTCGGACCCGCGCCCGGCGTCGGACCCGTGCCCTGCCTCAGACCCGGGCCCTGCCTCGGACGCGCACCCCGCGCCAGCCGCGCGGTCGGCCCACGGCCGCCGTGCGACCGAGGGCGAGGCGTCGGTCCCGAAGTCTCCATGACTCACCCATCATGCGGCGTCAGCTCGCCGCTGTCACGTGGCGCGGGCCGTCCGCGGTCGGCAACTAGCCCTATACGTAAGGGAGTTGACGTTTCACATTCGCTCTGCGAGTCCGGCTCGGCCCGTGCCGGACAGGAGAGCGCCAAGGGCCGCCTGACCCACTCGGGTCACCAGAACGCGCCGTCACACGCCACCTCCGCCTTGAATGGACAGGTGACCGTGCCCCCCGACGACTGCCTCGCGCGCAACGAGTGGATCTGCGGTGAATACCTGAGCACCCGCCGCCAGATCCTGCTCGACGCGGTCGTCCAGCACCTGCAGCTGACCGGCCTCTCCGTCCTGATCGCGCTCGTCGTCGCCGTGCCGCTGGCCGTGCTCGCCCGCCGCTGGGGGTGGGCCGCGGGACCGGTCCTCGCGCTCACCACCGTCCTCTACACCATCCCCTCGCTCGCGATGTTCTCCCTGCTGCTCCCGGTGTACGGCCTCTCCGCGTCGCTCGTCGTCGCGGGTCTCGTCCTCTACTCCCTCACCCTGCTCGTGCGAAACATCCTCGCCGGCCTGCGCGCCGTCCCCGAGGACACCCGGCAGGCCGCCCGAGGCATGGGGTACGGCCCGATCCGCCTCCTGCTCACCGTCGAACTCCCACTCGCACTCCCCGCCGCCATGGCCGGACTCCGCATCGCCACCGTCTCCGCGGTCTCCCTGGTCACCATCGGCGCGATCGTCGGCTTCGGAGGCCTCGGCAACCTCATCTACACGGGCATGAACACGTACTTCAAGGCACAGGTCCTCGCCGCGTCCGTGCTGTGCGTCGTCATCGCCGTCGCCGCCGATCTGCTGCTGCTCGGCGTGCAGCGCGTCCTCACCCCGTGGGAGAGAGCACGGGCGGCCCGCTCATGAAGACACTCGGCGACGCCTGGGCGTGGCTCGGCGACTCCGCGCACTGGACCGGCGACGACGGCATCTGGCACCGGCTCACCCAGCACCTCGTCCTCACCGTCGTCTGTCTGCTGCTCAGCTGCCTCATCGCCCTGCCGATCGCACTCGTCCTCGGCCACCTCGGCAAGGGCGGCGCGCTCGCCGTCAACATCTCCAACGTCGGACGCGCCGTGCCGACCTTCGCGGTCCTCGTCCTGCTCCTCCTCACCCCGCTCGGCAAGTGGGGCGACGGGCCGACCGTCGTCGCACTCGTACTGTTCGCCGTACCGCCGCTGCTCACCAACGCGTACGTGGGCATGCGCGGCGTCGACCGCAGCGTCGTGCAGGCGGCGCGCGGCATGGGGATGACCGGGCGGCAGATGCTGTGGCGCGTCGAACTGCCGCTCGCGCTTCCGCTGGTGCTCAGCGGGGTCCGCATCGCCGCCGTGCAGCTCGTGGCCACCGCCACCATCGCCGCTCTCGCGGGCGGCGGCGGGCTCGGCCGGATCATCACGGCGGGCTTCAACCTGGCGAGCACCCCGCAGGTCGTGGCGGGCGCCGTCCTCGTGGCCGTCTTCGCGCTGCTCGTCGAAGGAGTCTTCGAAGTGGCCGAGCGGCTCGCGCCGGGCTGGACACGCGGACGGGGGAGCGCCGGATGAAGCGGCGCAGAGGGCTCGCCGCGGTCCTCCTCGTTCTCGTGGTCCTCGTGAGCGGCTGCGCGACCGGCCCCTCGCTGGAGAACCGGGGCGAGGTCACCGCGCCGCCGGGCGACAGCAAGAACCTCGTCGTCGGCTCCGCGGGCTTCACCGAGTCCGACCTGCTCGCCCAGATGTACGCGCTGCTCCTGAACAAGGCGGGATACGGCACCCGCATCCTGTCCGTCGCCAACCGCGAGCTCTACGAACCCGCCCTCGAGTCCGGCCAGATCGACGTCGTCCCCGAATACGCGGCGACCTTCGCGGACTGGCTCAACGCCAAGAAGAACGGAGCCGACGCGCCGCCGGTGGGCTCGCCCGACCTCGACAGGACCATGCTGGCCCTGCGCCGCCTCGCCACCCCGCGCGGCCTGACCGTCCTCGACCCCGGCAGGGCTGTCGACCAGAACGCCTTCGCCGTCGCCTCCTCCTACGCCGAGCAGCACCAACTCAAGACGCTCAGCGACCTGGGCAGGTCCGGCCTGAAGGTCCGCCTCGCCGCCGGCGACGAATGCGTGCAGCGCCCGTACTGCGCACCAGGGTTGAAGAAGGTGTACGGCATCGACATCACCCGGGTCGACCCCAAGGGCGTCGGCACCACCCAGGCCAAGAAGGCCGTGCAGGGCGGCCAGGACCAGATGGTGCTCACCACGTCGACGGACGCGACCCTCGACGACTTCGGCCTGGTGCTCCTCAAGGACGACAAGCACCTCCAGAACGCCGACTACCTCGTGCCCGTGGTCAACCGCTCCCGGGCGGGCAGCAAGGGTGTCGCGGCCGCGCTCGGCCGCCTCAACCCCGTCCTGACGACCGAGGACCTCGCCTCCATGAACGAGCAGGTGGACAGCTGGCGCCGCCTGCCACAGGACGTGGCACGCGCCTACTTGGAGGACAAGGGCCTCCTGTGAGCGCCCTAATAGGGGCGCGGGGAACTGCGCGCCCAGCCACAACCAGCCCGCAGCCAGAGAACCGCAGAAGGCGCCGCAGAGAAGGCCCCGCAGCCAGAGAACCGTCCAACCAGCGAAACGCCCAGCGGAGCGCCTACGCGTCGGCGACCGAGTCGAACTCCACCTGGTCCCGCGCCACCCCCTGCGCGTCCGCGTCCACCGAGCGCCGCAGCGCCTCGTGCAGCTTCGCCGGGGTCAGGACGCCGAGGAAGCGGGCGCCGTCCAGAACGGCGACCCAGCCCGCGTCGTGCTGCAGCATCACGCCGAACGCCTGCTTGAGCGGAGCACCGACCGGCACCCACGAGTTCATCCGGTGTGCCAGGTCGCCGACCGTGCCGCCGGTGCCGGCCAGCGCGACCTCGTCGAGGCCGACCCAGCCGTGCAGATCGCCGGCCTCGTCCAGGACGACGGCCCAGCGTGCCTCCTCCGCGCGCAGCCGGGCGGCGGCCTGCGCGGCGGGCTCGTCGAGGCGGGCGATCGGCGGCTCCTCCAGGTCATCGGTCTGGATCTCGGTGACGGAGAGCCGCTTCAGCCCCCGGTCGGCGCCCACGAACTCGGCGACGTACGGCGTCTCGGGCGCCCCGAGCACCGCCCCCGGCGTGTCGAACTGTTCGATGCGCCCCTGCCCGTACACCGCGATGCGGTCGCCGAGCCGGACGGCCTCCTCGATGTCGTGCGTGACCAGCAGCACCGTCTTGCGGACGGCCGCCTGCATCCGCAGGAACTCGTCCTGCAACTGCTCGCGCACCACCGGGTCGACGGCGCCGAACGGCTCGTCCATCAGGAGCACGGGCGGGTCGGCGGCCAGCGCCCTGGCCACGCCGACGCGCTGTCGCTGGCCGCCCGAGAGCTGCTCGGGATAGCGGGAGCCGTACGTCTTCGGGTCCAGGCCCACCAGGTCGAGCAGCTCCGCCGCACGGGCCCGCGCCTTCGCCTTCTTCCAGCCGATCAGGGCCGGGACGGTCGCCGTGTTGTCGAGGATCGTGCGGTGCGGGAAGAGGCCGACCTGCTGGATGACATAGCCGATGCGGCGGCGCAGGCGCACCGGGTCGACGTCGGCGATGTTCTCCCCGTTCACGAAGATGCGACCCGACGTCGGCTCGATGAGCCGGTTCACCATCATCATCGTGGTGGTCTTGCCGCAGCCGGAGGGGCCGACAAGGGTGACCAGTTCGCCCTCGGCGACCTCGAAGGAGAGGTCGTCCACGGCCGTCGTGCCGTCCGGGTAACGCTTGGTCACCTGCTCGAACCGGATCATGTCCTCACGCTAGCCGCGCCCGTCACTCACCGCTCATCAACACCACCTCCAGGGTGCGCGGACCGTGCACTCCCTCGACCCGGTCCAGCTCGATGTCGCTGGTCGCGGAGGGCCCGGAGATCCAGGTGAGCGGGCGGGCGGGGTCGAGCCGTTCGAGCGCCTGCGGCACGGAGGCGACTACCTGCTCCGGTACCCGTACGACACAGATGTGATGGTCCGGCACCAGGGTGATGCGGCGTCGGCCCTGGTCCGGGGAGCCGTCGAGCACGATCGTGCCGGTCTCGGCGACGGCCACCGCGCAGCCGGTCACGACGCTGTCGACCCGGTCCAGCTCCTGGGGCGTGCTCGCGGCCCGGTCGTGGACCCGGACCGGATCCGCTTCGGCCAGCCAGCCGGGCGGCAGCCCCGGCGGCACCAGCACGGTCTGCGCGCCGCGCTCGGCGAGCAGCCGCATGAGCGTCGTCGGGAGCTCCGCGCGGGTGGTGCGGTGCACGATCGCGCGGTACTCCGCGAGGTTCTCGGCGAGCAGGTCGACGGTCTCTGCGGTGCTGCGGCTGCCGTGCTCGCGGAGGTAGCCGCGCTCGACCGCGTCTCCGTACGCGACGGGGGCGTCCTTCGGCACGTCGGCCAGGGCGCGGCGCACCCGGCCCAGGATCCGGTCCCTGCTGCTCACTTCGCCGCTCCTCCGTTCGTCCGCTGCCACCAGTCGCGGAAGGACTCCGCCGGGACCTTCGGCAGGTCCCTGGTCGCGCTCCAGGCCCGCCCGGGCCCCGGCAGCGTGCGCGGATGGAGCCGCCGGGTGCGCGACGCGAGCCGCTGGCCCGCGCGCAGCGCACCGGGGCGGGCGAACGCCAGGCCCGCCGCGCGCATCGCCGCCCGCTCCGCCGCGTGCCCCTTGGCGGGTTGCAGCGTCACCTTGTTGCCGTGCCGTGTCACCTCGCCGCCCTGCACGACCCGCTCCCTCAGGTGCACGAGGACCTCGGGGATGTCGATGGCGACGGGACACACCTCGTAGCAGGCGCCGCAGAGCGAGGAGGCGTACGGCAAGGAGGCGTCGATCTCGCTTCCGGTGCCCCGGAGCTGGGGGCTGAGGATCGCGCCGATCGGGCCGGGGTAGACCGAGCCGTACGCGTGCCCGCCCGCCCGCTCGTACACCGGGCACACGTTGAGACACGCCGAGCAGCGGATGCAGCGCAGGGCCTGGCGGCCCACCTCGTCGGCGAGGGTGTCGGTGCGGCCGTTGTCGAGGAGGACCAGGTGGAAGGTGCTGGGGCCGTCCTGATCGGCGGTTCCGGTCCACATCGAGGTGTACGGGTTCATGCGTTCGGCCGTCGAGGAACGGGGGAGCGTCTGCAGGAAGACCTCCAGGTCGCGCCAGGCCGGCACGGTCTTCTCGATGCCGACGACGGAGATCAGCGTCTCGGGGAGGGTCAGGCACATCCGGCCGTTGCCCTCCGACTCCACGACGACCATCGTGCCGGTCTCGGCGACCATGAAGTTCGCCCCGGAGATGCCGACCTTGGCGCGCAGGAACTTCTCGCGCAGGTGGCGGCGGGCCGCCTCGGCGAGCTCGGCCGGGGTGTCGCTCAGCCCCTCCGGGGCCGGGCGGCCCCAACGGCTCATCTCCCGCGCGAAGATGTCACGGATCTCGCCGCGGTTGCGGTGGATGGCGGGGACCAGGATGTGCGAGGGGCGGTCGTCGCCGAGCTGCACGATGAGTTCGGCCAGGTCGGTCTCGTAGGCGTGGATGCCCGCGGCCTCCAGGGCTTCGTTGAGGCCGATCTCCTGCGTGGCCATCGACTTGACCTTGACGACCTCGGACTCGCCCGTCTCCTGGACGAGCCGGGTCACGATGCGGTTGGCCTCGTCTGCGTCGGCCGCCCAGTGGACGGTGCCGCCCGCCGCCGTCACCGACTCCTCCAGCCGGACCAGGTAGTGGTCCAGGTGACGGAGCGTGTGGTCCTTGATCTGCCGGCCCGCCTCGCGCAGCGCGGCCCAGTCGTCCAGCTCGGCGACGGCGCGGGCCCGCTTGTCGCGGATGGTGTGGGTGGCGTGCCGGAGATTGGCGCGCAGGGTGGTGTTCCCGACGGCCTCGCGCGCGGCCGCAGGGAAGGCCGGCATTCCGAGGTACGTGCCGGTCGTGCCGCTCATGACAGGGGCTCCTCTTCCGTGCTCGCCAGGATCTCCGCGATGTGGACGGGGCGCACGGCCGTGCGCAGCCGGGTCATCGTGCCGCCGATGTGCATCAGGCACGAGTTGTCCGCCGCGCACAGCACCTCGGCGCCGGTCGACTCGGCGTGGCGCACCTTGTCGGCGCCCATCGCCGCCGAGACATCGGAGTTCTTCACGGCGAAGGTGCCGCCGAAGCCGCAGCACTCCTCGGCGCCGGGCAGCTCCACCAGCTCGAGTCCCTTGACCGCTCGGAGAAGCCGCGTGGGCCGGTCGCCGAGACCGAGGGAACGCAGCCCGTGGCAGGTCGGGTGGTACGTGACCTTGTGCGGGTAGTACGCGCCGACGTCGGTGACTCCGAGGACGTCCACCAGAAATTCCGTCAGCTCGTACGTCTTGGGGACGACGGGGGCGAGCGTGTGCGCGAGCCCTTCGCCACGGCCCTCGGCGCGTGCCCGCTCGCCCATGCGCGGATACAGCTCCCGCACCATCGCCCCGCACGATCCCGACGGTGTCACGACCGCGTCGTAGGCGTCGGACCCGAATACATCGGAGAAATGCCGGGCGAGTGGCTCTGCCTGATGGCGGTAGCCGGTGTTGTAGTGCGCCTGCCCACAGCAGGTCTGCGCCATCGGGAAGTCGACGTCAACTCCCAGCCTGGTCAGCAGTTTCACCACTGAGCGGCCCGTGTCCGGATACAGCGTGTCGTTGACACAGGTCAGGAACAGGGCGACACGCATCGCGGGTTCCTCCTAGTCGGTCATCGGATGGGTGCAGCGTACGCGGGCGGGGACCGCGGGGGAATCATCGGCGGTCACCCGGTGAGCGGGCTCGGCCGGCTGCATATCCGCAGACGGTCCTCGGCGGCCTGCCACCGTGCGGTGCCGCCGCGTGGTTCGTAGCGCGTCGGGGGCATGCTGTGGGCCACCAGGGCGCGTGCCTCGGCGCGGTCCGAGATGAGGCCGTGGGCGCGGGCCTGCACGAGGATGTTGCCCAGGGCGGAGGCTTCCGCGGGACCTGCCAGGAGCGGCAGACCGCAGGCGTCCGCGGTCAGTTGGCACAGCAGCGCGTTGCGGACGCCGCCGCCGACCAGGTGGATGACGTCGACCGTGCGCCCGGTCAACCGCTGGGCGTCCGCCAGGGCCCGCCGGTGCGCGAGTGCCAGGGAGTCCAGAACGCAGCGGACCGTCTCGGCGGGGGAGGCGGGCACCGGCTGCCCCGAGGCGCGGCAGGCCTCGGCCATCCGTTCCGGCATCCGGCCGGGCGCCAGGAACTCGGGGGAGCCCGCGTCCACCACCGAACGCAGCGGCTCGGCCTCGGCCGCCGCGGCGAGCAGCGCGCCAGGGTCGGTCATGCGCCAGGCACGCAGGCACTCCTGCAGCAGCCAGAGCCCCATGATGTTGCGCAGATACCGGACGGTGCCGTCGATACCCAGCTCATTGGTGAAGTTGGCCTTCCGGCTCTCCTCCGTCAGGACGGGCGCGTCCAGTTCGAGCCCGGCGAGCGACCAGGTGCCGGTGCAGAGGTACGCGAAGCGGGCGCTGTCGGCCGCGGGCACGGTGGCCACGGCGGACGCGGTGTCGTGCGAGGCGACGGCCGTCACGGGGATGTCGCCCGCCAGACCGGTGTCCGCCAGGACGTGGGGCTCCAGAAGGCCCGCCGGGTCCCCTGGCTGCCTCAGGGGTGGGAACAGGCCGACGTCGATGCCGAGACGGCCGGCCACCTCGTACGACCAGTCGCGGGTGCGCGGGTCGACGAGCTGCGTGGTGGAGGCGTTGGTGAGCTCGGTGCCGAGCTGCCCGGTCAGCCAGTACGCGAGCAGGTCCGGGATGAGCAACGCATGGCGGGCCGCGGCGAGTTGGGGTGTGCCGTGGGCGGCCGTGAGCTGGTACAGGGTGTTGAAGGGTGCGTACTGCAGCCCCGTCGCTCCGTACAGCTCGGCGGCCGGGACGCGTGCCCACACCTGGTCGGCGATGCCTTCCGTGCGGCGGTCGCGGTAGTGCACCGGGTTGCCGAGGAGGGCGCCGTCGGCGTCCAGCAGGCCGTAGTCGACGGCCCAGCTGTCGATGCCGACGGATGCCACCTGTCCGGCGGCGCGCAGTCCGTCGAGCACCCCTGCGTAGAGCGCGAGGATGTCCCAGTGCAGGGTGGGGCCCGTGCGCACGGGGGTGTTCGGGAAGCGGTGCACCTCCTCCACATCGAGGCTGCCGGGCCCTACCCGGCCGACCATGACGCGCCCACTGGACGCGCCCAGGTCGACCGCGGCGAAGCGGGGGGATGAGCTAGGGGTCATGAGGGCTCACAGGGTCGGTGGGCGGGACGGGAGGGAGGGGGGAAGGGCCGGGCGATCGGTGGGCTCAGCGCAGGAAAGCCGCCGCCACACCCGCGTCCACCGGTATGTGCAGACCCGTCGTGTGCGAGAGGTCTCCGCCCGTCAGGGCGAACACCGCGTTCGCCACGTGCTCCGGCAGGACCTCGCGCTTGAGGAGGGTCCGCTGTGCGTAGAACGCGCCGAGCTCGTCCTCCGGCACTCCGTACACCGCCGCCCGCTGGGCGCCCCAGCCGCCGGCGAAGATGCCCGAACCGCGCACCACGCCGTCCGGGTTCACGCCGTTGACCCGGATCCCGTCGGCACCCAGCTCCGCTGCCAGCAGGCGGACCTGATGGGCCTGGTCGGCTTTGGTCGCGGAATAGGCGATGTTGTTCGGGCCGGCGAACACCGCGTTCTTCGAGGCGATGTACACGATGTCGCCGCCCATGCCCTGCGCCCGCAGCACGCGGGCCGCCTCCCGCGAGACCAGGAAGGAACCGCGCGCCATCACGGAGTGCTGGACGTCCCAGTCGTGGGCCGTGGTCTCCAGGAGTGGCTTGGACAGGGAGATGCCCGCGTTGTTGACGACGAGGTCCACGCCGCCGAAGGCGAGGGCCGCCGCTTCGAATGCCGCGGTGATCTGGGCCTCGCTGGTCACGTCCATGGTGACGGCGAGCGCCGTGTCCCGCCCGCCCAGTTCGTCGGCCACAGCGGTCGCGCTCCGGGTGTCCAGGTCGGCGACGACCACGCAGGCACCCTCGGCGGCGAGACGGTGCGCGATCGCCCTGCCGATGCCGCTGCCCGCGCCCGTCACGAGGGCCACCCGGGTCGCCAGGGGCTTCGGTGCAGGCATACGGCGCAGCTTCGCCTCCTCCAGCTCCCAGTACTCGATGCGGAACTTCTCGGACTCCTCGATCGGCGTGTAGGAGGAGACGGCCTCCGCGCCCCGCATGACGTTGATCGCGTTCACATAGAACTCGCCCGCCACGCGCGCGGTCTGCTTGTCCTTGCCGAAGCTGAACATGCCCACGCCCGGCACCAGGACGATCGCCGGATCGGCGCCCCGCATCGCGGGAGAGCCGGGCTGGGCGTGCCGGGCGTAGTACGCCGCGTACTCCGTGCGGTAGTCGGCGTGGAGCTCCCGGAGGCGGTCGGCCGTCTCGTCCAGGGGTGCTGTCGGCGGCAGGTCGAGGAGCAGTGGCCGGACCTTCGTGCGCAGGAAGTGGTCGGGGCAGGAGGTGCCGAGGGCGGCGAGCCGCGGGTGTTCGGCGCGGGAGAGGAAGTCAAGGACCGGTGCCGTGTCGGTGAAGTGGCCCACCTGTGGGTGGTCCTGGGAGGCCAGGCCCCGGATGACGGGGGCCAGCGCGGCCGCGCGCGCGTGGCGCTCGGCGGTGGGGAGCGGACCGAACCCCGCGAGCTCCGCGCCGAACGGGTCCCGCCTGCCGCGCTCGGCGAGGAAGCGCTCCGCAGTACGGATCATGTGCAGCGAGTTGCGCGCGCACTCCTCCGATGTGTCCCCCCACGCGGTGATGCCGTGCCCGCCCAGGACGCAGCCGATCGCTTCCGGGCGCTCCGCCCGCACGGCCGCGATGTCCAGGCCCAGCTGGAACCCGGGGCGGCGCCAGGGCACCCACGCCACCGTGTCGCCGAAGCACTCGGTGGTCAGCTTCTCGCCGTCGGCCGCGCAGGCGAGCGCGATACCGGAGTCGGGGTGCAGGTGGTCGACATGCGCCGCCTCGACCAGGGCGTGCATCGCCGTGTCGATGGACGGCGCGGCACCGCCCTTGCCGTGCAGGCAGTAGTCGAACGCCGCGACCATCTCGTCCTCGCGCTCCACGCCCGTGAACACCCCTGTGAGGGCGCGGAGTCGGTCCAGCCGCAGCACCGCGAGGCCCGACTCCCGCAGCGTGCCGAGATCGCCGCCGGAGCCCTTGACCCACATGAGGTCGACGGCGTCGCCCGTCACCGGGTCGGGTGCGGTGCCCTTCGCCGACGCGTTCCCCCCGGCATAATTCGTGTTGCGCGGGTCCGCGCCCAGCGTGTGGGCGCGGTCCAGCAGTTCCGTGACGCAAGTGTGCCGCTCCATGCCGCTCATGCCCCCCATCCGGCCTGCACGCCGCCGACGCGCTCCTTGACGATCTGCTCCTGCCAGCCTGACCGCTCATAGGCCCCGAGCGGATCAGGGGCGAGCCCCGACTCCTCCCTGACTTCCGCCAGTAGGGGGCGCACGTCGGTGTTGTACGCGTCCATCAGCGCCCCGTTCGCCGCGAGCACGTCGCCCGCGCGCTGCGCGGCCGTCAGCGCCTCGACGTCCACGAGCAGCGCCTTCGCCGTGGCCTCCTGCACGTTCATCACCGAGCGGATGATCGCGGGGATCTTCGCCTCGATGTTGTGGCACTGGTCGAGCATGAACGCGACACCCGGCCCCTCGGAGGCGCTCGCCGCGGGCCCTTCGGAGATGCGCGCCCCCGGCCCGTCGGGGGTGCTCGCCGCGAACGCGCCGCCGCGCACCACCTCGTACATGATCCGGAAGAGCTGGAAGGGATCGGCCGCGCCGACCATCAGGTCGTCGTCGGCGTAGAAGCGCGAGTTGAAGTCGAAGCCGCCGAGTCTGCCCTCGCGCAGCAGCGTCGCCACGATGAACTCGATGTTGGTGCCCGGCGCGTGGTGGCCGGTGTCGACGACGACCTGAGCCTTGGGGCCCAGCTTGAGGCAGTGCGCGTACGCGGTGCCCCAGTCGGGGACGTCGGTGGCGTAGAAGGCCGGCTCGAACAGCTTGTACTCCAGGAGCATCCGCTGGCCGTCGCCGAGCCGGTCGTAGACCGTGCGAAGCGCCTCCGCCAGGCGTTCCTGCCGGTCGCGCAGGTCGTCCTGGCCGGGGTAGTTGGTGCCGTCGGAGAACCAGAGCTTGAGGTCCTTCGAGCCGGTCGCGTCCATGACGTCGACGCACTCCAGGAGGTGGGCGACGGCCTTGCGCCGGACGGCCGGGTCGGGGTTGGTGACCGAGCCGAGCCGATAGTCGTCGTCCTGGAAGACGTTGGCGTTGATCGCGCCGAGGCGCAGGCCGCGCTCCCTGGCGTACTCGGCGAGCGCGCCGTAGTCGTCGACGCGGTCCCAGGGGATGTGCAGGGCGACGGCGGGCGCCACGCCGGTGTGCGCGTGCACGCGGGCGGCATCGTCCAGCTTCTCGCGTGTCGTGCGCGGGACGCCTGGCTGCGCGAAGACCTTGAAGCGCGTGCCGGAGTTGCCGTACGCCCAGGACGGTGTCTCCAAGACCTGGGTGGTGAGTGCCGCTTTCACGGCGTCCTTGCTGGGTCCGGCGGTCATCGCGCAGCCTTCCGAAAGATGGTTCGAGTGGGGCAGTCGTCGGTGGAGAAGTGGTGGGTTCCGGAGGCCGCGGTGTAGACGGCGTTTAGTGACGGGCCCGTGGACCGAGTCGAAGCGGCCTTCCGCCTCCGTCGCCTTGCCGTCCGGGCGCGGCCGGACGAGGACCTTGCGGAAGCCCGGTTCGCGAGCACGGGCCGGCGCCGGTTGTCGGTGGCTCTGTCGGCCTCGGTGTGCGCCACGCGCGTGCTGTTCACGTACGCGGTGAGCCCGTCGTCAGTCGTGAGGGCGAGGCGCGCCCGCCGCATGCCCGTCGGTGCCTCGAAGCGTCCGCGGAACCACCGTTTGGCTGCGGGGCGTTGTTCACTGGTTCCCCTTCGGGGAACCAGATCCAGGAGGCGTCGTCCAGGGCGGGGGGTGCCGACGAGCGCGGCGGGCGCGCCGATACAACGCGGCGCTTCCTGGCGTCCCAGACGCGGGCCGACCATAAGTGGCGTGGGCGCGCTTTGAGTTGTGGGCCGCCGTCCCACACGTCGGGCTCGTCGAGGCGGTCCGGAGCGGTGGCGGGCGTGGCTGTCGCGGCGGCGGTGGTACCTGCGACGGCCGTGCCCAGGGAGATGGTGCCGGTGGTGCCGATGGTGCCGAGCAGTCGTCTTCTGCTGATCACAACGGAGCTCCGTAACGACTCGCGGATGAATCGTTTCACGCACGGCGAAGCTAGGCACAGGGGTGACGGCTGTCAAGGGGGTGAGTAAGGGAGGGCTCATCGCTCACCTCGCGTCGGCTGCTGCGTTCTTAGGGAAAAGTCTCTGCCGCCGTCGCGCTTCTCAAGTCCCGCCCATTGACGGTGCAGTTGGCGCGGGTCTAGCTTCCCTGGGACCCGGTTGAAACCTTTCACCCTGATCGGTGCTGCCCGTGAGAGAGCCCCCGCCCTGGCCGCGCACGCCCTGAACAGGTCCTTCGGCGCCGTACGCGCCTTCGAGCCGAGGCATCTCAGTACGCTGGGCCGCACGGCCGGCCACGGTCGAACGGCAGGATGTCGAACGGCAGGATGGAGCACCTGGAACGCATGGTCGGCATCAAAGACGTGGCGAAGCACGCCGGAGTGTCGGTGGGCACCGTGTCGAACGTGATCAACCGCCCGGACATGGTCTCCGAAGAGACCCGGCACCGGGTGCTCGCGGTCATCGACAGGCTCGGCTATGTGCGCAGCGAATCGGCACGCCAGCTGCGCGCGGGCCGCAGCCGCATCATGGCGCTGCTCGTCCTCGACATGGGCAACCCCTTCTTCGTGGACGTCGCCCGCGGTGCCGAACGGGCCGCGCGCGAGGCGGGACTCCGCGTCATGGTGTGCAACAGCGGACAGAGCCCCTCCGAAGAGGCCGAGTACCTCGCGCTCTTCGCCGAGCAGCGCGTGCACGGCGTCCTGCTGACGCCCGCGGACGCGACCGGCCGCAACATCGAGGCCTTCCGCAGGCACGGCATTCCGTTCGTCCTCGTGGACCGGGTCGCCGAGGGCGCCACCGAGTGCTCCGTCTCCGTGGACGACGTGATGGGCGGCGCGCTCGCCGTCCGCCACCTCGTGGACGCGGGGCACCGAGGCATCGCGTACGTGAGCGGCCCGCCCGGACTCAACCAGGTCAAGGACCGGCGCGAAGGCGCGCTCCAGGCGCTCGCCGAGGCGGGTCTGGATGCGTCGGCGCTGCGGGAGCTGCCCACCGAACGCCTCGACGTGGCCGCGGGACGCGACGCGGGGGCCCGCATCCTCGGCCTCGCCGAGCGGCCGACCGCCGTCTTCTGCGCCAACGACCTGCTGGCGCTCGGGGTGCTCCAGGCGATGTACGCGGCGGGCGTGCGGGTCCCCGAGGACATCGCGATCGTCGGCTACGACGACATCGAGTTCGCGGCCGCCGCCGTGGTGCCACTGACCTCGGTGCGCCAGCCCGCCGTCACCATGGGCGCGATGGCTGCGGAGCTGCTCCTCGACGAGACGAAGCAGACGAGGCAGATGAGGCAGCCGAGCGAGACGGGGGAGAGGGCGGCGACCGGGGAGGGCGAGGGGCCCGCGGGCGCGCACGAGCACCGGCGCGTGGTGCTCGTGCCCGAGCTGGTCGTGCGCCGCTCCAGCCTGCCGCCCCGCTGACCGGCGGCAGCCGCGCCCGCAGCCCGGGCGCGTCCGCGGGTAACGGCCCCGAAGCCCGTAGACGCGGCCCATGTGCTGGACTGGGCACCGAACACATGTACCCGCCACGTCGTCCAGGAGCAGCCTTGACCCTCACGTACCGCCAGCCGGGCGTCGTCCTCACCGACCGTCGCTTCAGCGTGCCGCTCGACCACGACGATCCGGCGGGGGAACGGATCGAGGTCTTCGCGCGCGAAGCCGTGTCGGCGTCCAAGGGCGGCGCGGACCTGCCCTGGCTGGTGTACCTGACGGGCGGCCCCGGCTTCGGGGCGACCCGTTTCCACGGCAGGGAGTCGTGGCTCGACCGCGCTCTCGACGACTTCCGCGTCCTCCTCCTCGACCAGCGCGGCACCGGCGCCTCCACGCCCGCCAACCGCCAGACGCTCCCCCTGCGCGGCGGCCCCCGCGAACAGGCCGACTACCTCGCCCACTTCCGTGCCGACTCCATCGTCCGCGACTGCGAGGCGATCCGCGCCGAGGTGACCGGCGGCGCCCCCTGGACCGTCCTCGGCCAGAGCTTCGGCGGCTTCTGTACGACGCACTACCTGTCGGCGGCGCCCGAGGGCCTGTCCACCGCGCTGATCACCGGCGGCCTGCCCACGCTCGACGGCCACGCCGACGACGTGTACCGCGCCGCCTACCCGCGCATGGAGCGCAAGACCGCCGCGCACTACGCCCGGTACCCGCAGGACGTCGAGCGGGCCCGCCGCATCGCCGCCCACCTCGCCGAGCACGAGCCGGTCCTGAACGGCGGCTACAAGCTGACCGTCCAGGCCTTCCAGTCCCTCGGCATACTGCTCGGCGCCGGCGACGGCAGCCACCGCCTGCACTACCTCCTCGAAGACGCCTTCGTGCGCACACCGGCCGGGTTCGCGCTCTCCGACGCCTTCCAGGAGAACGTCCAGGCCGTCCTCTCGTACGCGGGCAACCCCCTCTTCGCGGTCCTGCACGAGGCGATCTACGGCCAGGGCGAGCGGCCCACCGCCTGGTCGGCCGAGCGGACGCGCGCCGAATTCCCGCAGTTCGACGCGGAGAAGACCCTGGCGGGCGACGCGCCGCTGCTGTTCACCGGGGAGGCCGTGCAGCGCTGGATGTTCGACACCGACCCCGCGCTGCGCCCGCTGCGCGAGACCGCCGACCTGCTCGCCGAGCGCACCGGCTGGCCACGCCTGTACGACACGGAGCGCCTCGCCGCGAACGAGGTGCCGGTGGCGGCGGCGATCTACCACGACGACCTGTACGTCGACACGGAGCACTCCCTGCGCACCGCCCGCGCCATCCGGGGCCTGCGCACCTGGGTCACCGACGAGTTCGAGCACGACGGGCTGCGGGCGAGCGGCCCGCGCGTGCTCGACCGGCTGCTCGCGCTGACGCGCGGCGAGGTCTGAGGCCCCCCGGCGTCTTCCGCTCCCGACGCCCAACTCGTTGTCGGACCCCGGGGTTAAGGTGAGAATCATGACCGAGCCGCAGCATTCAGCCACCCCCGCCGACCAGCTCCTTCCCATGCCCGAGGACTGGCGGCGCGCGCTCGCCGTCGTCGCCCACCCGGACGATCTGGAGTACGGGTGCGCGGCCGCGATCGCCGGCTGGACGGACGGCGGCCGCGAGGTCACGTACCTCTTGGCGACCCGCGGCGAAGCCGGCATCGACACGCTCGACCCGGCCACCTGCGGCCCGCTGCGCGAGCGGGAACAGCGGGCGAGCGCGGCCGTCGTCGGCGTGGACATTGTGGAGTTCCTCGACCACAAGGACGGCGTCGTGGAGTACGGCACCGCGCTGCGCCGCGACATCGCCGCCGCGATCCGCAGGCACCGCCCCGAGCTGGTCATCACGCTCAACCACCGAGACACGTGGGGCGGCGTCGCCTGGAACACGCCGGACCACGTGGCGGTCGGCCGCGCCACGCTGGACGCGGCGGCGGACGCCGGCAACCGCTGGATCTTCCCGGAACTGATCGAGGAGCGGGGCCTGGAGCCCTGGGACGGCGTGCGGTGGGTCGCCGTCGCCGGCTCGTCGACGCCCACGCACGCGGCGGACGCGACGGCGGGCCTCGACCGGTCGGTGGCATCCCTCCTCGAACACCGCACCTACATCGAGGCGTTGACCGACGAGGACCCGGAGAAGTACTGCCGTACGTTCCTCACGGGCAACGCCCAGGCGCTGGCGCCCCGCTTCGGCGGAAGACCGGCGGTGGGGTTCGAGGTCTTCAGTCGGTGAGCCCGCGCCCCTAGCCTGACGGCCCATCAGGAAGCGAAACGCTGGGCCAGTGGGGGCGCGGATGATCGACACCATCGGAACGGACATCCCGCGGGGCGAGGAGCGGCTGCGCCTCGACGTCGAGGACGGGCTCGGCATCCTCACCCTCTGCCGCCCGCGCAAGCTCAACGCGTGGAGCTGGGAGTCCACGCGCCAACTCGGCCTGTTCGCCGACCGCATCCGGTTCGACGACTCCATCCGGGCGGTGCTGCTGCGCGCCGAGGGCCGGGCCTTCTGCGCGGGCATCGACATCACGGCGCCGGGCGGTGCCATCACGGGCCGCTCCGGCGCCGAGCACGCCCGCAACTACTACGAGGCGATGCGCTGGGTCCACGAGCGCTTCCGTGTCTTCGCGCAGCTGCCGCAGCCGGTCGTCGCGGCCGTCCAGGGGTACTGCCTCGGGTTCGGCTTCGAACTGGCGCTGATGGCGGACGTGCGGATTGCGGCCGACGACGCGGTCTTCGCGCTGCCCGAGGCGCGGCTCGGCGTCGCGGTGGACGCGGGCGGTGACCTGCGCATCGCCCGCGAGGCCGGTGCCGGCTGGGCGAAGCTGCTTGCCCTCACCGGCCGCCGGATCGACGCTGCCACGGCCGAGCGGCTCCGGCTGCTCCAACAGGTGGTTCCGGCCGATGAGTTGGCGGAGACGGCCCATGCGCTGGCGGCCGAGATCGCCGCGAACGCGCCGCTCGCCGTCCAGGGCATCAAGCGCGGCATCGACGCGTACGCCGACACGGGGATGGCGGGGGCGCTCGACCGAGTCGCGATGAACGCGGCGATCACGCTCACGTCGGAGGATTCGCGCGAGGGGTACGGGGCGAAGGCGGCGCGGCGGGCGGCGTCGTTCGAGGGGAAGTAGGGGAAGGGCGAGAGCCAGGGGGAGTGGGGGAAGTGGGGGAGCCAGGGGAGGCGGGGGAAGTAAGGGGCCCAGCGGAAGTGTGAGACGCAGAGGGAGCATGGGGCGCAGTGAGAGTACGGGGCGCGGCGGGAGTGTGGGGCGCAGAGGGAGCACGGGGTGCAGCGGGAGTGCCGGGCGCAGAGGAAGTGTGGGGCGTACGGGCAGCGTGGGATGCAGGGAAAGCAGGGAGGCCCAGCTGTTCCCGTACCGTCACCACCGGCGGGCTCACCAGCCCCCTGCGCTGCCAGTTCGCGCCGTCGACCACCAGCGTGTGGCCCGTGATGAAGCGGGCGTACGGGGAGGCGAGGAAGGTGGCCGCCCAGCCCAGTTCGCGGGGCAGGCCGACGCGAAGGGCGGGCTGACGGGCGGCGGCCGTGTCCCCGGCCCGGTCGAGGTTGCCGCGGATGTCGTCGGTCATGTCGTCGTGCGGCATCAGGCCCGGCACCAGGCCGTTGACCTGGATGCCGTACGGACCCCACTCCACGGCCAGGGTCTCCACCAGGCTCTTCACCCCGGCCTTGGCCGCCGCGCTGTGGGCGAAGCCGGGGCCGCCCGTCCAGGCGTACGACGCCCCCACGTCGATGACCGAGCCGGGGGTGCCCGCGGCCAGGTGCCGGCGGCCGAACTCGCGCGTCATCAGGAACGTGCCGGTGAGCGTGATGTCCACGACCGAGCGCCACGCGTTCGGCGACATGTCCTCCGCGGGGACGGGGAAGTTGGCGGCGGCGTTGTTCACCAGGACGTCCGGCAGGCCGTACGCCTCCTGCGCCACGTCGAAGACGTCCGCGACGCGTTCGGCGTCCCGGATGTCGCACACCGCGGCCGTCACGCGCCCGCCCAGCGACGCCAGTTCGTCCCTCGCCGCCTTGAGTCGGTCCTCCTTGCGGCTCGCGATGACCAGGTCGGCGCCGAGTCGCGCGAACTCCGCGGCGATGGCCTTGCCGAGGCCCGTCCCGCCCCCGGTGACGAGGACGACGGTCCCGGAGTAGGTGCCGGGCGGCAGTGCGGTCGCCCCGGGCGGGGGAGGAGGCGGGAGCCCGGGCAGCACGCCGCCCGGCACCACGGCTGCACCGTCCGGCACCACGGCTGCACCGTCCGGCACCACGGCTGCACCGTGCGGCACCACTGCTGCTCCGTCCTGCACCACTGCTGCGCCGCCCGGAGCGACCCCCCTGCCGTCCGGCGCCACAGCTCCGCCGTCGCTCTCCTGGCTCGCCCCGTCGTCCGCGTCGCGATGCGTCATGCGCGCATCGATACCTCGTACGGCGTGAAAGCTCCACACACTTCGGCCGCCATCACAGGCATTCGGCCATTCCACCGGCGCGGGCGGACAACTCGCCGACCAGCCCTGTCATGTTCACGGTCTGCGCTCTAGCCTCGGGGCTCGCTACAAGATCCCCCTGAAATCTGACATCCATCGCTACATCCAGCACTTATAAGCATTTACTGGCATGAACCGGAGGCAGAAGTGTCCTTACGCAGACTCACCGCGCCCCGTCCGCTCGTCGTCCTCGCGGCGGGCATCGCGAGCGCGTCCCTGATGTTCGCCGGTACCGGCGCGGCCGCCGCACCCCCCGCCGCTCCCGCGGAGACGGCCGCCCCCGCCGCTCCCGCCGAGACGGCCACCGCGTCGTTCCCGGGGCCGGGCGCCGTACGAGTGCAGCCCGGGGACGCACAGGCCATGGCTGGAGGTGCCATCCGCAACGTCAACACCGGCCGCTGCATCGACGACAGCGCCGCCTTCGGCCTGCGCGAGCACGCCTGC
The DNA here is from genome assembly GCF_044327655.1 of Streptomyces sp. NPDC018029. Classification (NCBI taxonomy): domain Bacteria; kingdom Bacillati; phylum Actinomycetota; class Actinomycetes; order Kitasatosporales; family Streptomycetaceae; genus Streptomyces; species Streptomyces sp. NPDC018029. The sequence continues at coordinate 183,906 of NZ_JBIRFV010000010.1, read as the reverse complement.
AACGGTCTCAACTACCAGGACTGGCAGCTCTACGGACAGAACGGCAACTGGGTCCTGCGGAACGCCAACACCGGCCGGTGCATCGACGACAGCGGTGCCTTCGGGCTCCGCGAGCACCCCTGCAACAACCTCAACTACCAGCGCTGGGAGCTGTGGCGCAACAGCAATGGCACGGCGACCTTCAAGAACGAGAACACCGGCCGGTGCATCGACGACAGCGGCGCCTTCGGCCTGCGCGAACACCCCTGCAACGGCCTCAACTACCAGCAGTGGTACGGCCAGTAGAGTCCACTGAAGTCACCGCGGCTTCGTACGTGCGCGCTCCCGCCGCCAGTCGCGCCACCTCCGCTTCGCCCTCCGGAGTGAAGACCCCCGCCCGGCGGCGGGACACCGCCGCGTCGATGTCCGCCATGACGAGGTCGGCGTTGATCATCGACCCGGCGCGGTAGCCGGCGCTCGCCGCGTTGATCACCTGCTCCATGGGGCCCGCGGCGTTGCCGACCGCCCAGACGCCCGGGACCGTGGTGCGGAAGGTCTCGTCCACGGTGGGGTACGGGCCGAAGGGGGTCTCCTTGAACTCCGCGCCGAGCGCGCTCAGGAGCCCCGTCCGGGCCACCGGCTTCGCCGCGACGAACAGCACCGAGCGCGGGAACACCCGGCCGTCGGCGAGCCGCACGCCCGCCAGCCGGTCGTCCTCGACCTCCAGACCCGCGACCTCGCCCTCCACGACCTGGACCCCGGCGGCCGCGAGCCGCTCCCACTCCGCGTCCGGCAGGTCCCGCACGGTGTGCAGGAACAGCGTCACGTCCTTGGACCACTGGGTGACGAGCAGCGCCTGGTGGCTGTTGAACGGATCCCCGGCGAGCACGCCGAAGGGCTGGTCCCGCACCTCCCAGCCGTGGCAGTACGGGCAGTGCAGCACGTCGCGGCCCCAGCGCTCGGCGACGCCCGGCACGGCGGGCAGTTCGTCCACGAGGCCCGTCGCCATGACGACCCGGCGCGCGTGCACCGCCCCGCCGCCCGCCAGCGCGACCCCGAACTCGCCCGCACCGTCCGCCGTCACGGCCGACACGCGGCCCCGCACGACCTCCACCCCGTAGCGCTCCAGCTCCCGCCGCCCCTCGGCGAGGAACTCGGCGGGCGGCATGCCGTCCCGCGACAGGTAGCCCTGCATGTGCGCGGCGGGCGCGTTGCGCGGCTCGCCCGCGTCGACCACCAGGACCCGCCGCCGGGACCGGCCGAGCACGAGCGCCGCGCTCAGCCCCGCCGTGCCGCCGCCGACGACCACTACGTCGTAGCTCTCGTTCCGCATGTCGTTCCGCCTCTCGTCCAAGGTGCCGGTCATGGTGACCACCTCCACGGAGACCATCACCCAAGGCGTGCGAGAACGACAAGTCTCTTTGCCGGTTCGGCAAGAAGGGGCATGATGGGTCCATGAGCGAAGACACCCCGGAGCCCGAAGCGATGGATCAGGTCCTCACCGAGGTCGGCCCCCGGCTGCGCCGCATCCGCAAGGAGCGCGGCGCCACCCTCGCGGGCCTGTCCGCCGCCACCGGCATCTCGGTCAGCACCCTGTCCCGCCTGGAGTCCGGCCACCGCAAGCCCAGCCTCGAACTGCTCCTGCCGATCGCCCGCGCCCACCAGGTCCCCCTGGACGAGCTGGTCGGCGCCCCGCCCGTGGGCGACCCGCGTGTGCGGGCCAAGCCGATCGTCCGGCACGGCCGCACCATGCTGCCGCTGACCCGGCAGCCCGGCGGGCTCCAGGCGTACAAGGTGGTCGAGCCCGCCCGTACCGCGGCCGCCCCCGAGCCGCAGACCCACGAGGGGTACGAGTGGCTGTACGTGCTGTCCGGGAAGCTGCGCCTGATCCTCGGCGACCACGACGTGGTGCTCGGCCCGGGCGAGGCCGCGGAGTTCGACACCCGGGTCCCGCACTGGTTCGGGGCCACGAGCGAGGGGGGCGCCGAGTTCATCAGCCTCTTCGGGCCGCAGGGGGAGCGCATGCACGTACGGGCCAGGCCGACCCGTAAGAGTGACGCGGACTGACGGCACCCGGGCCGCCTCCGCGGACTGTCCCCGCGACTGCCCCCAAGCTGTTCCCATGGGGGCAAGCGACCGCTTAGTATGCGGTCGAGCACGGTCTACGACAGCCCCGTGGAGGCCCCGCATGCAGGCATGGCAAGTGCACGAGAACGGCGAGCCGGGCGAGGTGATGCGCCTCGCCGAGGTGGACCGCCCCGCGCTCGATGAGGGGCAGGTGCTGCTGAAGGTCCGCGCCGCGAACATCAACTTCCCGGACGCGCTGCTCTGCCGGGGCCAGTACCAGGTCAGGCCGGCGATGCCGTTCACGCCGGGCATGGAGATCTGCGGCGAGACCGAGGACGGGCGGCGGGTGATCGCCAACTCCGTGCTGCCGTACGGCGGCTTCGCCGAGTACGCCGTCGCGGACGCGGCCGCCCTGCTCTCCGCCCCGGACGCGCTGGACGACGCGGAGGCCGCCGCGCTCCACATCGGCTACCAGACCGGCTGGTTCGCCCTGCACCGCCGCGCGCACCTCCAGGCGGGCGAGACCCTCCTGGTGCACGCGGCGGCGGGCGGGGTCGGCAGCGCCGCGGTGCAGCTCGGCAAGGCCGCGGGCGCCAGGGTCATCGGAGTCGTCGGCGGCGAGGACAAGGCGGAGGTCGCGCGCGAGCTCGGCTGCGACCTCGTCCTCGACCGGCGTACGGACGACGTGATCGGCGCCGTCAAGGAGGCGACCGGCGGCCGCGGCGCCGACGTGATCTACGACCCCGTGGGCGGCGACGCCTACGCCAAGTCGGCGAAGTGTGTGGCCTTCGAGGGCCGGATCGTCGTGATCGGCTTCGCCAGCGGCTCCATCCCGACGCCCGCGCTCAACCACGCGCTCGTGAAGAACTACTCGATCGTGGGCCTGCACTGGGGCCTGTACAAGACCAAGGACCCGAGCCTGATCCAGCGCTGCCACGAAGAGCTGTCCGAGCTCGCCGCCAAGGGCGCCATCAAGCCGCTGGTGAGCGAGCGCGTGCCGATGGCCGGCGCCGCGTCCGCCGTGCAGCGCGTCGCCGACGGCGTCACGACCGGCCGGGTCGTCGTCCTGCCGCACGGAGGTGCCGCATGACCGACGCCGCCGAACTGCGCACCCGTACCCAGGAGTTGCTGGCCGCGCACCCGCCCGCCACGACGGACCGCGCCGACTTCCTCAAGGCCCGCTTCGACGCCGGCCTCGCCTGGGTGCACTACCCCGAGGGCCTCGGCGGGCTCGGGGCGCCGCGCTCCCTGCAGGCCGTCGTGGACGCCGAGCTGGAGGCCGCGGGCGCGCCCGACAATGAGCCGCGCCGCATCGGCATCGGCCTCGGCATGGCCGCGCCGACCGTGCTCGGCTTCGGCACCGAGGAGCAGAAGCGCCGCTTCCTGCGCCCGCTGTGGACCGGCGAGGAGGTGTGGTGCCAGCTCTTCAGCGAGCCGGGTGCCGGCTCCGACCTCGCCGCGCTCGGCACCCGCGCCGTCCGCGACGAGGAGACCGGCGACTGGGTGGTCAACGGCCAGAAGGTGTGGACCTCCAGCGCCCACACCGCCCGCTGGGCCATCCTGATCGCCCGCACCGACCCGGACGTGCCCAAGCACCGGGGCATCACGTACTTCGTGTGCGACATGACGGACCCCGGCGTCGAGGTGCGGCCGCTGCGCCAGATCACCGGCGAGGCCGAGTTCAACGAAGTGTTCCTCACCGACGTGCGCATCCCGGACGCGCACCGGCTCGGCGCGGTCGGCGACGGCTGGAAGGTCGCCCAGACCACGCTCATGAACGAGCGCGTCTCCATCGGCGGCATGCGCATCCCGCGCGAGGGCGGCATGATCGGCCCGGTCGCCAAGGCCTGGCGCGAGCGCCCCGAACTGCGCACGCACGACCTCCACCAGCGCCTGCTCAAGCTCTGGGTCGACGCGGAGGTGGCCAGGATCACCGGGGAGCGGCTGCGCCAGCAGCTCGTCGCGGGACAGCCGGGACCCGAGGGCTCCGGCATGAAGCTCGGATTCGCCCGCCTCAACCAGGAGATCAGCGGCCTGGAGGTCGAACTCCTCGGCGAGGAAGGCCTCTTGTACGAGGACTGGACGATGCGCCGCCCCGAGATCGTCGACTTCACCGGCCGTGACGCGGGCTACCGCTACCTGCGCTCCAAGGGCAACAGCATCGAGGGCGGGACCAGCGAGGTCCTGCTGAACATCGTCGCCGAGCGCGTCCTCGGCCTGCCCGCCGAGCCGCGCACCGACAAGGACGTCGCCTGGAAGGACCTCGCGCGATGAGCGACCTGCTGTACTCCGAAGAGGAAGAGGCGCTGCGCTCCGCCGTGCGGGCCCTGCTCGCCGACCGGTGCGACGCCGCGACCGTCCTCGCGCGCGCCGAGAGCGACGAACCGCTCGACCGCGAGCTGTGGAAGGCGCTCACCGACGGCATGGGCCTGGCCGGGCTCCTCATCCCCGAGGAGCTGGGCGGCCAGGGCGCCACGCACCGCGAAGCGGCCGTCGTGCTGGAGGAGCTGGGCCGCTCGGTGGCGCCCGTGCCGTATCTCACCAGCGCCGTCGTCGCCACGGAGACGCTGCTCGCCTGCGGGGGCAGCGAGGCCACCGAGCTGCTCGGGGCGCTCGCCGCGGGGCGCACCGTGGGCGCGCTCGCCGTGGGTCTCGCCGTCGCTCCCGGTGGCCCCGTCAAGGGCGTACGCCATGAGGAGGGCGCCCTGCACGGGCAGGTGACCGGCATCGCGGACGCGATCGGCGCCGATGTGCTGCTCGTCCCCGCCGACGGCGGGCTCTACGCGGTCCACACGGCACAGGACGGCGTCACCGTCACCCCGCGGACCTCTCTCGACCTCACCCGGCCGCTCGCCACGGTCACCTTCGACGGGGCACGCGCGCGTGAGCTGTCCCGGGACGCGGACGCGGAAGCGGCCGTACGGCGAGGCCTGCGGGCCGGGGCCGCGCTGCTCGCCTCGGAACAGCTGGGCATCGCCGAGTGGTGCCTGACGGAGACGGTCCGCCACACGAAGGAGCGGCACCAGTTCAACCGTCCTGTCGGCTCCTTCCAGGCGCTCAAGCACCGGCTCGCCCAGCTGTGGACCGAGGTCGTCAACACCCGCGCCGCCGCCCGCCACGCCTGCGACGCCCTCGCCACGGGCAGCGCCGACGCCGACGTGGCGGCCGCCCTCGCCCAGGCCTACGCCGCTCCCGTGGCGGTGCGCGCGGCCGAGGAGGCGCTGCAGCTGCACGGCGGCATCGGCATGACGTGGGAGCACCCCGTCCACCTCTACCTGAAGCGCGCCAAGGCGGACTCGGCGGCCTACGGCACGGCGGGACGGCACCGCGAGGCGCTCGCGGAGCTGGTGGATCTCCAGGCACCCTGACCCGTCGAACCGATTTTGATGCAGCCCGCACCTACCAGGTGCGGGCTGCGCGTTTTACGCCACCATTACGTGGTGCATAATTGCGAGCTGTTCGCAACAACAGCTGATCTTCAGTAGGGGTGTGGAGCATGAGGGCCCGATCGATACGGGGCGCAGGCGCGGTGGCGACGGCGGCCGCGATAGCGGTCGCCGCCTCCGCCTGCTCGGCGCCGGGCGACAGCGGCGGCGCGGGCGGCACGAAGGACTCGGCGGTCGTCGGCATCGCGTACGAGCCCGAGACCCTCAGCCCGCTCCTCGGCTACGGCAAGGACGGCAACTCGAAGATCTTCGACGGGCTGCTCACGCACGACGCCGACATGAAGCTCAAGCCCGCCCTCGCCGCCGAGCTGCCCAAGGTCACCGACGACGGCAAGACCTACACGTACAAGCTCCGCAAGGGCGTCAAGTTCAGCGACGGCAAGCCCTTCTCCGCCAAGGACGTCGTCTTCACGTACGAGACGATCCTCGACAAGAAGACGAACAACGCGTCCAAGACCGAGCTGGACGCCGTCAAGAGCGTCGAGGCCAAGGGCGAGGACACCGTCGTCTTCCACCTCAAGTACCCCTACGCGCCGTTCGCCGAGCGGACCGTCCTGCCCATCGCGCCCGAGCACATCGCGGCCAAGCAGGACGTGAACACCGGCGCCTTCACCACCAAGCCGGTCGGCACGGGCCCGTACGAGCTGGTCAAGTGGTCCAAGGGCGAGAAGCTCACCTTCAAGGCCAACCCCGACTACTGGGGCGGCGCGCCGAAGGTCAAGAACTTCACCATGGCGATCATCAAGGACGACGACATCCGCGCCACCCGGCTCGACGCCGGTGAGCTCGACGGCGCGATCCTGCCGCCCAACCTCGCGAAGAAGTACAAGAGCGACAGCGGCAAGAAGACGTACGCCGCCAAGACCTTCGACTACCGCGTCGTGACGCTGCCCACCGGCAACAAGGTCGCGGGCGACACCGCCGTCCGCCGCGCCCTGGACGTCGGCGTGAACCGCAAGGCCATGGTCGACTCGATCCTGTACGGCGAGGGCAAGGAGGCCTACGGGCCCGTCCCGACGGACAGCCCCTGGTTCACCAAGGGCACCGAGCGCAAGTTCGACGCCGCCAAGGCGAAGAAGATCCTCGACGACGCCGGGTGGAAGCCGGGCAAGGACGGCATCCGCGAGAAGGACGGCGTCCAGGCGAAGTTCCCGCTCTGGTACCTCTCCGGCGACAAGCTCCGCCAGGACCACGCCCTCGCCTACGCCTCCGACGCCAAGAAGCTCGGCATCAAGGTCGAGGTGCAGTCCGGCACGTGGGAGGTCATCGAGCCCCGCATGCCCAAGGACGCGGTCCTCGCCGGCGGCGGCTCCCCGGCCGACCCGGACTTCGACCAGTACACGCTCCTGAAGTCGTCCCTCGCCGGCGACGGCTTCAACAACATGGCGCACTACGACAACCCCAAGGTCGACAAGGCCCTGGAGGACGCCCGCAAGAGCGGCGACCACGCCGAGCGCCAGGCCGCGTACGACACCATCCAGCGCGAGCTGGTGAAGAACCCGGGCTACACCTTCCTCACCCACATCGACCACCTCTACGTGGTCGACAAGAAGTTCGGCGATCTCACCACCCAGGTCGAGCCGCACGACCACGGCCTGGCCTCCGGCCCCTGGTGGAACGTCGAGGACTGGCAGCCGAAGAAGTGACATCGGCGATATCCGAGGCCCACGGGAAGGCGACGCGGCGTCGCCTTCCCTGGGGGCCGATGGCCCGCCTCGCGGCACGGCGGCTGCTGTTCGCCGTGCCCGTGCTGCTCGTCGTCTCCTTCGGCGTCTTCGCCATCGCCGCCGCCTCGCCCTTCGACCCCGTCAAGGCGTACGCGGGCACGGCCGGACTCACGGCCTCGCAGGAGAACCTCGACCAGCTGCGCGCCAACCTCGGCGTCGACCGGCCGCTGACCGCCCGCTGGTGGGACTGGCTGACCTCGGCGCTCACCGGTGACCTCGGCGACTCCAGCACCCTGCGGCAGCCCGTCGCGGACGCCATCGGCGAACGCATCGGCTGGTCCGTGCTGCTCGCCGCGACCGCGTTCCTCGTCGCCATCCTGCTCGGCACCGCCCTCGGCGTCCTCGCCGCCCGCCGCCCCGGCGGCTGGGTGGACCGCGCCGTGACCTCCCTCGCGTACACCCTCGAAGCCGCGCCGCCGTTCTGGCTCGGCCTGCTCGCCGTCTGGCTGTTCGCGCTGAAGCTCGGCGTGCTGCCCTCGGGCGGCCTGACCGACACGGCCAGCTCGACTGTGACCGCAGGCCAGGTCGCGAGCCACTTGGTGCTGCCGGCCGGCGTCCTCGCGATCTCGCAGCTGCCCTGGTTCGTCCTGTACGTGCGCCAAGGCGTCGGCGACGCGCTCGGCGACGACCCCGTACGCGGCGCACGCGCGCGTGGCCTCGCCGAACGGACCGTGCTGCTCGGACACGCGCTGCGCTCCGGCATGCTGCCCGTGCTCACGCTCATCGGCTCCCGCGTACCCGAACTGATCACCGGGGCGCTCCTGGTGGAGACCGTCTTCAGCTGGCCCGGCATCGCCGCCGCGACCGTGCAGGCGGCGACCTCCGTGGACTTCCCGCTGCTCGCCGCCCTGACCGCGCTTGCCACCGCCGCGGTCCTCCTGGGCAACCTCGTGGCCGACCTCCTGTACGGCCTCGCCGACCCGAGGGTGGGATTCGATGGCTGACATCGTCTGGCGCGCCCATGGGGGCGTGCGCCGCTCCACGCGCGCGTGGCGGGTGCGTACGTCCGCGGTGATCGTCGCCGCGGTCGTCCTCGCCGTCCTCGTCGTACCACCGCTCGTGAACCTCGACGAGCAGGCCGTCGACCTCGCGTCGAAGCTGCAGCCGCCGTCGCTGGCGCACCCCTTCGGCACCGACGACGTCGGCCGCGACCTGCTGCTGCGCTGTGTCTACGGCCTGCGGGTCTCGCTCCTCGTGGGCGTCGTCGCGGCCGTCGTCGCCACCGTCATCGGCACGGCCGTCGGCGCCCTCGCGGCCGCCTCCGGAGGCTGGGTCGACCGGATCGTCATGCGGCTCGTGGACGTCTTCTCGTCCGTGCCGCACCTGCTGCTCGGCATCTTCATCGTCGCGATGTTCCGGCCCGGCGTCTGGCCGGTCGTCGTCTCCGTGGCGCTCACGCACTGGCTGTCCACCGCCCGCATCGTGCGCGCCGAAGTGCTGTCCCTGCGCTCGCGGCCGTACGTCGACGCGGCGATCTCCGGCGGCGCCTCACGCCTTCGCGTCGCCGTGCGGCACCTGCTGCCCGGCGTCCTGCCGCAGGCCGGACTCGCCGCCGTCCTGATGGTGCCGCACGCCATCTGGCACGAGTCCGCGCTGTCCTTCCTCGGCCTCGGCCTCCCCTCCCACCAGGCGAGCCTCGGCACGCTCGTGCAGAGCGCGCGCGGTTCGCTCCTGGCGGGCGACTGGTGGCCGACCCTCTTCCCCGGCCTGTTCATCATCGTGCCCACCCTGGCGATCGCGGGCCTCGCGGGCGCCTGGCGGGAACGGATCAATCCCCGGCGCCGATCGGAGCTCATGCTGTGACGGTCCCCGTCCTGTCCGTACAGGGTCTCTCCGTACGGTTCCGCATGCGCGGCGGCGCCCATGTCTCCGCCGTCACCGACGCCACCTTCGACCTCGCGGCGGGGGAGTGCCTCGCCCTAGTCGGCGAGAGCGGCTGCGGCAAGTCCGTGCTCGCCTCCGCGCTGCTCGGCCTGCTCCCCGAGAACGCCGAGACCGCGGGGAGCGCGCTGATCGGTGGCCTGGATCTTCTCACCGCCGACGAGCGCACCCTCGCCCGCACCGTGCGGGGGCGGCGCGTCGGCCTCGTGCCGCAGAGTCCCGCCGCCCATCTGACGCCGGTCCGCACCGTGCGCTCCCAGCTGGAGGAGACCCTGCGGGAGCTCGCCGGGGTGCGCAAGCCGCAGCTGCGGGCCGCCGCCGAAGCGGCGGCCCAGCGCGCCGCGTTCCCCTCGGGCCACCTCGACCGCTACCCCCACGAGCTGTCCGGCGGCCTCGCCCAGCGCGCCGCCACCGCGCTCGCCCTCATCGGCGACGCGCCGCTGCTGCTCGCCGACGAACCCACGACCGGCCTCGACCGCGACCTCGTGGACCGCACCGTCGACGAACTGCGCCGGCACGTCGGCGACGACCGCGCGCTGCTCCTGATCACCCACGACCTGGCCGCCGCCGAACGGATCGCCGACCGCGTCGCCGTGATGTACGCCAGCCGCGTCGTCGAACTCGCCGACGCCACCGACTTCTTCGGCACGCCAGGACCCAGGCACCCCTACGCCCGCGGGCTCCTGAACGCCCTGCCTGAGCGCGCCTTCACGCCCGTCCCCGGCATGCCGCCCGAGCTGTCGGCGCTCCCCGCGGGATGTGCGTTCGCTGCGCGCTGCGACCGGGCCGACGAGGCGTGCGGCGCGCTGCCCGCGCTCACGGACGGTGCGGCCTGCCACCACCCCCACGCGGACGTGCTGGAGGCCCCCCGTGCTTGAACTGCGCGCCATCACCGCCGGATACGACCGGCGTGCCCCCGTCGTCCGGGACGTCGACCTCACCATCGCCCCCGGCGCATCCGTGGGCCTGCTCGGCCCCAGCGGCTGCGGCAAGTCCACCCTCGCGCGGGTCGCCGCGCTGCTGCACCGCCCCGACGCGGGCCAGGTCGTCATCGACGGCGAGCCCGCCCGCGGCTGGCGCCACCGCGCCCCCCGCGAGCAGCGCACGGCCTTCGGCGTCGTCTTCCAGCAGCCGCGGCTCTCCGCCGACCCCAGGCTGGCCCTGTCCGACCTGATCGCGGAACCGCTGCGGGCGGTGGGCCGCGGCTCCGAAGCGGCCACCGCCGTCCCGGAGCTCGCGGCCCGCGTCGGCCTCGGCAAGGAGCTGCTGGGCCGCCGCCCGCACGAGGTCAGCGACGGCCAGCTGCAACGCGCGTGCCTGGCCCGCGCGCTGGTGCTGCGCCCGCGCTGGCTGATCTGCGACGAGATGACGGCGATGCTGGACGCCTCGACGACGGCGGCCCTGGTCCACGTCGTGGAGGAGTACCGGGCCGAACGCGGCGCCGGTCTGCTGGCCGTCGGCCACGACCGCGTCCTCCTGGAACGGTGGTGCGACCGCACCACGCACTGGGACGAACTGACGGACAGGGCGCCCGCCGAACAGTAAGGGTCCGCTCAGGCGGGCAGCCGGGTGTCGATGACGCAGCTGATCTCGACGACCTGGCCGGGGAAGGTCAGTTCGGTGACGCCGACGACCGTGCTGACCGGGCGGTGGTCCCCGAAGTACGCCAGGTTCCCCGCCGCCACCGCCCCGGCGTGCCGCCGCAGGTCCACCACGTACAGGGTCTGCGAGACGATCTGACCGCGGGTCGCGCCGTAGTGGCTCAGGATCTTGTCGAAGTTGGCGTACGTCAGGTCGAGTTGGGCGGCGAAGTCGTCCGCGTGCCGGAACTCGCCGACGTCGTCGAGCGCGAGCTGTCCGGAGACATGGATCAGGTCACCGGACCTGATCGCCTGCGCATAGCCGAAGTCGCTCTCGGCCGGCACGTCGTGGCTGAAGACATCGTTCGTGGGCATGCTGTCGTCCGCTCTCCTGTCGCGAGAGCTCTCGCTCTCCTGTGGTTACTCGGGAACCGTAGGAGAGCAGCCACTGAACTGGAAGGACGCACTTTTCGGGAACTGAGGAACCGGACGGTGACCGAGCAGGTCACGGCACCCGTCGTGAACGCCCGGCATCGATAACGCCAACTCCCGTAAGGCCAGGGTTGCCTGACGCGGGTTGGGCCTCATACTCACTGAGGTTCCGCTCACCGTCGTATCCGCGCGTCGCGTTCCGACGCGTCACCACTCGTCCCTCCGGGAGGCAGACATGGCCCTCACCACCCGTCGCAGAGCCCTCACCACCCTCGGCGCGGCCCTCGCGGGCGGCATCGCGATACCCGCCCACGCGCACGCGAGCAGCGGCGGGCGCCACCCCCGCCCCCGGCCGCTGTTCCGCGCCCACGCCCACAACGACTACGAACACCCCCGGCCCCTCCTCGACGCCCTCGACCACCGCTTCGGCAGCGTCGAGGCCGACATCTTCCTCGTCGACGGAGAGCTGCTCGTCGCCCACGACCCGGTCGACCTCGATCCCACCCGCACCCTCGCGTCGCTCTACCTGAAGCCCCTGGCGGCCCGCGTGCGCGCCAACCACGGCTCCGTGTACCGGGGCCACCACCGCACCCCCTTCCAGCTGCTCATCGACATCAAGACCGAGGGCGCGTCGACATACGCCGCACTCCACCGCCAACTGCGGCCCTATCGGCACCTGTTCACGTCGTACACCCACGGGAAGGTGCGCCGCGGCGCGATCACGGCTGTCGTCTCCGGTGACCGCGCGGCCCGCGCCCCCATGGAGGCGCAGCGCGTCCGGCACGCCTTCTACGACGGCCGCCTCGCCGACCTGGGAACCGCCGCGCCCGCCTCGTTCATCCCGCTGATCAGCGACAACTGGTTCCTCAACTTCAGCTGGCAGGGCACGGGCCCCATGCCCGCCGCCGAGCGCGACAAGCTGCGCGGCATCGTCTCCGCCGCCCACGCGCGCGGGCAGCGCGTCCGCTTCTGGGCGACGCCCGACCTGCCGGGCCCGCAGCGCGACGCGGTCTGGGGCGAGCTGCTCGCCGCCGGTGTCGACCACCTCAACACCGATGACCTCGCGGGCCTCGAGGCCTTCCTCGACGCGCACGGCCGATGATCCGACCGGATCAACCTTCGCGCGAGTAACACCCGTTCGGAGCACAGGTCAGAGGCCCGAACGCCTCCTCCGCTACGCGACACTGACGGCCGGAAGCCGCGGTCCCGCGTGGCGGAGGAGGTACTTCGCATGGCTGTCTCGATCTCTGTCGTGCTGCTGCTCGTGATCCTTGCTGCGGTCTTTCTGCGCAACGGAGCGCTGAAGCTGTCGCACGCCGTCGTCTGTCTGCTGCTGGGCTTCTACCTGGCCGGCACGAGCATGGCGCCGACCATCCAGGACGGGCTGACGGCCACCGCCCACATCGTCAGCGGCATCCGGCCGTGACCGGTTCGTGCGCCGGCCCGCGGGCCGTTCCTTTCGGGTTCATGAACAACTGACGCTGTTTCATGGACACTTCAAGAGGAGCGCTCTAGCTTCGGCGCATGCCCAGCAGACTGCGCCGCCTCGTTCCCGCCGGTGCCATGGCCCTGACCGTGTCCCTCGCGGCCCCCGCCCACGCCGACGACATACCCAGAGCCCCCGGGCACCGGCTCGTCGAGCAGTACGAGGGCGCGCCCGCCGACGCCCGCCCGCTGCCCGGCACCCCGCCGCCCCAGCACCCGTACCTCGCCGCCAACGGCCGCAGCGGCATGCACGCCGACGCCGCGGGCAGCGGCACGTACCCCTGGAGCGGTCCGCTCGGGAAGCGGCCCGCGGTCGACAGCGAGAAGATGGCGGCGCTGGGCGGCGAGTGCGCGACCGTCACCTTCGACCGCGACGGACGCATCGTCACCGTGTGCGGCACGTTCACCGGCTTCCTGGTCAAGCTGCTCGACCCGAGGACGCTGGACACGCTCGCCGAGTACAAGCTGCCGCAGCGGCCCTCGACCGTCGAGGCCATCACCCGGCTCGACTTCTCGAAGATCTTCAAGGACACATCGGGCGGCGCCTATTCGTACCTCGACAACGAGGACAGGCTCGTCCTCGCCGACTCCCGCCAGCACATCGTCCGGCTCGCGCACGAGCGCACGGCCGACGGCGGATGGCGCTTCGTCGTCGACAAGGAGTGGGACCTCACGGCACACGTCCCGCACGACTGCGTGAGCTGGACCAACCTGTACCCCAGCGGTGAGTGCGACCCCGTCACGTCGGTGATGCCGGACTGGGACGGGCGCATCTGGTGGGTGACGCGGCAGGGGCGGGTCGGGACCGTCGACCCGGAGTCCGGCGACATCCGCTCGATCCGCCTCTCCGGCGAGGAGATCCAGAACTCGTTCTCCGTCGCGGAGGACGGCGTCTCCATCGTCTCCGACCACGCCCTCTACAGCTTCCGCGCCGCCGCGGAGGGCACTCCGAAGGCCGTCTGGCGTCAGACGTACGACCGCGGCACCGGCACCAAGCCCGGCTCGGTGAACCAGGGTTCGGGCACCACTCCCGACCTCTTCGGCGAGCACGACGACTACGTCGCCATCACCGACAACGCCGACGACCGCATGAACGTCCTCGTCTACCGGCGCGGCGCCGACGTGCCCGCCGACGAGCGGCTCGTCTGCAAGGTCCCCGTCTTCCGCTCCGGCGCGTCCACCACCGACAACTCGCTGATCACCTGGGGCGACAGCCTCGTCGTCGAGAACAACTACGGCTACGAGAACATCACCTCGCTCACCTTCGGCCGCAGCGTCGTCGGCGGCGTCAGCAGGATCGACGTGCGCGAGGACGGCAGCGGCTGCGACACGGCCTGGGAGAGCGGGGTGCGCGCCCCGTCCACCGTGCCCAAACTCTCCACCGCCAACGGCCTGTTGTACTTCTACACGAAGGAGCCCAACAGCCTCGGCGTCGACGCCTGGTACCTCACCGCGGTCGACTTCCGCACCGGCGACACCCGCTGGAAGCGGCTCGCCGGCACGGGCGTCGCCTATGACAACAACTGGGCGCCCGTGACGCTCGGACCCGACGGGACGGCCTATGTGGGCGTCTTCAACGGGCTCGTGGCGGTACGCGACACGGAGTGACGGGCCGTCATTTCCCGGAGAACACGCCGATGCCGTTCGGAACGGGCCGCTCGATCCCGCCGCTCGGGTTGTTCCGCACCGTCACGGCATCGGCGCCCGGGGCGCGCGCGACCAGCGTGGCCGTCGCGGAGACCAGGGTCGATGAGCCACCGCCGTCCAGACTGAAGCCGTCCCGCGCGCCGAGACCCCGCAGCGTCTCGGCCACCTCGGCGATCGTCAGACCCGCACGGAACTCCGGGGAGCCGTCGAGCGAGAGCAGCAGCAGCCGACGGCCGTCGTCGGAGATCCCCGCCGCCGTCCGCACCGCCGACGTCGTGGCATCGAGGCCGGGCAGCGGCACACCGTTCCGCAGCACGGGATAGCCGCCGATCGCGAAGCGCAACGGCTTGCGCGACTCGGCCGCCACAAGACGGTGCCTGACGTGCACCCGGTCGCCCGCCGACAGCTTCCGCAGCTCCTGCGCGCCCGCCTCACGGCCGACCAGGACCGTCTCGTCCGCGGCGATCGGGCCGCTGCCCGGCGTGTCGGCCGAGGCCACGACACGCCCGTCACGCACCGTCACCTCGTGCGTGTCGGTGCTGCAGGGCGCGCCGCGGCTCGTGTCGGTGCCGCAGGTCGCGCGCACGCGCGAGACGGTGCCCCAGTCGGCGGTGAAGGCGCCGACGGAACCCACCGGCAGCGCGTACTGGTTGAGGCCGCCCAGCGGGAGGCGGGAGCCACGGGTGCGGACCTGCCCGTCCAGGGCGAGGCTGTCCAGGCGGGCCCTGCGGTCCTGGCCCACGCCGAGGACGGCCTCGGTGGTCACGCCCGGCGGCATCGCGGGACCGAAGCGCTGCCCGTTCGGCACGGCGGCCTTGAGTGCGCGGCCGCTCGCGATCGCGGGCCCGACGGGCGCGCCGGTCGCCTCGACACCCGGGTGCTGGGTCTCGGTGATGTTGAAGAAGTCTCCGTTGATGCCGCCGACTGCGCCGGCCCCGTTCGCGAGCGTGGAGACGGGCGCACGCGCCGCGACCTTGCCCGGATACAGCAGCCCGACGCGCGTGCGCGGGTCGCGCAGATCTACGTCGAGGACGTGCGCGCGGGCCGTGCCGCGGGAGCCCTCCACGTCGAAGTGCCGGTACTCCACGCCCGGCGCGATCCTGCCGCCGGCGCGCTCCGCGACGCCGGAAGCACCACCGGCCGGTGCCGCTCCCGCGAGAGCCGCACCGGCCAGCATGCCGAGCGTCGTGAAGAGGGTGCAGACCGTTCTGGACCGTCCACCGCGTTGCTTCTGGCGTGCCACAGATCCCCCTGGTTCCTGGTGTCGGCCGGGCGGCGAAGTGAGCGAAGTAACTGTCGCAGCAGCCAGGGGAGTTCACCAGATGTGGGTGGCTACGTTCCGGCCAAGCGGGAACGGATGAGGAAACGTACGCCCTCCGGTGCCTCCAGCGAGAAGCCGCTGCCTCTGCCCGGCACCACGTCCACGATCAGCCGGGTGTGGCTCCACACCTCGTACTGGCTCTTCGACATCCAGAACGCTACGGGCTCGGCCACCCCATCGACCGTCAACGACGCGAGGCAGACGTCGGAATCACCGGTGCGGAAGTCGCCGTCCGGGAAGCACATGGGGGCGCTGCCGTCGCAGCAGCCGCCCGACTGGTGGAACATCAGCGGCCCGTGCAGCTCCCGCAGTCGCCGTACGAGCCGTGCGGCGGCAGGGGTGAGCTCGACCCGAGGGGTGCTGCCATCGGTGTCTTTCATCTCCTGGCGGTCCATGGGGCGACTCTGCCCCGCGGCACGTTGCAACAGGGTTGCGGGGAACGGCCGCCGGGCGCCTGTTCGGAGCAATTGTCGGATGGTCGGGTCGTGTCGCGGGGGCAGCGGCGGCGGACCGCCCGAAGCTGGTGCGATGCGCTGGCTCCTCTCATCGATCGCCGCCCTGTCGCTGGCCGTCCCCGCGTCGCACGGGGCGGCCGCCGCTCCCGCTCCCGCCGCCCTCGTCGAGCCGGCGTGCCGCGCGGGCACCGCCCCCTACCAGCGGGAGCTGGAGCGTGAGCTGCGGCTGCCGGTCGACGGGCGCCAGTCCGCCGCCGACTGCGCGGCCATCCGGCGGCTCCAGCAGCGGCTCGGCGTCCGCCCGGCGGACGGCAGCGCCAACCTGCGGACGTACCGCTTCGTCGTCGCCGACTCCATCCGGCGGAACCCCGCGCAACGGCGGACCTGCCCCGCGAAGCCGTACCGGGTCACGTGCGTGGACCTGACCCGACAGGTCCTGTGGGCGCAGTCAGGGTCAGGCCGCAGGCTGGTCTTCGCCCCGGTGCCGATCCGCAGCGGCCGGGACGGTCTGGAGACCCGCCGCGGCTGGCAGCGGATCTACCTGAAGAACCGCGACCACTTCTCGACGATCTACCGCGTCCCCATGCCGTACGCGCAGTTCTTCAACGGTGGACAGGCTCTGCACGGCACCCGTTCCGACCTCTTCTCGTCGGGCTCGGGCGGCTGCGTGAACCTGGCCATCGGGGACGCGAAGCGGCTCTACAACCTGCTGGTCAAGGGTGACCGCCTCTACATCTGGGGCACGAAGCCGGGCACGGGCGGCTGACGCCACCCGCGCCCGTCGGGGCCACCGGGGGCTACTTCTTCTTGCCCCCGCCGCGCTCGTTGGTGAGCGTCACCGTGACGCCCTTCGCCGCGTTGCCCTCGGTCACCCTGTGCGGGCCGCTGACCCTCTTCGACGGCAGGACGTAACCGTCGGGCACGGCCGTCTCGCGCAGGTAGTACGAACCGAGGTCGAGCCCCTGGAACTCGCACCGGCCGCGGCCGTCCGTGGCGCACCCCCCGTCGGCGAGCGTGTCCCGGCCCGCGCCCGAGGTCTGCAGCCCTGGCCTGCCGTTGGTCTCGCGCCAGAGCTGGAAGACGGCGCCCGGCAGCGGCCTGCCCGTCTTCTTGTCCTTCTTGACGACCGTGATCGAGCCGACGTCCTCCGGTTCGTCACGCACACTGTTCAGCGCCTCGACGGAGACCCCGTCGTCGGCGTTGGCCGCGGTGAGGACGAGGGGCCCGAAGACCGCCGGGTCCGGCAGTTCGTACCCGTCGGGGGCCTTCGTCTCGACCCAGTAGTACGTGCCGACGGAGACCTCTTTCTCGCAGGTGCCGACGGCGTCCGTCGTGCAGGGCGAGCCCGTCGCGGTGTCGGGGTCCGATCCGGTCTGCTGGAGCCCCGGCCTGCCGTTGGTCTCGCGCCACAGCTGGAAGACCGCGCCCGGCAGCGGCCTGCCCGTGTCCTTGTCCTTCTTGACGACGGTGACCTCGCCCTCCACGACGGTGCGCTTCTTCTCGTTCGCGGCCGTGACCGACACGCCCGCGGAGGCGTTGGCCTCGGTCAGCTCCAGCGGTCCGAAGACGTTCGGCGATGGCAGGTCGTAGTCGCGCGGGGCCTTGGTCTCGCGCCAGTAGTACGTGCCGAGCGGCACTGTCCGGGCACACTCGCCCGGGGCCTCGGTGACGCAGGGGCCGCCGACCTTCGTGTCCGGGTCGTCGCCGCGGGTCTGCAGCCCGTCGACGCCGTTGGTCTCCTCCCACAGCTCGAACTCCGCGCCCGCGAGCGGCTCCCCGTCGTCCTCGTCGGTCTTGACGACCTTCACCTCGCCCGAGGTGGGCGCGTCGGAGCAGTCGGGCAGGTCGCCGTCGAAGGGGTAATTGTGGAACTCCTGGCCGCCACCGCCCGACGCCGAGCTGGTGTGGGTGAGCGAGCCCGTGGTGAAGAAGCGGCCGTTCATGCCCGGCACGCTGATCGTGGACGCCGAGCCCTGGTCGCCGATCAGGACACTGCCCTGGAAGTGTCCGGTGCCCTTGATCTCCACCGACGTGGCGTCGGGGAAGTTCCACAGCAGCCGGCTGCGCAGCTGGTTGAACCCGCTGCTGTCGTCGATCGTCCCGCTGTACGTGTTGATGGTGCGCTTGGTCCCGAGGACGTTGACCAGCACCGTGGCGCCGTCCGGGATGCCCTCGAAGCGGATGCCCTCCTGGCCGCCGCTGCCGCCCATCAGGTCGAAGTCCACGTTGAAGACCTGGAGCATGGAGGTGTTGTCACCCCGGAACAGGGTCTCGCCGCCCGCGTGCGTGGCCGTTCCCGTCGGCGTGCGCGTGCCGCCCTCGGGGTGGGCGTAACACTGGCTGGCGGCGGTGAGTTCGTCCCGCAGCGGCCGGTAGGGCTCGGCGGCGTCGGCGTCCTTGCGCACGGTGCCGACAATCCTGCCGGTGGCGTCACCGGCGTGGCGCACCACACCGTCCTCGGCGAGCAGCCGCTCGCCGGCGGCGACTCTGACGTCGCCGCCCGTGGTGAGCCAGTCCGCGCCGACGGGCGGCGCCACCCGGGAGCCGACGCCGGCCTCCCCGATGTTGTAGACGCTGCTGGCGCCGGCGACCTTGTCCTGGTCGAAGTCGCCGAGGACGACGACGCGCCCTTCGGCCTCCGCGGCGCGCCCGCGGACGAGGAAGTCGCCGCCCACGTACACGTTGATGCCGTTGTCGCGGTACCGGATCCCATCGTTGTTGACCGGCGGATAGCCGCCGCTGGGGCAGTTGCCCGGCACACACGGGCCGAGCCCGCCGGGCAGCGGCTTCGCCGCGGCGCCCGCGGCGGAGTGCGCGGCGGCGGGCATGGCCGGCAGGCCGCTTCCCGCCACGACGGCGAGGAGACACAGATACCTCATTCCGGACCGGAAGAGGGAGGGAACGGTCACGTGCACATCAGCTCCTCACAAGGACAGAACGACGTGGAGGAGGCTTGCACGACTGCCCTCCGTCGCCGATCAACCGATCCGTGCCTTCCTGCGAAGAGCACCGCAAAGGCCGAGTGCAGGGACCACGGCCCGCTCGCCGTGACCGTGATCCGCACGGCCGAGCGATGTGATCACCCGATCGTGAGTTCCGCCGCGCCCGGGCCGGTCCGGACGCGATGCTCACCGGGACGGCGGGCGGCCGACTCCGCCCGGACGCACGAGGGGATGGGGGGAGACGGCATGACTCGGGAAGCGGAACGGCACGAAGGGCCGGACGGCCGGGCGGTGCTCCTGGCGGCCGGACTGGCCGACCTGGCGGTGAGCACGGCGAGTTCGGCCCTGGGGGCGGTACGCGGGCTGCTGCGCCGCTCCGACACCGCCGAGCTGGCGACGGAGGCCGAGCGCGAACTCACGGCCCGCGGGCGTCTGGCGCTCGACCGGTACGCGACGGCGCCCCCGGCCCACCTGGAGATCCTGGCCCGGCGCGCCCTGGCCCGACGGGCCGCCGATGACGTATGACCTCTGGGAGCCGACCGGCTTCAAGACCCGCGTCGACGACGTCCTGAAACGCTTCGTCGCCGAGGAGGCGGACCGGTTCGCGGCGGTCGACCCGCTCCTCGACCCGGTGGCCGGGCAGTTGGAGGCGGCGGTCGCGGACGGCAAGCGGCTGCGGGCGGCGTTCTGCTACTGGGGCTGGCGCGCGGTGGGGCAGCCGGACAGCGACGCGCTGGTACGGGCGGCGGCCGCCATGGAACTGGTGCACGCCGCGGCGGTCGTGCACGACGACCTCATCGACGACAGCCCGCTGCGGCACGGGCGGCCCACCGCGCACCTGGCCCTGCGCGGCGCCGTCCGGCGCAGGCCCCGCCGCGACGCCGCCGCCAGGTCACTGGCGATGCTGGTGGGAGATCTGCTGATGGCCCTGGCCGGGGAGCTCTTCGCCGCCAGCGGCCTGCCCGCCGCGTATCTGGCCCGGGCCAGACCGCTGTGGACGGTGATGGCCCGGGAGCTGATCGCGGGCGAGTGCCTGGAGATCCTGCGCACCGGAGCCGTGCCCGACACCGATGCGTCGCTGAAGGTGATCCGCTACAAGACCGCCAAGTACACCGTCGAGCAACCCCTGCTCATCGGCGGGGCCCTGGCCGGTGCCGGGACAGGGCTGCGCGACGGCTTTCGCGCGTACGGGCTGCCGCTGGGCGAGGCGTTCCAGCTGCGGGACGACCTGCTCGGCCTGTTCGGGGACCCAGAGGTCACCGGCAAGGCCAACGCCGACGACGTGCGCGCCCACCGGCCGACGGCCCTCCTCGCGGAGACCTGGCGCCTCGCGGACGACGACGAGCGGGAGCGGCTGCGGGCTCTCCTCGGCCGACCGGACCCCGGCGGCGAGAGCCTCGAAGAGGTGCGCGAGGTGATGCGCCGGCTCGGGGCGCCCGCCCGCGTCGAGGACATGATCGGCGCGCGGGTCGAGGAAGCCCTCGACGTGCTGCACGAGCTGGCCCTGCCCCCCTATGCGGACACCGCGCTGACCGCGCTGGCGCGTTCGGCCGCGCTCCGCCCGTCCTGACCCGCAACGGAAGACGAGGAACCCTGCCATGACCTGCACCGAGGCATCGATGGACGGCCTGCGCCTGGCCGGGGACGAACTCGCCGACGCCACCGTCGCCACGCTCTTCGAACGCGGGCAGGTGGGCACCTTCAACACCTTGATGCGGTACGTGTCCACCGCCGGCGCCCCGCTGCCGGACGGGCTGCCCGACGTGGCGCGGGAGTACCTGGAGGCCACCCGCGTCCCGCCGTCCTGGGTGGACTGGGGGGAGATGGAGAAGGCCCGGCTGTTCTTCATCGACAACAACGTGCACATCTCCACCGCCCTGTCCTTCGCCTCCATGCCCGCCTGCTACGTCGTCCCGCACGTGGCGAAGCTGCTGTCGACCACGCACGGACTGAAGTACCCCTCCAAACGGATGGCGGAGACCGGCCAGTTCACCGTCCACCTCATGCAGCCCGACGCCTTCGAGAGCGGCAGCCGCTTCATCCCCGCGGCCCAGAAGGTGCGCCTCCTGCACGCGTCGATCCGCCACCACCTGAAACGCGAGAACCAGTGGGACACCGCCGCCCTCGGCACGCCGATCTGTCAGGAGGACATGATCGGCGGGCAGATGTTCTTCTCGATGCTCGTGCTGGACAGCCTGCACCGCCTCGGCATCCACATGTCGACGGAGGGCGCGGAGGCCTACTACTACGCCTGGCGCGTGGTCGGCGCGATGCTCGGCATCGACCAGGACGCGGTCCCCAAGACACTCGACGAGGCCCGCCGGTTCCTCGATCTGTACATGCTCCGCCACATGGGCCCCTCCGAGGAGGGCGCGCACCTGACCCGGCAGCTCATCGACCTCTACGAGGAAGTGGTGCCGGGCACCCTGCTCGACCCCGTCGTCTCCGCCCTCATCCGCTTCCTCATCGGCGACACCTGCGCCGACTGGCTCGCGGTGCCGCGCACGCCCTGGGACACCGCGGTCAAAGCGGTGCCCCGCCTCCTCGGCGTCCTGGAGAGCATCGAGGACCGCTCCCCGTACGGTGCCTGGGCGCTGGACCGCATCGGCCACCTCGTCAGCGTCTTCGAGCTGTCCTCCCTCACCCGCGGACGCGTGATGCACTACGCCATCCCGGAAGAGCTCAAGAAGGACTACGGCGTCTCCACCGCGGTGCCGCCCGGCCGTCGGTGGACCCCGCCGCCCGCCTCGACCCCTTGAGGGGCGCCGGGACTCTGGCGGTGCGGTGCGCGCTGCACGAGGATGACCCCTCCTCGGGGGTGTCCGCGGAGCGGAGGCAGCGCCATGGGACGACACGCGGCGGCGGGACGGCGGCGCAGGCGACCGGTCGTGTCCGGCGCGCTCGGCGTGCTGCTGCTCGGCGCCCTGCTGTGCGTCCCGAGTGCCGGGGGAGCACCGCTGTCGGCCGACGCCTGCCGCACCGCGGGCAGCACCCTGCCGCGCGGCGACTGCGGGCCGTTCTGGCAGGTCCTCGCCGAGGACTTCAACGGCGACCGGGTGCCGCTCGGCGCGTTCAGCGACTGCGACCACCATGCCGACACCTCCGCCGCGTACTGCTCCGGCCTCGACGGCGCCTACCGCGACAACTGGTGGGCGTACCCCACGGGCTGGCGCGACACGGCGAACGACCGGGACCGCGACGTCGTCGGCGTCTACCACCCGGAGGACACCGTCAGCGTGGGTCCTGCGGCCGACGGCGACGGCCGTATGCGCATCCGCATGTGGCGGCCCGCCGACGGAGGGCCCGTCCACGCGTCGGCGGTGGTACCACGCGCCGTCATGCAGATGAAGTACGGCAAGTACAGCGCCCGGATCAAGGTCACCAAGCAGGCTCCCGGCTACAAGTCGGCCTGGCTGCACTACGGCGGCGGCTGCGAGATGGACCACCCCGAAGGCGAGTGGACCGGCTCCCTGACCGCCTTCCACCACCCCTGCGGCGGAGGCGAACAGGGCTCGTACCCGGGCGCGGACGACTGGACCGAGTGGCACACCGTCTCCACCGAGTGGACCCCCGGCCATGTGCGGTTCTTCGTCGACGGACGCGAGACGGGACACGACACGAGGGGCGTTCCGGACCGGCCGCTCTCCTGGGTCCTGCAGAACGAGAGCGCCCTGGAGGGGCCGGGGGCGGCGCCCGGCAGCAGCGCCCAGCTGGAGATCACCTGGGTGGCCGCGTACGCCTACGGCTGGAAGTGACGGCGGGGCGCCGCGAGTTCACCCGAACGTACCGGAATCGTCACCTCGTACAACCCTTCCGCCGCATCCCCTGTCGAACAGGGCGCCGGACAAGGAACGGGCCCTTTCCGGACACCCCCCGCGCCTGCCCGGCCACCTTCCTTCACAGGAGCCGCTCGTGCGCAAGAACCGTTCGGCCGCCCTCGCCGCGGCCTCGTTCCTTCTGCTGACCGGGGCCGGTATCGCCGCCGCCCCCGCCGCCTTCGCCGGCACCCCTGGGGGTACGCACGCCGACGACCGCAACAGCGACTTCAACGGCGACGGATACGAGGACGTCCTGGTCGGCGCCCCGGGCGCCACGGTGAGCGGGGCCAAGGGAGCCGGCCTCGTCACGGTCCAGTACGGCTCGACCAGAGGCATCGGCACCACGAACGTCGCCCGGTTCAGCCAGTCGACGGCCGGTGTCTCCGGCGCCGCCGAGGCCGGCGACGGCTTCGGCAAGGCCGTCGCCACCGGCGACCTGGACGGCGACGGCTACGACGACGCGATCGTCGGCATCCCCGGCGAGGACCTCGACGAGGGGACGGACGCCGGTGGCGTCGCCGTCCTCTGGGGCTCGAAGTCGGGACTCACCGGATCCGCCAGCAGCTGGCTGCAGAGCGAGCAGGCCGCCGCGGGCCAGCAGTTCGGCCTCGGTCTCGCCGCGGCGCACTTCACCGCGGACACGCCCGGCGACCTCCTCGCCGTCCTCGACCGGGACAACCTGGACCTCTTCGTGTACGAGCCCGCGCCGCAGGCCGGGGGCGAGGCGCAGCTGCGCCGGCAGGCCACCGAGCGGCTCGGCAGGTCGGCCGACGCAAGTTCGATCGTGTCCAAGGCGCTGACCACCGGCGACTACGACAACAACGGCTACGCCGACCTCGTCGCCGCCGGCACCACCGAGGGGGACGAACCCGGCCACGGCTGGTCCGTGCAGTTCGCGGGCGGCGCCGACGGCCTCACGTACAAGAACGACCTGCGCGGCGGTCCTGCGGCGGCCTCCGGCGACATCAACAACGACGGCTACGACGACCTCGTGACCGGCGAACCGAACTCGCCGGACGACGGCGGCGAGACGATGACCGGCGGCCTGGTCGGCGTGCGCTACGGAACCGCGGACGGCCTCGGGGAGGAGGCCAAGTGGTGGACGCAGGACGCCGAGGGCGTGCCCGGTGTCGCCGAGCGCGGTGACGGCTGGGGCGCCGACCTGTCCGTCGCGGACACGAACGGCGACGGCTACGCGGACGTCGCGATCGGCGCGCCGGGCGAGGACATCGGCACGGTCGCCGACGCGGGCGCCGTCTGGGTGCTGCGCGGCTCGGGGAACGGGCTGACGGCGAGCGGCGCGAAGTCCTTCGACCAGGACTCCGCCGACATCCCCGGCGCACCCGAGAAGGGCGACAAGTGGGGCGCGCAGGTGCGGCTCTCCGACCCCAACCGTGACGGTCGCTTCGGGCTCCTCGCGGCCGCGCCCGGCGAGAACGCCGGGGACGGCGTGGTGTGGGTCCTGTCCGCGGGATCGGGCGGCGTGACCGGCGCCGGGTCCTGGACGTACGGCGCGGGCTCGCTCGGGGCGCCCGCCACGGGTGCGGCGTTCGGCGCGGCGATCGACGAGTGACCGATGGCCCCGGCACGCGGTACGTGCCGCGCGCCGGGGCCCCCGGCTAGCCGAAGCGCTCCACGCGGAGTTGGGCCGGTGGGAACGGCGAGAAGGAGGTCGTGCCCACCGACCAGTAACCGCCGTCCGTCCCCGGAATCCGGGTGATGGCCTCCGGCAGGTAGGCGGTGGGTGTCTCCGGGCCGCGTTCGCTGACCCAGGCGGTGCCGTTCCAGCGCAGGTAGTGGGCGCGCTTCTGGTCCCAGAAGTTCCAGCCGGAGATCAGGTCGGGGCGGCCCAGGTCGTCGCCCGAGATGCCGCTCAGCAGGCCGACGCCGAACGGAGCACCGGGGCTCGTCCACTCCGTGCCGTCCCAGTGCTCCAGCCTGATGCCGGGCGGCTTGCCGGGAGGACCGCCGGGGCCGTACGCGTAGCCGGTCAGCCAGACGTCGTCGTGCGCGACCGGCAGCAGTCCCGTCACCGCCGCGCGCAGGCCGGGCAGGCGCGGCACGACCGTCCAGGTGCCGTCCCAGCGGGCGATGATGTCGCCGAACACCCACACGTCGCCGCCGGGTGCCACGGTGACCCCGTACGGCGTCGGCGCGGCCGGGTCAGGCAGCGGCCTGCACCAGCGCCAGGTCCTGCCGTCGCCGCGCAGCAGTCCGGCGCGGTCGCCGTGCCGCCCCGACACCCAGAACCGGCCGTCCGGTCCGGCCGCGACGTCCGTCAGCCGGGTCCCCGCCTCGCCACGCCCGGGGAAGCCGGCCTCGCGCCAGGTCGTGCCGTCCCAGGTCAGGAGCTGGTCGTGGCCCGCGCTGTCGGTGCCGACGGCCCAGGCCGCGCCGCCCGCGGGGTCGACGGCGACGGCACGCAGGCCGCCCGTGTAGGCCAGGTGGGACACGTCGTCCAGTGACCAGGCGGTGCCGTTCCAGCTGAGGGAGAGCGGGGTGCCCTCGTCCCTGCCGTACACGCCCTGGGCGCCCACGGCCCAGGCGAGACCGGGCCCGGCGGCGGCCACGGAGACGAGGGTGGCGGCGGGCTGCCCGGCGGGCGCGGCGACCTCCTGCCAGCTGCCGGAGGCCGACGCGGGGCGGGCGGTGGCGGTGCCGGCCAGGGGCCCGGACAGGGCGGCCCCCGTGCCGGTCGCCGCCAGACCGCAGGCAAGACCACGGACAAAGACGCGTCTTCGCATGAGAAGAGCCTTCCTCTGCTGGGAGGGGTTCACGGTGCGTGAGATTCGGGGCGCGCGCTGAGGTGTGCAACACCCTGAACCGGGTGCCGTGCGGCGTCAATGCGCGTGGACGCGTGTTTTCGTCCTGGTCCGGACCAACTACCGCTCAGTAGCACCGAGTTGAGCGGCCGGTTCTTTGCCGAATCCTCATATGGCGGGCGCGTGAACTGGGGGTAAATGTCGCTCTTTTGACGGTCAAGGCACCCAATTCAATTGTTGACACGGAGAGTTGGTCTAGTCCATTTTGGTGATCCGGCGTGGAGACCTGCCGCCGGAAGAACCGATCCTTGGAGCACCACATGCCAGCGAGCGACCGCTACCTCCATCGCGCCCCCTCCGAAGTCCCGTACTTCAGCTCGGACGGTGAGACGTACCTGGCGCAGACCCAGTTGCGCGACCTCCGCAAGACACGGCCCCTGCGCGTTCTCTCCGAGGAGGACTTCGCGTTCTGGCAGACGTACGGCTACGTCATCGTGAAGCAGGCGATCCCCGCCGAGGCCGCGAAGGACCTCCTCGACTTCGCCTGGGAGTTCCAGGGCCTTGACCGCGGCCGCCCGGAGACCTGGTACGAGGAGCGCGAGTTCCGCTCGGACCTCGACCGCGAGCTGCACGTCTACGGCTTCGTCGAGGCGTACCACCACCAGCTCATCTGGGACAGCCGCCAGACCCGGCGGGTCTACGACGCGTTCGTCGACGTATGGGACTGCGAAGAGCTCTGGGTGACCCTGGACCGGCTCAACCTCAACCCGCCCAACATCAAGAACCGCTCCCGCTCCCTCATCGCGCCCACCGAACGCGGCTTCGACATCAACCTCCACTGGGACGTCGACACCACCCTCGGCGTGCTGCCCCAGCGCGTGCAGGGCATCATCGCCCTGGACGACACCCGCGAGGACCACGGCGGCTTCCAGTGCTGCCCCGAGCTGTTCCGGCAGTTCGACCGGTGGAAGGCCCTCCAGCCCGACGACCGCGACCCCATACGCCCCGCGATCGACCGCGACGAGATGCCCGTCGTACGACCGGAGCTCGAAGCCGGCGACCTGCTGATCTGGAACGGCCTGCTGGCCCACGGCGTGGCCCCCAACACCTCCAAGGACGGCGTCCGGGCGGTCCAGTACCTCTCGATGATGCCCGCCCTGGAGACCCACGACGAGCTCCGCCGCTCCCGCGTCGACTCCTGGAGCAACCTCTCCACACCGGACTGGAACGCCACGCTCCTCGGCGACGCCCACAAGCACGAGTCGCTGCGGTACGGCACCGCCGCACTCAACGACCTGGGCGCCAAGCTGCTCGGCCTCAAGTCCTGGAACGGGGAAGCAGCATGCGCCGAATCTGCCTGACGCTCCCCACCAACCGGGCCTGCCCGCAGACCATCGCGGCGATCGGCGAGGAAGCGGCCTACGCGGTCGCGCACTTCGACGTCGAGGCGCACCTGCTGATCCTGGACTCCTCCGATCCGGCCACCTTCGCCGAACACACCCTGGCCGTGCGCGCGCTGCCCGACGTGCCGCGCGTCGTCGTGCACCACTTGGACGAGCCGGCCCAGCGCGACTTCCTGCGCCGGGTGATCGACAAGGCAGACGTCGCCAAGCCGGAGCTGGTCCTCGACCTCATGCTCCCGGACCGCCTCTCCTACGGCGCCTGCACCAACCGCGCCTTCCTCATCGCCGCCGCGCTGGGCTGCGAGTCCGTCCACCGCAGGGACTCCGACAGCCGCTACCAGACCGTCGACGGCGAGCCCGTCTTCCCCGTCCACCACGAGCTCATGTCGCTGGGCAGGCCCGCGAAGGAGGCGGCGCACGGCGTCACCGAGAGCGCTCTCGAACCCCGCCACGCCGAGCGGCGGGTGGCCATGGTCGGCAGCTCCTTCGTGGGGGAGCTCTCCGTCGACATCGGCGAGATCCACCGCCTCGACCCCGAGGTGTACTACGACGTGGTCAGCCTCTGGGCGCCCGACCACTGGACCGAGGCCGAGAAGCGGGACCTGGTCGACGACTCCTTCCGGGGCGCGGGCTCCGCCCCGTTCGAGCGCGACCACGCGCTGCTCACCCTGGTCGACCCGATGCGCGTCGACATGTGCAACATCAGCTTCCACGACGTGCACGAGCGCGTGCCGCTGCCGCCCGCCACCGACACCATCGGCAGCGACTACTTCCTCATCCACCTGGTCCACGACGCCGCTCTCCCCGGCGTCCTGCACAACCGCAACATCGTCAACTACTACACCGCGGAACGCAGGACCGACGCCGGCTTCCTCGCGTACCAGACGCGCTTCGCCAAGTTCTTCCTGTCGATGCTCTACTTCAACCACATCTACGACCGGATGGCCGCGGCCGGCGAGGCGCTGCTCGACGACCGCGGACACGTCCGTGCCTCCGTCGTCGCCGGGTTCGCCCGGGAGAGCACCGGGCTCGACCAGGCCGGGAACGTCCGGCGGCTCGACCGCCTGGACACCGCCTACCGCAGTCTCGGCGGCAGGTACGCGGAGTTCGCCGACCACCTGGCCACGCGCCGCGAACGCCTCCTCGACGAGGCGCGAAGCGACATCGAGGACTTCGCCCTGCTGACCGAGGCCTGGGAAGCCCTCGTGCGCGTGAGCAAGGCCACCGGGCCGCTCCTGACGGCGGGACACCCGGCGTGAGCGCGACGACGACATACCCGACGACGACGTACCCGACCCGGGAGGCGTTCGGCGCGGTGCCGGGGCACGACAGCGGCCCGCTCCTCGACGCCCTCGCGGCCGCCGCCGAGGACCAGATCGTCTTCGACCTGCCCGGCATCGAGGAACGCTACGACACCCTGTGCCGCGAACTCCCGGGCGTGGCCGTCCGCTTCGCGATGAAGGCCTGCCCGGTGGACGAGGTCCTCGCCCGGCTGGCGCGGCGCGGCTCCGGCGTCGACGCGGCAGGGCCCAAGGAGGTGGAGCAGGCGCTGGCGGCGGGCGTGCCGATCGGCAGGATGCACTACGGCAACACCATCAAATCCGACCGGAACATCGTCGACGCGTTCCGGCTGGGCATCAGGGACTTCGCGACCGACAGCCTGGAGGACGTGCGGGCGATCGCCGAACACGCCCCGGGCAGCCGGGTGTTCTGCCGGCTCGCCACCACCGGCGAAGGCGCGCTCTGGGGGCTCAGCAACAAGTACGGCTGCTCGCCCGACGACGCCCTCACCATCCTCGGGGCGGCGCGCGACCTGGGCCTCACGCCCGCCGGTCTCTCCGTTCACGTCGGCTCGCAGCAGATGACGGCCGACGCCTGGCACGGCGCCTTCGACCGCATCGCCGACGTGCTCGCGGCCCTCGCCGGGCGCGGGATCTCCCTGGACCACGTCAACCTCGGCGGCGGGCTGCCCGCGCTCGGGTACCGCGACAAGCACGGCAGGCCCCTCGACCCGCCGCTGGACAAGATCTTCGCCGTCATCCGCGAGGGCATGGCACGCCTGGCCGCGATACCCGGCCACCGGCTCGGCTTCGTCATCGAACCGGGGCGCTACCTCACCGCCGACCACGGCGCCATCCGCGCCCACGTCTCCCGGCTCTCCGCGCGCCGCACGCCCGACGGAGAGCGCCAGTACTGGCTGTACCTGAGCTGCGGCAAGTTCAACGGCCTCTACGAAATGGACCAGTTGCAGTACCGCATGGTCTTCCCCACGCATCGCGACGCCGAGTCCGTCCCCGCCGTGATCGCGGGCCCCACCTGCGACAGCGACGACGCCTACTCCCACGAGGACGGCCTCGTCCCGGTGCCCAGGGAGCTCGCCTCCGGCGACCCGGTCTGGGTGCTCTCCTGCGGCGCGTACGCCACCAGCTACATGACGCGGGGCTTCAACGGCTTCAGCCCGCTCCCGTACACCTGGATCGACGGCGAGGCCGCATGACCGACGAGATACGGGTACGCCGCATCGCCGACGGAGACTGGGACGGCATCGTGGCGCTGGAGTCCCGCGCCTACGAACCCCTCGGCCTGTCGGAGGGCCGCGCCGCCCTGAAGTCCCGGATGCGGGCGTCGCCGGAAACGTGCTTCGCGCTGGACCTGGAACGGCGCCTCGCGGGCTACCTGCTGGCCCTGCCCTATCCGGAGTCCGCCTACCCGGAGCTGCGCGGGACCGAGCGGACGATGACGCTCCGCTCGCGGAACCTGCACCTGCACGACATCGTCGTCGCGGAGCACCTGCGCCACCGGGGACTGGCCCGGCACCTCCTGGGGCACCTCACCGCGACGGCCCGCGCGCACGGGTACGAGCAGATCTCCCTGGTCGCCGTCGGCGGCAGCGAGACGTTCTGGGCGGGCCGCGGCTTCACCGCCCGCCGAGGGGGCCCGCCCCCGGCCGGCTACGGCCCGACAGCTGTGTACATGTCCAAGGCGGTGCCGGTCGGCGTACCGGCACCGGAAGAAACAGAAATGTGGGCTGAGGCGGGTGCTCCGCGTGCGTGATCCTTTCCACCGAGGCCAGTTGGCGATCGCGGCGCTGTTCTGCTCGCTCGGCTTCCAGTACGCGACCTGGGCGGCGCGGATCCCCGCCATCAGGGCGGACCTCGACCTGACCGCGGCGGAGGTCGGCGTGCTCCTGATGGCCGCGGGCATCGGCGCGGCCGTGTCGTTCCCGATCGTGGCCGTCCTGATGCGGCGCCTCGGCTCGCGGCGCCTCGCGCTCCTGTCCGCGCTCTGCCTCGCCCTGCTGCTCCTCGCCCTGGCCGCGGCGCCCAACTATCCCGTCGCCCTGCTCGTCATGTGCGTCGACGGTGTCCTCGTCGGCTGCCTCAACGTCGCCATGAACGCCCAGGGCGCCGAGCTGGAGACCCGGTACGAGCGCAACGCCATGGCCCGGCTGCACGCGACGTTCAGCGGCGGTTCGCTGCTCGCCGCGCTGCTCGCCTCCGGCATGAACGCGGTGACCTCGACGGTCGCCGTGCACTTCGGAGCGGCCGCGCTGCTCCTGTTCCTGCTGCTCGCCCTGGCGCGGACCGGGCTCCTGTCGGACGACCGAGCGGCCGCCAAGGAGGAAGTGAAGGAGGAGGCGGAGAAGGGGACCGAGAAGGAGACCGCGAAGAAGAAGGGCAAGTGGACCGTGCCGTCCCGGGTGACGCTGTGGATGTGCGTCGCCATGGCGTTCGGCACCGTGACCGAGGGTGCCATGAACGACTGGTCGGCCCTCTACCTGGAGGACGTCGCCGAGGCCTCCGCCGAACTGGCCCCCCTCGGCATCGCCGTCGTCTCCGGAATGATGGTCGTCGCCCGTCTCTTCGCCGACGGCTGGCGCAGCCGCTGGGGTGACGGCCGCATCGTCCTGACCGGCAGCGTGCTGGCCGGCGCCGGGCTCGCGCTCGCGCTGCTCAGCGGCGGCCTGGTGCCCGCCCTGCTGGGCTTCGCCTGTGTAGGCCTCGGCATCGCGGCCGTCACCCCATGCGTCTATGTGGCCGCGGCGGGGCAGGGTTCGGACGCGCTGACGCTGGTCGCCGCGATGGGTACGACGGGTCTGCTCGCCGGGCCGCCGCTCATCGGATTCATCGCGAACGCCAGCAGTCTCGTGTGGGGTTTCGCCGCCGTCGCCGCGTCCGCGCTGGTCGTGTCCGCGTGCAGTACGCGCATCCGCTGGCCCGCGACGAGCGGCTGACCGTCCGGTTCCATTTCGTGCTTACTCGAGGGTAGGCGCACCCGACCCCCTTGTTATACATTCCGTCTAACAAGGGGGTCGCGGCCTGCCGTGCGACGAGGCGCCGCGCCCACTGCCCGGACGTCCGAGTCAAGGAGCCGCAGCATGGCAAGCAGCACTGTTCGGCCGAGCACACAGGACCACTCCCCGGAGGGCGATGTCGCCCGGCGGCTGCTGGACTCGGCCGCCGTGCTGGCGTACGACCCGGCCGAGGAGGTCGACTGGGAGACGCCGCTGGACCGGAACTGCCACGGCGCGAGCCCGGAGTGGAGCACGCTCTACGGCACCGCCTACTGGCGGGAGATGACCGAGGAGCAGCGCAAGGAGCTGACCCGGCAGGAGGCCGCCTCGGTGGCCAGCACGGGCATCTGGTTCGAGATGATCCTGCAGCAGATGGTGCTGCGCGACGTCTACGCCAAGGACCCGACGAGCACCGAGGTCCAGTGGGCGCTCACGGAGATCGCCGAGGAGTGCCGCCACTCCATCATGTTCGCCCGCGGCGCCGAGAAGCTCGGCGCCCCCGCCTACCGGCCGCGCCGCTGGGCCACCGAACTCGGCAGGGTCTTCAAGTCGGTCGCCTTCGGCGAGGCCGCGTACGCCGCGATCCTCGTGGCCGAAGAGGTCCTCGACGTCATGCAGCGCGACTGGATGCGGGACGAGCGGGTCGTGCCGTTCGTCCGCACCATCAACAACATCCACGTCGTAGAGGAGTCGCGGCACATGAAGTTCGCCCGCGACCAGACCCGCAAGCGGCTCGCGGGCGCCGGCCGGGTGCGCCGGGAGTTCAACGCCCTGGTAGTGGCCATCGCGTCGTACGTCATCGTCACCAGCATGGTGAACCGCGAGGTGTACGCCAACGCCGGGCTTGACGAGGAGCGGGCGATCGCCGAGGCGAAGGCCAACGAACACCACAAGTCCATGATGCGCTCCAGCTGTTCGGGCCTCATGGAGTTCCTGGCCTCCTGCGGCCTGCTCACCAAGCCGGCCCTGGTGTTCTACAAGCGCGCCCACCTCATCTGAGCCGACCCGACCCACCTGAGCCGAGCGAGCCGACGAACATGACCTACGCGATCACCCAGACCTGCTGCAGCGACGCCACCTGCGTCGCCGTCTGCCCGGTCAACTGCATCCACCCCACGCCGGAGGAGCGGGCGTTCGGCAGCACCGAGATGCTGCACATCGACCCGAAGACATGCATAGCCTGCGGCGCCTGCGCCGACGCGTGCCCCGTCGACGCGATCTTCCCGGTGGACAGCCTGCCCGCCGCACAGCAGGAGTACGCCGCGATCAACGCGGCCTACTACGAGGACGACCGGGAGAGCGGAAGGACTGAACCCGCTCCCGACGGGCCCAACTTCCACACCTGGGGCGAGCCGTCTTTCCCGCGCGTCCTGCCCGCGGACTTCGCACCGCTGAAGGTCGCCGTCGTCGGCACCGGCCCCGCCGGAATGTACGCCGTGCAGGACCTGCTGCTCCACACCAGCGCCGAGATCACCCTGATCGACCGCCTGCCGGTGGCCGGCGGTCTCGTGCGCCACGGCGTGGCACCGGACCACCCCGCCACCAAGAAGGTCGGCGACACCTTCGCGCGCTTTCACACGCACCCGAGGGTCCGGATGCACCTGGGCCTCGACGTCGGCACCGACGTCACTCCGGAGGAGATCGCCGACCACCACGACGCGGTCATCTACGCCGTGGGCGCCTCGGCCGACCGGCGCCTCGCGATCCCCGGCGAGGAACTGCCCGGCAGCCTCTCCGCGAGGGCGTTCGTCGCCTGGTACAACGCCTACCCGGACGCCGCGCCGGACGGCATCGACCTGTCGGCGGAGCGCGTGATCGTCGTCGGCAACGGCAACGTGGCCCTGGACGTGGCGCGGATCCTGCTCGCCGACCCCGACACCCTCGCCCGCACCGACATCGCCGACCACGCGCTGCGGGCCCTGCGCGACAGCAAGGTGCGCGAAGTGGTCCTGCTCGCCCGGCGCGGCCCCGAGGACGCCGCGTACACCAGGTCCGAACTGCTCGCCCTCAAGCACCTGCCGGGCGTGGCCCTGGTCGTCGACGACCACGACCCGCGCATCGCGGCCGCCGTCGACACCGCGGGCGAGAAGGACAAGGCGGCGGTCCTGCGGGACGTCACGCGCGCCCGGCAGGACTGGGAGCGGCCCCCGGCGCCCGGCCGCAGGATCGTGCTGCGCTTCCACTGCGAACCCGTCGAAGTGCTGGGCACGGACCGGGTCGACGCCGTGCGCGTCGCCGCCGCAGCGGGGGAGCGCACGATTCCGGCGGGCCTGCTCCTGCGGGCGATCGGCTACCGCGGTGTGCCCGTCGCCGGGCTCCCCTTCGACGAGACCGACGGCACGGTGCCCCACGAGGGCGGCCGGGTCGACGGACGGCCGGGCACCTACGTCGTGGGCTGGATCAAACGCGGCCCCACCGGCGGCATCGGCGCCAACCGCACCTGCGCCGCCGAGACGGTCTCCACGCTCCTGGCCGACGCGGTCGCGGGCACCCTGCCCACCCCGCGGCACACCCCCAGGGCCTTCCACCGGCTGGCCCGCCGCCGCAACCGTCAGGTGGTCGACGCGCGGGGTCTGGCCGCCATCGAACGGGCCGAGATCACGCGCGGCCGCACCGCCGGCCGCCCCCGGGTCAAGCTGGCCACGGTCGCCGAACTCGTCGCCACGGCACGGTCCGCCCGCGCGGGCCTGCTGCGCTGAGCGCCGCGCCGCTCAGTCCACCGCTGACGTCTCGCCGACCGCGTACGCCTCCAGGCCCGCGGTCGCGAGGATGTCCGCGACGCACTCCGCCGAGCCGCCGACGTACGTGCTCACCAGACCGACGTCCCCGCCCACGCACCAGGCCCGGTCCTCGGGCCACCACAGGTCGGGCAGGTCCGGCACGCCTTCGTGGGTGCCGGGCGCGGGGGAGTCGGCGTCGTCGAGGGGGCCGGCGAGCAGGACCTCCTCACGGCCGGGCGTGTGAAAGACGGGCACGTCACCCCACTCGACGTGCCCGTACCCGGCCCACAGCCCGTACCAGCAGCGGTC
This sequence comes from Streptomyces sp. NPDC018029, assembly GCF_044327655.1. Lineage (NCBI taxonomy): Bacteria > Bacillati > Actinomycetota > Actinomycetes > Kitasatosporales > Streptomycetaceae > Streptomyces > Streptomyces sp. NPDC018029. Next base: position 149,638 of record NZ_JBIRFV010000010.1, on the reverse strand, counting down.
GGGGGTGCGGGTGTGCCGGGCCAGGACGGGGATCAGGGCGCGGGCCACGTCGGCGGGGGGCGGGCCCTCGTGCGGGTGCTCGTCCCAGACGCCAGGGACGGCCGGGGTGTCGTCATTGCGGTACAGGAGACGGTCGTCGGCGCCGATCAGCTCGTGCCAGCGCGTCGCCGCGTCGACCGTCGCGCCGTACGCGGCGGCGACCCGGTCCCACCGCACGGGCGCCGCGCCGAGCCGCGCCGGATGCAGGATCCGCGCGTACGCCTCGAAGCCGGGGGCGCACACCGCCGCGACCGTGCCGAACGCGGAGGAGCCGAGAGGGCGTCGCTCCAGCCAGCGGGCGGGTGCGAGGTCGTGCCGCTCGACGCGGAGACGTCCGTAGCCGGTCGGGGGCGTAAGCCGGTCGGAGAACATGCCATCAGTGTCGCCTGCGACCGACAGCAGAGCGGAACGGCAGAAGGCCCCGGTCTCCGTCACCGGAGGCCGGGGCCTTCTCTCGCGAGCGCTGGGCAGGCCTTGCACCTGCATCTCCCCACAGGAAGTGGGGCGCCTTTCCTTGGACCACCAACGCCGGGCCCGGCACCGTCTGTTCGGCGGCGAGCACATGATCGACTGTACCCCACGGGAGGGGCGCGAGTGAAATCGCGGCGCGCTACCGCTGTCCGACTCGTCCCGCTCCCCCTACGATCGTCCGCATGCTGCTGCGCCGGAAGTCGCGGATGTTCATGGCCCTCGTCGTGGCGCTCGCCGCCGTTCTCGTCTGGTTGGCCGAGGGGAGCGCGTGGGCGGCGCCGCCCGGCGAGGACAAGCCCTCCCACGGCCGGCAACTGCTCTTCTACAACCACGCCTACGGAGTCGTGGACCGGGAGACCGCCGACGCCATCGAGCACTCCGCCTATCTGCGGGAGTTCGCGAACTTCCAGGTCCGCACCACGACCGGCTCCGGCGGACAGACCTGGACCGGCCGCTACCTCCTGGGCCGCGAAACCTACCTCGAACTGTTCGGGGTCGGTGACCTGCCCGGCAAGGACGGCGAGTTCGGCGCGGCCGGCATGGCCGTCTCGGTCGAGCGCGCGGGCGACCTGGCGACGGTGCGGGAACGGGTGCGGAAGCAGGGCATCACCCCCGCCGACTTCCTGCAGACGCGTGACTTCGGGGACGGCGTCCCCGTGCCGTGGTTCGACGGCTTCTTCGTCATCGAGGCCGACCAGTACGACTCCTTCGGCACCTGGGCGATGGAGTACCGGCCGGAGTACTTCGCCGACCCGCGCAGCAAGACCGAGCCGCCGGACCACCCGGGCGACGTCGGCCGCGAGCGCTATCTGAACGACGACTACCGCAAGCACCGCATGCGGGACGTGACGTCCCTGCGCCTCGCGGCCACCCCGCGCGACATCGCGAGCACGGTGCCGTTGCTGCGGTCCGGCGGGTTCGTCGTCCGTCCGCTGCCCGGTGGCGGCGCCGTCGCCCTGCGGGGCGGCACCACGATCCGGCTCGACGCGACGAGCCGCGCGGAGGCGGGCCTGCGGGAGGTCCGCTTCTCGCTCAACCACCCCGCCACACAGCGCCACGAGGAGCGGATCGGCCGGTCGACGCTCACGGTCGGACCGGGTGCCGAAGCCGTGTGGACGTTCGACGGCGCCCGGTAGCGACGCCGCCTGTCACCGCACGAGTACGAGGACGGGCAGCTCGGCATCAGGAGAGGCCCGGCTCCCGTACGACGTCGAGCACCGCACCGAGCTGCGCCGCGAGGGTGCCCGCGCGGGGCCGCAGGGAACCGTCGAAGGCGGCCGAACCGATCGTGAACGCGTCGGCCCCCGCCGCGGCGAGCTTCCGGATCCGGTCGGCGCCGGTGATGGAACCGGCGACGACCAGCCGTCCGGTGGTCGCGGCGCGGGCGGCACGGACGAGGTCAAGGGGATCGGCTTCGGTGGCGCGGTACGCGAGGAGGTCGACGCCCGCGCAGCCCGCGGCCTCGGCCCGTCGGCAGTCCTCGGCGATGCGGGCCGGGGTTCCGGCGAGACGGGTGGGGTGGCCGAAGGGCGCACCGGCGAAGGGCAGGTAGGCGGTGGACGTGCCGCGCAGGAGAGCGAGGGTCTCCTCGATCCAGGTGCCGCCCATGAGGAGGTCGACGCCGAGTTCGACGGCCGTTCGTGCCGAGGCGAGGGCCTGGTCCCGGTCGGTGCTGACGACCTCCAGGCAGGTGGTGGCCCCGAACTCCCTGAGCGCGGCGTGCAGTCGGGTGAGTGTGCCGCGGTCGACGCCGATGTCCTTGAACCCGATGTGGGTGATGCCGAGGCCCCTGACGGCGTCGACGACGTCGAGGCAGTCGGTGACGGTGCGGTCGTCGCGAGTGAGCATGAAGATGAAGTTCACGGTGCTCCTGCGGTCTTGAGGGCGGATGTGGGGCCCGGGAATCAGCGCGCGGAGAGCCGGTCGGCGTGGTGCAGCGCGGTGAGCAGGCTGGTGTGGTCGGCCCGGCCGCGGCCGGCGATGTCGAAGGCCGTGCCGTGGTCCACGCTGGTGCGGACGAACGGCAGGCCGAGCGTGATGTTCACGCCGTGTTCGAGCCCGAGGTATTTGACGGGGATGAGGCCCTGGTCGTGGTACTGCGCGACCACCGCGTCGAACTCCCCGGCGCGGGCCCGCATGAAGACGGTGTCGGCGGGCCACGGACCGCTGGCCCGGATGCCCTCGCTCCGGGCGGCCCGGACCGCCGGGGCGATGATGTCCGTGTCCTCGCGGCCGAACAGCCCGTTCTCGCCCGCGTGCGGATTGAGGCCCGCGACCGCGATGCGCGGAGCGGCCGGACCGCTCCCCTCCAGCGCGCGGTGGGTGAGCCGGATGACGGCGAGTTCGCGCTCGGTGTCGATCGCGTCGATCGCGGTGCGCAGGGGCTCGTGAACGGTCACAAGGACCACCCGCAGCTCCTCGTTGGCCATCATCATCGCGTAGTCGGTGGTGCCGGACAGGTCGGCCAGGATCTCGGTGTGCCCGGGATGGGGCACACCGCCCAGGCGCAGCGCCTCCTTGTTGATCGGAGCGGTCACCAGGGCGCGTACATGACCGTCCATGGCGAGCCGTGCTCCGCGGCGCACGTACTGGTAGGACGCGCTGCCCGCGCGTGCGTCGAGCGCGCCCCACGGCAGACCGTCGGGAAGGTCGGTCTCGGCGAGCACGTCCACCGTGCCGGACGCGTACTCGGCCTGGGCGATCGAGGCGACCGGGCGGACCGCGAGCCCCGTGCCGGCGAACCGGTCGGCGCGGGTGAGGACGCCCGGGTCGCCGATGACGACGACGGGCACGGTGCGCCGGGGGTCGGCGCACGCCTTCAGGGTGATCTCGGGGCCGATGCCGCAGGGGTCACCCATGCTGAGCGCGAGCGGGATCATGCGGGGGTCTCCTCGGTCGAGGGGTGCTGCACGAGGTGGCACAGGCGCACGAGCAGGTCGTCGTCGCCGAAGCCGCCCGCCTTGACGAGCACGGGCAGGGACGGTCTGCCGAACGGGGTGCCGCGGGCGACGCCGGGTTCGGGCTCGTCGGTCAGGTCGAGCCCGGTGACATCGAGAGCTTCGAGTACGGTCACGGCGGTCTCCCCGCCGGTGACGACGAGGGCGTCCACCAAACCCTGCTCGGTCAGGATGCGGACGGCCGCGGCCAGCGAGCGGGCCAGTGCCCGTGCCGCCACCGGAGTGTGCCGCACGTCGGGCGTCTGGAGGGTGAGGACGGGCGCCGTCAGCTTCCGCAGGGCCTCCGCCGCGGCGGCCGCGTCACCGCCCACGGTGACGCCCCGCACCTCCTCCCGGCCGCGCAACACCGCCAACTGCCGCCGCGTCGCGGGGCTGACGCTGCCGACGGCGACGAGCGGGCGCCGCGCCGGAGGGGGCGGTGCGGCGCTCGCGCCACCGGTGGTCGCGCACCGTCGGGCCAGCGCCGCCGCGAGGCCGGGCGAGCCGACCCACAGCACGTCGTCGAGGCGCGGCACCGCCGCCACGATCCGGTCCAGGTCACTGTCCTGCCGGGCGGAACAGACGATCAGCCGGCCGTCCCGGATCAGCCCGGGCAGCGCGTCCGCCTCGTCCACCCCGACCGGAGCGGCCTCGGGGAAGAGCGTCGTCAGGTCCGCGCACCGCACCGGGTGCACCGGGTCGCGGGCGTACGCGCTCTCATGGACCGGCACACCCCGCACGTACTGCACGCCGCCCACCGTCACCCTGCCCTCCGCGGGAAAGGCGGGCGCGATCACCACGGCCCGTCGCCGCGACCCCTCCCACGCGGCCCTGACCTCCGCCCCGACATGCCCGCGCAGCGTGGAATCCACTGTCTTGAAGAGGAGTTGAGAACCGGCGCACAGGTGTGCCGCCCACCGGGTGCGCGCGGCGGCGGCCGCCTCGTCCAGGAGACGGCTGCCGAGATCGATCGCGGTCACCCCGGGTTCCGGGACGGGCGCCGCGGGAGCGGAAAACAGGATCCGTGCGGCGTGGCCCGTGCGGCGGAAGGGCGCCGCGCCGTCCCCGGCACTGGTGAGGTCGTCCGCAAGGACGGTGACGCGTGGCCCGGGTCCGTCGAGCGATGTCATGCCATGCCTCTCCGTCGGTCGGCTCGCTGTGACGGAATCAATGGTCGTGCAGCCGGAAAGGCCAGGACAAACGATTCCTTGTCACGGGAGCTGTGACTAGAGTTCACGCATGCGCTGGCCGGACCTGCCGCCCCCGAACACCCTGCTGCCTTTCGAGGCCACCGTCCGGCACGCGAGCATGACCGCGGCCGCACAGGAACTGCACGTGACGCACGGCGCGGTGAGCCGGCAGATCCAGAACCTGGAGCGGGCCCTCGGCGTCTCCCTCTTCGAGCGCGGGACGCGCGTCCTGCGCCCGACACCGCAGGCACGCCAACTGGCCGCCGTCGTCAGGGACGCGCTCGACCAGATCGACGCCACCGCCCGGCAGATCTCACGGCGCGCCCCGGCCGGACCGCTCACCCTGTCGTGCGAGCCGACGCTCCTGATGCGCTGGCTCATCCCGCGCCTGCCCGACCTGACGGCGAGCGCGCCGGATGTCACCGTCCACCTGTCCGCAGGGGGCGGCCCGGTCTTCTTCGAACGGGACGGCGTCGACCTCGCGATCCGCCGCGACGACTTCCCGTTCCCCGACGACGTGCACCGCACCCGCCTGTTCGGCGAGCGGATCGGCCCGGTGTGCCGGCCCGACCTCGCGGCCCGTCTCGCCGACGGCACCGGCATGACGGACACCGTTCTCCTGCACGCCGCCACGAGGCCGGGGGCCTGGGACGACTGGCGGCGCCTCACCGGCAGGACGGCGGCCGAGGCCGCGCAGCAGACGCAGACCCTGGAGCACTTCTATCTGACCGTCCAGGCCGCCGTGGCCGGTGTCGGCGTCGCCATCGCGCCGTACGCCGTCGTCCGCGACGACCTGGAGCGGGGTCAACTCGCCGCCCCCTTCGGCTTCGTGGCCGACGGGACCGGCTACCACCTGCTCAGCCTCCGACCGCCCGAGCAGGACCGCCGCGTACACCTGCTGACGTCGTGGCTGCGCACCCGGACGGCCGGACTGGAACCCGGTCAGCCGAGATAGTTCGTGCGGCCTTCGTCGTCGAGCTCGAAGGGGCCGTCGGGGATGATGCAGAACTCATTGCCCTCGGGGTCGGCCATCACCAGGAAGCCGCCGTCGGCGTACTCCTCCAGCCTGCGTCCGCCGAGCGCCTCGACCCGCCGCTGTTCGGCGGCCGGGTCGGGCGAGGAGAGGTCGAAGTGCAGACGGTTCTTGCCGGGCTTCGGGTCGTCGCTGCGCTGGATCCCCACGCCCAGGCCGTTCTCCCGGCGCAGCCATACGTACGGTCCCGTGCGGCCCACGACCGGCCTGTCCAGCAGCTCGGACCAGAACGCGGCGAGCCGCTCGGGGTCGGCGGCGTCGATGATGAGGGCGTTGATCTGCACCAGGTGATCCTCTCGAAGCGTGGTCTTCGGCCGTTCACCCCACACTCGCAGATCGCGCCGCCCACGCCCTAGCTCTCCGAGCCCTCCGCCGACGACGCGATCTCCGCGAGGGAGAGCCCCAGCTCGTCGTGGAGGAAGCGCACGACCGTCCAGTGCGGCAGGGCGTCCTCGTCGTACGGGCCGAACGCGGCGGTGTAGAGGGGGATCCACCGCAGCGCCTCCTCGGCGGCCGTCTCGCGGCCCGGCGCCTGCTGGTAGGCGTCGTAGGACACGCTCCGGTGGTGGATGAAGTGGCCGCCGGGCAGGCGCTGCTCGCACAGCTCCCGGTACTCACGGGTCTGCAGGATGAGGTAGTGCCAGATCTCGTCGATGTCCTGCTCGACGGGGAGGAAGAGACCGCCGAGCCGGTCGGGGTGGCGAGAGACCAGGTAGAGGTAGCGGAGGCATTCGCGGACCTGGTGCCTGATGTACGAGGCGTCCGGGGCGTCGGGCTTCGTCGCGAAGTGCCGGACCACCTCGTCGTACAGGGCGGTGCCGAGCAGCTCCTCGGCGGTGGGCGCGGGCGCGTTCGGCGCGGGTGCGTGCATGGGGGTTTCCTGTCGGTTCGGCGCTAGGACGTGGTCAGCCAGGCGTACTTGCCGGAACGCCCGATCGGGACGTGGGTGACGTGCTCCACACGGCAGGTGCGGCCCGTCAACTCGCTGACGGTCGAGCCGAGTTCGGTGTCCTCGGCGGGGGAGAGAGGCTTCTCGTCGAAGGTCGTGCACCGCAGCACGCACCGGTCCTCGCCCGTCAGGTGCAGTTGGTGCAGGAAGATCCGGGGCGACGCGGCCGTGACCCGCGTGTCGAGGTCGGCCTGTGCGACGGGGCCGCCGGGCGTCGGCAGCAGTTCCTTCTCGCGGCCGCAGAAGGAGACGATCCGCTCGGGGTCCGTGCTTCCGTCGTGGGTGCGGACACAGTCGCCGGACCGGTAGCGGACCAGCGGCATGTACGGATTGCGGATGCTGGTGACGATGAGGCTGTGGATTCCGCTGCCCGGCTCCACCGGGATCAGCTCCACACTCATGTCGTGCAGATAAGGGCGGTAGCGGCCGTCCTCGGCGCTGTAGAAGAGGTAGCCCAGTTCCGTGCTGCCGAAGAGGTCGACGATCGGACAGTCGAAGTGGGCGCGCAGATACGCGCGGACGTTCAGCGGCGTGTACTCGTAGGCGTGGACGATGCCGCCCGGCCGGGGGAACCGGTCCCACAGGTCCCACTCGTCGACCTTCCGGACCAGATGCGCGAGGTGATAGCCGGAGCAGTCCAGGAGGTACGAACCCCGCGGGTGCGCGGCGCTCACCTCGCGGATCTCGGCGAGCATGCGCTCGACCTCGGCACGGTCCCAGTCCGCCGGGTCCAGACGGCGGTTGAGGTACAACGTCCGGTCGTCGAGCCAGCGTTCGCCCGGGGTGGCCCCCGGCTTACGGGCGTTGACGCGCGCCACGTGCTCGGTGGCGAGGACGGTGGTCAGTGAGATCCGCCGGGCGCCCTCGTGCCAGAGGGGACCGAGGTCGGGGTGTTCGCTCCACAGCCGGTAGTAGGAGCGGAGCAGGAAGTACGGCGGCCGGATGAGCTGCATGCGGGCGTGGTTGGTGCCGGTGGACAGCACGAACTCCGCCTCGCCGGATTCCAGGGCGCGTTCGAGCCCGGGGGTCATCCAGTTGGCCGGGAAGTCCCGGGCGATCTCCGGCTTCTCCAGGATCGGGAAGTCGCGGCGCTCGACGGACGCGCGGTAGAGGGGGATGTCCCGGACCTTCTCCAGGACGTCGGCGCTCGGCAGGCGGTTCAAGGGGGCTCCGGGGGTACGGGGGGGGGGTGGGGAGTGAGGGGCGGGGGGGGGGGCGGCGGGGGCCCCCCCCCCCCCGGGGCACGCGGGACGCGGTACAACCCGGCTTTGCCGGGGGGGGGGTGGCGCCGCGCGTAGGGGGCGGGCGGGGGGGGGGGGGGGGGGGGGGGGCCGGGGCCCCCCCCCCCCCCGCCGGGTCACTGCGTCAGGAGATACAGCCGGTCTTGCCGGTGGCGCTGATGCAGCCGCTCTTCGGCGTCGCGCTGATGCAGCCTTCCTTCACGCCCTGGGCGGAGTTGGCGGCGACCCACTTCTGCCACACGGACTCCTCCGTCATGCGCTTGATGAGCTGTTCCACGGTGAAACCTCCATGGTTGACCGGCACGCTGTGCCGAGGGGTGGGACACCGGGTGGCGAGCATGTCGCGCTCGCCACCCGGAGCAGGGGGAATTCGTAGAGCGGCAGGTGGTGTGAGGGGGGCGTCAGGCCCCGGCCTCGGCCACCGGACGTGTCTTCATCCGGACGGCTTCCGTACCGCTGTCGTTGTGCCGCAGGGCCCAGTTCTCCAGCGTCGTGCGGCAGGCGTGGTCCAGGTGCCGGACCTCTGTGAGGTCCAGCTCGATGGGCCGGTCCTGCGGCATGGCTTCCAGCGTCTCCAGGATGCGGGGGAGCCGCAGGAACGTGGCGTTCCCGGTGAGGGTCACCACCATCCGCCCGTCGGTCAACTCCCGTACGTCCAGGTGGATGTGGGAGGTCTCCCAGGCGGCCTTGACCACGGCGAGGACCAGGCCGAGCACGACGCCCTCGAACATGTTGGTCACCACGATGGCGATCGCCGTGACGGAGAGGACCACGGCCTCGCCGCGGTGGGCGCGGGCGAGCGGGACGATCTCCTTGAAGGGGATCAGCTTGCAGCCCGCGTGCACCAGGACGCCGGCGAGCGCCGCCAGCGGGATGATGCCGAGCGCGGCAGGCAGGAGCACCGCGAACAGCAGGAGCCACACGCCGTGCAGGATCCGGGAGAGAGGGGTGCGGGCGCCCGCCTGGACGTTGGCGGAGCTGCGGACGATGACCGCGGTCATCGGCAGGGCGCCGAGCACCCCGCACACCGTGTTGCCGACGCCCTGGGCGACGAGCTCCTTGTCGTACTGCGTGCGCGGCCCGTCGTGCATGCGGTCCACGGCCGCCGCGCTGAACAGCGACTCGGCCGACGCGATCAGGGTGAACGCGAGGACGGTGCCGAGCACGGCCACGGTGCCCAGGTCCGCCAGGTCGCCGAGGCCGGGCGGCTGGATGGCGTCGACCATGCCGCGCACCGACACGTTGGCCACGTCGAGGCCGAATCCGGCGGTGACGGCGGTGGCGAGCGCGACGGCGGCCAGCGGGGCGGGCACCACGCGCGCCGCGGCGGGCAGTTTCGGCCAGAGGACGAGGACGGCGATGGTGCCGATGCCGAGGGCGGCGGCGGTCAGTGCCGTGGTGTCCTGCACGGTGTCGGCGAGCAGCCCGGGCACTCCGGTGATCTTGTCGACACCGGAGCGCGGCTGCTCGGCCCCGGCCATGGTGTACAGCTGGCCGAAGATCAGCACGAGGCCGATGCCCGCCAGCATGCCCTGGACGACGGAGACGGATATCGCGCGGAACCAGCGCCCGCAGCGGAGCAGGCCGAGGACGATCTGGAGCGCTCCGGTGAGGAGCACGATGGCGCCCAGCATGCTGAGCCCGAACTCGCGTACGGCTTCGAAGACCAGCACGGTCAGTCCGGCGGCGGGTCCGCTCACCTGCAGGGCGCTGCCCGGCAGGCAGCCGACGACGATTCCGCCGACGATGCCGGTGACGAGGCCGAGCTCGGCCGGCACACCGGAGGCGACCGCCACGCCGACGCACAGCGGCAGGGCGACCAGGAAGACGACGAGTGAGGCGAGTATGTCCCGACGCAGCACGCCCGGTTCGCGCAGGGCGCTGAAGGGCGAGCGGAGGGGGGAGGAAGGGGAAGGAAGCGAGGACATGAGGGTGGGGGTCCTGTCGTGTGGGTGGGCCGGTCAGGGGAGAGCGGCGGCACTCACAGAGGACTGAACGACGGCCGGCCGGTGTCCGACGGCCGGTGGGCGGTGACGGTGCCCGTGTGGACTTCGTAGTACCAGGCGTGCAGCGTGAGTGAGCCTTCGGCGAGGCGCTCCTGGACGCAGGGGTACGCCCGCAGCCGCTCCACCTGGGCGAGCACGTGTGTCTGCACGGCTTCCGCCACGTCCGCCGAGGTGGGGGTGAGGGAGCGCAGGGCGTCGTCGGGGGCGACGGAGTGCTCCAGCCAGTCGCGCACCGCCGGCACGGCCGACAGGTCCTCGCGCCGCACCAGCGCGCCCACCGCGCCGCAGTGGGAGTGTCCGCAGACGACGATGTCGCGGACGCCGAGGACGCACACCGCGTACTCGATGGTGGCTGCCTCGCTCATGGGGCCGCTGTCGGGGTGCGTGCCGCCGGCGGGGTAGGGCGGGACGATGTTGCCCGCCGTGCGGAGCTCGAAGAGTTCGCCCGGGCGTGCTCCGGTGATCAGGGCCGGTACGACGCGTGAGTCCGAGCACGTGACGAACAGGGCTTCCGGTGACTGCCCGGCGCCGAGGGCCTGGAATGCCGCTGCGTTCCGGGGGTCTGCCACGTGCGTCGTGGCGAACGAACGGGCGTTGGCTATCAGTGACTTCAAGGTGGCCTGCCTCCTGCGTCGCTTCGGCGGTGCCGGGACGCGGTGTGGTCGGGTCGATGGTGACGGTGGGGCGGCACGGGCCCGCCGTGACGGCGGGTCGCTGTCGCCCCGGTCAGCCTGTACGGCTGTCGTGTCACCCACTTTGCCATCGCATTACGGTGAGATGACAGAGCAAAATCCTGCCAAAGGTTGAGTAATAAGCGCCCCTCAACTGGGAATTGATCCAGTAATCAACCGTTGGGTAAAGATCGTGGGGGAGGTTGTGTGCGGTATGTGAAGCGATTCCGTTCGCCCGGCATTGCAGTCGCACCGCTGCGACGGACCGCCGCCGGGCACGTAGAGGAGAGTTGCACAAGGCATGCCGGAAACCTCGTTCCAGGGTCAGGCCGTCGACACCGAACCGGCTCCGCACGTGTTTCTCGTCGTCGGCATTCCGGGATCCGGGAAGAGTTCGGTGTCGGACGGCCTGGCCCGGCGGTTTCCCCTCGGAGCGCACATCGAGGGTGACCACCTCCAGGACCTCATCGTCTCGGGCGGCCGCCTGCCCACGCCGGAGGAGGACGTGGAGGCGGACCGCCAACTGCTGCTGCGGGCACGCAACGCGGCGGCCTTGGCGCGCAGCTTCCACGCGGCCGGTGTCGTGCCCGTCATCGACGACGTCGTCGTCCGGCGCGCGCACCTGGAGTTCTACCGGGAGCACCTGAAGGGCCTGCCGCTGCGGCTGATCGTGCTCGCGCCCTCGGTGAAGGTCGTGTCCCGGCGGCTCACCGCACGGGACAAGGTCCTCGCGGACGACTGGTCCTTCCTGGACCGGGCGATGCGGAACGAACTCGCGGGCGAGGGCGAGTGGTTCGACAGCTCGGAGATGTCTCTGGACGAGACGATCGACGCCATCCGCAACGGCCCGCCCTCGACGCGTGCGGCCCGCGTCAGCGGACGGTGACCTGCACGACGTTCGAGACGGCGCCCCCGCCGACGATGCGGATCTTGTTGAGGCCCTTGATGCCGAGCTTGACCCGCAGGTTGTAGGCCCCGGCCCTGTTGGTCTTCATCCGGATCGGCAGCGACACCCAGCGCTTCTTCTGCAGTTGCTGCAGCGTCACCTGCGTCCCCGCCCGCATCCCGGTGCTGGAGCCGTAGACCCGGAACTGCTCCCACGCCTTGATCGATCTGACCGTGGCCTTCGCCGTCAGGGTCGCTTTCTTGGGTGCCGCGTGCTGACCGTGGGCGGGGGCTGCCGGGTCGGCGACGGCCAGGGACGCGGTCACCGGGGCGGCGCAGAGCAGCAGGCCGGCGGAGAGGGCGACGGTACGGGACAGGGCGGGACGCATGAGCACTCCAGGGTGGGTTCGGTGTACGACCCGCCCACCGTAGGGAGAAAAAGGGCTTTTCTACTGAAATGACATGCGGAGAAACGGGTGGCGCGCGAGAGCGGCCGCGCCTTGGTGGGACAGAGACGCGGCCGCTCACATGCTCGGCTCAGCGCGCGGCCCAGGCCAGCACGCCACCGAGGACGAACAGCAGGCACATGGCGATGTTGGTCCGCTTGTAGGCGACGAGGACGGCGGCGAACTCGCGGATCGTCGCGTTGGGCCAGAAGTACGCCGCCGTGGTCGAGCCGACGACCTGGCCCCTGACGCCGAGCCGCCGGGCCGTGAGCGCGGCCCTGAACGCGTGGTAGTTGTTCGTCACGACGACGCACCGGTAGCCCGGATCGGACTTCTCCATGATCGCCTTGCTGAACCGCAGGTTCTCCTCGGTCGTCGTCGACCGGTCCTCGCGTTCGATCAGGTCGGCGGGGAAGCCGCGCTCCGTCAGGAAGTCGGCCATCGCGTGGGACTCCGGCACGTCCTCGTCCGGCCCCTGCCCTCCGGACGTGATGAGAACGGGCGCGCCACCGCGCTTGCTGAGCAGCGCGTGCACCTCCTGCGCCCGCAGGAGCCGGCTCGCCAGCAGCGGCGGCACCGTGGACCCGCCGATGAGGCCGGAGCCCAGCACGACCACGAAGTCGGCCTTGCGGCGGATGCGCAGCCGGCCGTAGAGGAACGCGTACACGACGAAACTCAGGAACAGGAACGAGATGTAACAGGTGAGGCCGAGTGCCGCCACGCCCACGCCGATCATCACCGGCGTCCGCAGGACGGCGGCCGTGACCACCAGGGCCACGACGGCGACGATGCACAGGGCACCCATCAGGGAAAGCATGTTGGTGGGGCTTCTGCCCTCCTTGCGCACCATCCGCAGGCCGTTGAGGAAGAGCAGCCACACGAGCACGAGGATGCCCACGCCACCCAGGGCGAGCAGCGAGACGGCGACGACCAGCCCCGATGTGGAGCCGGACGAGACCAGTTCGTACATCCAGGCCGCAAGCCCGCAGAGCGCGGCGAGCCCGAGCAGCACCGCGTTGCCGAACCGGCGGCGCTCGCGCACCATGCGCCAGCAGAAGGCGAGGAAGAGCAGCGCCGCCGGGGCGTAGATCAAAGTCCGCACAGTCACAGTCGGCTCAGCGGATCACGTCGAAGACGTTCTTCTGCAGGCCGTTGGCGTAGGCCTCGTGCTCGACGAGCTTCAACTTCTGGGTGTCCTTGTCCGTGTCGCTGAACAGCCGCTTCCCCGCGCCGAGCAGCAGGGGGAACACGAGCAGGTGGTAGCGGTCGATGAGGCCGGCGTCCGAGAGGCTCCGGTTGAGGGCGGCGCTGCCGTGCACGATGATCGGGCCGCCCTCCGTCTCCTTCAGCGCGGCGACCTCGTCGAGCGAGCGCAGGATCGTCGTCTCGCCCCAGTCCGCCACCAGGTCGCCCTCGCCGAGGGTGGTGGAGACGACGTACTTGGGCATCGACTTGTAGTCGGCGAAGTCCGCCATGTCGGGCCAGACCTGGCTGAACGCCTCGTAGCTGACCCGGCCCAGCAGCATCGCGGTGGCCTCCTGCTGCTCCCGGCCCTTGATCTCGAACGCCTCCGGGACGAACTCGATGTCCTTGAACGTCCACCCGGAGTTCCGGTAACCGGGCTCGCCGCCGGGGGCCTCCACGACGCCGTCGAGCGAGACGAAGGCGGTGCTGATCAGCGTGCGCATCTGAGTTCTCCTGAAGGTCTGGGCCGTCGATTATCACTGATGACCGCGGGACGTGGAGAAACTCATCGATCTTCGCCCGCCTCGTCGGGCGCGCGCCGGGTCAGCGGCGTCCGCGCAGCCGGGAGAGGAGCGAACGGGCCTGCGCGCGCTTGCGCGGGTCGGCGGCGGCCCGGCGCACGGAACTGACGGTCCGTCGGCCCTGCGGGGTGCGGCTGTACGCCCTGATGCGTGCGAGCAGTCCGGCCATGAGGTCCTCCTGGGGCTCTCACCGCCGAGGCGGTGGGTGTCGTCGGGTTGTCTCGGGATTCCTGTTCCCCGTACCCCGAGCGGATCCTCGAAACCGTGTCTGAGTGTGTGCATTGGGGGCAGCCGGAAGGCATGGCTGTTCTCAGGAAATGCGCACGCCCGATGCTCGCCTCCGTCTTCGTCACCGGCGGGCTGCACACGCTCAGGGACCCGCAGCGCGTGGCCCCGGCCGCCGAGCCCGTCACGGCTCCGGTGAGCTCCCGCATCCCCTGGCTCACGGAGGATCCGGAGCGCCTCGTCCGCATCAACGGTGCCGTACAGCTGGGCGCCGGCCTGATGCTCGCCACCGGGCGGCTGCCGCGCGTGGCCGCCCTCGCGCTGGCGGGCACCCTCGTGCCGACCACCCTGGCCGGGCACGCCTGGTGGAAGGAGAAGGACCCCGAGCAGCGGGCCGCCCAGCGCACCCAGTTCATCAAGAACGTCTCGCTGCTCGGAGGGCTGCTGCTGGCGGCGGCCGACACCCACGGCAAGCCGTCGGTCGCGTACCGCACCCGGAGCGCGGCGGTCAGCGGCCGACGGGCGGCCCGCCGCACCCGGCGCGAGGCCGCGCACACGCTGAGCGGCGTGGCGGGGAACGCGGCCGGGGCGGTCCGCTCGGCGTCCGCGAGCGCCCAGCAGGCCGTCACGCGCCACTTGTGAGTGCCGGGGGTTCCGGGGGTGATTCACCCATCAACTCCGGGGCACCCGGGGGCTTATGACGATACGTGAAGAGCCGGGCGGCGAGCCCGGCATGGGGGAGATGGAGCGCGGTACCGCGCAGCGTCTCGAGGCACGCCACCGGATGTGGACGCTCGCGTGGAGCGCCCTGTGCGTTCTGTTCGCCGTGTGGTCGCTGGCCTGGGGGGTCGGCGCGGCGACGGGCGCGTCCAACGCGTGGGCGTACAGCTTCGCCGGACTCGTGCTGCTGGCGTGCGCGCTGTGGGCGCGCCGCTCGGCCGTCCGCAACAGCCCGCCGCGGCATCTGTGACGGACGGCCGGGCACCTGTGACGGGCGGCCGCGGCGGCACCCATGACGGACGGCCGCGCCGCTCCCCAGGTGTGTAACGGGCATACGCGGATACGCTCCACATATGAGACATCATGATCTCCTTGTCCTCGGCGCGGGCACCGGCAACGCGCTGATCGACGACCGCTTCTCGCATCTGGACGTGGCTCTCGTCGCGGAGGGCCCCTTCGGCGGCACCTGCCTGAACGTGGGCTGCATCCCCAGCAAGATGCTCGCCGTGACGGCGGAAGTGGCCGACACCGTCCGCGAGGCCGAACGGCACAACGTACGGGCGAAACCCGACGGAGTCTCTTGGGCGGGCGTCCAGGAACGCGTCTTCGGGCGGCTCGACGCCGTCGCGCGCGAAGGCGAGGAAGGCCGCCGTGCGTCGGACTTCGTGACCGTGTACCGCGGGCGCGCCCGGTTCACCGGGGAGCGCGAGCTCCTGGTGGAGACGGCGGACGGGACGGAACAGGTCGGCGCGGACCGGATCGTCGTCGTCGCGGGCGGCCGCCCCGCGGTCCCGCCGGTGGTCGCGGAGTCCGGGCTGCCCTACGAGACGTCCGACACCGTGATGCGGCTCGACGAGGTTCCCGAGCGCATGGTGGTGCTCGGCGGCGGCTACATCGCCGCCGAACTGGCACACGTCTTCCACGCCGCGGGCACCGCGGTCACCGTCGTCGAGCAGCAGGACCGGCTGCTCTCCGAGCAGGACGAGTCGATCGCGGCGGCCTTCACCGACATCGTGCGCGACAGCTTCGACCTGCGTCTCGGCCGGGAGCTGACGCGCGTGGAGGGAAGCCCCGGACAGCTGCGGCTGACTCTCGACGACGGTTCCGTCCTCGAAGCGGACACGTTGCTCGTCGCCGCTGGCCGCAAGCCGAACAGCGACCGGCTCGACCTGGACCGGGCCGGCATCACCTGCGACGACAAGGGCCTGATCGAGGTCGACGCGCAGCTGCGCACCAGCGCCGCCGGGGTCTGGGCGCTCGGCGACATCGCCGCCGGGCCGCCCTTGAAGCACGTGGCCAACCGCGAGGGCGAGGTGGTGGCCCACAATCTGCTGCACCCCGACGAGCCGCGCACGATGTCCTACGACGTCGTGCCCGCCGCCGTGTTCGCGCGCCCCGAGATCGCCCAGGTGGGGCTCACCGAGCAGGAGGCCCGTGAACAGGGCCGGGACTACGTGGTCGGTTCGTGCCGGTACGAGGATGTGGCGTACGGCTGGGCGCTCGAGGACGGCCAGGGCTTCTGCAAGGTGCTGGCCGACCGGGGATCGGGCCGTCTGCTCGGCGCGCACGTGCTCGGCCCGCAGGCCGCCACGCTCATCCAGCCGCTGGTCCTCGCCATGACCTTCGGTCTTTCGGCCCGGGACGTCGCCGCCCGTCCGCTGTGGATCCATCCGGCCCTCGCCGAGGTCGTCGAGAACGCTCTCCTCGATGTGGCGCCCGACAACCGGCGGCGACCACCGTCCATGTGACGCGGCGACAGCTGAGGCAGATCCACGGGAGGCCCTTTGGAGGGCCTCCCGTTTGCATGCCATGACCAAGATTAAGTTAGGTTAGCCTTGCCTCAGTACGCAGGGGTCGACGGGCCTGCCGTGCTGTCGGCACCCGTTTTCGAAGGAGAGCCATCCGATGAGCCAGACCCTGTCGCCCGAGCGCGTCCGCGCCGACATCGCGGAGCTGCTCGACTGCGAGCCCACCGAGATCGCTCCCGGCGACGACCTCTTCGACCTCGGTCTCGACTCGGTGCGGATCATGACGCTGGTCCAGCGCTGGCGTGCGGCGGGGGCGACCACGCTGGAGTTCCCCGACCTCGCCGAGCAGCCCGAACTCGGCCACTGGACGGAGCTCCTGACGGGGCGTGCCGCGTGAGCCGCGTCGACCACCGGCACCGGCACCTGGACCGGATCGCCGAGGTCCGCGCGGGCCTGCACGCCGAGAAGGTGGGCTACCCGATCGGCATCCGGGAGGTCGAGGTCGTCCGCACCGCCATGGTCGGCACCGGTCTGCTGAGGCTGACCCTGGGCGGGCCCGGCACCGAGGGGTTCGAGGCGCACGCCCCGGATGAGCACGTGAAGCTCGTGTTCCCGGAGCCGGACGGCTCGCTGCGGCTGCCCGAGCGGAACGGGGCGATGCTGCGCTGGCCGCGACCTGCCCCCACCTCGCGGGAGTACACCGTGCGCCGGTACGACCCGGTGACCGGTGAGCTCGACATCGACATCGTGCCGCACGACGGCGGGCTCGCGTCGGACTGGGCGCACGCGGTCGAGCCGGGAGCCGTCGTGCACGTCGCCGGACCGCCCGGCGGGCTGATCGTGCCGCACACCTACGACCGCTATCTCCTCGCGGGCGACATCACGGCGCTGCCCGCGATCGCGCGCTGGCTGGAGGAACTGCCCCGGACGGCGCGGGGCTGGGCGTTCGTCGAAGTCGCCGACGCCGGCGAGGAGATCGAGCTGTCCGCGCCCGAGGGCGTCGAGGTGCGCTGGCTGCACCGGGGCGGCGTCCCGGCGGGCACGGGTGGCGCGCTGGAACGGGCCGTGACCGCCGTGACCGTGCCCGAGGGCGAGCGGGTCTACGTGTGGGTCGCCGGCGAGGCCGGGCAGATCAAGCCGCTGCGCCGCTGGGTCCGCGACGTGCTCGGGCTGGACAAGGCCGATCACGACATCACCGGCTACTGGAAGCGCGGCGTCGCCGACTTCGACGAAGACGACCACTGACCCACTGTCACTGATGCCTCATCCAAGCAACAAGGAGCGTAAAAACATGTCCATACGCAGATCGTCGGCCCTGGTCGGCGCCGTGGCGCTGGCCCTGGTGGTGACCGGATGCGGGTCGTCGGACGGTGGCTCGGACGACTCGGGCAAGGGGAAGACCCGGGTCTTCGCCGCCGACAACGGCAAGATCACCATCCCGGCCGACCCGAAGCGTGTGGTGGCCACCGGCTACGCCGTCCCGGCCATGATCGAGGGCGGCGCCCCGCTCGTCGGCATCTCGTCGTGGAAGCGCGGCGAGCCGATGATGAGCAAGCAGGACCTCGCCACGTACAAGAAGACGCCCAAGGTGGCGGGCGAGCTGGCGACCGAGACCAACTACGAGGCCATCGCCGAGGCCGAGCCCGACCTGATCGTCATCGGCGTCCCCGCCCCGGTGCTCGGTGACATCGACGTCAAGCGGCTCGAGGGCATCGCCCCGGTCGTGGCGATCGGCCCGACCGTGCCGTCCGCGTGGCGCAAACTGACGCACAAGCAGTCCGACGCGGCGGGCGCGCTCAAGAAGTTCGACGTCGCAAAGGCCACGTACGAGGCCAAGGCCGGCGAGCTGGCCAAGAAGTACAAGGACGTGCTCCCGAAGCTCAAGCTCGGGCACGTCGGCGCGTACGGCGAGACCGCGAAGGGCACCTTCCAGCGGGAGTTCGGCGGTTCGTGGGGCACCAACATCGCCGAGGACGTCGGCGCCAAGTACTACGGCAAGGTCAAGAAGCCGGGACCCGGTTCGAAGGCGGTCAGTGAGTACCCGTCCATCGAGGAGCTCCCGGCCGCGCTCGGCAAGGCCGACGCCATCACCTACTCGGTCAACGCCGACGGCAGCATCCCCAAGCCGGTGAAGTACGTCATGGACTCGAAGCTCTGGAAGAACCTGCCCGCCGTCAAGGCCGGCAAGACCTTCCCGATCCGCTACACCGAGGCCGCGACCTACGGGCAGGCCATGAAGACCCTGGACGCGATCGACACGTCGTTCGCGCCCCTCCTGAAGCGGTGACCGTCGCGGGCCGCGCCTCCGAGGCGGCCGTGACCAGACGGGCCGTCCCGCAGACCGGCCTGCTCATCGGCGGCCTCGTGCTGCTGGCCGTCGTCGCCGTGCTCAGCATCGGCGTCGGAGCCCGCTCCGTCGCACCCGGCGAGGTCCTGCGGGCCCTCTTCGACTACCGGGGCACCGACGACCACGTGGTCGTGCGCGACGTCCGGGCACCACGGGCGCTGCTCGCCGTCGCGGTGGGCGCCGCCCTCGCGGTGGCGGGCGCGCTCATCCAGACCTTGGCCCGCAACCCGCTGGCCGAGCCCGGCATCCTCGGGGTCACCGCGGGCGCCGGATTCTCCATCACCATCGGCTCGGCACTCGGCCTGACGGCCGGTCAGGCCGGCGAACTGGGCTTCGCGGTCCTCGGCTCCGTCGGCGCGGCGCTCCTCGTCGCCGCCGTCGGACGGCACTCGCCGCTGCGTCTGGTGCTCGCCGGCGTGGCCCTGACCGCCGTCCTGAGCGGCGTCGCACTGGGTCTGCGGCTGATGCTCCCCGACACCTTCGACGCGTACCGGTTCTGGTCGGTCGGCTCCCTCGCGGCACGCGAACAGGCGCCGCTGGCCCTGCCGTTGACCGTCATCGGGGCCGCCCTGATCGGCGCCCTGCTGCTGAGCCGGGCGCTCAACGCCCTGTCGCTCGGCGAGACCGTCGCGCACACCCTGGGCGCGAACGTCAGCCGGGTGCGGGTCGCCGCGCTCGTGCTGATCACCGTGCTCAGCGGCGCGGCGACAGCGGTCGCGGGACCGATCCTCTTCGTCGGCCTGATTGTGCCGCACCTGGTACGCAGACCCGCCGGAGGCTCGGTGCCGTGGCTCATCCTCCACTCGATGGTGCTCGGCCCGATCCTGCTCCTCGTCGCCGACATCGGCTCGCGGGTGCTGCTCCCCACCGGCGAGGTGCCGGTGGCCGTCGTGACCGCGTTCCTCGGCGGACCCATGCTGATCTGGGCCGTCCGCCGCTACGGGGCGGGGGCACTGTGAGCACACTCGTACTGAAAGCCGAACGCCGCACCGTGCTGCTCGTCGCGGCTCTGGTCGCCCTCATGCTCGGCCTCGGCCTGCTCGGGCTGTGCTACGGCGCGTCATGGTCCACGCCCGGCGAGGTGTTCGCCTCGCTGACCGGCACCGACCGCTCCGTGGTGATCTCCGACTGGCGGCTGCCGCGCGTCCTCGCCGGACTGGTCTTCGGCGCCGCGCTCGGCGTGGCCGGGGCGATCTTCCAGAACCTCACGCGCAACCCGCTCGGCAGCCCGGACGTGATCGGCCTCGACGCCGGCGCCTACACCGGCGCCCTGGTCGCCCTCACCGTCCTGTCGGGCACATCCGCCCAACTGGCCACAGGATCCGTGCTCGGCGGACTGCTCGTCGCGGCCGTGATCTACCTGCTCTCGTTCGACCGGGGCTTCTCCGGACTGCGCCTCGTGGTGATCGGTATCGCCGTCAACGCGATGGTGACCGCGATCAACTCGTGGATCGTGCTCCGCGCCGACCTGGAGGTGGCGATCGCCGCCGTCGGCTGGAGCGCGGGCTCACTCGCCGGCGTGGGCTGGGACGACCTCGGCATCCCCTTCGCGGTGATCGCCGTACTCCTCGCCCTCATGGCGTCGCGGGCCCACGCCATGCACCAGGCGTCGCTCGGCGACGCGATCGCGGTCACCACCGGCGTCGCACTCAACCGGCTGCGCCTGCTGATGGTCCTCGTCGGCGTCGGCTGCACGGCCACCGTCACCGCGGTCGCGGGGCCCATCGCGTTCATCGCCCTCGCCGCCCCGCAGATCGGGCGCAGGCTCGCGGGCGCCGCCGGAGTGCCGCTGCTCCCGGCCGCGCTGACCGGAGCGGTACTGCTCCAAGGCGCCGACCTGATCGCCCAGATGCTCCTCGCGCCGGTCGCCCTGCCGGTCGGCGTGGTGAGCACCGCGATCGGCGGCTGCTACCTGATCTGGCTGCTGACCAAGGAGGTGGGGCGCGCGTGACCGCACGCCTGACCGCGCGGGACATCACCCTGCGCTACGGAGACCGGGTGGTGTCCACACGGCTGAGCCTCGACGTCCCCGACGGCGCGTTCACCGCCATCGTGGGCCCCAACGCCTGTGGAAAGTCCACCCTGTTGCGCGCGCTCGTGCGCCTGCTGCGCCCCGCCGACGGACACGTGCGGTTCGACGACCGCGACGTCGGCGGCTACCCGGCCAAGGCACTGGCCAGGCAACTCGGCTTCCTGCCGCAGGACCCGCTGGCCCCCGACGACATCAAGGTCCGCCACCTGGTGGGCCGCGGCCGGTTCGCGCACCAGTCACTGCTCGCGCTCCGGTCGCCCGACGACGAGGCGGCCGTCACCGAGGCGATGGCCGCCGCCGGCGTCGCGGACCTGGCCGACCGGCCGGTGCAGGAGCTGTCCGGCGGACAGCGCCAGCGCGTGTGGATGGCCATGGTCCTCGCCCAGCGGACGCCCTACCTGCTGCTCGACGAACCGACGTCGTTCCTGGACATCACGCACCAGTACCAACTGCTCGGCCTGCTCGCCAGGCTGCGCGACGAGGGCCGCACGGTGATCGCCGTCCTGCACGACATCAACCAGGCGTGCCGCTTCACCGACCACCTGGTCGCCATGAAGGACGGCCGGGTGGTCGCCGAGGGCGACCCCGGGGACATCGTGGACGCCGCGCTGATCAAGGACGTGTTCGACCTGCCGAGCGTCATCGTCCCCGACCCGGTGACCGATACGCCGATGGTCGTCCCCACACTGCAAGGAGAGTAAGTTGAGCACCGCAAGCGTCTCCTCGGACGGCCTGCTCCCCCTGACCGGCGCCCAGACGGGCATCTGGAACGCGCAGCGCCTCGAACCGGACTCGCCGTATTACGTGGTCGGCGACGTCGTGGAGATATCCGGCGGCGAGCCGGTCGACGTCGCCGCACTCACCGAGGCGGTCCGGGCGACCACCGAGGAAGCCGAGACCCTGCGGCTGCGGGTGTACGACACCCCCGAAGGGCCGCGCCAGACGATCAGTCAGGAACCGGTCGCGGCGCCTGGATTCGTCGACGTCAGCGGCGAGGCCGACCCCGTCGCCGCCGCCCACGCGCTTGTCGACGCCGAGCGGGCCCGGGTGGGGGAGGCCTGCCGAGGCATGGTGGACCGGCCGCTGTACGCACGCACCGTCATCAGGCTCTCCGACCGCGAGGTCTGGTACACCCAGCTCGGCCACCACCTCGTCTTCGACGGCTACACCGCCGCGATGCTCGCCCGCCGCACCGCCGCCCGCTACACCGCCCTGGTCCAGGGCGCCGAGCCGCGCAAGTCGACCTTCGGCGCCTTCGCCGACCTCGTCGCCGCCGACCGCGCCTACCGGGACAGCGACCGGTTCACCGAGGACCGCGCGTACTGGGTCGAGCGCTTCACCCCCCTGCCCGACCTGGGCGACGCCGACGCCGCGACCGGCGCGCCCGACCGCACCCTGACCGCCCGCGCCGCCCTCTCGCCCGAGGAGACGGCCCGCCTCCGCGCCTTCGCCGACACCGAGGGCGTCACCTGGGGCGAGGCGCTGATCGCCTGCTACGCCGCCTTCCTGCACCGCGTGCTCGGCCGCACCGACGTGGTGTTCGCGCTGCCGCTGATGTGCCGGACGGGATCCGTCGAACTGCGCACCCCCGCCATGGCGGTCAACGTCCTGCCGCTGCGGGTGACGGTCCGGCCCGGCGACGGGTTCGGCGAGCTGAGCCGCCGCGTCGCCGCCGCGATGAAGGAGATGCGCGACCACCAGCGCTACCGGGGCGAGGACCTGCCCCGTGACCTCGGTGTACCCGGCGCGGGCGCGCTGCTCCACGGACGCGGCATCAACCTCAAGGCGTTCGACCTGGCGCTCGACTTCGCCGGGGCCAGTGGCGTCATGCGCAACGTCGCGGGCGGCCCGCCGGAGGACATGGGCCTGAGCGTCCTGCCCGCCCGCGACGGCGGACTGCTGCTCGGCTTCGAGGTCGACGCGAGGACCAACGACCAGGTGTCCGTGGACAGTTCGCTGGCCGGGCTGCGGGCCCTGCTCGCCGGGCTGATCGACGGACGGACCGTCGGCCGGATCGCCCTGGCCGGTGACGTGGACCGGGTCCTCGCGGACTGGTGCCCGCCCGCGCTGCCCGGCACCCCCGTGGACGTACCGACCGCGTTCGACGCCATGGCCGCCGCCGACCCCGGGCACACCGCCCTCGTGTGCGGCGACGAGCGGCTGTCCGCGCAGGACCTCGCCGAGCGCGTGCACCGGCTCGCCCGCGCGCTGCGGGCCCGCGGCATCGGGACGGACGGCGTCGTGGCGCTGGCGCTGCCGCGCTCCGCCGACTCGGTGACCGCCCTCCTCGCCGTCCTCGACGCGGGCGCCGCCTTCCTGCCCCTGGACACCGCCTACCCGCCCGAGCGGCTGCGCGGACTGATCGACGACACCCGCCCCGCCCTGGTCCTCACCGCCGTCGGCACGGTCGAGGGGCTGCCCTGGAAGACCCTCGTCGATGAGGCCGCCACCCTGCCCGGCACCCCTCTGACAGCCGGTGAACTGGCCGCGCCCCGGCACCCCGACCACCTCGCCTACGTGATCCACACCTCCGGCTCGACCGGCCGCCCCAAGGGCGTGCTCGGCCGCGTCGGCGGCCTGGCCGCACTCCTGCACCACCAGCGGTCGACGGTCATCGCCGAGGCCGAGGGCGCCGCGAAGCGCACACTGCGCGTCTCGCACACCTACTCCTTCGCCTTCGACTCCGCGTTCGACCACCTGATGTGGCTGCTGTGCGGGCACGAACTGCATGTCTACGACGCCGAGACAGCCCGCGACGCCGACGCGCTGCTCGACGCGTACGCCCGCGACGGCATCGACGTCGTCGACACCACGCCCTCGATGGCCGCGCCGCTGATCGACGGCGGCCTCCTCGACCGCCGGCCGACACTGCTCGTCCTCGGCGGTGAGGCCACCCCGCCCGCGCTCTGGCGGCGGATCGCCGACTCCGGCGTCACCGCCCGCAACATGTACGGGCCGACCGAGGCCACCGTGGACGCCACCACCGCCCGCATCGACGGCGGCGAACCGACGATCGGTCACCCGCTCGCGGGCACCCGCGTCCACGTGCTCGACAGCGCGCTGCAGCCCGTCCCGCACGGCCGCACGGGTGAGCTGTATCTGGCAGGCCCGCACCTGGCCCGCGGCTACCTCGGCAGGCCGGGGGCGACCGCCGACCGGTTCGTCGCCGACCCCTTCGGCCCGCCCGGCGCCCGCATGTACCGCACCGGCGACCTGGCCCGGTGGGTGCCGGGCCGGGGCCTGGACTACCTGGGCCGCGGCGACGGTCAGGTCAAGATCCGCGGCCACCGGGTGGAGACCGGCGAGGTCGAGGCCGCGCTCGGCGCCGTGCCGGGCGTGACTGCGGCGGCCGCCACCGTCCGGTCGTCCCGGCTGATCGGCTACGTCGTGTCGACCACGGTCACCGGGGACGCCGTACGAGCCCGACTGGCCTCGACGCTGCCCGAGCACATGGTGCCTGCCGCCGTGGTCGTACTCGACGAGCTGCCCGTCACGACCAACGGAAAGCTCGACCGCGCCGCCCTGCCCGCACCCGTCTCCGCCGGCGGCGGCCGCGAACCGCAGACCGAGCGGGAACGCTTGCTCTGCGCGGTCCTCGCCGAGGTGTTCGAGGTCGACCGGGTCAGCGTGGACGACGACTTCTTCTCCCTCGGCGGCGACAGCATCACCGCGATCACCATCAGCAGCCGACTGCGGGCCAGAGGCCTCGAACTCCGGCCCCGGGACCTTCTCGCGCGCCGCACCTTCGCCGCCCTCGCCGCGTCGGCGGGACTGGCGGAGGACGTGGCCGAGCCGGTGGACGACCCGACAGGGCCCGTGCCCGCGCCCCCGATCGTGCGCGGCCTCCTCGACCCGCACCCGGACGTGGACGTCGTCGCCTCCTACGCGCAGTGGACGGCCCTGCACGTCGACGGACTCGGTCTCGCCGACCTGACGGCGGGCGTACAGGCGGTGCTCGACCACCACGACGCGCTGCGGCTCCGGGCGGGCGACGGCCTCGAAGTGCTGCCGCGCGGCGCCGTACGGGCCGTCGTCGACGAGGTCCACGGCGAGGACGTGACCGCCCTGGCCGAGCGCCTCGCCGGACAACTCGACCCGCGCTCGGGCGACTTGATGCGGGCGGCCCTGCTCCGTACCGGCGACGACATCGCCAACGGCCGCACCGGCGACGGCACCTCCGACCGCCTCGTCCTAGTCGTCCACCACCTCGCCATGGACGGCGTGTCCTGGCGCATCCTGCTGCCCGACCTCCACGCGGCCTGCACGGGCGGCACCCTCGAACCGGCCGGCGCGTCATGGCGCAGGCACGCCACGCTCCTCGCCGAGCAGGGCGCGTCCGGCGCGCGACGCGACGAACTCGACCACTGGCGCGCCGCGCTCGCCGCCGCCTCCCGGCTCGGCGTCCGGCCCCTCGACCCCGCCCGGGACACCGTGGCCACCGCCCACCGGTCGGTCACCGTGGCCTCGCCCGAGGTCACCGAGGCGGTCCTGACGACGCTGCCCGCGGCCTACCGCGCCGGTGTCGACGAGGTGCTGCTCGCCGCGCTCGTGCTCGCCCTGCGCGAGTGGGGCCTGTCGGGCGACGCGGTGACCGTGTCGATGGAGGGCCACGGCCGCGAACACCTCGACCTGTCCCGTACGGTCGGCTGGTTCACCAGCGAGTACCCGGTCCGCGTCCCCCTCGCCGACGGCGTGGGGGAGGTGCTGCGCGCGGCCAAGGAGGCCAGACGCGGCGTCCCCGACAACGGGATCGGCTACGGCGTCCTGCGCCACCTCGACCCGGAGACCGGCCCCGAGCTCGCGGCCACGCCGCCGCCGGACGTCCTCCTCAACTACCTCGGCCGGTTCGCCTCGCTGCCCGACACCGGCTGGCGGCTGCCGGAACACGACGCCTTCTCGGTGACCGAGCCCGCCGCCAAGGCACTTGAGCAGGTCCTCGCCCTCAACTGCTTCGTCCACGAGGAGGGCGCGCCACGGCTCGCCGTCGAGTGGACCGCCGCGACCGAGGTGCTCGGCGCCGACGCCGTCCTGGCGCTGCGGAACGCCTGGGCCGCCGCGCTCGACGCGCTCGCCGAGCACGCGCGCCACACCGAGGGCGGACTCACCCCCTCGGACCTGCCGCTCGTCGCCCTCGACCAGTCGGCCATCGACGCCCTCGAACGCACCGGCCGCATCACCGACGTCCTGCCCGCCACACCGCTGCAGGTCGGGCTCTCCTTCCATACCCTGGTACGCGACGACCACGACGCCGACGTCTATGTCGTGCAGGCCGTGACGACCCTGGTCGGCGAGGTGCGGCCCGACCGGATGGCCGAGGCCGCCCGCGAACTGCTTCGCCGCCACCCGGCGCTGCGCGTGTACCTCGGCACCGCCGGGGACGACGTCGTGCAGGTGATCCCCGCCGACGTGACCCTCGACTGGCGGGAGGACGACCGGTTCCCCGAGGCCGCCAAGGAAGACCTGGAGCGTCCGTTCGACCCGGCCAGGCCGCCGCTGATCCGCTTCCTGCTGTCCCGCGTCGGCCCCGCCGAGCACAAGCTGGTCATCACCAACCACCACGCGCTGCTCGACGGCTGGTCGATGCCGCTCGTCGGCCGCACCCTCCTCGCCCTCTACGCCGAGCTGAGCGGCGGCCCCGCCGCCCCCTCAGCCCCGCCGCTCTCGGAGTACTTCCGGTGGCTCGCGGGACGGGACCGCGAGGCTTCGCTCGCCGCGTGGCGCGACGCGCTCGCCGGCGTCGACGACGCGACGCGCCTCGCGCCCGCGAGCACCACGACCGGCGTCGAGCGGCCGGGCCGCGAAACCGTCGCCCTGGGCCGCGAGTTCAGCGACCGGCTGCGCGCCTTCGCCCGCGAGCAGGGCGTCACCCTCACCACGGTCCTCCAGACCGCCTGGGGCCTGCTCCTCGGCAAGCTCACCGGCCGCCGCGACGTCGTCTTCGGCTGCCCCGTCTCCGGGCGGCCCGCCGAGGTCGACGGCGTCGAGTCGATGATCGGCCAGCTCGGCACCACGATCCCGGTCCGCGTCCGGCACACCCAGGACCAGACCGCGAGCGACCTCATGGCCCACGTGCACGCCGAGAGCGTCGCCCTCGCCGAGCACCACCACGTCGGTCTGCCCGAGATCCAGCGGGCGGTCGGCGTCGGCGAACTCTTCGACACGATGCTCGTGATGGAGAACTTCCCGCTGTCCAGCCGGAAGCGCACCCCGCTCGCACCCGGGCTCGACCTGGCCGGCGTCGACATCACCGACGCCACGCACTACGCCCTGACCGTCATCGTGATCCCCGACGACGAGATCACCGTCGGCCTCGGCTACCAGCCGCGCGCCTTCGACGCGGGCACCGTGCGCGACTACGGCCGCTGGCTGCACAACATCCTCCGCGAGATCGTCGACGACCCGGCACGCCCCGCGCTCCGGCTGCCCGCGCTCGACCCCGACGAGCGCGAGCGCATCCTGCGCACCGGCACCGAGATCGTCCCCGCCAAGAAGCGCGGCCACTGGCTCGACGAGTTCGCCGCCTGGGTCGAGCGCAAGCCCGACGCCGAGGCCCTCGTCTGCCGCGAACGCAGCCTCACCTACGCCGAGTTGGACCGGCAGGCCAACCGGCTCGCCCACGCGCTGATCGCGCGCGGCGTACGGCCCGAGGACCCGGTCGCGGTGCTGCTCGGACGCGACATCGAGATGACCGTCGCGCTGTTCGGCGTGGTCAAGGCGGGCGCGGTCTACGTGCCGATGGACGCGAGCTACCCCCGCGAGCGGCTCGCGTTCATGTTCGACGACATCGCCCCGGCCGCCGTCGTCTCCACCGGCGCGGAACTCCCCGTCGACCGCGACCTCCCGGTCCTGCGCCTCGACGACCCTGCCACCCTCGCCGCCGCGCCGGACACCGACCCGGCCGAGGCCCGCGCCAGGCTGACCGAGGACGCGCTCGCGTACGTCATCTACACCTCCGGCACCACCGGGCGGCCCAAGGGCGTCGGTGTGACCCACCGGGGCGTGCCCGACCTGATCGCGCTGCAGGAGGAGGTCGTCGGCGTCACCGAGCACGACCGGTACCTGCACTTCGCGTCGACCAGCTTCGACGTCGCGTTCTGGCAGACCATGGTGCCGCTCCTGTCCGGCGGCACGTCCGTGATCGCCCCCGAGGAGGTGCGCGTCCCCGGCGACGAACTCCTCGACTACATCGTCGAGCACCGGGTGACGGGCGTGAACCTGCTGCCGTCGTTCCTGGCCGCGATGCCCGACGACCGCACCGTCGACCCCGACGTGTTCTTCGTCGTCGGCGCCGAGCGCCTCGACCCCGAACTGGCGCGGCGCTGGGGGAGTGGCCGCCGGGCGCTCTTCAACGCCTACGGCCCGACCGAGGTCACCATCAACTCCGTGACCTGTCACTACGACCCGGACGACGCCGGACCGCTGCCGATCGGCCGCCCCGACCCCAACGTCCGCGCCTACGTCCTCGACGGCGGGCTCCAGCCGGCCGGCGTCGGCGTCACCGGCGAGCTGTACCTCGGCGGGCCGAGCCTGGCCCGCGGCTACCTGGGCCGCCCCGGCCTGACGGCGGAGCGGTTCGTCGCCGATCCGTTCGGAATGCCCGGCGAGCGGATGTACCGCACCGGCGACCTGGTCCGCTGGCGGCCCGACGGGCAGCTGGTGTTCCTCGGCCGCGTCGACCACCAGGTCAAGGTGCGCGGCTTCCGCGTCGAGCTGGGCGAGATCGAGTCCACGCTCACCAGCCACCCCGACGTCCGCGCCTGCGCCGTCATCGTCCGCGAAGGACGCCTCGTCGGCTACGTCATCCCGACGGACGGCGCCGACCTGGACACCGCCCGCGTACGCGAGTTCCTGGCCGCGGAGCTGCCCGACCACATGGTGCCGACGGCGCTCGTCCCCATCGACCGGCTGCCGCTCAGCCCCAGCGGCAAGCTCGACCCCACCGCGCTGCCCGCCCCAGAGACCGCCGCCGCGGCCCGGCGCGCACCCGCCACCGAGGCCGAAGCCGTGCTGCTCGGCGTCTTCCGGGACGTCCTCGGCACCGACGCCATCGGCCCCGACGACGACTTCTTCGCCATCGGCGGCGACAGCATCGTGTCCCTGCAAGTGGTCTCCCGCGCCCGCCGCCAAGGGCTCGGGCTGACCGCTCGGGACGTCTTCGAAGGCGCGACGGTCGCGGGGATCGCGGCACGTGCCCGCGCTCTCGACGGCGGCACGGCACCCGCGACCGGCGACGCGCCGCTGACCCCGGTCATGCGGGACCTGCTGCGCCGCGCGGGCACCGCGGCCGACGGGTTCTGCCAGTGGGTGGAGATCTGCGTCCCGCCGGGCGGCGACCCGGCGACCTGGCAGGCCGTGCTCGACGCGCTCCTCGCCCGGCACGACGTGCTGCGGGCCCGCCTGACCGACGACGCCCTGCACATCCCACCGGTCGGCGCGGTGACCGGCGCCGACGTCCTGACCTGCGTACACGCGACCGACGACGACCTGCGCGCATACGTCGACGCCCACATCGCCGGGGTCCGCGACGCGATGGATCCGCGCACCGGCCCGCTGCTGCGCGCCCTGTGGGTGGACGCAGGACCCGATCGGCCCGGCAGGCTCGTCCTGATCGCCCACCACTTGGTCGTCGACGGAGTCTCCTGGCGCGTCCTCCTCGACGACGTCGAGCACGCCCACTCCGGCGGCGAACTGACCCGGCACGGCCAGTCGTTCGTCGGCTGGGCGCAGTCGCTGCGCGCCGCCGACCGGCGGTCCGAACTGCCCCACTGGCAGGGGATGACCGCCACCCCGGCGCTCACCCGCCCGCTCGACCCCGCAAGGGACACCGTGGCCACCGCCAGGCACCACGAGATCCGGCTCGACGCCGCGGCCACCCGCGCCCTGATCACGACCCTGCCCGCCGCCTACCGCAGCACCCCGGACGCCGTGCTCCTCACGGCGCTCGCGAAGGCGGTACGGGCCTGGCGCGGCACGCGGGAGGTCCTGGTCGCGCTGGAGAGCCACGGCCGCCCGCAGCACGTCGACCTGTCCCAGACCGTCGGCTGGTTCACCGCCGTCCACCCCGTGCGCCTCGACGCCGACGACGACGTGAAGGCGGTCAGGGAACGGCTGCGCGCCCAGGGCGACGGCCTCGGACACGGCATCCTGACCACGGCGGGGCTCCTCGACCCCGTGGCGCCGGAGATCGCCTGGAACTACCTCGGCCAGTTCCCCGGCGCCCCGGCCGACGAGACGCCGTGGCAGGCGCCGCCGGACGCCGACCCGCTCGGCTCGGGCGGCACCGACGCACTGCCCCTGCCGCACAGCCTCATGGTCAACGCCCTGGTGCGCGACGACGCGCTCGGGGTCCGGATCACCTGGCCGGGCGCGCTGTTCACGGCCGCCGAGGTGGCGGACCTCGCCGAG
This sequence comes from Streptomyces sp. NPDC018029, assembly GCF_044327655.1. NCBI lineage: Bacteria > Bacillati > Actinomycetota > Actinomycetes > Kitasatosporales > Streptomycetaceae > Streptomyces > Streptomyces sp. NPDC018029. Next base: position 119,528 of record NZ_JBIRFV010000010.1, on the reverse strand, counting down.
TGCCTGCGGAGCGCGCTCCAGGAGCTCGCCGCCGCACCGGAGATCAGGGCACTCGACCACGAGTGGCCGATCGCCGGGGTCCAGCCCCTCACCCCGCTCCAGGAAGTGATGCTGCGGCACTCGCGCACCGAACGCCCCGACCCGTACACCGTGCAGTCGACGTTCTCCCTCGCGGGACCGCTCGACGCCGACGCCCTGCGCGCCGCGGGCGGCGACCTGCTGGCCCGGCACCCGAACCTGGCCGCCGTGTTCCCCGCCGACCTGGCGGTGCTCCCCGCGTCGCCCGCGCCGGACTTCCGCGTGGTCGACGGGCCCGCCGAGGACGTCCTCGCGGCCGATCTGGCCGAACCGTTCGACCTCGCCCGCGGCCCGCTGCTCCGCCTGACCGTGATCCGGGACGGCGCGGACCTCGCCCACCTGGTGATGACCAGCCACCACGTCCTCTCCGACGGCTGGTCGGCCCCGCGCATCCTCACCGAACTGTTCGACCTCTACACGGCCCGCGTCCGCGGTGTCGCCGCGGACCTGCCCGCCCCCGTCCCGTTCGGCGACTACCTGCGCTGGCGCGCCGACCACGAGCCCGACCTCGACACTTGGGCCGCCGAGCTGGCCGGCCTGCCCGAGGGCGACCACCTCAGCGGCGGCGAGCCCGGCCCGGCCTGGCAGGAGCCCACGCTCATCGCCTTCGACGCGGCGCTGGTGGCCGAGCTGACCCAGCTCGCCGCGCGGCGCGGCCTGACCCGCAACACCCTGGTCCAGGGCGCCTGGTCGGTGCTGCTCGCCCGGCGCTCCGGCCGCGCCGACGTCTGCTTCGGCGCCATGGTCGCCTGCCGTCCGCCGGAGCTGGCGGGCGTCGAGGAGATCGTCGGCCTGCTCGCCAACACGGTGCCGGTGCGCGCCCGGCTCACCGGCACGCTCGCCGACACGCTCGCCGATCTGCAGGCCCGCCAGCGGGCTCTGGTCGAGCACCACCATGTCGCCCTCTCCGACCTGGAACGGCTGACCGGGCGGCGCAGGCTCTTCGACAGCCTGGTGGTGTTCGAGAACTATCCGGTCGACCCGGACCGCCTGCGCGAACCCGCCCCGGGGCTCACCCTCGTCGGCACCCGCTTCCGCGAGTCCACGCACCACCCGGTGACCCTGACCGTCATGCCGGACGGCGACGGCTGGACCGGCGTCCTCGCTCACCGGGCAGGCGTGGCCGTCGACGGCCTCGCCGACGAACTCCTCGACGTGCTCCGCTCCCTGGACAAGCACCTCGACCACGACGTCCACGACCTCCTGGAGGGCCGATGACCAAGGACGTCGCCCCACCCGCCGAGCGCGACCGGGTGGACGGGCAGCTGCTGCGCATCGCGTTCATCCTGGTGCTCGGCACCTTCATGGCCACGCTGGACGCCACCATCGTCAGCGTCGGCATCGACCGGCTGACCGACGAGTTCGACGCCTCCGTCGCCGACATCCAGTGGGTCAGCACCGCCTACCTCCTCGCCGTCGTCGCCGCCGTGCCCGCATCGGGCTGGCTCGCCGACCGGTTCGGCGGCCGGCGGACCTGGCTCGCCGCCGTGGGCGTGTTCCTGCTCGGCTCGGTGCTGTGCGCGCTGGCCTGGTCGGCGACCAGCCTCATCGTGTTCCGGGTGGTCCAGGGGCTCGGCGGCGGGCTCCTGCCCGCGACAGGACAGGCGCTGCTCGCCCGCATCGCGGGACGCGGCCGCACCGGCCGTGTGATCAGCGTCGTCGCGGTCGTCCCGCTCCTGTCGCCGGTGTTCGGACCGCTCGTCGGCGGCTCGCTGCTCGGCGTGGCGTCCTGGCAGTGGCTGTTCCTGGTCAACCTGCCGATCGGTGCGGTCGCCGCCCTGCTCGCACGCCGGTACGTCCCCGACGTACCGCCGTCGACCCGGCGGACGGCGTTCGACCTGCGGGGGGCCGCGCTGCTCTCACCCGGCCTCGCCGTGCTGGTGTACGGGCTGACCGAGGTCGCCCACGGCCGCACCGTCCCGGCCGTGCTCGGTGTGACGGCGGGCGTCGCGATGCTGGTGGGCTTCACGGTGCACGGACTGCGCACGCACGGCACTCCGCTGGTCGACCCGCGCCTGTTCACCCGGCCGCCCTTCGGGGCCGCCGCCCTCGCGCTGCTCGTCCTCGGCGCCTCGGTGTTCGGCACGACGTTCCTGCTGCCGCTGTACTTCCAGACCGGCCGGGGCCTCTCGGCGTGGGAGGCCGGGCTGCTGCTCGCACCCCAAGGCCTCGGCGCGGCCGCCGGCTCCGTCCTGGTCAACCGCACCATCGACAAGGTCGCGCCACGCACCCTGGTGGTCACCGGCATCGTGCTGATCCTCGCGGGCACCATCCCGTTCACCCAGCTCGGCCACGAACCCCCGGACGCACTGATCATCGCCGCGCTCGCGGTCCGCGGCATCGGCATGGCGATGATCGGCGCACCCGTGATGAACATCGTCTACAGCCGCATCGAGCCCGAACACCTGCCCCGCGCGTCCGGCGCGCTCAACCTCCTCAACACGGTGGGCGGTTCGGTCGGCACGGCCGCCCTCGCGGTGGTCCTGGAGAACCGGCTGTCCGCCCGGGGCCCGGACATCTCCTCGGCGTTCGGCGACACCTTCTGGTGGGTGCTCGGCTTCTGCCTGCTCGCCGCCGCGGGGGCCACCCGGCTGCCAGGGACCCGGACGGTCAGGAGGTGAAGCTGTCCGGATCCGCCGCGTGCCAGTCGGCGGCCCAGCTCTCCGGCGGCGCCGCGAGCAGTTCGCCGGGGGAGAGCCAGTCGTACAGCTCGGCGTAGGAGCGGAATCTGCCGCGGTCCTCGCGGCGCCGCAAGTGGTGCGGGCCCAGCTCCGACGGGTCGCGGACGCCCATCGCGGCCATGATCTGCAGCGCGCTGTGGACCGTGGCCTGCTGGAACCGCGTGACACGGGCGGCCTTGTCCACGACGTCGAGGGCGCGGGCGCGGTGCGGATCGGTGGTGGTGACGCCGGTCGGGCAGCGGTTGGTGTGACAGCGCTGGGCCTGGATGCACCCGACGGCGAACATCATCGCGCGGGCCGCGTTGGTGTAGTCGGCGCCCATGGCGAGGCGCTTGACGATGTCGGTGCCGGTCGCCACCTTGCCGCTGGCGCCGACCCGGATCCGGTCCCGCAGACCGGTGCCGACGAGCGCGTTGTGCACGGTGATCAACCCGTCGGTGAGGGGCATGCCGAGGTGGTCGGCGAACTCCAGCGGCGCCGCGCCCGTGCCGCCCTCGGCGCCGTCCACCACGATGAAGTCGGGAGTGATCCCCTCCGCCTTCATGGCCTTGCACACGGCGAGGAACTGCGCGCGGGAACCGGGGCACAGCTTGAAGCCGACCGGTTTGCCGTGGGTCAACTCCCGCATCCGGGCCAGGAAACGGACGAGTTCGCGCGGGGTCGAGAAGACGCGGTGGTACGGCGGTGAGATGACGGTCTCACCCTGCGGTACGCCGCGGACCGAGGCGATCTCCGTGTTGACCTTGCCGCCGGGCAGGACGCCGCCGATCCCCGGTTTCGCCCCCTGCGACAGCTTGAGCGACACACATCGCACGGCGGGGTGGGCCGCCTTCTCGGCGAACTGCTGCGCGTCGAAGCCGCCGTCGCGGGTGCGGCAGCCGAAGTAGCCGGTCCCGATCTCCCAGATCAGGTCGCCGCCGGGCCGCAGGTGGTAGCCGGACAGGCCGCCCTCGCCGGTGTCGTGCGCGAACCCGCCCCGCGCGGCACCGGTGTTCAGAGCCACGATGGCGTTGGCGGACAGCGAGCCGAAACTCATCGCCGAGACGTTGAGGAGAGCCATGTCGTACGGCGCGGCGCAGTCGGGGCCGCCGATCCGGACCCGGGGCGGCTCGTCCCGGACGTCCACCGGCGCCATCGACGGCACGAGGAACTCGTAGCCGCGGTCGTCCATGTCGCGCTCGCTGCCGAAGGGCTCCTCGGCGGCGACGCCCTTGGCCCGTTCGTAGACGATGCTGCGGGTGTCGCGGTCGTAGGGCCTGCCGTCGTAGTTGCGCTCCACGAAGTACTGCTGGAGCTCCGGGCGCACTGCCTCCATGAGGAACCGCAGATGGCCGAGGACGGGGTAGTTCCGCAGCACGGAGTGCCGCCTCTGCACGAGGTCGTACACACCGGTCAGCGCCACGGCCGCCAGCGGCGCGGCGGCCAACCACCACCACGGGGACATCAGGAGGGCGAGCAGCACACCGCCCGCCGCGCAGGCCGTCAGAAGGCCCACCGTTACGAAACGCGTCATGATCCTTTGCTTACGTGGGCCGTTCGGTGAACGTGACCTCGCTGCCGTGGGCGAGGCGGGCTCCGAGGTTGATCCGCATCATCTCCAGGGCGGCCTCGGCGAGATGCGGGTGGATGTGGGCGACCGCGTCGACCACCACCGTCACGTCGAGATGCCGGATGTGGGCGTCAAGCGCGGAGTACAGCACGCACTGCTCGGTCACCTGACCGCACAGCGTCACGTCCTGGACGCCCAGTTGCCACAGGAGATAGGCGAGCGGGGTCTCGTAGAAGATCGAATGGCGGGCCTTCACGACGAACAGCGAGTCGTCGTCCGGCCGGATCGGCTCGACCAGGTCCGCGTGCGGCCCGGCCATGGCGGCGTCGATCAGCTCTCCCTGGTGGGAGCGCCACTGGCCGAAGTTGTCGTTGACGTAGATCACCGGGACGCCGCTCGCGCGGGCCGCCGCCAGCAGCTCCGCGACCACCGGGACGACCTTGCGTGCCGAGGGCAGCAGCAGCTCCGCGTCCCGGTGGTCGTACGTGTTGATCATGTCGATCACGATCAGGGCGCTCTCGGCGCCGTGCTGCTCGGTCATGGCTTCAGGAGTGTCTTGACCATGCCGTCGTCCTTGGCCTGGAAGGTCGCGTAGGCCGCCGGGGCGTCCTGGAGCGGCAGGTGGTGCGTGGCGAAGGTGTCGACGCCCAGCGGGTCGTCGTCCGTGAGGTGCGGGCGGATGTCCTCGACCCAGCGCCATACGTTGGCCTGGCCCATGCGCACCTGGAGCTGCTTGTCGAACATGGTCAGCAAGGGCATCGGGCTGGCCGCCCCGCCGTAGACGCCGCTGATCGAGAGGGTGCCGCCGCGCCGGACCGCGTCGATCCCCGCGAGCAGCGCGCCCATGCGGTCGACACCGGCCTTCTCCATCAGGGGGCGGGCGAGCTTGTCGGGCAGCAGCCCGGTCGCCCACTGGGCGGCCTTCGCCACCGGCGCCCCGTGCGCTTCCAGGCCGACCGCGTCGATCACGGCATCCGTGCCGCGCCCCTGCGTGAGTTCGCGGACGGCGTCCCCCAGATCCTTCTCGTGCTGCCGCAGATCGAGGACGGTGACGCCGTTGCGCCGGGCGCGTTCGAGCCGGGTGTCCACGAGGTCGACACCGATCACCAGCTCCGCCCCGCGCAGCCGCGCGATGCGTGTGGCCATGTCGCCGATGGGGCCGAGGCCCAGCACGGTGACGCTGCCACCGGGCGGGATGTCGGCGTACTCCACGGCCTGCCAGGCGGTGGGCAGCACATCGGACAGGTAGACGAAACGGTCGTCCGGCGGGCCCTCCGGCACCTTGATGGGCAAGGTGTTGCCGAAGGGCACGCGCAGCAGCTCGGCCTGCCCGCCGGGAACCTGACCGTAGAGCTTGGTGTAGCCGAACAGGGAGCCGCCGCTGCCCATGGATGTGACCTGGGTCGTCTCGCACTGCGACTGCAGCCCCTGCCGGCACATCCAGCAGGTGTTGCAGGAGACGTTGAACGGAATCACCACGCGGTCGCCTACGGCCAATGCGGTGACGTCGGGGCCCTTCTCCGCCACGACACCCATGGCCTCGTGGCCCAGGATGTCGCCGACGTCGAGAAACGGCCCGAGGACCTCGTAGAGGTGGAGGTCCGAGCCGCAGATGCCGGTCGACGTCACCTGGACGATCACATCGTCCGGCTTCTCGATACGGGGATCGGGGACGTCGTCGACGCGTACGTCGCGTTTGCCTTGCCATGTGAGAGCACGCATGAGGACGTACCTTCCTTGCTGGCTTGCGTCTGGCCGGGTGTGGGCTCCTCCCAGGCTGCCCACACAGTGCGCCGGTCCGCCACATGGGCGAGGACGGCCCGTGACGTGTACCCGAGATCCCCTGCGTAAGACCGGAAGCTCCGAATCCGTCCCGGGGGCGTGCTTCAGTGCGCTCCCCCGGCGGTCTTGAGAACCGTGCCGCCACCCTGTGAAGTGACGTGGACCTGAGCCGAGAGGAATGGGACGGCCATGACCACGAAGCAGCACAGCTCGTCGCCCGAGACCCGCTGGGAGCGGGCTGTCGTCGTCGGCGGGGGGTATGCCGGACTCGTGACCGCGCGGGTCCTGGCCGACCACTTCGCCGAGGTGCTGGTTTTGGAGCGCGACCAGGTGCGGACGGACACCGGGGTCCACCCTCACGTTCCGCAGGGCTATCACGCGCACGCGCTGCTCGCCCGGGGCGGCGAGGCGCTGGAAGGGCTCTTTCCGGGGCTCCGGGCGGAGCTTGCCGAACTGGGCGCGCCCGTCTTCGACTATGGCGAGCGGATCAACTTCCTGCTGCCGACGGGCTACGCGCCGCGTACCAAGGTCGGCATCCCCGTCCAGACCTTCACGCGCGACGAGCTCGAACGGCGCCTGCGGCAGCGGGTGGCCGCCCTCCCCGCCGTGCGCGTGCTCCCGGCGACCCGCTGCGAGACGGTGACCGCGAGCGCCCCCGGCCGCCTCGACCGGGTCCGTTACCGCACCGAGGGCGCCGACGAGGCCACCGACGTCACCGCCGACCTGGTCGTCGACACCTCGGGCCGCGCCACCTCCGTCGACCGCTGGCTCATCGACGCGGGCCTGCCCGTCTCCGCCAAGACCGTCGTCAAAGCGAAGATCACCTACACCTCCGCGCTCATCGAACGCCCGCCGGACGACCAGCAGGACTTCGACGTCGCCTACCAGATGGCCTTCGCGCCCGACGTCACACGCGGCGGCGTGGTGCTCGCCGTGGAACACCACCGCTGGATGTGCTCACTGCTCGGCGTCGACGAGCACGTGCCGCCCACCGACGACGAGGGCTACCTCGACTTCGCCCACACCCTCGACAACCCCCGCCTCGCCGAACAGATCAAGCGCGGCACCCGACAGGGCCCGGTGCACCGCTACACCAACCCCGGCAACGAGTGGCGCCTGCACCACAAGAACGCCCGCTGGCCCGAACGCCTGATCGCCCTCGGCGACGCGCTCTGCGTGTTCAACCCGGTCTACGGCCAAGGACTCACGGTCGCCGCGCTCGAAGCGGAGCTGCTCGGGCGGCTCCTGGCCCGCCACCGGACCGGGCCGTCGGGACTCGACGGACTCAGCCGCGCCTACCAGCGCGCGGCGGCCCGCGTCATCCAAGTCCCCTGGACCATGGCCACCAGCTCGGACCTCATGTGGGCACCCGGCAGGCAGCCGCTGTCCGCGCGCTTCGCCCACTGGTACAACCAGCAGGTCTTCGCGCTCGCCGTGCACGAGCCGGACGTGTGGGCGCGCTTCGTGCGGGTCCTCAACATGACGGCCCCGCCCACGCTGCTGTTCCGGCCGACCGTGCTCACCAAGGTGGTGCGCCGCCTGCTCACCCGCCGTAGGAGCTGAGGCGGCTTCAGCGCACCCCGTGCGGCCGGAACTGGATGCTGATGCGCCCGCCGGTCGCCCGGGCCGACTTGGGGACGGCGTGCTCCCAGGTGCGCTGGCAGGAGCCGCCCATCACGATCAGGTCGCCGTGTCCGAGCGGGTGCCGGACGGTCGCGCCGCCGCGGCGCGGGCGGAGCAGCAGGTCCCGGGGCGCTCCCACGGAGAGGATGGCGACCATCGTGTTCTCGCGGGCGCCCCGGCCGATGCGGTCGCCGTGCCAGGCCACGCTGTCGCGTCCGTCGCGGTAGTGGCAGAGGCCGGCCGTCGTGAACGCCTCGCCGAGCTCGGCGGCGTAGTGCGCGGAGAGGGCCTGCCGGGCTTCGTCGAGTACGGGGTGGGGGAGGGGTTCCCCGGCGCCGTAGAAGGCGAGGAGGCGCGGTACGTCCACGACGCGCTCGTACATCTGCCGGCGTTCGGCCTTCCACGGGACGTCCGCGGCCAGCCGTTCGAACAGGACGTCGGCGCCGCTGAGCCAGCCCGGCAGCAGGTCGAGCCACGCCCCGTCGCCGAGGACCGTCCTGCGGATGCCGTCCAGGGAGCCCAGGCGCACGTCGTCGCCCTGGTCGAAGAGCGATCCCTGGAGCTGGTGCGTTGCCATGCGTCCACTGTACTCGGGAATCGAACGCTTGAGCTAATGGGTGCTCGGGCAACCCACCACGGAAAGCGTGCTGAGGCAACCCGCCGCGGAAAGCGCGGGAGCGCGCACCCCGCGAGGGTGCGCGCTCCCGATGAGTGCGGCCACGGTGCGGCCGCGGTACGGCCATGTCACCGCTTGCCCGTGAACATGCGGTAGGCGAACAGGACGATCACGGAGCCCACGATGGCGGCGATCCAGGTCGACAGGTGGAAGAAGCCGTTGATCGAGTGGACGCCGAAGATCACCTTGCCCAGCCAGCCACCCAGCAGGCCGCCCACGATGCCGATCAACATGGTCACCAGGCAGCCTCCCGGGTCCTTGCCGGGAGTGAGGGCCTTGGCGATGGCCCCGGCGATGAGACCGATCAGGATCCAGGCGATGATGCCCACGAGCACGTTCCTTTCCTTGTGCGCAGGTCGGCGCTGGAGTGCCAGCCCGACGTCACACATCGAATGTCCCTTCGAGAGCGGCTCACACAGGACCAAGGTCCCGTTTGGCGGAGGACGAAAGGCCGGACCGGATTCCGGCGGGCGAGTGGCGCACCCGGCGCATAGGGTGGCCGAGCGGCATACGGAGACAGCCATGACGTCAGCCAAGAAGCCACCCGTCGAGCCGGCCCAGCGCCTGCTCCTGACCGGTGTGGGCAGCTTCGACTGGGACCTGGTGAGCGGCGAGCTCAGCCTCGACGCCGGGTCCCTCGCGGTGCTCGACCTGCGGCCCGACGAGTTCAACGGCTTCGTGACCTCACTGCAGAAGCGCATTCCGCCCGAGGAGGCCGTGCGCATCAACTACGCGGTGACCCGGGCCGTCACCGCCGGCGAGAACACGTACGGCGTCTACTTTCGGGCCCGGCACCGCGACGGCTCCATCCACCTCAGCCACGCACGCGGCCGCATCCTGCGCGACGACGAAGGCCGGGCCGTGCGCGTCCTCGGAGTCCTGCGGACGGCCGAGGACGACGGGTCGGAGCTCGCCGCCATCGACCCCAGGGAGGAGCGGCGCCAGGGCATCGCCCTGATGGTGCAGGGCACCACGGAGGCGCTCTCGCGGGCCGTCACGGTCGACGACGTGGTCGCCGTGCTGTCCGGCGCCAGCGGCCTGGACCGGTTCGCCGCCGACGGCCTCGTCCTCGGCCTCGTCGAGGGCGACAACCTGAAGCTGATCGCCCTGGTGGGCCAGACGATGCAGGCCCTCGACGAGCTCAAGCTGTACAAGTTCGACCAGTCGCTGCCGCTGGCCGAGGCCGTCATGACCCGGCGGCCCCGCTTCGTGGGCTCGCTGCCCGATCTCGCCAGGCGCCTCACCCACCTGCGGCCGTACGTGGAGCACATGAAGCTGGACTCGGCGGCGTTCCTGCCGCTGGTCGCCCAGGACCGCGCCATCGGCGGCCTCGCACTCTTCTACCGCGGCAGGAAGGACTTCACCGACGCCGACCGCAACCTCTGCATCGGCCTCTCAGGAATCGTCGCCCAGTCGCTGCAGCGCGCCATGCTCTTCGACGAGGAACGCGACCTCGCCAAGAGCCTCCAGGCCACGATGCTGCCGCGCGGGATCCCCGCCGTCCCGGACTCCGAGGTCGCCGTCCGCTACCACGCCGCCTGGGGCGGCCGCGAGGTCGGCGGCGACTTCTACGACGTCGTCACCCTGCCCCGGGGCCGGATCGGCCTGGTCGTCGGAGACGTCCAGGGACACGACACCCACGCCGCGGCCATCATGGGACAGCTGCGCATCGCCCTGCGCGCCTTCGCCGGCGAGGGACACCCGCCCGGCACCGTGCTGTCCCGCGCCTCCCGCTTCCTGGCCGAGCTGGACACCGAGCGGTTCGCCACCTGCACCTACGCCCAGTTCGACCCCGCCACCGGCATCGCGCGCGCCGTACGGGCCGGACACCTGCCGCCCCTCGTGCGGCACGTGGACGGCAGGGTGGGCGTGCCGCGCGTCGCCGGCGGACTGCCGCTGGGACTGGCCACCGACTTCGGCATGGAGGACTACCCCGAGGTGCGGCTCGACCTGGTGCCGGGCGAGACCATGGTGCTCTGCACGGACGGACTCGTCGAGGACGCGGGACTCGACCTCGACACCGGCATCAGGAACCTCGCCGACGAGATGCGCGCGGGCCCCGAGGGGGCCGAGGAACTGGCGGACCACCTCTCGCACGCCCTGTGGGAGCGATGGGGCACCGGCGACGACGTGGCGCTCCTGGTCCTGCGCCGGCTCCCCGACCCCGGCACACCCCAGGAACCCCGCATCCACCGGTACGTCCACCAGGCCGACCCGGAAGGACTCACCGACGCGCGCGCCGCGCTGCGCGAACACCTCGCGGCGTGGGGGTTCGGCGCCGTCGCCGACGACGTCGAGGTGGCCGCCGGCGAACTCCTCGTCAACGCCCTGGTCCACACCGACGCGGGCGCCATCCTCACGCTGGAGGTCCTCTCCGGCCCGCCGCGCCGCGTCCGCCTCTCGGTGGGCGACCGTTCCAGCGACCGCCCCCGCAGGAGATCCCCGGGCGAGACCGCCACCTCCGGGCGCGGCCTGCTGCTGGTGGAGGCGGTCGCGGCACGCTGGGGCGTCGAGCCGCGAGGCGAGGGCAAGGCCGTCTGGTGCGACTTCACCGCGCCCGAGAGCTGAGAGCCCGCGGCATGACCCCGGCCGGCGGACCGACGAAGCCGGGTCCGCGGTCCCCGCCCGCCAACTCTCCTGCGTCTAGGCTTCGCCGTATGGAGCAGCGCGAGATCATTCAACGAGTCGTCGGCATCCTCACCGAGTCGCTCGAGATGCGCCGGCAGGTACGCGAGAACCCGGACGGAGAGATCGAGAACAGCGGCGCGGTCGGTGCGATGCTCGAGGAGATGCTGCCGCGCATCGAACTCCCCGCCGAAGCCACCCCCATCGAGGTCGCCGCGGTGGTGGGCCAGGAACTGGGGCCCGTCATCGAACAGATCACGTCCGCCTTCGCCTTCTCCTTCGCACAGCTCGCCGAGGTCCACGACGAGGGACGCATGGACGTGACCTCCGCGGACGTGCTGAGGTCCATCGCCCTGCACTTCGAGAGCGAGGAAGCGGAGGAGTAGGAGGCCCACGTCGGCACCCGGCCCTGTCGGCGCGCATCACGGGGTCGGTCCCGGGTACGCGGGGTGGTCTCCGCCCCCGGCGGCCACCTGGCGGCACCGCCGGTCCTGTGCGCAGCCTGGTGGCGGACCCTCTGAAGTCACTTCACAGAAGGAAATGCGATGCGCGCCCTCTCTCTGGTCTGCACCCTCAACGCGTCCCCGGCACCCTCCAGCAGCCAGCTGCTCTCGGACCAGGTGCTGCGCGAACTCGAAAAGCTCGACGTCACCACCGAGACCGTCCGCGTAGCCGATCACCAGGTGCTCCCCGGCGTCGCTATCGACATGGGCGGCGACGACGCCTGGCCGGCGCTGCGGGAGAAGGTCCTGCAGGCCGACATCCTCCTGATCGCCACACCCATCTGGCTTGGCCACCCCTCCAGCATCTGCCAGCGCGTCCTCGAACGGCTCAACGCCGAGTCCTCGGAGACCGACGAGCAGGGCCGCCCCTTCACCTACGGGAAGGTCGCCGTGGTCGCCGTCGTCGGCAACGAGGACGGGGCGCACAAGGTCAGCGCCGACACGTTCCAGGGGCTCAACGACATCGGCTTCTCCCTGGCCCCCAACGCCGTCACGTACTGGGTCGGTGAGGCGCAGCACGGCACCGACTACCAGGACCTCGAAGCCACCCCTGACGAGGTCGCCGAGACCACCCGCACACTCGCGGCCAACGCGGTCCACCTCGCCGGCCTGCTCAACGACCACCCCTACCCGGCGGTCTGACGAGCGCACGCACGCGCGTGCCTGTTCGGGCAACCGGATCTGCCCGGCGGGCTCCTGACACGCGGCGCGGGCTCTCCTAGCGTCGTGACGTGAGCCTTTGGACCTCCCTGGAACCCGCCTCCACGACCGTCGACCCCGGCGGCAGCGCCACGGTGCTGCTGCGGGTGCGCAACACCGGTGACATCGTCGACGCCTACCGCTTCGAACCGGTCGGTGACGCCGCCGCCTGGACCACGGTGGAGCCGCCGTTGCTGCGGCTCTACCCGGGGACGACCGGCACGGTGGAGCTGACGTTCGCCCCGCCGCGGACCCCGGACGCGACCGCGGGACCGATCCCGTACGCGGTGCGGATCACGCCGACGGAACAGCGGGGCGCCGTCACCGTCCCCGAGGGGAACCTCACCGTCACGCCCTTCACCGAGGTGCGCGCCGAGCTGGTGCCGCCGACGGTGAAGGGGTGGTTCCGGGGGCGGCCGCAGCTGGCGGTGGACAACCTCGGCAACACCAGGGTCACCGCGTCGCTCAGCGGCGGTGACAGCGGCGACCGGCTGACGTACGACCTGGACCCCGGCAACGTCCAGATCGAGCCGGGCCGGGCCGCGTTCGTGAAGGCGACGCTGCGGCCCCAGCAGATCATCTGGTTCGGCGCCAAGCAGGAGCAGCCCTACTCGCTGGCCGTGCGGCGCTCCGGCGCCGAGCCGGTGGACGTGGCGGGCACCTTCGTGCAGCGCGGGGTCCTGCCGGGCTGGCTGGCCGCCGCCCTCGGCCTGCTCCTCGCGGTGACGATCGCGTTCGTGACGATCTGGCTGACGTACCGGCCGCAGATGCAGACCGCGGCGCGGGAGAAGCCGCAGGAGGCAGGCAAGGTAGAGCCGGCCGGCCCGCCCCCGCCGGCCAGCAGCGCGCCGTCCCCGCCCGCCGAGAAGCCGGAGGAGCCCGCGGAGAAGCCCGACAAGGAACCACCGGCGGAACCGGAGGGCGGCGGCGGAGACGGCGGCGGCGGTGGCGGAGAGGAAGAGCCGGAGGAGGAGACGGCGGCCACCGCGGTGCGCGACCTCGCCGGCAGCAGCGAGGGCCGCCACATCTGCTACCGCGTCTTCGTCCAGGGCGAAGGCTGGCAGACCCCGGTGTGCGACGGAGCCGAGGCCGGCACGGCGGGCACGGCCATCAAGGCCCTCGACATCGCCGTCTCCGACACCCAGGGCGTCACCGGCGCCGGTGCCTATGTGGGTGAGGGCTGGCGGAACGGCGACCAGTGGGAGAACGCGGACGACGAGGAGGACATGGTCCTCGGCAGCACCGAGGAGGCGGACCCCGCCCTGCAGGGATTCACCCTCAAGGTCTTCGACGGCGCCGTCTGCCACGACACGTACATCAAGGACCGGCAGTGGACGGGCGAGACGTGCACCGACCCCGGCGACTGGAAGTACGGCGGCAGTCCGATGGAGGAGAACCTCCAGCTCGAATCGGTCCGCTTCACCGTATGAGAGCGGGGCGGCCCTCAGATGTAGCCCTCGCGCAGCGCGTACGCCACCACGTGTGCCCGGTTGCGCAGGTGCAGGCGGGTGGTGAGGCCGTACATCACGTTCTTGACGGTCCGTTCGGAGTACGACAGCTTCAAGGCGATCTGCGCGGTGTCGAGTCCCTCGGCCACCAGGCGCACCACGTCCATCTCGCGCTTGGTGAAGCCCGAGAAGAAGCCCGGCTCGTCGGCGCCGCCCCGGTGCAGGCGCCGCACCTGGCCGATCAGCTGGCCCAGCAGATCGGCGGGCAGGTCGCCGCCTCCCCGGGCGGCGGTGAGCACCGCCTGCACCAGGCGCTGGGCGGTCGCCTCGCGGCGCCAGACGACGGCTTTGACACCGCACTCGATGACGTCGATGAGCTCGTGCTCACGGACGGCACCCGTGACGAGCACGGCACGCGCGCCCTCACCGCGCACGGTGCGTCTCAGCCGGGCGAGCGCCGCGTCGTCGAGGGTGTCCTCGACGAGCAGGGCGACGGTGGCGGGCCCGGAGCTCTCGCACAGTTCGACCTCCGGTTGCCGGCGCAGCTGGCTGCGGACTCCCTCGCGGCTGATCGGGTCGGGTGCGGTGACGGCGACCCGCACCCGGTTCGTCTTCGGAGCGGTGACGGGTATGTCGGTGGCCGGCATGTCGGCGACTGGCGTGGACAAGGGATCTTCCTCACGTGGGCGGAGGGCGCCGCCGGTGGACGGAGGACCGGCGGCGCCCGAGGGGGTGGATCAGGAGCAGGACTTGTAGAAGTGCTTCCAGCCGCCGCTGGGCATGGCCGGCGGCTCGGCCGGAGTGCCCCAGTCGCCGTACTTCTGCTCGTGGTCCTGGTTGTACTTGCCCGGGCCACTGGCCGCCTTCGACAGGCGCACGTTCCGCTCGAGGACGCCGTCACCGGCGTAGTTCAGGATCGCGAGGTCCGGGTAGGCGTCGTCGCCGTAGTTGGCGACGCGGAGCTGGCGGGCCTCGCCGGCCTCACCGATGTCCAGGTGCCGGGCGCGCGCCGAGGCCAGGTTCGCGCGCTTGAGCGGGCCCGGGCGGTAGTCGGCGACGCGGGCCGTCGCCGGGTCGTCCCCGCCGGACGGCTCGACGATGTTGACGACCATGTCCAGCTTGCCGTCGTTCTGGAAGTCGGCGACCGCGGCGGTGGCGACCTCGCCGGGCTTGGCGCCGAGCAGCTTGCCGACGGAGTGCTTCACACCGAACGTGCCGTCGGCGGCCCCCCACTGCACCGTCATCTTGGTGCCGGTGTGCCCCGGATTCGTGATCTTGTCCGGACGGCCGTCGCCGTCGAGGTCGCCGACCAGCGTCGTGGCACCGGCCAGACACGGGGCCGCCGCCGACACCTCGGCCGCGCCGGCCTGGTGACCGGCGAGCGTCAGGGTCAGGGCGACGGCCGCGACCGGCACGGCGATCAGACGTGAGTGCTTGCGAACCATGTACGTACTCCCAATGTCGTTGCTGCGGATCAGTGCTCGGCAACCGGGCCGTGGATGCGCGGCCGGTGAGCACGGATCCACCCTGCGGCGGGAGCCGTCCCGACCGCCACGGTTGCCGGGAAGTTGGGGACGCTGGAATGCAGAAACGTGCTGTGACCTGGGGGAACGCAGGTTGCCTGGAACGCGAGGGTGGGACGCTCCGGTGCGCGCATGCGTGAAGATTGCGAATCGGGGGACTTGGCGCACAGGGCTGGTTCAGCGGCGTTCCCCCGGGGGGCCGCTCCGGCCCAGGTTTCCCTGGTTCGGCCAAGAGCCGGGGAAGCCGCCCCCCTCACCGGGCCCGGCCCGGTCAGGACAGCGGCTCCACCCACACGTCGCGGAACCGGACCTTGTTGCCGTGGTCCTGCAGCCGGATGGCGCCTGCCGCCGCCGACTCCGGGTCGCCCCCGCCGGTCGGGCCGTCGACGGCCACGTCGTCGTGGACCTTCCGGCCGTTCCAGACCACCGTGACCCGCGCGTCCGACGTCTTCTTGCCGTCCGCGTCGAAGCGGGCGGCACGGAACGTGACGTCGTACGTCTGCCAGGTCTCCGGCGGTTTCGAGGCGTTGAGGTCGGCGGCCTTCTTCCGGTAGATCGCCCCTGCCTCGTTGTCCGCGAGCTTCGGGACGCCGTACGAGTCCAGGATTTGCACCTCGTACCGGTCTTGGAGGTAGACACCGCTGTTGCCGCGGTCCTGCCCTGTGACGTCGTCCGGGAGCTTCGGCACCCGGAACTCGACGTGCAGCCTGAAGTCCTCGAAGTGCTGTTTCGTGCGCAGGTCGCCGCAGCAGACCTCCATGGACTTCTCGGCGGTGTGCGGCCATTCGGCGCTGCGGCCGTCGGTGTGCTGCCAGGCCGACGCGACGCTGCCGCCGGAGAAGAGGTCGATCCGCGCCCCGGGGCGCCGGATCTCGACCGCGTCGAGGTTGACGTGCCCGGTGTCCCCGGCCCCCACCCCGTAGGTGATGGTGTTGCGGCCCTTGCGCAGTTCGAGGCGTTCCGTCCTGGTGGACCAGCGGTCCCATGTGCCGGTCGACGGCAGGCTGGTCCGCTCGGCGGGGGCGCCGTTGACGCTGACGCCGACCGTCTTGGTGCCGGGGGAGGGGTGCGGGCCGTTGGCGTACCGCAGGCCGACGTCGTACGTGCCCTTCTTCGCCACCTCGACGTCGAAGGTCGCCTTCGCGCCCTGCTCACCGAAGCCGTCGACGAAGCCCGCGCCCGTGAAGCCGGCGTGCTCGGTGTCGATGCCCGCGCCGCCGGACAGCCGCGCCGATTCGGCGTCGTACGTGGTGACGGGCTCGTCCGGGCCCGGCTTGGCGTTGAGGGTGTACCAGGCCTCGGTGGACCAGAGCTGCTCACCCGAGGACGCGGAGAACGGGCGCGGCGAGCGGACGTGGACGACGCGGTCGCTCCTGAGCCCCGGGATGGTGAGCCGCACCTTGCGCCGGTCGTCGGAGAGCTTCGCCGAGGTGACGGGCAGTACTTCCTCGTCGATCTTCGGGCCGCCGTAGGCGGGCGTCGGCGCGTAGCGCCACTGCTCGACGGCGTACGCGCCCTTGGTCAGCTTGGCCGCGGTCTCCTCGGACAGGGGCTTGGTGTAGGTGAGTTCGAAGCCGTCGCGGGTCGCGCGCATCGTCTTGATGTCGAAGGCGGTCGTGCCGTTCGGCGTCAGCTTCTGCAGGCCGAAGCGGAGCTTGCCCTCCTGGCCCCAGTTGCCGTCGGCGCCGAGTCCGCCGGTGTAGATCGCGCCGTCGGGGCCCTCACTGATCCGGGTGATGCCGGACTCCAGCCCCTGCGTGTGCCGGAACACCGCGCCCTGGTACTCGCCCTTCACCTTCTCCAGGTCCGCCCGCTGCAGTCCGCCGTACGTGACGTCACCGAAGACCATCTGCCCGGCGAACGGCCCCTTCTTCAGCCGCATGGGCGTGCTGGGCGAGTTGGCGATCTCGTTCTGCGGGAGCCACAGCACCGGCTTGGTGACGGGCCGGTCGTCGTAGGGCCCGTCGGGGTTCATGTAGTGGTTGAAGAACCGGCCCTGCTTGATGTGCACCAGCTTGGACGCGGGGAGCCAGCCGCCCTGGTTGTCCGTGACGAACAGGTCGCCTTCCGGGCCGCGCCCGATCCCGTTCGGGGTGCGCAGGCCTCCGGCGAGGTAAGTGACCTTGCCCGTCTTCCTGTTGACCTTGATGGTCGTGCCGCGGTTCGGGGCGGGCTGCGGGTCGGTGGTCGCGCCGCCGTAGTTGATGGCGACGGAGAGGTTCAGATAGAAGTCGCCCTTGTCGTAGAGCAGACCGAAGGCGAACTCGTGGAAGTTCTTGCCGTACGGCCACTCGGCGATCTTCCGCTTGTCGTCGGTGACGTCGTCGCCGTTCGTGTCGTTCAACTCGGTCAGCTGGTGCTTCTCCGACACATACAGCTTCCCGTCCACGTACTTGATGCCCATCGGCTCCCTGAGCCCGTCGGCGATCTTCTTGTACGTCACCTTCTCGGGCCCGGTGTCGCCGGTGACGTGGTCGAGCAGGTACACCTCGCCCTTCGTCTCGTTGCTCCCGCCCCACGTGGAGATCGCGAGCCGGCCGTCGGGCAGCCAGTCCATCGCGGACACCTGCGGCTCGAAGCCCTTCGGGCGCAGGTCGGTCAGCTCGTAGCCGGGGTTGACCCCGGTGAGCGGCAGACCGTCGCCGGGCGTGTCGTACGTCCCCTCGCACTCCTTGCGGCCGGGCGCCGTGACCCGGACGACGTCGGCGTCCGTGCTGAGCACCGAGTTCGGCACGACGGTGAACTCGCTCGCCCCCGGCGGCTTCCACTGGAGGGTGACCTGCTGCTCGCCGCCCGCGTCGAAGTGGTCGACGCGCAGCGACTGGTATCCGGCGTTGAGCGTGATCCGGCCGTCCTTGGGCTCGGCGCCGTGCAGCCCGTCGTGGTCGATGACCTGCTGGCCGCCGAGGAAGAGCCGGGAGCCGTCGTCGCTGATCAGCCGGAAGTCGTACGCGCCCGCCTCGGGCACGTTCAGATTGCCGATGATCTGCGACACGAAGTTGTTGCTGAACCCGAAGCCGTCCGTGGAGGTCCAGTCGGCGGTCGGAATCAGCTTGTCGACATTGGGGGTCTGTGCGGGCTTGAGGTCGCACAGCTTCTTCAACGGGGTCTGGACGTCGAACACCCGCAGGGTGACGCCGGGTTCCTGCGGCGGCAGATCCGCGAAGGGCTGCGGGTCGTCGTCCGCGGCCGCGGCGGGCGTCAGCAGGCCGCCGCCGAGAAGGGCGGTGAGCAGCAGGCCGGTGGATCTTCGGGCTCTGCGGCGGGTGCGGCCGGATATCGGTCCGGGGCGTGGCTTCACTCTTCCTCCTGCGTGGTTCCGGTGGATTCCGGCATGGGTTACGCAGATTTCTGTGGCAAAGCGACGCTCAGCGTAGGGACGGTGTCCGAGGACGTCCACACTTTGTCCAGAGAAAGGAAAAACTGCTCACGCCTTGGCATGCCCGCGCTCGACGGGCCGGCAGTGGGGCGGGCGCCGGCCCGCCCCGGACCACCGGCACTTCTCGGCCAACGGGCGGTGACCCCTACGCGGGGTCCAGGCGGGCGACGCTGCCGCCGATGTCGAGCACGTACAGCTCACCCTTGCCGCCCTGCACGAACGAGACGACCTCGCCGCCGTTGACGCCGAGGTCGCTGACGCCGGTGACCTTGCCGTGCTCCATGCGCAGCGCGCGCAGGGTGCCGTCGCAGTAGTCGCTGAACACGTACTGACCCCTGAGGGCCGGGATCGCGCGGCCCCGGTACACGTATCCGCCGGTCACCGAGCAGCCGAGGCCGCCGCGGCCGTATTCGTACACCGGCGGGACGTGGTTCGCGGGCTCGGTGGCGCCGCGGAAGGGGTGGGTGCCCTCCATCCGCGCCCAGCCGTAGTTCTCGCCGCCGTCGCTGCTCGCCGGGGCCCAGTCGATCTCCTCCCAGTCGCTCTGGCCGACGTCGCCGATCAGCAGGTCGCCCGTGCCCGCGTCGAAGGAGAACCGCCATGGATTGCGCAGCCCGTACGCCCAGATCTCGTCCTTGGCGTTCGGGTCGCCGACGAACGGGTTGTCCGCCGGGATCGCGTACGGCTTGCCGCCGCGCGGGTCGATCCGCAGCAGCTTGCCCAGCAGGGTGTCGAGGTTCTGTCCGTTGCCGTGCGGATCACCGCCCGAGCCGCCGTCGCCCAGGGCGATGTAGAGGTAGCCGTCCGGGCCGAACTTGATGTCGCCGCCGTTGTGGTTCGCGTAGGGCTGCGTCTGGGTGAGGACGGTGCGCCGGGTCTCGGGCCGGATCCTGCCGTGCCGCACGGCGAACTCGTCGACAGTGCTGGTGCCTTCGAGGTCCGTGTACGAGATGTAGAAGTGCGCGAACTTGTTGTCGAACGCGATGCCCAGCAGGCCGCGTTCGCCGTCGGTGGTGGTCTCGTCGGAGATGTCGAGGACGGGCTTGCCGAGTCCCTGGGGGCCCAGGACCCTTACGGTGCCCGCGCGTTCGGCTATCCAGACCGTGCCCCCGGGTCCTGCGGCACCGGCGGACGGGTTCTTGGCCATGGCCACCTTCTTGAGCGCGACCTTGGCTGCTGCTTTCTGACGCGGCGTTGCGGACTCGTCCGCGGACGCCGTGGTGAAGGCGAGGGAGACGACGAGGCAGAGGCTGCCGATGACTGCCGAGCTTCTGGTGCGAACGTTCACCGTGATCCTCCTGGAGGCGGCGAATGGGGGGGAGGTCACCATGGTGTGCTGGCCGGCCACGGATGAGAATACTGGGACGGGCCCCATTGGCGTAGACCAAGGCGCCCTGCATTTTCATCCGCCTCTCCCTCCCCCTCACGCCCGTTCGCGCGACAGCGGGTCAGGCGGGCACAAGAGGCTCGCTTCCCGCGCCGACCCGGCGCAGCCGGAAGCGGGCGACGGCGAGGGCGGCGTCGATGCTTCCGGTTCCGGTCGACACGCACAGCGAATAGGCGACGTCGTCCATCCGCCGCCGCGCCTCCGCACTGCCCGTCCGGGTGTGCAGGGTGCGCAGCTCCTCGTACTGCTCGAGCAGGTTCTTCAGGACGAGATGGGCCATGAGCATGGGTCGTTCTCCCTCATATCCGCTGCTTGCAGGGGGTGCGCGGCCTCTTGTGTCCCGGGCCTGGACCGGCATTCCTCCGCAGGTCGGATATTTCGCTTCACGGCTGTCCGGGGTCGCCCGCCTGTCGTCCGCGCCTGGACGCGGCATAGGCGGCTTCCCGCAGTGCGCCGAACCGGGCCGTGGGGCGCAGCTGTGCCAGCCGGTTCACGTACGGGTCGTACGAAGCGGTGTCCGCGGGCGGGGCACTGTGGACGGGCCCGGTGGTGATCGTGCCCAGAACGCGCCACGCCTGTCCCGACAGCGCCGCGCACAGGTGGAAGGTCAACGGAGCCGTCCGGAGTGCCGTGCGCAGTGACGCGACGCCGCCGGGCACGAGCGGCGAGGTCACGTCGGGATGGGCGGCGAGCAGCGCCGCGCGGGTGCCGACGCGGTAGGAGAGCAGCGTGGAGTACGGCCCCGCCAGCGCGTTGAGCCGCGGCACCGGCACATGCCTGGTGCGGCGGCCCGAGCCGCTGGTGGTCAGGAGCAGATCCAGCGGTCGGCCGGGGCCTCCCGCGTCGTACACCCGCAGTGCGAGCCCGAGCGCGTCCGGCACGTTCCCCGGCAGGCCGACGGCCCGCGACCACCGCATCCTGAGCCGGTACTCGCCGGGTTCGTCGAGCCACGGCTCACCCCAGGGGAGATCGCCCGGCCGGACGGTGAGCACGCCGTCGCAGCTGACGCCGGAGGGGTGCAGGGCGGGCGCGTGGCGGCGACGGGCGATGCCCCGTGCCGCGCGGGCGGCCAGACGGACGCCCAGGGGTTCCCGCGCATCGGAGCCGGTCGCCTCGTGGTGCACGGCGCTCACTCGCCGTTCTTCTGCACCAGGCAGTCGTATCCCAGCTGCATGACGTCGGCGACGGCCAGGGTGGAGAGGCCGCCCGTCACGGTCCGCGTGGCACGCGGCCACAGCAGGTGGGCGCCGGTGACGGTGGTCGTCAGCCAGACGCTCAGGCAGAAGGGGCAGGTGACGAGTTCACCCACGGTCGACCTGAGGTCTCCGCCGCGCGGGCTCTCCTTCACCTCGGCGGGACCGGTGCCCTCCTCGTACTTCGTGAACGGTGCGCGGAGGGGGCTGGTGACCGATCCCTTGCTGAGCAGTCGGCTGAGCCGGAAGGTGGCCGTCGCCGCGAGCAGGAGGTCCCAGGGCTCGGGGCGTTCGGGGAGCTTGGTCTTCCGCAGGTGTACGGCCGCGCCCCAGGCCGCCGTGTACGCGCCGAAGGCGACCACGGCGCCGAGGTGGCCGCCGAGCCGGTGTTCCTCCCCGCCGGAGTAGGCGCTCCGCGCGCGCCGGAAGGCTCCCCTGATCCGCTGCACGCCAGTGCCTTCCTTACGAGAGTCCTGAAACACCGTGTCCTCCACTCAAGCGCGTCGGCGGCCTTCGCGCCTCAGGGACGGGGCCGCCCAGGCGACAGGTAACCCGTCGCCGCCGACGGAAACGGAGACCGGCGGTCTCGTTCGCGTGGTCCGACGTCCGGACGGCCGAACCCCGTGCGGCCGGCGCGGCGCCCCGGCCGCATGTGTGTGATCGTGGACGGGGCGGGGTACTTGGGCTCAACCATCCAGCCCGCACGCGCGCCCGCACGCGGGCTCGCGCACGCGGTCATCTCGTCAAGGAGCCGATGGTCATGACGGACGTATCCAGCATGGGTTCACCCGCGGACGACGCCCGGCCGGTGCTCACCGACCGGCAGGGTCATCCCATCTACGACAACCAGAACCAGCGCACGGTCGGCGCGCGGGGCCCGGCCACGCTGGAGAACTACCACTT
Organism: Streptomyces sp. NPDC018029; assembly: GCF_044327655.1. Classification (NCBI taxonomy): domain Bacteria; kingdom Bacillati; phylum Actinomycetota; class Actinomycetes; order Kitasatosporales; family Streptomycetaceae; genus Streptomyces; species Streptomyces sp. NPDC018029. The sequence continues at coordinate 97,479 of NZ_JBIRFV010000010.1, read as the reverse complement.
CCTGGAGAAGATCAGCCACTTCGACCGCGAGCGCATCCCGGAGCGCGTCGTCCACGCCCGGGGCGTCACCGCCTTCGGATACTTCGAGGCGTACGGGAAGTGGGGCGACGAACCGATCAGCCGGTACACCCGCGCCAAGCTCTTCCAGGAGCAGGGCAAGCGCACCGACGTGGCCCTGCGCTTCTCCACCGTCATCGGCGGCCGCGACTCCTCCGAGGCCGCCCGTGACCCGCGCGGCTTCGCCGTGAAGTTCTACACGGAGGACGGCAACTGGGACCTCGTGGGCAACAACCTCGGCGTCTTCTTCATCCGGGACGCCGTGAAGTTCCCGGACGTCATCCACGCGCTGAAGCCCGACCCCGTGTCGCACGAGCAGAAGCCCTCCCGCATCTTCGACTTCATGTCGCAGACCCCGGAGAGCATGCACATGCTGGTCAACCTCTTCAGCCCCAGGGGCATCCCCGCGGACTACCGGCACATGCAGGGCTTCGGCGTGAACACCTACAAGTGGGTCAACGCCGATGGCGAGACCGTCCTCGTCAAGTACCACTGGATGCCCAAGCAGGGCGTGCGCAGCATGACCGAGGAGGACGCGGCGAACGTACAGGCCGGCGAGCTCGGCCACGCCACCAAGGACCTGTACGAGGCGATCCGCCGGGGCGACCACCCTGAGTGGGAACTGCTCGTGCAGATCATGGAGGACGGCGAGCACCCGGAGCTGGACTTCGACCCGCTGGACGACACCAAGACCTGGCCCGAGCAGGACTTCCCGCCGAAGGCCGTCGGCCGCATGGTGCTCGACCGCACGGTCGACAACTACTTCGCCGAGAACGAGCAGATCGCCTTCGGCACCGGTGTCCTGGTCGACGGCCTCGACTTCTCCGACGACAAGATGCTCGTCGGGCGGACCTTCTCCTACAGCGACACGCAGCGCTACCGCGTGGGCCCGAACTACCTGCAACTGCCGGTGAACCAGGCCAAGAACGCGGAAGTGCGCACCAACCAGCGCGACGGCGCGATGGCGTACGACAACCGGGCGGCGAACGAGAACCCCGAGGTCAACTACGAACCGTCGATCACGGGCGGGCTGCGTGAGGGCCAGTACCCGACGCACGACGAGCAGGGCCCGGAGATCCGGGGCCGGCTCACCCGCAAGCGGATCCCGCTCACCAACGACTACCAGCAGGCGGGCCAGCGCTACCTGCTGATGGAGGACTGGGAACGGGACGATCTCGTACGCAACTTCGTGGACCTGATCTCCCAGTGCGACCGGAAGGTCCAGGAGCGCATGGTCTGGCACTTCCTGCTGGTCGAGAACGACCTCGGGCTGCGCGTCGGCGAAGGACTGGGCATCGGGCCCGACGACGTGACCCACCTGGAACCGCTGGCGGGCCAGACGCTGACGGACGAGGACCGCTCGCGCCTGGAGCGGCTGGGCAAGAACCCGCCGCGCGACGTCTCCGGCCTGACCATGACCCACTGCGTACCGAACGAACGGCATGTGGTCACGCGCTGACGAGAAGGCGCCGTGAGCAGTCGCCCCGGCAGGCGGACGTGACCTATCGGCCGTCCTCTGCCGGGGCCGCGTCGTGGGTGATCAGGTCTCCCGGCTGGCACCGCAGGACGTCGCAGATCCTCGACAGGGTCGAGAAGCGGATGGCCTTGGCCCGCCCGTTCTTGAGCACGGACAGGTTGACGACGGTGATGCCGACCTTCTCGGACAGCTCGGTGAGTGTCATGCCGCGCTCGGCGAGGATCCGGTCGAGATGGATCCGGATCGAGTGCAGTTCCTCTTCGGCCATCAAATGGTCCCTTCGAGATCCTCCCGCATGCGTACACCCTCGCGCATGATCTTCCCCATGATCACCGCGGCGAGACCGGCGAGGACGAGCGCCTGCGGCCCGCTGACCGTCGGCTCCGAACCCGCGACAGGCGCCATGCTCCCGGTCAGCCAGGACTCGGACCAGCCGACGACGAGCCCGGCCAGCGGGGTTCCCACGGCGACGCACCAGCCGAGGACGGAGAGCCTTCGCGCCACCGTGTCGGTGAACGGTCCCTGGAGCAGCACCGCCTTCAGCAGCCGGGAGAAGAGCAGCAGCGCGACGGCCCCGAACAGCAGCCAGGGGAGGCGGCCCCCGAGGTCGGCGGCCCGCTGTGCCACGGAAGGGCTGTCCTGACACAGGCGCGTGGCGCTGGCGGACGCCTCCACGCCCTGCTCGACCGGCAGGCCGTCCGGCCCGAGTGAGGCGTTGGCCCAGAAGCCCGTCTCCACGCAGACCGCTCCGTCGTCGAGCATGTGGGTGAGCGCCGTGCCGGCGAAGGCGAGCCCGCAGAGCACCGCCAGTGCAAAGGTCACCGAGGCCAGGGTCCTCGTGAGTCGCGTGTTCACCGCGCCCCCTCCTATCGTTTATCGATATGCCGCAGGTTAGCGGAGCATATCGATAAACGACAAGTTCGCCGCCGCGCGACGACGCGGGCCGATGGTCGCGCTCAGGGCTGCTCCGGTACGCGTCGCCGCACGTCCTCGTGGAGATTCCGCATCGCCATCCGGTAGAGCTCCGCCTGGTGGGCGCCGAGGAAGCCGGTGTGGCCGAACACCTCCAGGGCGACCATGCCGTGCACGTACCCCCACACGCTCAGCAGCAGAGCGGTCGCGGGAGGCGGCAGGGCCTCGCCGCTCATCGGTGACAGGTCCTCCAGGTGATCCAGGAAACCGGGGGAGAGCGATCGGGTGTCGGCGGCGGCCAGTTGGGCCGGTGTGAAGCCCCGGAACAGCTCCCGCTCGAAGACCGCGGCCATCCGGCGGTTCGCCTCCGTGGTGGGGCCGTCGACGGGGGCGTGGTACTGCCGCAGCGGCGCTCCGTAGAGGAGTTGGAACCGCTCCGGGTTGTCGATGGCCCACCGGCGGTAGCCCTCGGCCGCGACCACGAGACCCGGCAGACCGGGGTCGTCCTGCCCGGTGTCCGCGGCGGCCTGCACGGCGTCGGCGAGATCGTCGTACGCCTTGGTGATCAGCGCCGTGACGAGGTCGTCCCGGCTCGGGAAGTAGTGGTACAGCGCCTGCACGGTCATGCCGAGGGTGCGCGCCACCGCCCGCAGGGACAGGGCATGCGGGCCGTGCTCGACGATGTGGGACTCGGCGGCGCCGACGATCTCCTGGGTGGCCACGGCCCGGCGCCGCTCACGCAGCGACAGGCCGGACATCGGGGCTTTCTCTCGGGGCATGAAAAAAATCTAACACTGCTCAAACAAATTGTTCCTCGCTAGGTTCGGCGGCGACGCACCCCCTCACACCCCCCTCCACCGCACCTCCCCATCCGCCGCACCTCCGAAGGAGAAACCGCGTGTTCGAACGCATAGCCGAGCTGACGATTCGACGGTCCCGGCTGGTACTCGTCGTCACCGCCGTGGTCGTGGTCCTCATGGGCGCCCTGGGCGCCGGCGCGTTCGGGAAGCTGCTGGGCGGCGGGTTCGACGACCCGGCCTCCCAGTCCTCCCGGGCCAGGGACGTCATCGACGACAGGTTCGGCGGAGAGACGAACCTGGTGCTCCTGGTCCGTGCCTCCGACGGCCGCGTCGACGCACCGGCCGCCGAGCGCAGCGGCCGGGCCCTCGTGTCCGACCTCAAGCGCGAACAGGACCTCGACAACGTGGTCGCGTACTGGGACACGAAGAGCCCCGACCTCCGCTCCAAGGACGGCCGCGAGGCCATCGTGCTCGCCCGGGTGAAGGGCCGCGACGCCGAGCAACAGGAGAACGCCAAAGATGTCATCGACGAGTACGCCGGAACCTACGAGGACACCCTCACCGTCAAGGCCGGCGGCAGCGCGGGCGTGAGTCACGAGATGGGGCCGCAGACCGAGAAGGACCTCGTCCTGGCCGAGGCCATCGCCGTGCCGCTGATCCTCCTGCTGCTCCTGGTCGTCTTCGGCACCGTGGTCTCCGCGCTGCTCCCGCTGGCCATCGCGCTCATCGCCGTCGTCGGTGTGTTCGCCGAGCTCCATCTCGTCGGCAGCGTCACCGACGTCTCCATCTTCGCGATCAACCTGACCACCGCGCTCGGCCTCGGCCTCGGCGTCGACTACGCCCTGCTGATGATCAGCCGGTTCCGGGAACAGCTCGCGGCGGGGGCGAGCGTGGAGGACGCCGTGCGCAGGACGATGAGCACCGCGGGCCGCACGGTCGCGTTCTCCGCCGCGACGGTGGCGGCCGCACTCGCGGCGCTCATGGTGTTCCCCCAGTACTTCCTCCGCTCGTTCGGATATTCCGGCGTCGGTGTCGTCGTCATCGCGGCCCTCGCCACGCTGTTCGTGATGCCGGCCCTGCTCAACGTCCTCGGACACCGGGTCAACAGCGGCCGGATGCCGTGGGCGAAGCCGGACCGCTCCACCGGCTCCGCGACCTCCGGCTGGGGGCGGTTGGCCCGCACCGTCATGCGGCGGCCCGCGCTCACCGCGCTGCCCGTGCTCGCCGTGCTGCTGCTCGCGGCCGGACCGCTCCTCGGCATCACCTTCGGCACGGCGGACGAGCGCGTGCTGCCCGAGGACGCCAAGAGCCGCCAGGTCTCGACGGCCCTGCGGGAGAACTTCAACGGCAACGACGCCGCTGCCCTGCACGTCGTCATCGACCAGGCCGTGGACAAGGCCCCGCTGGCGTCGTACGCGGCCCGGCTCTCCGGCCTGGAGGGCGTCGCCCGCGTCGAGACCGGTACCGGAACCTACGCCGACGGGCGGCCCGAGCCGACCGGCCCCGGCAACGCGGCACTCGCCCGCTCCACGGCGCAGCAGCTCAACGTGGTGAGCGACCTGACGCCGAAGTCCGACGCGGCCAAGGACCTGGTCGCGAAGGTCAGGGAGACCACCCCGCCCGCCGGGGCACACCCGCTCGTGGGCGGAGCCGACGCCGAACTCGTCGACTCCAACGCCTCCATCGGCGGCCGGCTGCCGCTCGCCGTGGGCCTGATCGCCGTCACCACCTTCCTGCTGCTCTTCCTCTTCACCGGGAGCATCGTGCAGCCCCTGCGCGCGCTCGTCCTCAACGCGATCAGCCTCGCGGCGACCATCGGCGTCATGACCTGGATCTTCCAGGACGGGCACCTCTCCGGCCTGCTCGGCTTCACCCCGCAGCCGATGGAGACGTCGATGACCGTGCTGATGTTCTGCGTCGCCTTCGGCCTCTCGATGGACTACGAAGTGTTCGTCACCAGCCGCATCAAGGAACTCCACGACCTGGGCGAGGACAACGAGTCCGCCGTCGTCGACGGACTCGGCCACACCGGACGCATCGTCAGCGCGGCGGCCGTCCTGATCGCGGTGAGCTTCTTCGCCTTCGGCACGGCCGAGATCAGCTTCATGCAGCTGTTCGGCCTCGGCAGCGGGCTCGCCATCCTCATCGACGCCATCGCCGTACGAGGCGTCCTCGTGCCGGCCGCCATGCGTCTGCTCGGCCGCTCCGCCTGGTACGCGCCGGGGCCGCTGCGCAGGTTCCACGACCGGTTCGGCCTGAGCGAGAACGGCCCCGCGCCGGAGCCGATGACCGTGAACCCGTACGAGAAGGACTCGGCGGGGGTCTGACCCGTGCGACCGGGCCCGGCCCCCTCAGGCGTCGAAGACCACCGACTCCCACGGGCTCGGCCCGGTGCCGTCGTGCCAGGCCCGCAGCTCCGCACCGGTCACGCACACTATGCCGCACCGCTGCGCGTAGTCGAGGGCGGGAGCGGTGAAGTCGCTCGTCGTCACGAGGGCCGCTATGTCGGCCTCGTGGACGGTGAAGCACGTGCCGCCGAAGCGCTGCAGCTCCTCCGAGCCGACCTTGTTGTCCTCCCCGTACCGCTTGCACTGGATGACGACCCGGCGCCCGTCTGGGGTCACCGCCACGACGTCGGCCCCCAAGTCGCAGGCGCCGCCCACGACTTCCACCTCCTGGCACGCGTCACGGGCGCACAGCTCGGCTATGGCCTGCTCGAAGCCGTCGGCGTCGAGTTCGGTGTAGTCGAGTACCGCGTAGTCGGGTTCGACCGGGGCCTCGATCACGACGGTGGCGGCGGTCTCTTGGGGGTCCCGCACCAGCGGCGGCGCGCTCTCCATGCTCTCGGAGGCCCGCTCGGCCGCCTCCTCCAGCACCTCGGCCGTACGCCGGGCGTACCTCGCCGCGGAGAAGCGGCGCCACCTGGACCGGCCCAGGTAGCAGACCGCGAGGCCCACGACGACGAGCGAACCGATCCACAGCGGGCGGCTCTCGACCATCTGGGCGGCGACACGCACCAGAGCCACCGATCCGCACAGAACGATCGCGACGAGAACGAAGAACAGGGCGGTCGCGCGCAGATCGAAGCGCCGCTCACGGTCCGTCCGGCGAACCGGGCGCGAGGGTACGGTCATGCCACTCCCCAACAGCGGTCGGCAACGAAGATCACTTGTCTCCGCATGCCCAAGATCGCCACGGTTAGCCACGGTTGAGAGCCCGCGCTCTAAGGGGGAAAGGCCTGTTCGGTCCAGATGGTCTTGCCGGAGCGGGTGTAGCGCGTTCCCCACCTCTGGACGAGCTGCGCGACGATGAACAGGCCGCGCCCGCCTTCGTCCTCCTCACCGCTGTGGCGCAGGTGCGGTGAGGTGTGGCCCCGGTCCGCGACCTCGCACAGGAGGGTGCGGTCACGGATGAGCCGTACTTGGATCGGCCCTTCGGCGTACCGGACCGCGTTGGTCACCAGCTCGCTGACGACGAGCTCGGTCGCGAACGACAGCTCCCCGAGGCCCCAGTGGTGCAGCTGGCGGGTGGCCAGCTCCCGCGCGTGGCCCGGGGCGACCGGTTCCGCGGGCAGCTCCCACTCGGTGACCTGTGCGGTGTCCAGTTCGCGGGTGCGGACGAGCAGCAGGGCGGTGTCGTCGCCCGTCGAGCCGCCCGGCAGGAGCTCCGCCACGGCCCGGTCGCACAGCTCTTCCAGCGATGCGTGCCGGTCGCTGAGTACCCGCCCCAGGGTGTCGAGCCCATGGTCGATGTCGCGGTCACGGGCCTCGACCAGGCCGTCGGTGAAGAGGGCCAGCAGGCTGCCCACCGGCAGCTCGATCTCCATCGACTCGAACGGCAGGCCGCCGAGGCCCAGGGGCGGCCCGGCCGGCAGGTCGGGGAAGGACAGCCGGCCGTCCGGGTCGACGACCGCCGGCGGCAGGTGCCCGGCCCTGGCCATGACGCAGCGCCGCGACACCGGGTCGTAGACCGCGTAGAGACAGGTCGCCCCGGTGGTCACGTCGGTGTAGCCGCCGGGAGGCCCGGGGCCGCCCGACTGCTCCTCCGCCGCCTGCCCCACCAGATCGTCGAGCCGCGAGAGCAGCTCCACGGGGTCCATGTCCATCTGGGCGAACGCGCGGACGGTCGTGCGCAGCCGTCCCATGGTGGCGGCCGCCTGCAGCCCGTGGCCGACCACGTCCCCGACCACGAGCCCGACCCGGGTGCCGGACAGCGGGATGACGTCGAACCAGTCACCGCCGACCCCCGTCACGTCGTCCGTGGGCAGATAGCGGTAGGCCAGGTCGACCGCCGACTGCTCGGGCAGCTGTTGCGGCAGCAGCTGCCGCTGGAGGGCCAGGGACGCGGTGCGCTCGCGGGTGAAGCGGCGGGCGTTGTCGATGGACACGGCCGTACGGGCGACCAACTCGTCGGCAAGGGCCACCTCGCCGCTGTCGAAGGTGGCCGGGCCGGTGCCGCGCACGAAGGTGACGAGGCCCAGAATGCTGTTCCCGGCCCGCAGCGGCACGACGAGGGCCGCGTCGTCGAGCACTAGGCCGCCGGAGGAGAGGCTGCGGTACTGCGGCGAACCCGGCGGATACTCCAAGGGGAGCGGCTGTCCCGGCTGCCGCGCACAGTCGGCCTCCTCGGCCGAGCAGCGGGCCACCCGTACCAGCGACTTCGCGGCCACGCCGCTGTTGGCCGGCACCTCGCCCTCGAGCACCGCCTCCGCGAGGTCGACCGTCACCGTGGCGGCGAACTCCGGCACGGCCACCTCGGTGATCTTCTCGGCGGTGACCCGCACGTCGAGGGCGGCGCCGATGCCGCGGCCCGCCTCGACGAGCAGGGCGAGCCGCCGCTGGGCCTTGTACCGGTCGGTGATGTCGAACGCGTCTTCGCATACTCCGAACGCGTGCCCGTCGGCGTCCTGGAGCCGGTAGTAGGCACAGGACCAGAGGTGGTCGTTCTCCGGATCGCTGGGCGGCCGGCCCTGGAAGTGCAGGTCGAGGAAGGGCTCGCCGGTGTCCAGGACGTGCTGCATGACCGAGTCGAGCGTGGGCGGATGGCCCTTGCTCACGAAGCGTCCCTCGGAGTACATCTCGTCGGCCCGAGAGCCGCGGAACTCTTCGAACGGCCGCCCCATCTCCAGTTCGTACGCCGTGTTGCACCAGGTCAGGCGCAGATCGGTGTCGTAGATGGCGAGGCCGACGGGGGACTGGGTGGCCAGCCCGTGCAGCAGTGCCTGCCGGGACTCCCACAGCCGCAGATCCCGCAGCTCCGTGACGACGACGACACGCGCCGCGGACCCGGCGCCCGCCAGGGGGCACACCGCGGTGGCGACGGGCAGCTCCCGCCCGTCCCGGTGCCGGGCGACGCGGAGCTCGTTGCCCCGCGACCCGGCGGAGAGCGGGCGGGCGGCGGGCGCCGGGCCGGGGGACAGCAGGAACGTCGCCAGGGGCCGGCCGATGATCTCCTGCGGCCGGTACCCGAGGAGCCGCTCCGCCGCGGGGCTCCACCCCATGACCGTGTTCTGCGCGTCGACGACCGCCGTGGCCGCCCTGGTGACGTCGAGCGGACCACGGAAGTCAGCGCTTGCCTCGGCGTTCCACGCGTTCCATGCCGTCATGGCGCCACACCAGCCCCGTTCATTCCCTACAGAATCCGTCCTCCCCGGGGCGGGCACAACTGCGGTACACCCACCCAAGGCAAGCCGGGCGTCGGCACCACCGGGCAGCAGGGCCCCTTGCCGGGCCCGGCCGGGCCTCCCAGACTGCGGGACAGGGGCGCGGGGAGCAGGGGAGTGGGGGCGCGATGGCGGCACGACGGAGCAGGCGGTCGAGGAAGCGCACGCGCGCGCAAATGCGCGGTTGGGGCGCGGTCGCGGCGGTGGCCGCCGCCGTGTGGGTGGCCGGGCGCTGGGCGACGGTGTGGCCGGTGCTCGTGGCCGTGCTCGGCGCCGCCGCGGTGGGCGCGGCCGGGTGGGGGCTGTGGCGTGCGCACCGGCTCGCGGTCGTGCGGGACCGGCGGTGGCGCGCGGACGAGGAGGCGAAGGCGCGGGAGTTGTCGATGACGGAGGTCGACGCGCTCTCCTGGCAGGACTTCGAACGGTACGTCGCCGATCTGTGCCGCCGGGACGGCTGCACGGAGGTCGTGGTCAGCGGCAGGAGCGGCGACCTGGGAGCCGACGTCGTCGGTCACCTCGCCGACGGCCGCAGGCTTGTCGTCCAGTGCAAGAAGTACGCGCCGCACCGCAGCGTGTCCTCGCAGGACATGCAGAAGTTCGTGGGCACCGCCCGCCCGGAGCACGGCGCGGACGTGGCCCTGTTCGTCACCACCTGCCGCACGTTCACGAAGGCGGCGCTGGGCCTGGCCGTGCGGCAGGACATCGTGGCCCTGCACCGCGATCTGCTGGGGGCCTGGGTCAAGGGCGCCCATCTGGAGTCGCTGATTCCGTTGAACGGGCGTGGCGGCGGCGCGCCGAAGCGTCGCTCGCCGACCTGAACACACCTCTCGTCGCATCCGTATCAGGGGTCGGTATCCCAACAGGAGGCGACGAGTTGAGGCACAAACGCATACCCAAACGAAAGGCCGTCCTGGCCGTGGCCGCGGCGACGGGCATCGCCACAGCGGGAGTTCTGCTGCAGCATGCCGGTGCCGCGCAGTCCGGGCCGGAGTCCCAGCGGATCAGCGCGGCATCGGCGACGAAGCTGGCCGGACGGCTGGCCACGCGGCTCGGCGACGCCTACGGCGGGGCGTACTACGACGCGGACAGGCGGCGGCTCGTCGTCAACGTGGCGAGCGACGACGAGGACGTGACCGCGCGGGTGCGGCAAGCCGGTGCGGTCGCGCGCAGCGTGCGCAACAGCGCGGGCGCGCTGGGGGCCGCGGGGCGGACACTGGCCCGCCGGGCCGGCATGCCAGGCACCGCCTGGGCCACCGACCCCAGGACCAACCGGATCCTGGTCACGGCCGACCGCACGGTCACCGGTGAACGCTGGGACAAGCTGGAGGCGACCGTCGCGTCGCTCGGCACGGGAATGGCCCGCATCGAGAAGTCCGCGGGAGAGTTCAAGGCCTTCGCCTCGGGCGGTGACGCCATCTTCGGGGGCGGCGCGCGCTGTTCGCTCGGGTTCAACGTGACGGCCGGGGACGGACGCCCCGGGTTCCTCACTGCGGGGCACTGCGGGGTCGCCGCCCAGAAGTGGTCGGAGGACCCGGACGGCGCGCCGATCGGTACCGTCGAGGCGGCGACGTTCCCGGGGGACGGTGACTTCGCTCTCGTCACGTACGACGATCCGGCCGCGGCCGCCCCTGCCGAGGTCGACACGGGCAACGGCGGGGTCACCCCGATCGTGCGGGCCGCCGACGCGACGGTCGGCCTCGAAGTGTTCCGGATGGGCAGCACCACCGGGCTCCGCGACGGAGTGGTCACCGGGCTCGACGCCACCGTCAACTACCCGGAAGGCACCGTCACCGGCCTCATCCAGACCGATGTCTGCGCCGAACCGGGGGACAGCGGAGGCTCGCTCTTCACCCGCGACGGGAGCGCGATCGGCCTCACTTCGGGCGGCAGCGGTGACTGCACCGTGGGCGGCGAGACGTTCTTCCAGCCCGTGACCACGGCACTGGCCGCGGTCGGTGCCGAGATCGGCACAGGGACCGCCACCGAGACCGGTACCGGGGCCGGCGTCGAGTGATCTACTCCAACTCGCCTTGCTTTCAAGCCAGGCGGGGGATACTAGTGATGCCTGGAAGGAAAGCGGGAGGGCGATGTGGATTATCCGGAGGAGGGGTACTTGTCGGCAGGTGAAGCAACGCCCTCGGACTCTCGGTTGCGGATTCGCCCCTTGAGCGACCGGACCGGTCTCGAAGTGGCCGGAGAGGTCTGCCTGCCCACCTACCCGGTGTGGGAGCGGGCTCTTGAGCAGGTGGTGGTGGCCCGGCAGCACCGGCCCCCGTACCATCTGGATCTCTCGGCGCTGACCTTCATCGATGTGGCCGGAGTCACGGATCTTGCGGTGGCCGCCCAGGGCCTGGCCGACGGGCAGCGACTCGTGCTGGAAGGACCGCCGCCCGCCCTGACCCGTCTGCTCGAGCTGTTCTGGCCCGATCTGTCAGCAATCGAGGTGTCCGCCCCATGAGCGCCACGGCTCAGACCGAACCCTTTGTCCACCCGGCGCTGTTCTACCGGGGGCGAGAGGAGTACCTCGCGGGCACTGTGCCGTTCGTCCTGGACGGCCTCGACGCCGGCGAGGCGGTCGCGGTGGCGGTCCCCGAGGCCAACCTCGACCTGATCCGCACCGCCCTCGGCGTGCGCGCCGAGAAGGTGCAGCTGCTCGACATGGCGCAGGCGGGGCGCAACCCCGGCCGGATCATCCCCCGGGTGCTGCGGGCGTTCGCCGACGCGCACCCCGAGGGGCGGGTCCGCATCATCGGCGAACCGATCTGGGCCGGGCGCACCGCCACGGAGTACCCCGCCTGCGCACAGCACGAGGCACTGATCAACCTCGCGTTCCAGGGCCGCGAGGCGACGATCCTCTGCCCTTACGACGAAGTGAACCTGGACGAGACGGTCCTGACCGACGCCCACGCCACCCACCCCACGATCATCCGGTCCGGCACGGAGGACACGAGCCCGGCATACGCTCCCGAGGCGGTCGTCTCCCGCTACAACCAGCCCCTGACGGCACCCGACGACGTGCCGCAGGTGTCCTACGCCAAGCAGTCCCTGTCCGACGTCCGGCATCACGCCATCCTCAGAGCGGCCGAGCTCGGCCTGCCCGAGGCCAGGCTCCAGGATTTCGCCCTGGCCGTCGCCGAGCTGACGACGAACAGCGTGATCCACGGCGGAGGGTCGGGCGCGCTGCGGATCTGGACCCAGGACCACCACGTCGTCTTCGAGGTCCGGGACGCCGGCGTCCTCGCCGACCCGCTCGCGGGCCGCTGCCCCCCGCCGAGAGACCGGCGCGGGGGGCGGGGACTCCTCCTGGTGCACGTGATCGCCGACCTCGTCCGCGTCCACACCGACCCGGCCGACGGCACGACGACCCACTGCTACTTCCGCTGCTGACCAGCCACGACGGGGGCGCGTGCGTAAACGTATCGCCGGGTCGGGGAGCACCCGGCGTGCCGTTAGACTCGTCGACTGTGGCGGACACCCAGTACGAAGACCTGTTGCGCGCGGTACTCACCTCCGGGACGGCCAAGGCCGACCGGACGGGCACCGGTACCCGGAGTATTTTCGGGCACCAACTACGCTATGACCTCTCGCAGGGCTTCCCGCTGGTCACCACCAAGAAGGTGCACCTGAAGTCCATCGTGTACGAACTCCTGTGGTTCCTGCGCGGCGACTCGAACGTCGGCTGGCTGCGCGAGCACGGCGTCACCATCTGGGACGAATGGGCCGACGCGGATGGCGACCTCGGTCCGGTCTACGGAGCCCAGTGGCGCTCCTGGCCCACGCCGGACGGGGGCCACATCGACCAGCTCAGCGAGGTCCTCGACACGCTGCGCCGCGACCCGGACTCCCGCCGGATGATCGTCTCCGCGTGGAACGTCGCCGAGCTGTCCAAGATGGCCCTCGCCCCGTGCCACGCCTTCTTCCAGTTCTACGTCGCCGACGGCAAGCTCTCCTGCCAGCTCTACCAGCGCAGCGCGGACCTGTTCCTCGGCGTCCCGTTCAACATCGCGAGCTACGCCCTGCTCACGCACATGGTGGCGCAGCAGGCCGGCTTCGAACCGGGTGACTTCATCTGGACCGGCGGCGACTGCCACATCTACGACAACCACGTCGAGCAGGTCACCGAACAGCTCTCCCGCACCCCGTACGACTTTCCCGAGCTGCGGCTGCGCGCCGCCGACTCCCTCTTCGACTACGCCTACGCCGACGTCGAGGTGCTCGGCTACCAGCACCACCCGGCGATCAAGGCCCCGGTCGCCGTATGAACGTCGGACTGATCTGGGCACAGACCCTCGACGGCGTGATCGGCGCGGACAACGGAATCCCGTGGCGCCTCCCCGAGGACATGGCGCACTTCAAGGCGACCACCCTCGGCCACCCCGTGGTGATGGGGCGCAAGACCTGGGATTCGCTGCCGCCGCGCTTCCGCCCGCTGACCGGCAGGCGCAACATCGTGGTGACGCGTGACCCCGCGTGGGCGGCCGACGGCGCGGAGCGCGCCGGGTCGATCGCCGGGGCCCTGGAACTGGCGGCACGCCCCGCACCCGGAGCCGATCCGTCGTCGGAGCCGGCACCCCCCGCCGAGGTGTGGGTGATCGGCGGCGGTGAGATCTACCGCGCCGCCCTGGCCTATGCCACGACGCTCTCGGTGACCGAAGTCGACTCCCCGGTGACCGGCGACACCTACGCCCCGACACCGGACGCGGCATGGCACGTCGCGGAGGACAGGGGCTGGCAGTCCTCCACCTCCGGCCTGCGTTACCGCATCCGCACCTACACCCGGCTCCACGCGGGCGTACAGGCGCCGCGCTAGCCGGTCACGACCTGTTCCTGGTGGGCGGCCTTCGCCGAAGCCGGGCTGCTCACGTCGCCGGCCCCCGGCTCGCGGGCGCCGTACGCAAAGACGCGTCCAGGACGCTCATGAGCTCTGCGACACGGCTCTTGCCGGCCGGTGCGAGCGGATACCGGCCGAGGACATCGATCAGGACCGGGGTGGCGCGCCGCGCGGCCCGCTCGATCAGTTCGAGCCCGACGGCGGGATCGCCGCCCGCGTTCAGCTCGCCCACGCGCGCCGCGCTCGCGGCGGCTCGCAGGATGTGCCCCACCTGGGTGGCTTTCGCGATCGGATGGAGATAAGCCGCGGCAGCGGCGTCGCCTGCGGCACGCGCGGCGAGCTGTTCGGCCTCCGTGGCCGCTTCCCGCGCGGCGCGGTGCGCGTCCAGGGCGGTGGCGCGCTGGAGATTGGTCCGCCGCGCGCCGTTCACGAACTCCCCTGCCGCGTCGACGGCCGCTCGGGGCCGAGGGTCTTCGGGGGCGGCGGCCTCGAAGACGGGGAGGACTTCCTCGGCGCTCTCCATGGCGTAGCGCGCGACGGCGCGCAGCTCGTCCATGGTCAACTCGAAGTCCCCGGATACGGTCGTCATGGAACCGACTCTCCCACGCGCCGCCCGCCCGAGGGTGCCGGTGGTGCTGCCGGCGCAGCGCCCCTCACCGCAGGATCGACTCCAGGAAGTCGCTGCCCAGCCGCGCCACCACGGTGACGTCCAACTGGTGCTGCACGTACCTCCCGTGCCGCCGCGTGGTGAGCATTTCGGCCTCGCGCAGCGTCTTGAGGTGGCGCGACACCTCGGACGCGGTGAGGCCGAAGCCCTTCGCCAGCTCGCTCGTCGTGTACGGGGCACGGGCCAGCGCCCAGCACAGCCGTATCCGGGCCGGATGGGCCAGCGCCATCAGGCGCTTCTCCATCAGCTGCGACGTGCGGGGCCCAGGCCTCAACTCCGGTGCGGCCACCGGATAGCCGACGACCGGACGCCACCCCGGCGCCTGCCGCACGATGAGGTGCGGCCAGCCGAACGTGCTCGGCACGAACGTGACGCCGGGTTCGACGCCCGGCTGCGTGGCCTGCGTCCACCCGTCGGCCAGCTTGTCGATACTGATGCGGCGGCCCCGCGCGTCCTCCTCGATCGTGACGGTCGGCGACACCGCCGCCAGCGCGTCGGCGAGGCCTTTGCGACGCAGCAGGGCGGTCTTCTCCCGCGCGTCCGCCGCCAGTTGGGGGCGGACCCGCTGCCAGACGTCGGCGAAGAACGCCTCGTCGCAGTCCTCCAGGAGGCGCCGGATCCAGGCGCGGACCGTGGGCGGGTCCTTCAGCAGGTGCTGGGCGAAGTCGAGCTGCCGCGGGCCGCGCGCGGACGCCCGCTCCAGGGAGGCGTCCCGCGCGGTCTCGTCCACCAGTGGGGAGCGTCCGCCGCCGGAGCGCAGCATGCAGCCGGAGGCGTTGATCTCGAGCGCGGCCGCGACGTACGCCTCGTCGTCGAGCGCGTCCACGTCGTCCAGCTCCTCGGCCAGCGTGGCGGGCGGCATGGGGCCGCGGGGCAGCAGGATGTCGGACCGCGTCGACCGCCACAGGAACTCCGCCTCCGCCATCCGGCCCAGCAGGTCCGGCTTCAGCCCCGCGGCGGTCGTCGTCGCCCAGCCGTGCAGGCCGGGGTGGTGGCCCGGCTCGGAGAGCACGTGCAGCGCCGCCCCCAGCTCGGCCAGAGGGGACGGCCCGAAGACGATGCGCTCCGTCGGGAGACCGGAGATGTCGATGTCGACGCTCATGGGCTTCATGGTGCACGGATCCGCCGGTGGGCGGCGCCCCGATTAGCGGCGTGCGTCAATCGGCGCGCGGCCGTACGCACCGTCACGTCAGTCCGGGCGGGCAGGGGGCGGCCGTCAGCACCCGCCAGTGCGCGGTGCCGATGTCGGCCGGGGTGCCGTCCAGGACGCGGGCCGTGCGGGTGGCCGGGTCCAGGGTGACCGTGGCGAGGGTGGCCCAGCGTTGGCCGAGGGGCTTGGCCGGGTCGGGGAGGCAGGTGACGGGTGGTTCGTCCGCGCCGGTGACGAGGAGGGACGCCAAGGCGTCGGGTTCGGAGGGGAGTCGGGGCGTCCGGTGGAGCCGGTCGGACATGAAGGCGCGGCGTTCGGCCGAGTCGGGCTGGTAGAGCCAGGACTTCTCGTCGGCGGTGAGGGCCGGGGTGAGGAAGTGGTTGGTGCGCAGCAGGACGCCGCGGCCATCGGGTCGGATCTCGTGCACGCCCGCGGGGCTGATGTCCAGCAGCACGGCGTCCCCCGCCGCGTCGAAGAGCGCGAAGGAGCCGGAGGAGGCGAGCGGTGCGGAGCGCACGAGCTCGACGGCCTCGGCGACGCTGCCTGCCTCCGCGAGGACGACGGCGGCGAGGACGTGCATCGGGACGCCGCCGACGGTGTCGCGGAGATGACCCAGAATGTTGAAGTGCAGGGCCAGACCTGCGCTGTTGAGGCCGATCTTGCCGAGGATGCCGTGCTCGGTGAGGCCGACGACGGTGTGGCGGGCGCCGTGGGACTCCAGGGTGTGCCAGTGGTCGGCCAGCTCGACGTGCCAGTCCCAGGTCTGCGCGCCGAGACCGCCGAGCACGACGGTGGTGCACTCGCCCGGAGGCACGGCGGTGGAGCGGGCCAGGATCTCCGTGCGCGCGTTGAGGACACCGGCCTGCCACTCCTCGACACCGGCACCCTGCGCGAGGCCGGCGATCTCGGCGCGGGCCGCGGGCCGGAAGCCGCCGATGACGTCGAGGGCGCGTTCGGCGTCGTCGCGGGCGCCGCCCAGGGTGATGCCGCCGAGGGCGAAGAGGCGGGCGTAGACGTCGAGTGCGGCGGGGATGCCGGTGCGCAGTCGTTCACCGCGGGCCACGCCCCGCGCGTACGGGTCGGCGGCGGAGACGGCGATGTGGAGGCGGTCGGCGGGGCGGGGGATGGCGGGCATCGGAATTCCTCAGTGAGCGGTGCGGGAGTGGAGCTGGACATCGCCGCCGACGACGGTGGCGAGGACGGGATTGCGGGCCTGTTCCTCGGGGGTGAGGTCGAGAGGACTGTCCGCGAGGACGGTCAGGTCGGCGAGGAAGTCGGGGGCGATCCGGCCGAGTTCGTGATCGGCGCCCGCCGCTCGGGCGGCCGCCCGGGTCATACCCGTATACGCCTCCCGCGCGGTGATCGCCTGACCGGGCTGGACCGGGGCGGTTTCCGGCTCGTCCACCGGGCGGCGCAGCTGGCAGTCGGCGAGGCAGGTGCGCGGGTCGCCGGGCCCGATCGGCCAGTCCGAACCGAGCGCGACGACCGCGCCGTGGTCGAGCAGGTCACGGGTGCGCCAGCCGCGCGCGGCGCGGTCCGGGCCGATCCGGTGTGACCAGTTGTCGGTGCCGTCCGCACGGGTGTGCCGAGTGCCGTGCACGGGCTGGAGGCCGGCCACGACGCCGAGTTCCGCGAACCGGGGGAGGAGGTCGTCGGGCAGGGACTCGATGTGCTCGACGCGGTGCGGGGCGCGGCCCGCGGGACCCGCCTCCTCCAGTACGTCGAGTGCGTGGCGCACGGCCTGGTCGCCGATGGCGTGGGTGGCGGTGGGGATGCCACGTTCGGTGAAGAAGCGGACGGCGGCGCGGTAGGCGTCCAGGTCGCGCCAGAGGGGCGCGCGGTTCTCGCCGTGGCGGTCGGGGCGGTCGAACCAGGCGGTGCCGTTGTCGGCGGTGCCGTCCAGCATGAACTTGGCGCCCTCGACGTGCCAGCGGCGGCCGGCCAGCCCCTGCTGCTCGGCGATCCGCCGCCACGCGCCGGGGGCCGAGTCGGCGGGCACGAGGGGAGAACAGCGGATGCGCAGGGGGAGTTCACCGTGCGCCTCGATGTGCCGGTAGACGTCCTCGGACGGGTCGGTGAAGTCCAGGGCGTGCAGTCCGGTGAGGCCGCCGCGGGCCAGGATCTCCAACTGCGTACGGACGTAGGCGGCGGCCGTGGCGACGGGCACCTCGGGATAGTGGTCGAAGACGAGCTCCATGGCCTGGAGTTCCAGGACGTAACCGGTCGGCCGTCCGTCGGGGCCGGTGACCACGCACGAGGCGTCGGTGAAGGTCTCGCGGCCGGTCAGACCCGCGCGCCGCACGGCTTCGGGGCTGATGACCAGGGCGTGCGCGTCCTGGGTCAGGAGCGAGACGGGGCGGCCGGGGAAGCGCTCGCCGAGGACGGCGCCGGAGGGCTCCTCGCCACGGGCCGTGAAGACGTTGACGTCCAGGTCGTACCCCGTGATCCAGGCATCGTCGGCGTCCCGGACGTCTTCGGCGGCCCGGGCGACACGGGCGAGGACCGCGTCGAGCGTGTCCGCCCCCGACAGGTCCACGCCCCGGCCGATCTCGATGGAGCCCCACACCGGGTGCGCGTGTCCGTCGACGAGGCCGGGCAGGACGGTGGCGCCGGGGAAGTCGTGGACCACCGTGGCAGGGCCACGCAGGGCCGCGATCTCGTCGGCGGCCGCGACCGCGACGATCCGGCCGCCCGTGATCGCGAGGGCGTCGGCGGGGCGACCGGCCCACTCCTCCTGGTGGTCGGCTGTCTCCAGGGGCTCGATTCGGGCGGCCGTCACGATGACGTCGGCGTGCACAGGGATGCGCCTTTCGCGGTGGGGGAGTCAGGGGTTTCGGGGCCGTCCGCGCTGATGGTGCGCAAGGCGCGTGCGGTGGCCCAGTAGACGAGGGCGGCGACGCCCATCCCGACCGGTATCGCGAGGTCGATGCCGGCGGAGGCGGTCGCGAGCGGGCCGGTCCAGAAGGTCGTGCGCACCCACATCAGCGCGGCGAGGCCGCCGGTGAGCAGGGCGAGGAGGCCCGGCCAGTGGAAGCCGCCGCGGTACCAGAACGGGCCGCCGCGCTCCTGGCGCAGCAGACGCCCGCCGTCGTAGCGGTTGCGCCGCAGCGCCAGGTCGGTGACGGCCACCGCCATCGCCGGACCGGTGATCACGACGACCAGTTGCAGCATCGTGTTGACGCTGGTCAGGAAGTCGAAGACGAGGATCGCGCAGAGGGTCGCCGCCGTGCCGAGCCCGCCGATCACGAGGACCGCGGGGATGCGGGCGATCCGTACCCCCACCGACTGGACGGACAGGCCCGCGCTGTACGCCGTCATTCCGTTGTTGGCGATGGTGTTGAGGACGACGGCGATCACGAAGACGGGCACGAACCAGCCGGGCAGGAGCTCTTCCAGGGCCGCCTGCGGGGCGGCCATGTCGAGGCCGGTCGCCGCAAGCGCGCCCACGGATGTGAAGACGGTGCTCGGCAGATAGGCGCCGAGGGCCGTCCAGCCGGCGACGGCGGTGACGGAGCTGGCGCGCGGGAGATAGCGGGCCAGGTCAGGGCTGTTGCTGTACGAGAGCGCCGTCGACCCGACGAGCGTGAAGCCGGTGCCGAGCGCGGCCGCCAGGGAGGCGCCGTGCAGTGGTTCCGCAGGGGTGTACGACCAGTCGACCGCGTCCAGCACGTATCCGGTCACCACGACGAAGACGACGGTGAGCAGGACGCTCAGGGCGGTGTAGAGGCGCACGATGGTCGCGTAGCCGTAGATCGCGACGAGGAGGGTGACGCCGGCGATCAGACAGATCACCACGGCGTCGAGGACGGGCGAGTCGGGCAGGCCCCATCGTCCGGCCAGGCCGATGCCGGCGACGGAGGCGGCCGACCAGTTCAGGGCGAGGTAGGCGGAGGCGATGAGCCAGCCGGTCACGATCAGGACCATCTTGTTGCCGACCACGCCGTAGTACGCCCGGGAGATCACCGAACCGCTCGTGCCGGCCGCGGGGCCGCTCGCGGCCACCACACCGGTGCAGATCCACAGCAGGTTCCCGGTCAGGATCACACCCAAGGCCTGCGGCAGGGAGAGCCCCGTCAGGATCAGCGAGGCGCCCACCGCGAAGCTCAGATAGCTGACGTTGGGGGCGGCCCACACGGCGAAGAGCTGGCGGGGGCGCCCGATGCGTTCCGCGTCGGGGACCGGGTCGATGCCCCGGGTCTCGGGCCGACCTGCACGTACTGGGGGTGGTGTGGTCATCCTGGCCTCTCGGGTGACGCCCGGCCCGCTTATTGGGCGGCTGTCCAATTCGCTGTTGGGCGCTCATCCAATAGGCTGTGCGGTATGACGTCAAGACCCCTGCGGGAACGACCGGCGCGCAGCAGGAAGCCCCCCGAGGAGCGGCGCGCGGAGATCGTGCGGACCGCGGCACGCATCGCCCTCGCGCAGGGCCTCGAACTGGTGACGCTGCGCCGCGTGGCGGACGAACTGGGGGTGCGGCCGAGCCTGATCGGCCATTACTTCCCGGCCTCCGACGACTTGGTGGCCGAGGCGTTCACGTACGCCGCGACGCGCGAGCGCGACTCACTGCTGCCGCGGGAGGAGGCGGGCCTGCCGCCGGTCGACCGGCTCGCGCTCTTCCTCGTGCGGCTCACCGGCGGCGCGTACGTCGACCTGAGCCGGCTGTGGCTCAACGCCCGTCACCTCAGCCGCTTCAAGGAGCCGCTGGCGCGGGCGGTCGACGCGCAGGAGGCGGGGACGCGGGGGGCGCTCGTCGAGCTGATCGAGGAGGGTGGCTTCAAGACCACGGGGGGCGTGCTCAGGGCGGCGCTGCACATTCTGATCGCGGTCGACGGCATGGGAACGTACGCCAACACCGCCGGCCAGGGCGACGACCCGCTGTCGGTCTGCCCGGACCTGGGCGACCTGGTGATCGAGACGGCCGAGATCCACCTGGGGCTCGCCCCGGGCACGCTGCGCGAACGGGCCCGTGCGCGCGCCGTGGAACCCGGTCGCGCGGACTGAAGTCGGCGGCACCGGACACGAGTTGCTCACCCGGGCGACGCTTGTCCGGGCGGCCGTGGAACCGGCGCTCGGCGCCGTCCGGCCCAGAGGCACAGGACCACCGAACACACCGCGGCGAACGCGCACCACGTCGAGATGTACTCCTGCCGCCACAGCGCGAAGGACACCGCGGCCCCGACGGCGACCAGCACACCGAACAGGACGAGGCCCCGGTCGCCGGAGAGGAGGAGCGAGCCGATGGTGGCGAGGAGATAGCCGACGACGACCAGCTCGGCCCGCGGGAGCCCCACGGAGTATCCGACGGTGTGCCCGCGGATCTCGGCCGTGACGGTGCGGGTCGCCAGGACGTACGCGAGGACCGCCGCCGTCGCGGCCCCCACCGCCAGCGGGGCGAGCAGCCGGCGCCGGGCGCCCGGCGGCGCGGCGAACAGCACGACCGCCGGTACCCACAGCGCAAGCAGCGGCAGCGCGATGACGGCCCAGGCGAGGGTGGCGGGTCCGGCGCCGCCGTCGTTGCGCCAGACCTCGGCCTCGATGATCTGGTGGACCCCCAGGAGGAGCGGCAGCGCGGCGAGCGGCAGGTCACGGGGGCGCCGGGCGGCCAGGGCGACCGAGACGACTCCCACGGCCGCGATGCCCGTGCCCGCGGCGAGGTCGGCCGTAGCGCTCCAGCACATGGCGGCAAGGCTACGGCCACGGGGGCGCGGAGGCGCGCCGGGCGGCGCCGCGGGGGCGGGTCGGCGCCGCCGGTTGGGTCGGCATCGCCGGTCGGGTCAGCGCCGCGGGGTCGGGTCAGTGCTGCCCGGTCAGGTCAGCCACCGGGTCGGGTCAGCGCACCGGGAAGCCGAAGGAGTAGCCCTGCTCCTTGAGGCGGGGGAGGAGGCGGCGCAGGGCCTCGACGGTCTGGGTGCGGTCACCGCCCGCGTCGTGGAAGAGGAGCGTCGGTCCGTTGGGCAGCTCCCGCTCGACGGTGGCGACGATGGCGTCCGTGCCGGGGCGCTCGAAGTCCTTGGTGTCCACGTTCCAGCCCAGCGGGCGCATGCCCCGGGAAGCGGCGAGCTTGCGGCTGTACGGGGTGAAGGCGCCGCCGGGCGCGCGGTAGTACATCGGGCGCACGCCGCCGGACGCCTTGGTGATCATGCGTTCGGCGTCGAGTATCTGCTGGGACTGGTAGGCCTGGGAGTCCTTGTCCATGGACGTGTTGTGCGACACCGAGTGGTCGCACAGCCGGTGCCCGGCCGCGACCACCTTCTTCACCAGGTCGGGGTGGGCCTGCGCCTGCGTCCCCACCATGCAGAACGTGGCCTTCACCCCGTACTCCCGCAGCAGGTCGAGCACGCGCGGGGTCCACACCGGGTCGGGGCCGTCGTCGATGGTGATGTTGATGCCGCGCTTCCCCTTCTCCGAGGCGTGCGCGATGGTCGCCGCGACCGGCTTGACGGCGCTGCCCGGCTTGGCCGGCGCGGTCGCCTCCGGCGCGGAGTCACCCGCGGAACCGGCCTGCGCGGTCCACACCGACGCGCCGGTGGCGAGCATCGTCACCCCGAGCGCCGCTCCGACCAACTTGCCGTACCAGCCCCGCCCGCCGCCGTGCCGTGCCATGTCCGCCCCTTTGCGCAGTCTCTCGCCGATCCCCGGTCACCTTGTGACCACCCGGCAGGACGAGGAGCGTTGGCCAAAGGATGCGTCTGTTACTGATCACGGACAATTCCGAGAGGAATCGGCGACAACTCGGCGCGGGCGACGTCCGTCCTCGACGTGACGAGGCGGCCGCGGCGGTGGGTGGTGACGGCACGTGGCGGCTGCGCGTGACCGACAACTGGACCGACGACACCGGCACCTCCGGCGTGGTCAGCGTTTCAGCGGCAGCCGGTGCCACGTCAGGTCGTGCAGCGCGGCGTCCGCGACGGTCAGCGTGAGGAACGTGCAGTACGGCTGACGTCTGCGGTCCGTGGGCGAGCCGGGGTTGAGGAGCCGCAGGCCGCCGGGGGCCTCGGTGTCCCAGGGGATGTGGCTGTGGCCGAACACGAGCACGTCCAGGTCGGGGAAGCGCTCGGCGCACCGGCGTTCGCGCCCGGCGGCAGGCCCGGTCTCGTGGACGACACCGAACCGGAGCCCGGCAAGATCGGCCCGCTCCACCTCGGCGAGCCGACGGCGCAGCGGCGGGCCGTCGTTGTTGCCGTACACGGCGATCAGCCGACGCGACCGCGACTCGAACAGATCGAGCGTGGCCTCGTCGATCCAGTCCCCGGCATGGATGACCACGTCCGCCCGGTCGATCTCGGCCAGCAGGTCGTCGGGCAGGCGCTTCGCCCGCGCCGGCACATGCGTGTCGGAGGTCAGCAGCAGCCGCATGGGGCAAGCGTAGGCCGGTGCGTGGGCCCGTGCGCCCGGAGTGGAGTGCCGGAGCAGGTCGGCGGAAGGGTCACGAAGGGTCCCGGTCGGAGGCCGGCCAGACGTAGGGCAGGTCGTCGGGGACGCCCGGGAAGAGCGGGGAGTAGAACTCCGGCGCCTTGCGGACCAGGGCCGACTGATGGCTGCGGTGGAAGGCCGGGTCTCCCAGCCAGGGAGGCAGCTCGCCGTCGTCGGCGAGCTCCTCCAGGGCCCGCACGGAGGCGCCGGGACGATGCCGGGTGAAGTCGGTGAGCAGGGTGGCGGCACAGGTGTCGGGGCGCCCTTCCGCCACCCACACCGAGCACACGTCGAGGCCGTAGCGGACCAGGGCCTCCTCGTAGCCGGTCCACATGCGCACCGCCGGGTGGTGCCGCCAGCCGTAGCCGGGCACGGTCAGGCCGCGCAGCACCTGAAGGGCCTCGACCCGCTGTTTGCCCAGGCGGGCCCGGTCCAGGACCGCAGCGGATCGCGTGAAGTCGGAGTACGGGAGGAAGGTCTGCACGCGGAATGCCTACCGCGGCGGCCCCATTCCCACCCCTCCCGGACGGCTGGGTCGCTCCCGGGTCAGAGCAGCCCCAGGTCACAGGCGCGCAGGGAGAGGCGCCCCAGGATGTGGGAGACCGCGACAGCGCTGCCCCTCTTCGCCTTCCTGATCGCCCTGCCCGACTCCGTGTTCACCGGCGCCCTGCACCTCATGGTCGGCGCCACCGTCCCAGCCGCCTGTTCCAGGGTGAGGGCATCTGTGCTGGTCAGCGGCCGTTCCGGTGTTCCAGCGTCCCGTACCGCCGACCTGTTGTGGCAGCCGGGACGGATCGCGGCCCAGGCTGTGGATCGTCCGAGCAGCTCGCCGGACGAACCACTCACCGCACTCATGGAGTTCTCGATGCGTTCGCGTCTTGCCACCCGTTCCGCTCGTCTCGCCCTGACCGCCGTGGCCACCGCGGTCCTCGCCACCACCGCCGCCGGTACCGCCCTCGCGGTCGGCGGCCAGAGCAAGGCCCCCGTCGAGCAGCTCTGCGGGACCAACGACCTGACGTTCAAGGTCACCGAGAAGACCCAGGCCGGTGGCTACCTTCTCGTGACCGCGAAGGCCAGGCCGGGCATCACCTGCTACCTGGAAGGCACCATCCCCTCCGCCGCGTTCGGCTCCCACCCCGACCGGCAGGTGGCTCCCGTCGAGCAGGCCGTCACGGAGACCGTCAAGCTCTCCGGCTCCACCGCCGCGTACGCAGGAATCAACCCCAAGTCGACCAACAACGACGACGGCGCGGAGTTCGACCAGCTGATCGTCGCCGTCGCCGGGGACGAGGAGGGCGCCGTCTCCGTCCGCCTGCCCAGCACGACCCTGATCGACAAGCCGCTGAGCACCAACTGGCACGCCGATCCGGCCGACGCCGTTCCGTTCAGCAGCTGACACCAGCGGCATTGCCGAAGATTCCCTGATAATCGGCATTTTGCGATGATGCAGGTCGAAACGTTTCTCTTAATTTGCATATTGTTGTATTTATGTCAGCGGCCTTGTCATGCGCTCCGGTTGTGCACATAGCTAGGTGCTGCGACCACTTCCTCGCCCCGGGGTTCCCGATGAGTCCCGGGCAGGTCGACGGAGCCCCGCGCGCCGTCGACCAGGGAGGCGGCGCCAATCCTCAAGCAGAGGAGAAGTCATGAAGAAGGCCTACGAAGCGCCGGCACTCGTCCGGCTCGGGACATTCCGGAAGAAGACCGGGCTGCTGCAGCGGTCCGGCAACGACCGGCTCATCCTGAGCAAGAACTGACGACCGACGGTCCTTGACCCGACGTCATGACTGAATCGCACGAGAGTGCGGGGACGGGCCCCGGCGACGCGCACTTCGCGGTCTTCACCGACCGCGAGGACGCGGCCGCCGTGGCCCGGTCCTTCACCCACTCCGGAACCCGAGAAACCCGCGTCCTCGAGCACCCGTCGGGTCGGCCATGGCTCGTGGGGCAGTGGGACGACCAGGAGATCGTCACGGCCCGCGCCGGACGCACCGCTCTGGCCGTCGTCGGCTGCTGCCCCGTCGACGCCGCCCAACTGGAGTCCAGGGCAGGTCGGTTGCGCGACCTGGCGGAGCTGGACGCGCTGGCCCGCTCCCTGCCCGGCAGCTTCCACCTCGTCGCCGCCATGGACGGACGGCTCAGGGTGCAGGGCACCGCGTCCGGGCTCCGGCTCGTCTTCCACGCCGCCGTGGACGGCGTGCGCGTGGCCGCCACCCGCGCCGACGTCCTCGCCGCCGCGCTGGGCCACGATCCCGACGAGGAGCAGCTCGCCGTCCGGCTGCTGTGGCCGGTGCCCTATCCGCTCTCCGAGACGTCCCCGTGGCGTGCCGTCACCGCCGTCCCGCCGCAGGACGCCCTGATCGTCGCCGCGGACGGGCGGACCGTGCGCCACACCCGGTGGTGGACCCCACCGGAGCCGGTCCGCACGCTCGCCGACGGCGCCCCGGTGGTCCGCGAGGCCCTCGCCGCGGCCGTCGACGCCCGCACCCGGCAGGGCGGCGTGGTCAGCTGCGACCTGTCCGGCGGCCTGGACTCCACCTCCATCTGCTTCCTGGCCGACCGGTCGCCCGCCAAGGTGGTGGCCAGCACGTGGCCGGGACGCGATCCGGCCGACACCGACCTGTACTGGGCGGAGCAGGCGACGAAGCACCTGCCGGACGTCGAGCACGTGGTGTGGGACGCCGACGCCTCGCCGCTGGTCTACGACGACCTGCTGGGCATCGACGACCTGCTGGACGAACCGACCATCGGCGTCATGGACCGTTCGCGGGTCCTGCACCACCTGCCGGCCATGGCGGCACGCGGCAGCCGACTGCATCTCACGGGCATCGGCGGCGACCACGTGGCCTGGTGCTCCGAGGCGTACTACCACCGACTGGCGCGCACCCGCCCGCTGTTCGCGCTGCGGCAGCTGCGCGGCTTCCGGGCCCTGTGGCAGTGGCCGCTCGGCGCCACCGTGCGGGCCCTGGCCGACTCCCGCCCCTACGGCAAGTGCCTCGCCGACGCCGCAGGACACCTTCGCGAACCGCTCCCCGCCACCGCCACCACCAGCCTCGGCTGGGGCATGCCCCCACGCCTCTTCGACTGGGTCACCCCCGACGCCGAGCACATGGTCCGGCGGGCCCTGCGAGAAGCCGCTTCGACGGCCACGCCGCTGCACCCGGACCGCGGCCTGCACACCGACCTGGAACAGATCCGCTCCTGCACCCGCATCATCCGCCAGTGGGACCGGATGGCGGCCCGCGCCGGCGTACCCATGGCGTCGCCGTTCCTCGACGACCGGGTCATCGAGGCGTGCCTCGCGATCAGGCCGGACGAACGGGTCACGCCCTGGGCGTACAAACCCGTCCTCACCGCTGCGATGCGCGGCATCGTGCCCGAGACCTGCCTGCGGCGCACCACCAAGGCCGCCGCCGCCATGGACGCGGCCGACGGCCTGCGACGGCACCGCGCCGACCTGCTTGCCCTGTGGGAGGACTCCCGGCTGGAACGGCTCGGCCTGGTCGACGGCGACGCGCTGCGTCACCTCGCTCAGCGGCCCTCCGCCCCCGGGCTGCGCGACGCCATCCTCTACTCCACCATCGCCGCCGAGGTATGGCTGCGCGGCTCGTCCCCCGCACGCGCCCATTGAGCCCCTGCCCGCCCGCCACCGGAGAAAGGCAGTCACCCACCATGGCACTGCGGTTCGGCCCCGATGTCTCCACCACGGAGACCGACTACGGCACCGTCCTCCTGGACCAGCGCAGCGGAAACTACTGGGAGCTCAACCCCACCGGCACCCTCGTCGTGAAGACCCTCCTCGACGGCGGCGACGAAACGGCGGCCGTCGACGCGCTCGTCACGGAATTCGCCATCGGCCGGGCCCGCGCGGAGCAGGACGTCACGGCACTCGTGCGGGAACTCCGGGACTCGGGGCTGGCCTCATGACGACACCGAGCGCCCTGGAACGGCCCACCGGCGTCCCCTTCGCCCGACGCCTTGCCGCCCGCCTCGTGCTGCTGCCGGCCGTCCTGCTCTCGTTCCTGCCCCCGCGCCGGATCCGTGCCGTCCTGGATGTCGTACGTCGAGGAGCCGCGCCGGCCACCACCGCACAGGCCAAGGGCGCCAGGGACGCGATGTGCGCGGTCAGCTTGCTCTGCGCCGGTCCGAAAGGCTGCCTGCCCCGCTCGCTTGGCGCCGCCCTGCTGTGCCGGCTGACGGGCGGCTGGGCCACGTGGTGCACCGGGGCGAGCGTCGTGCCGCCCTTCAACGCGCACGCGTGGATCGAGGCGGAGGGCCGCCCCGTCGGTGAAGACGTGCCCGACGACTACTTCGCGCGGCTGCTCACGGTGGAGCCGGCGACGGCGAACCGGCCGCCCCGCCGATGACGGACTCCCAGGCGCAGAAGGACCGCCACGCGCAGGAGGAGAAACCCTCCACGAAGGCGCCGGACCGTACGACACGGGCCGCGGTGGCCACCATGTACCGGCTCACCACCGGACACCGGGCCTCCGTCGTCGTGGCCACCGTGCTCACCCTCGCCGGCTCGGCGCTCGGGCTCGCCCAGCCCCTCGTCGCCAAGCAGATCGTGGACGCGAGCGGGCACGGACGGGCGTACTGGCCCCTGTTGCTCGTCCTGGCCGCGCTGTTCGTCAGCGAGGCGGCCACCGGCGCCATCGGCCGCTTCGTCCTGGAACGCATGGGCGAACGAGTCGTACGACAGCTCCGCCACGGCCTGGTCGCGCGACTGCTGCGGCTGGAGATGCGGGAGTACGACCGGCACCGCACCGGCGACCTGATCTCCCGCGTGACCACCGACACCACCCTCCTGCGGGAGGTGGTCTCCCAGGCCCTCGTCGACCTCGTCACGGGAGCCCTCGTCGCGGCCGGCGCGATCGTCCTCATGATGTGGATCGACCCGCTGCTGCTGGCCCTGGTCGCCCTGACGGTGGCCACCGCGGCCGCGGTCGTGGCCTCGCTCCTGAAGGGCATCCGCGCCGCGTCGGAGCACATGCAGACCTCCGTAGGCGCCATCGCCGCCGACCTCGAGCGCGCGCTCGGCGCCCTGCCGATGGTCCGCGTCCACCGGGCCGAGGACCGCGAAGCCCGGCGCATCGGCGAGCGCGTCGAGTCCGCTCACGACGCGGGCGTACGGACCGCGAAACTCGCGTCCGTCATGAGCCCGGCCGTCGAACTCGCCGTCCAGGGCTCCTTCCTGCTCGTCCTGGTCATCGGCGGCCTGCGCGTCACCGGCCACGCCAACTCACTCGGCGACCTCGTGGCCTTCCTGCTCTACGCCTCGTACCTCGTCCTGCCCCTGTCCTCGGTCTTCCGCGCGGTCGGCCTGATCCAGCGCGGCATGGGCGCCTACCAGCGCATCGAAGAAGCCCTGCACCTGCCCGCGGAGCCCGCACCGGCCGGACGGCTCTCCGTACGAGCCCGTACGACCGAGGCCGCGTCGGACGAGGCGCCCGCTCTCGAACTGCGCGACCTCACCTTCGGCTACGACCCCGGCCGGCCGGTCCTGCGCGGTGTCACCCTCTCCGTGCCCCACCGGAGCCAGACGGCCCTGGTCGGCCGGTCGGGTGCCGGAAAGAGCACGATCTTCGCTCTGGTGGCGAGGTTCTACGAACCGGACTCCGGAACCCTGCTCTTCGACGGGCGGCCCGCCACCGAACTGACCCGCGCGGAATGCCGCGCGCGGATCGCCGTCGTCGATCAGAACACCCATGTCGTCCACGGCACCCTGCGCGACAACATCACCTACGCCGTGCCCGACGCCACCGACGCCGAAGTTCGGCGCGTCATCGAACTCGCCCAACTCGACCATGTCGTACGGCGCTTGCGCGGCGGTCTGTCCGGCATGCTCGGCGACCGCGGCAACACCCTCTCGGGAGGCGAGCGCCAGCGCGTCGCCCTGGCCCGCGCCCTGCTCGCCCGCCCCGCACTGCTCCTGCTCGACGAGCCGACCTCCCACCTCGACGCCATCAACGAAACGGCGCTCACCACGGTGATGAAGGACGTCGCACAGGAATGCGCCCTCCTGGTGATCGCACACCGGCTCTCCACCGTCCAGCACGCCGACCGCATCGTCGTCCTGGACAGCGGCCGCACCACCGCCCACGGACGCCACGAGGACCTGCTCACCGCCTGCCCCCTCTACCGCGAACTGGCAGCCGGACAAATCCTCCACCCGGCCGCCGCCCGCCCCTTTCCCATGAGGACCGCCCCTACTCACCCATCACCCTGAGCACGGGCCGGACACGCGTGCCCCTGGCGGGCACCGTGCCCTTCCCCTACGGGTTCGCCCTGCCGCCCGCGGCCTCTCCGACCGCGACGTACACCCAGCCGCCGTACCGGGTCAGCACGCGGTGGCGGGCGGCGCCCTCCTGGATCGGTTCCCACGGGTGGCGCAGGACCATGCTGGTGTCGCCGCCGAAGGGGGCGATCATCGGGCCCAGCGCGGGGATGAGCCGCTCCGGCCACCAGCGTGGCAGCCGGTAGTCGAGGACCACCCAGCGGCCGCCGGGCGCGAGCGCCTCGTAGCCGCGCTCGATCACCTTGGCGTACTCGCTGATGAGGGTCAGCGAGAAGCAGGCGGTGATGCCGCGGACGTTCTCCGGATACTCATAGGTCGTCAGGTCGGCCTGGACCAGGGAGACCTGGGAGAGCCCGGCGCGCCGCACCCGGTCCTCCGCCTGCTCCAGCATGGCGTCGGTGAGGTCCACGCCGATCACCCGGCCGGTCGGGCCCACGGCCTCGGCGAGCAGCGGCAGGTTGTGGCCGGTGCCGCAGCCGGCGTCGACGACCGTGTCCCCGGGGCGCAGGGCGAGCTGCTCCAGAGCCAGGTGCTTGTAGGCCATCGTGCGCTGGCCGATGAGGTAGAGGCGGTTGGAGGTGAGGTCGTAGCGCTTGGCCCTCTTGCGGTAGACCTGCACCATGCGTTCGGACTCGGCGGTCATGGGCGTTCCTCGGGTCGGGCCGGTCCCGGCGGGGCCGGGGGGCGAGGTGGTCGGGGACGTCGGGTTTCTCGGGCCGCGCAGCACCGAGGCCAGCACCCTCGGCCGGAAGACGGCCTGCGGCGGAGCCAGCAGGTGGGTCATGTCGAGCAGGGCCATGGCCGCGGCCCGGTCGGTGGTCGCCACCTTCAGGAGCCGGTCGGTGTAGCGCTTGCCGAGTCGTGCGGCGAGCGGCAGCGGACCGTCGGAGGCCCCCGGGTACGCCAGGTCGGCGTTGCCCGACAGCATCCACGCGGCCTCCACGCAGTCGGCGACCGGTTTGCGCAGCGGGCCGGTCAGGCCGTCCGGGATCCGTCCGGCGCCGGGCGGCACGGCCCGCTCCAGGGCCCGGCGCAGCACGAGCGCACTCATGCCGGCGACGGAGATGCCCTGTCCGTAGGCCGGGTTGAAGGCGCCGACGGCGTCGCCGAGCACGAGGAAGCGGTCCGGCCAGCGCGTCAGCCGCTCGTAGTGGCGCCAGCGGTTCTCCGTACGGCCGGAGCCGTACACGTCGCCGAGGGGTTTCGCGTCGCGGATCGCGTCGTACAGAGCGGTGCTGCGCAGGCGTTTGGCGAAGTCCACGAAGCCCGCGTGGTCGAGCGGCGGACGCTCGCCGCCGAGACCGGCCACGGAGACCATCCAGCGGCCGTTCTCGATGGGGTTGAGGATGCCCGAGCGGGGCTCCTCCGGTGTGGACTGGAGCAGGATGCACTTCCAGTCGGCGGTGTGCCCGGGGGCGGGTTCGAGGACGCAGGTGGCGTAGGCGCAGCCGGCGTCGACGACGCTCTCCTCCGGCGTGCCGTAGCCGAGGTCCTGGAGCCAGGCCGGGGCCCGGGAGCCGCGGCCGGTGGCGTCCACGACCAGGTCGGCCGCCTGCTCGTACGGCCGGCTCCCACCGGCACGCGCAGCGGAGCCCCGGTCGCGGAGCAGCACCCCGCGGACCGATTCGCCCTGTCCGGCGACGAGGCCGACGGCCTCCGTCTCCTCCAGGATCTCCACGGTGGGCAGTCGCCGCAGCCGGCGGCGGACGGCCCAGTCGAGGAGGTCGCGCGAGCCGGACAGGACCACGTGCGGGCCCTCGAAGCGGTCCACCCAGCCGCCCGGCACCATGAGCAGCATGTCCTGCGGCATGCGGACCTCGACCATGCCCAGGTCGCGCAGCTCGCCAAGGAGGCCGGGGAAGAGCTGTTCGAGGGAGCGCTGGCCCGCACCCAGCAGGTTGTGGGTGTGGCGGGCCTGGGGCACGCCGCGGCGCCAGCGCGGTTCGTCCGGGTAGCGGTCGCGCTCGACGAGCGTGACCCGGTCCACGTGCGGGGCCAGTGCGGCCGCCGCGCAGAGTCCGGCGAGGCTGCCGCCGAGGACCACGGCGTGGCCGCCGGCCGGTGGACGGGTGCTGCGGTCTGTCATGTCCGGTCCCCTCCTCTCGGCTCAGCGCTCACGTGCGGGGCACCTGCGGTCGAGCCACTCGTGGGCGGCGGCGTACCAACTCGGCGCGGTGCGGTGGACGTTGAGGGAGTGCGCGGCGTCCGGGACGACGAACGCCTCCAGGTCGGTGGCGCCGGTGTAGAACTTCCGCTCGTACGCGACGACGGACGCGGCGTCCTCGGTGGAGGCGTCCCCGCCGCCGAAGAGACGGTCCTCCCGGCCGACGACCAGCAGGACGGGCACCCGTATTTCGGCGGCCACCTCCGGCTGGTAGATGGCGTCCAGGGTGAAGCCCTCCCCGGCGGTCACCGTCGACTTGGTGTCCTCGTGCCAGGCGGACATGCCGGGGTCCATGCCGGCCGGGTGCTCGTACAGGGCGGCGCGGCGGCCGGGGCGGGTGGTCAGGTAGTTCTCCGGCGGGTTCGTCGGGGCGAGCAACGCGTCCTCGGCGGCCGGGTACAGGGCCGGCATCGCCTCCGGGTAGAGCGGGCCGATGGCGTGCAGCAGCCCGGTGACCACGAGAGCGTCCAGGTCGCGGTGGCGGGCTGCCTCGATCAGGGCGATGCCCGAGCCCAAGGAGTGCCCGACGGCGACCACACGGCGGAAGGCGGGCCGCCCGGGACCGCCCCGGCGCAGGGCGGTCACCACCTGGTGCACGGCTTCGACGTTGCTCTCGACCGTGACCTGTTCGGCCGGCGGGTGCTCGCTCGCGCCGGTGCCCGGGCGGTCGAGGGCAAGGACGGCGTAGCCTTCGCCGACGGCGTGCCGGGTGTAGCCGAGGGCGCCGGGAGCGGCCCAGTAGCGGCGGTCGTAGGTGAGCCCCGGCAGCAGCAGGAGCACGGTGTCGGGCGCCTCACCGGGCGGCAGGGACAGTTCCGCGTCGAGCCGCCAGGTGGTGCCGGGGGCGTGCGGAGGGGGCACGTCGAAGGTGACGGAGCTCATGCGAATTGCACCCTTCTACTGTCCGGATTCTTGATGCTGTTCAGCGGTTCCAAGGTCAGCTCCTCGCTCCGACGGGCCCGGACGTGGCTCCCGCGGGCCCGGACGTGCGGACGTCCGCCGGAACCTGGCGGAAGAACAGCGGTGTCTCCGGCCGCAGGTCCAGGTCGGGGCCCGTCACCAGGTCGTCGACGGCGATCAGCACGTTGTAGTGGTTGGGGAAGTGGCAGGAGTCGAAGCCGAGCACGGTGCCCGCGAGGCGGCCGTCGATCCACACCTCGTCGCCCCGGTCGATCACCCCGGCGCTCTGGATCTCGGCGAAGCCGAGGAAGCCGACCCGGTCGATGCGGGATTCGGGCTGGCTGTCGGCCTGGTCGGTGGTGACGAGCTCGTGCACCTCGCCGGCGCGTACGCAGCGGCTGGTGAACTCCTCGAGGCGCATGCCCCGGTCGTCGCGGCGGTGGGTCAGCACCTTCACCACCGTGGCGTGCACGGTGCGTTTGCCGCCGTCCTCGCCCGGGTTCACCGGTTGGCTCCTTCCGCGCGGTAGACGGCGTCGACGAGTTCGAGGGCGGCGAGTCCGTCGCGGGAGGCGTCCTGTCCGGCGCGCAGGCGGGTGTCGAAGTCGGTGAGCACGCCGACGTACTCGTGCCAGAGCGAACCCTTGAACTCGGTGTGCCCGTCGAGCATGTCGGCGAACAGCCGGGTGCCGTCCTGGAGTTCGACGGTGACGTCCTTGACCTCGCCGTCGTAGGACCAGTCGAGTTCGACCCGCGCGGAGACGCCGGCCGTCGAGCGCAGATCGACCGAGGCCCTGCGGTCGGTGCCCAGCTCGTCGCGGACGACCTCGGCCCCCGCCGGCTCGACGTCGCCGAGGAACAGCCGCACCAGGTCGAAGGCGTTGGGTCCGTTGTCGGCGACGCAGCCGCCGCCGCAGCGCTCGGCGTCGAGGTACCAGCGGTCGCTGCCCGCGTGCTCCTCGATGCGTTCGAGGTAGCGGACGGTGAGAGAGCGCACGGGGGAGCCGGCCGCCGAGACCTCGTCGAGCAGGCGCAGGACGGCGGAGTTGTAGCGGCGGTGGAAGGAGGTGAAGAGGGTGACGTCCTTCTCCCTGGCCAGCGAGGCGAGCGCGCGGCCGTCCTCGACACGGATGGCGAGCGGCTTCTCCACGCACACCGCGACCCCAGCGGCGAGGGCGTCCCCGCACACGGCGGCGTGCGCGTCGTTGGGGACGTTCACGACGACCGCGTCCACGCCGGCGTCGGCGAGGAGTTCGGCGTGACCGGTGTAGCACTTGGCGACGTTCCGGAACGGCTCCAGGGCGGCGGGCCGCAGATCGCACACGGCGGCGAGCTCCAGGCCGGGCAGCCGGTCGAAGCCGGCGACATAGAACTTCGAGATGACACCCAGGCCGATGAGGCCGACGCGGGTCCGCGCCGCCGGACGGCGGCTCATCGGGCACCCGCCGAGGGAAGAGCGTCCGGCGCGGGGATCGGCTCGGGGAACGCGAGGTCCTGTTCGGCGGCCAGCGCGGTCAGTTCGGCGTGGCACTGGGCGGACAGCGGTACGCCGTGCGCCCTGCGGTGCGCCGCGGTCAGTTCCTCGGGCCGTCCGGGATAGCTCACAGGCCGGGCGGGGTCCAGGGGAGGGCAGTCGAGGAGCGCTCCGAAGAGACCGTCTGCCTCGGTGTGGAAGTCCGGGCCGGGGCGGAGCGCGCCGGGTGCCAGGACGAGGGCGGTGAGGCCGATGTCGTCGTCACGCCCGGAGGGCCGCCCGTCGCCGGACAGGGCCTCCGGGGCGGGGCCGAGCCCGGCGCCGGGCACCAGCGCGGCGAGCACCTCGACCATCAGGCCGAGCCCGTACCCCTTGAAGGCGCCCGTGGCGGGGTCGCCGCCGAGCCAGCGCAGAAAGCCCGCACCGGCGTCCAGGGCGTGGGGATCGGTCACGGGGCGGCCCTCGGCGTCCTCCAGCCAGCCCTCCGGTATCGGCTCCCCGGCGCGAGCGGCGGCCCGCACCTTGCCGGTCGGCACCACGGTGGTGCTCATGTCGAGGACGTACGGCGGCCGGTCGCCGGCGGGCGCGGCGACGCTGAACGGGTTGGTGCCGAGCATCGCGGCCCGGCCGCCCGGCGGGCGGGCGATGCGCTGGCGGCCGCAGTTGGAGGCGAGGAAGGCCACCATGCCGCGCCGGGCGATCCGGGCCGTGTGGTGTCCCGCGCAGCCGAAGTGGGTGGCGTCGCGCATGGTCACCAGGGCGATGCCGGTCTGCGCGGCACGGTCGGCGGCCAGCTCCAGCGCCTCGGTCGCCGCCCACAGGCCGAGGGAGCGGCGCCCGTCGAGGAGGACGGCGGCACCGGTGTCGGTGATCTTCTCCGGCTCCGCGGTGGCGTCGATGCGGCCCGCGTCGAGGGCGGGCAGGTAGAGCCGGGTGAGGTTGGCGAGGCCGTGCGAGGTGAGTCCGGTGAGATCGCCGTGGACGAGGGCCTCCGCGGCGGTGCGGGCCCGGTCCTCCGGCACGCCGCGGCCGGTGAAGACCTCGGCGCTGAAGGTCACGAGGGCGTCGTACGGGACGGTCACCCCGTCGTGCGGCGGGGCATCGGTCGACTGGGTCACTGTCGCTTTCCTCCTGTGGTGGCGTGCCGCCGGGCGGCGAAGCGGGCGAGGATGCCGCTCACCGCCCCGGCGAAGGCTTCGAGATCGGCCAGGTCGGCGTACTCTCCGGCCGCGTGGGCGTGGTTGCGGTCGAGGTCGCCGGGGCCGAGGACGGCGGTGTACGCGCCGGGCAGGCCCGCCGCCCACATCGCGTCGCAGGTGAACGCGGGTTCGTCGGCGGGCCATCGGGGCGGCCCGCCGTCCCGCGTCAGCAGGTCGACGGCCCAGGGGTCGTCCAGCGACGGGAGCGCGGGCAGCCCGCGCTTGTGCCACTCGACACGGGTGATCACGGCGGCGTCCGCGGCGGTGCGGGCCAGATCCCGGTGGTCCCCATAGGTCTCGGTGAACTCCCGTACGCCATCGGCCACTTCGCGTTCCAGACGGTCGGCCAGCGCCTGCCCTGTGGCGGAGTCGGGGTAGGAGCAGTTGAGCAGCAGCCGGCCGGTCCCGTACACCCGGTTGTGGAGGTGCCCGGTGTGCAGGCCCGCGACGCATACCTGGCCGCCGTCCGCGTGCTCCGGGAGCCGGGCGGCGAGCCGCTGCGCGAGGTGCCCGAGCAGGACGGTCGCGTTGTGCCCGGCGGCGGGCCGGTCGTCGATGGCGTCGTCACCGTCGACCCGGACGCAGGCGGTCATCGCGGCCGTGGAGCGCGACAGCAGTCGCATCCCGGTCGGCTCGCAGAACAGGTTGAGCCTGCCGTACCAGCCGCGGCGCATCAGCGGGCGGGTGCCGAACACGCCCATCGCGCCGCCCTCCTCGCCGGCGACCGCCTGGATGAGGACGCGGGTGCCGGCGAGCCGGTCGGGGGCGGCGTCGAGCGCCGCGCGGACCCCGGCAAGCAGGGCCACGGCGGGACCCTTGGCGTCGATCGCGCCGCGCCCGGTGAAACGCTCCCCGTCGAACCCGACCGGTTCGAGACCCGCGACGGTGTCGAGGTGCACGTTGAACATCACCGTGTCCGCCTGCGGCAGTTCGGGGCCGAGCGCGAGGACCAGGGAGGGCTGTACGGCCAGGAACGCGGGGTCGTCCGCGACGGCCCTGCGCACGGCGAGCGGTACCTGATCGTCCGTCAGCTCGGCGGCTTCGGCGGCGGCGTGGTGCACGACCTCGAAGCCCAGGGGGCGCGCGGCGTCCGCGTAGGCCCGCTGTGCCTCCCTGAGCCGGGGCTCGCCCTCGCCCTCCAGGGGGCCGACAGTGGGGAGTTCGAGGAGGTGAAGGAGCAGGTCGTGATCGGCGTGGGTCAGTGTCGTCATCGGACGGCCTCCCGGTCGGGGGCCGTCCGGCCGGGCAGCCGCGAGGCCAGGGACTCCAGGGCGCGGCCGTACCGCACGAACTCGGCCACGCCGTCGCTGCCCGCGTCGGTACGGCCCTCGTGCGGGCGGACGGTACGGTGGGGTTCGATGGTCCAGGTGCCGGTGTAGCCGTGATCGAGCAGGAGCCGCAGACAGTCGGCGACCCGGCAACTCCCCTCCCCGGGAAGGGTGTAGACCGCCTCGCCCGCCTCGGCCCGGGCGTCCTTGATCTGTACGTGGTCCACCCACGGGACGAGTTCGGTGAGCACGTCGTACGCCTCGTAGCCGTACGCCACGCCGTTGCCGGTGTCGAACAGCAGCCGCAGCGCCGGGCTGTCGACCTCCGCCAGGAGCCGCAGCGCGCGGGCCGGGTCGGCGCCGGCCCAGCCCGCGCAGTTCTCGTGGAGCAGGACGAGACCGGCGTCCTCGGCCTGCCGGGCCAGGCGCGTCAGCCGGCCCATCGTCCGGCGGGCCCACTCCGGCTCGTCGAGCGGGGCGCCGGGGTCGTTCGGGTAGGACATCACGCGGATGTACCGGGTGCCGAGCGCGGCGCACCGCGGGGCGAGGCGCGCCAGCTCGCCGCGGTCCAGCTCGAAGTCGCCGGTGACGGGGCGGGCCCAGTTGGCGATGCGGGAGTTGACGCACACCACGTCGAGGCGTGCCTCGCGCAGGGACGCGGCGACCCGGTCGAACGCGGCGTCGTCGAGGTCGGCGAGGGCGGTGCCGTCGATGTCGCGCAGCTCGATCGCGGACCAGCCGAGGAGCTGGTGGGCGCGGATCTGGCCGGCGAGGTCGGGCGCGGCCTCGTCGCCGATGCCGGCGTAGCGGATGCCGGGTGGCGGTGGGAGCAGGGGTTCCGCGGCAGGGGGCCGGGAGCCTGCGTCACGCCGTGGTCCTGCGTAATCCCGGGGTCCTGCGTCACCCTGTGGTTCTGCGTCATCCCGGGGTCCTGCGTCACCCCGGGGTTCCCTGTCGCGCTGGAGTCCTGCAACATCCCGGGGTCCCCTGTCGCGCCGGGGTCCTGCAACATCCCGGGGTCCCCTGTCGCGCCGGAGTCCTGCGTCGCCCTGGGCCCCCGCTTCGGCCCGCGAGCCCGTGTCATCCCGCATGGCTCACCTGCCGTCCGCCGGGTCCGGCGGGTCCGGCGGGGGAGTGGGTGTCCCCGGTTCCGGGTCGCCGAGTCGTGTCCTTGGCGTCGGCGAGCAGCTCCACCACGCGCGAGGAGAGGCGCAGTTGGGCCGCCAGGTCGGTGCCGTCGCGCAGGGCACGGTAGGTGTCGACGAAGTAGGCGGACAGCGCGTCGTCGGGGAAGACCTCCCACGTCTCGGGGCGCCCGGTGCGGCTGAACCGCAGCTGGGCGTAGTGGTCGTCCTCGCCGTTGGGGTAGTGCGCGACCGCCCGGCCGTCGGTGAACTCCAGCTGGACGCGGCGCTCGCGGACCGGGGCGGTGAGGTCGGAGACGATCCGGCTGGTCGCCTTCTGGTGCCGGAAGACCAGCTCGGCGCGGCCCATGCCGGGGATGGTGGTGTCGCCGATCCGCATGTCGGTCAGCTCGGCGGCGGCGAGGACGGCGTCCCCGGCGAGCCGCAGACAGAGGCCGAGGGAGTGCGGGGGTTCCACGTCGAACGCGGTGGGGTGGCCGCCGTCGGTCAGCGTGCGGCTCATGCGCGGCTTGCTCTGCCGTATGTCGATGGAGCGCAGCTCGCCGAGGGCGCCCTCGGCGACGACGCGTTCGAGGCGTGCGGTCAGCGCGCTGGCCAGCCAGGGAGCGACGATCGCCAGGCGCAGCCGCTCGGTGCGGGCGAGAGCGAGGATCTCGTGGACGGACTGACGGTCGACCGCCAGGGGCTTCTCCACGATGATCCGGCGGAATCCCGCGGTGGCCAGTTCGTGCAGCAGGCCGAGGCGGGCCACGGGCGGGGTGCACAGGTGCACGACGGTGCGCTCGGGGTCCAGCAGGGTGCGGGCCTCGGCGATCGAGGCGACGGGGCGCAGGCCCTCGGCCCGCGCGGGTGCCGCGGGGGCCGACGGGTCCAGGGTCAGGACGGGGGCGGGGTCGAAGAGATCAGTGTGTCGCCCGGCGGCGCGCAGCTTGCGCAGGACCGCCCAGTGCAGCCCGAGGCCCGCCCGCCCGAGCCCGATGATCAGTGTTCGGTCCATGCCGGTGCGGTTCCTTTCGGTGGTTCCGGTACGGCTCGGTGGTTCCAGTACGGTCCGGTGACTCCAGCGGCTCCGGTGCAGCCAGGTGCTCCCGGTACGCCTCAGCGGTCCCGGTACGCCACACGCGTGGTGAGTTCCATGAGTTCGGCGCGCCAGCGGGGCACCAGGGGCGCGTCGGCGACCGCCTCGCGCGCCTGGTCGACGAGGTCCGCGATGCGCTGTTCGACCTTGTCGGCCACACCGGTCGTGACGAGCAGTTCGCGCATCCTGGCCGCGCCGTCGGGAGCGGCGGGGGTGGCGGCGAGCTCCCGGATCCGGTCGTCGCTGCGTACGGCGAGGCTGAGCAGGTAGCTCATCTTGAACCGGTCGAGGTCGAGACCGGCGGGCTTGCCGGTGTCCTCGGCATCACCGAAGGCGTCGATCAGATCGTCCCTGAGCTGGAACGCCTCGCCCAGCGGCAGACCGTACCTCTCGAAGACAGGGGCCAGATCGGGCCGGCCCGCGAGGGCGGAACCGAGCTGGAGGGGACGCTGGATGGTGTACCGGCCGGACTTGCAGACCGCGATCCAGCGGGAGAGCTCCGGGTCGGCCACGCCTTCGGCGGCGACGGTGATGTCGAGGTACTGGCCGACGGTGACCTCGACCCGGGTCTCGTCCCACACCGCCTGGGCCGCCGCGGGCAGCGCGTGAGCGAGCCGGTCGGCGTAGACGTGTGCGAGGTCGGCGGCGAGGTTGGCGATGCCCTCTCCGTAGCGGCGGGGTTCACCGCGCAGGAGGCGTGCCCGGTGCTCCTTGGCGTGCCGTTCGTGCGCGGTGACGGCGCCCCGGCGCAGCGGCGAGTCGTCGAGGACGTCGTCGCGCAACAGGGCGAAGGTGTGCAGGAGTTCGAGGGCGGCGGCCGCGTCGACGGCCTTGTCGTGGCCGGGGGTGCCGCCGGCGGCGAGGTGGCCGAGGAGACAGAAGCGGGGGCGCAGCAGCTTGCCCTTGGCGGTGGTGATGGCGGTGACGCTGTCGACGAACGCGGCACAGCGCGGATCCACCGCGGTCCAGCGCGCGCTCTCCTGGGTGAGGACGGTGTCGATGCGCTCCTGGACGGCGTCCAGCGACCGGGTCAGCACGCCGTCGTCGCTCATGCGGTGCCTTTCGTTCGGGAGGTCGGTGGCCCGCACACGATGTCCTCGGCGTAGGTTCTTTCGGATTTCTCGTGCCCGGCGGGAACCGCAGTCTTCACATGCGGTGCCGCCGACTTCTCCGGTCCTCCGGAATCGCCGTGAAATTTCAAAGAGAGCACATCCTCTGTCACCCGCTCATCGGACTCTGACACGTGATGCGGAAACGCGGCGGTACCCTGGAAAAGCTGCGGTGAGGGGGCGTTCCGTGTCAAGCGCCGACCCCCTCCACGACCCCCGGCAAGGCTGGTCGGCGTCCTTCAACAACCCTTCCTGACCTGCTGGTTCGACACCTCCCACGGTCCGGCATGACTGATACTTGCCGGTCCCCCGTCCCCGGTCCCGGCAAGGGTTTGTCATTGCCGCCGGGAAATCGACCGGCTTAGCTTCGCACATCCATATCTCCGTCCTGCTACACGGAGGACTGTGTGATCACCCCTGCCCGGAGCACCGATCGAAATACGGAACGAGAAATCGGAAAGCCGGTTCCGTTCTTCACCCAGGCCGACACGTTCAACGACTGTTGGCCGGACATCAAGCGCCGTCTCAACGAGATGTTCGACCGTGGAAAGTACTCCCACGGCCGGCAGGTCGCGGAATTGGAGAAGGCGCTCGCCGCCTACACGGGAGCACGGCACGTGGTGGCGGTGAACAGCGGGACGGACGCCCTCGTCCTGCTGCTGCGAGCCTGTGGTGTCGCTCCCGGCGACGAGGTCGTCGTGCCGGCCTTCAGCTTCGCCGCCACGGCCACCTCGGTGGCGCTGGCCCGCGCCAAGCCGGTCTTCGCCGACATCGAACCGGCCGGTTACTCGCTGGATCCGTGCTCCGCCGAGGCGGCCATCACCCCGCGTACCAAGGCGATCATGCCGGTGCACCTGTTCTGGCAGCTCGCCGACATGGGCGCACTCGGCGCCCTGGCGGAGCGGCACGGCGTGAAGGTGGTGGAGGACAGCGCCGAGGGGATCGGCATGCGCCGCGACGGCGTCCACGCCGGGCTGCTGGGCGACGCCGGCGTCCTGTCGTTCTTCCCCACCAAGACCCTGGGCGCGCTGGGCGACGCGGGCGCCGTCCTGACGGACGATCCGGACATCGCCGAGCAGGTGGCGATCCTGCGCCACCACGGCCGGATGGGCCGCACCGTGGACCACATCGCCGGCATCTCCAACCTGTCGGGAGCCTCGGGCACCAACAGCAAGATGGATGACATCCAGGCATCCGTGCTGCTCGGCAAGTTGCCCCGGCTCGACGCGGCGATCGACCGGCGCAGGGAACTGGCGGCGGTGTAC
This sequence comes from Streptomyces sp. NPDC018029, assembly GCF_044327655.1. NCBI lineage: Bacteria > Bacillati > Actinomycetota > Actinomycetes > Kitasatosporales > Streptomycetaceae > Streptomyces > Streptomyces sp. NPDC018029. Next base: position 56,611 of record NZ_JBIRFV010000010.1, on the reverse strand, counting down.
ACCGAGCTGCTGTCCGACATGCCGGGCGTCCTGCGGGTGCCCACGGTGGTCGACCGCGGCGTACCGGCGGACCCGGTCTTCTACGTGTACGTGATCGAGGTGGAGCGGCGGGACGCCCTGGTGGAGCACCTCACCCGAGAGGGCATCGGCACCGAGGTCTTCTACCCCATCCCGCTCCACCTCCAGCCCTGCTTCGCCGAACTGGGCCACCGCCGGGGCGACTTCCCGAACGCGGAGGCGGCCTGCGAGCGCACCGTCGCCCTCCCCTTCCACCCCGACCTCGCCCTCGACGAAGTGCACCGGGTGTGCGAGGCCGTCCGCCGCTTCTACACGGGGGCCGCATCGTGAAAACTCTGCCCTTCTTTCCCCCCGACCTCTTCGAGGACGACCGCGAGGCGCTGCTGTCGACCGTGCACGAGCTCGGCACGGGCCCCGAACAGCGGTTCATCCTCGGTGAGCGCACCGCCGAACTGGAGGCGGCGCTGCGCGACATGACCGGCGCCGGCCACGTCATCGCCTGCGCCAGCGGCACCGGAGGTCTCGAGCTGTCCGTGCGCGCGCTGGGCATCGGCCCGGGCGACGAGGTGATCGTGCCCGCGTTCTGCTGCCAGCCGGTGGCCAGTTCGGTGGCGAACACCGGGGCCACCCCGGTCTTCGCCGACGTCGACCCGTGGACGATGGTCCTGGACCCCGACGCCACCAAGTCCTTGATCACCGAGCGCACGAAGGCGCTGATGCCGGCCCACGTCTTCTCGATCATGGCGGACATGGAGCAGCTGGGGGCGATCGCCCGCGAGCACGGTGTCGCACTGATCGAGGACGCGGCGGTCGCCCAGGGCGCCGTCCTCGACGGGCGGCCCGCCGGGCGGTGGGGCGACCTCGGCGTGTTCTCCTTCTTCCAGGTCAAGGCCTTCGGCACCGCGGGCGAGGGCGGGGTCGTGCTCACCGACGACCCCGAACTGGCCCGTACGGTACGGATGTTGCGCAACCACGGGCAGGACGGCGTCCACCGCTTCCTGCACCACCGGATCGGTCAGAACAACCGGTTCGACGAGGTGCTCGCCGCCTTCCAGCTGCACCGGCTGCCCGGCTTCGCGGACCGGCTCGAACGCCGCGCGCGGATCGCCGACTACTACACCGAGCGCTTCGAGCCACTGCGCGAGCGCGGTGTGCTCGCGCCGCCCGCCGGCCGCAACGGCCGCTGTTACTACGTCTATTCACTGCTCGTCGACCGCCGCGAGGACCTGCGCGCCTACCTGACGGAGCACCAGATAGGCAGCCACATCTACTACCCCGTGCCGCTGCCCCGGCAGCCCGCCTTCGCACCGTGGGCCGCACCGGACGGCAGCTGGCCCAACGCCGAGCTGGCCTCCGCGCGCAACCTGGCCATCCCGATCTGGCCCCACCTCAGCGACGCCGAGGTCGAATTCATCGCCGACACGGTCTGCGAGTTCTACGCATGAGTACGCGAGTGCAGCCCATGGAGACCCACATGACGAGCCCACCGGCACAGCAGGAGTACGTCTTCGACCCGGTCTGGGAGAAGGAGACCGAGCGGCTTCGCACCAACGAGGCGATATGGGACCCCGGAACCCTGGAGCGGCTCGCCGCGCTGGGTGTGGGGCCCGGCTGGCACTGCCTGGAGATCGGCGCCGGATCCGGCTCCGTGGCGCGCTGGCTCGCCGACCGCGTGGGCCCCACAGGACGGGTCCTCGCCACCGACCTCCAGACCGATCGCCTCACAGCGCTGGCGTCACTGCCCCAGGTGGACGCCGTACGGCACGATCTGCGGGAGGAGGACCTGCCCGAAGCGGCGTTCGACCTCGTGCACTCCCGCATGGTGCTCCAGCACCTGCCCGACAGGGCCGCCGCCGTGGACCGCATGGTGCGCGCGCTGCGGCCGGGCGGAGTGCTGTTCCTGGAGGACACCGACTCCTCCACACTGTTCCGCTCGTACGTCTCGGAGGACTTCCTCCAGGACGTACGAGCCGCCGGATACGGCCTGATGCGCGAGTCGGGCCACGACCCGCGCGGCGGGCACGTCGACCACCAACTGGTCCTGGCCGCCGGCCTTGAGGCGACGGCGGAGGGCCGTGCCGTGATGGTGCGCGGCGGCTCCGACCAGGCCAGGCACTACATGCTGTGGCTGGAGTTCATGCGACCGCGCATCGTCGGCGCCGGGCTCCTCGACGACGCACGGATCGACGCGGCCCTCGCCGAGATGGCCGACCCGGCCCACCACTGGCTGAGCCAGGTGCTGATCAGCACGGTCGGCCGCAAGGGCGGAGCGGAGCCGGGACGATGACGGCGACCACCGCGGCGCCACCGCGCCAAGGCGTCCGGGAACGGGCGGGCGCCTACGCGAAGTTGGCGAAGCTCTCCTTCTTCGACTACTACCTCTGCGTCTTCGTCGTCCTGGCACTGCTGCCCGGCGCGGCCTGGGACGAACCGCGCACCTGGTGGGTCCTGGTGCTGTTCGACGTCGGCTGGGTCGGGGTCGTGGCGGCCACCGTCGCACTGGACGACGTCACCGGAGTACGGGACGGCAGCGACGCCCGCAACTACGACCCGCAGGAGTCACTGCGCGCCCGGGACCGCAAACCCCTGCTCGACGGCAGGCTCACCCTGCGGCAAGCACTGCGCTTCGGCTGGGGATGCGCCATCGGGGGCAGCGCCCTGTGGGCGCTCACCGCGCTGGTCGCACCGCACCGGCCCTGGTGGGCGCTGGCGGCGGCAGGCTTCTCGGTGGTCATCAGCGTGCAGTACTCCTACGGCCTCAAGCTCAGCTACCGGGGCGGCCAGGAGGCGGTCATCTGGCTGAGCACCGGCCTGTGCGTGCTGATCCCCTTCGCCCTGCTGAACGGGGAGATGACCGGTGCGGCGTGGCTTGCGTGCTTCCTGTTCGGACTGTGGAGCCTCATGGTCTCGGTCTACTCCAACATCAACGACGTGGACGGCGACCGGGTGGCCGGCCGCCGCAACCTCGCCACGAGCGTCCCGCCGGGCGTCTACCGCGGCTTCATCGCCGGGCTCTCGCTGGCCGAGACCGGCGCGATCGTCGTCACCGCGGCGGTCGGCGCGGTGCCGTGGTGGTTCTGCGCGTTCCTGCTGCCCGTGGTGGGTCTGCGCGCCCGGCAGGCACACGCCGGGCTGGTCGCGGGTGAGGTGCTCTCGGCCCGCAAACAAGGCGTCACCATCCACCGCTGGGGCGTCGTCCTGCTGGTCGCGGCGAACCTGGCGCTCGTGCACAACGGCTGAAAGGGCACACGATGTCCCCAACGAAGAACGACGCCGTCCCGCCGAGCTCGGGTCGTCGCGTGGTGGTGGTCGGCCAGGGATATGTGGGCCTGCCGCTGGCCGTACGGGCCGTGGAGGCGGGCCACACCGTCGTGGGCTACGACGTGGACGTCGGGCGGATCGCCCGGCTGCGGTCCGGCGACTCCTACGTGGAGGACGTGGACGAGCGCCGGCTGGCGAAGGCGCTGGAGTCCGGGGCCTACCACCCCACGACCGACGTCGGGGCGCTCGACGGCTTCGACGTGGCCGTGGTCACCGTGCCCACCCCGCTCCTCGACGACGTACCCGACCTGACCTGCATCGAAGAGGCGGCGCTGACACTGGCCGCGCACCTGCGGCCGGGCGCGCTGGTCGTCCTGGAGTCCACCACGTACCCGGGCACCACCGAGGACGTATTCGGAGCGCTGCTGCAGAAGGAGAGCGGCCTGTGCCCCGGCACCGACTTCCACCTCGGCTACAGCCCCGAGCGCATCGACCCCGGAAACCGGCGCTGGACCCTGGAGACCACCCCCAAGATCGTGTCGGGCGTGGACGCGGAGTCCCTGCGCCGCACCGCCGAGTTCTACGACACGGTGGTCGAGCGGACCGTGCCGGTGCGCGACACGAAGACCGCCGAGCTGACCAAGCTCCTGGAGAACACCTATCGGCACGTCAACATCGCGCTGGTCAACGAGATGGCGGTGATCGCCCGCGAACTCGGGGTGGACGTCTGGGAGGCGATCGACGCGGCCTCCTCCAAGCCCTTCGGCTTCATGCCGTTCACGCCGGGCCCCGGGGTCGGCGGCCACTGCCTGCCCGTCGACCCGCGCTATCTCTCCTGGCGGGTGGAGCGTGAACTGGGCCGCCGGTTCCGGTTCGTCGACCTCGCCAACGACGTCAACAGCCAGATGCCGAACTACGTGGTCCAGCGGCTGGTCCAAGCCCTCAACCGGCTCCAGCGCCCGGCGAACGGCTCCCGGGTACTCCTGCTGGGCCTCGCGTACAAGCGCAACACCGGCGACGCCCGCGAGTCACCGGCGGTGAAGGTCGCCGAACTGCTGCTGCGGACCGGCGCGCAGGTGCACGCGGTGGATCCGCACGTACGGGAATCCGTGCCGCTGGACGTCCGGGTGCGCAGGGTGGAGCTCACCGAGGAGGAGGTGGCCGCCGCGGACGCGGTGGTGCTGCTCACCGATCACGACGACTTCGACTACGACGTGGTGCTGCGCGGCGCCCAGCACGTCCTGGACTGCCAGCGGCGGCTGCGGCCCGCCGCCAACGTCGAGATCCTCTGATGGCGGAGGCCCACGGCGGGCGCGCGCGACGGATGTGGCAGGACGCGTCCGTGTCCGCGGTCGTCGCGGGCGCCATAGCGGTCGTGGTCTCCTTCGCGGGGCCCCTGACCATCGTGGTCCAGGCCGCGCACGCCGGCGGCCTGGACGAGGCCCACCTCTCGTCGTGGGTCTGGGCGATCGCCGTGGGCAGCGGTGTGACCGGGTTCGTGCTGAGCCTGCGGTACCGCGCGCCGATCGTGGCGGCCTGGTCGACACCGGGTGCGGCGCTGCTGGTCGGCCAGCTCGACGAGATGCCGTACGCGACGGCGATCGGGGCGTATCTGGCTGCCGCCGCGCTCACCGTACTGGTGGGCGCGACGGGCTGGTTCGACGCGCTGATGCGGCGCGTTCCGGCCGCCGTCGTCTCCGCCGTCCTGGCCGGGATCCTGCTGCGGTTCGGCCTGGACGCCTTCCGGGCGCTGGAGAGCGGTCCCGCGGTGGCCGGGGTGATGCTCGCCGGATACGTCGTCTGTCAGCGGGTGGCGCCCCGGTATGCCATAGCGGCGCCGCTCGCCGCGGCCGTCGCGGTGGCGGGCCTCACCGGCACGCTGTCCCTCGGCGGCACCCGACTCTCCCTCGCCACCCCGGTGTTCACCGCGCCCGCCTGGCCCGGCGAGGCGCTGGTGAGCCTGACGCTGCCGCTGTTCCTGGTCACCATGTCGGCGCAGAACGCGCCGGGGGTGGGGGCGCTCAAGGCGGCCGGCTACGCGGTGCCCTCGGGGCCGCTGGTCCGTGACACGGGTGTGGCGTCCGTCGTCCTCGCGCCGTTCGGGGCGCACGCCCTCAACCTCGGCGCGATCACGGCGGCGATCTGTGCCGGCCCGGACGCTCATGAGGACCGCGCCCGCCGCTATGTGGCCGGACTGAGCTGCGGGGTGCTGTACGTCGCGGTCGGCCTGTGCGGGGCGACCGTCGCCGGGCTGTTCGCGGCGCTGCCGCCGGAGCTGATCTCGGCGGCCGCGGGCGTCGCCCTGCTGGGTGCCCTGGGCGGCAGCATCTCGGGCGCGTTCACCGAAGTGGATCACCGGACCGCCGCGATCGTCGCATTTCTCACCACCGCGTCCGGTATCACCTTGTGGGGACTCGGCGCGGCTTTCTGGGGTTTGATCTTCGGAATGCTCTGCCGCGTGATCCTGAGGAAATCGAAGCGGAATGAGAATTCCGTCATCAGTCGCTCGTCTCAGGATCTGGAACGGCGGCGAGAGTAATTCCAAGAATGTGAAAAATAAGGTTCCCCGGAAGATATGCGGTCCGTATGCTCTTCCCTGAGTTTCACGCACCGTGAGCTACGGGGGGTAGCGTCATGCGGAATGCAAGACTTCAGTTATCTGAGTACAAACAATTCGCCCCATGGGCGATCGGGACATCCCGATGACCGCCGGGGCGCTCGGCGCCGGCCGGCTCTGCCCCCGGCCGACCCTCGACCTCCCGTCCCGCGTACCCGGCCACCGCGACACGCTGGTGGGGCGCGACCTGGAGGTCCTGACCCTCTCCGCACTGCTCGGTGAGGAAGCACACCGTCTGATCACCCTGACCGGCCCCGGCGGTGTCGGCAAGAGCCGGCTGGCCTGCGCGGCCGTGGCCGATGCCCGCATCGCCCGGGTCGCCTATCTGGACCTGCACGGGACCACCGGCTGCGACGACCTGGCCGAGACCCTGTCCGCCGTCCTGCCGGACGAGCCGTGCCTGTTGGTGCTCGACGGCTGCGAACAGGCCGCCGACGCCACGGCCGCCGCGGTCGACACCCTGCTGGGCCACGCGCCCGCACTGCGCGTCCTCGCCACCAGCCGCCGCCCCCTGCGTCTGTACGGGGAGCGGTTCCTCCCGGTGCCCCCGCTGCCGACCCCGCCCTCGCCGTACCGGCAGGACGTCCTCGAACTCCAGGACTACGCCGCGGTGGAGCTCTTCGTCGACCGGGCCCGGGCGATCGACCCGTCGTTCGCGCTGACCGCGCAGAACGCCCGGGCGGTGGCGGAGATCTGCACCCGGATGGACGGGCTGCCGCTGGCGATCGAGCTGGTCACCGAGAAGCTGCGGCTCTTCCCGGTGGACAGCCTGCTGACCCGGCTCCGCGAAGGCCGGCCGGTGCTGGGCGGCTACCACGCCGCGCGCTCGCCGCTGCACCGCAGCGTCCACTCGATCACCGAGCACAGCTTCCGGCTGCTCGACGAGGAGCAGCGCGCACTGCTCACCCACCTCTCGGTCTTCACCGCCGGCACGAACCTCCCGACCGCGGAGGAGTTCTGGGAGCTTCCCGCGCACCGGACGGAACAGGCGGTGGAGGCGCTGGTCGGCCACCATCTGCTGCGGGTGGCGCCGGGCGGCGGGGAGCCGCGGTTCACGATGTTCAACACTGTCCGCGAGTTCTGCCTGGAGCGGCTGTCGGCCACCGGCGAGCTGCCGGACGCCCGGCGCCGGCACGCGGAGCACTTCCTGTCGCTCGCCCTCGAGGCCGAGCCGTACCTGACGGGACCCCAGCAGGCCGAGTGGCTCCAGCGGCTGGCCCCGCTGCACGAGGACCTGCTGGCCGCGCTGGCCCATTTGGAGACGAGCGGCCGCCGGCTCGACGCGGCGCGCGCCACCCTCGCCCTGCACCGCTTCTGGCTGGTGCGCGGCCATCTCGACCTCGGGGAGCAGTGGCTGGCCAAGGCGGCGGAGACGTTCGTCGCCGCTCCCGGACACGAGGAGCCGTCCGCGCGGGCCCACGCGGCACGGGGCGAGGTGGCCCTGGCGCGCGGCAGCGTGCGGCTGGCCGCGGACTGCTTCTGGCGCGCGGCCTGCGCCTTCCGCGAGCAGGGCGAGACCGCCCACGAGCGGGCGGCGCTGGCCTGGCTCGCCTTCACCCACCAGTCCGCGGGGCCCGAGACGATCCGCAAGGCCGCGGCGCAGCTGCTCCGCGTGGCGTCCCATGAGGGGGCGACCGTCCAGGTGGCGAACGCCGCGCTGCCGCTGGCGGCCGGGAGCTGGTGCACCGACGCCAAGCTCACCGCCGACCTGCTGGACACGGCCAACTCCCTGTTCCTGCGGGCGCGGGACGTCCGTGGCGAAGGGCTGGTCCTCGGCATGCGCGGCGTGCTGGCGGACTGCCAAGGTGATCAGGCGCTGTCGGAGCGGCTGCTGTGGGAGGGGCTGTACCGGCTGCGGTCCATCGGGGAGCACATGGTGCTGCCCTCGGTGCTGGAGGGGCACGCGGTGCACTTGTGGCGCCGGCTGCCGCACCAGGGGCACCGCGTGGCGCGGCTCCTCGCGGCCGCGTCCGCGCTGCGGGAGTCGACCGGAGCGCATCCGCCGTTGCTCGTCCACGGCGTGGCCGCCGCCCTGCCCGACGCGCGCCGCCTGCTGTCCGGCTCCGAGTACGCGGCGGCGTGGCGGGAGGGGCGGGTGCTCTCCGCCGTCGCGGCCGCGGGCGAGGCGCTCGCCTTCGGCCCGCCGCCCGCCGGGTCCGCGTCGGCGGTCTCCCGTCCGGCGCGGCTCACGGCCCGTCAGTACGAGGTGGCCAAGCTGGTCAGCCAGGGGATGACCAACCGCCAGATCTCGCAGCGGCTGGGCCTGTCGGAGTGGACCGTGGTGAACCACGTCCGGGAGGTCATGCGCCGGTTGGACGTGCCGTCGCGCCTTCACGTGGCGAAGTGGGTGCTGGGCCGGGAGTACCACGACGCGGTGGACACCCTGGCGGAGTGACCGCCCGCCATCCGCCCTTGAGCGGGCGGCCGGCGGGCGGGCCGACCTCCGGAACGTGCCGTGGCCGTTCAGCGGGTGACTGGAACCCTCAGGGGGTGACTGGAACCCTCAGGGGGTGACCGGGACCCGGCGCAGCTTCTCCGGGTTGCGCACGGCGCGTACGGCGGCGATCCGGGGACGGCCGTCCACCAGGTCGACGTCGACCGCGACCACGGCGAACACCCCTGCCGGGGTGGCCAGTACGGCGGCGGGCGTGCCGTCGTGCTGCTCGTCCATCCGGACCACGAGCCCGGCCGGATAGCCGCCCGCGGTGGACGCGAAGTACTCGGCGACCACGGAGGCCCCGTGCAGCGGGACGCGCGGGGTCTCCGCGTGGCCGTTGCCGTCCGCCCACATGGTCACGTCGGGGGCCAGCACCGTCATGAGCGCCTCCACGTCGCCGCCGAGGCAGGCGGCGACGAAGTGCTCGGTGATCTCGCGGACCCGCCGGCGGTCCGACTCGAAGCGCCGGTTCCGCAGCCGCACATGGCGCCGGGCGCGGCTGCCGAGCTGTCGTACGGCCTGTTCGCTGCGGTCGACCGCCTCGGCGACCTCGGGGAAGCTGAACCCGAACACCTCGTGCAGCACGAACACCACGCGCTCCAGCGGGGAGAGCGTCTCCATCATCACCAGGACGGCCATGCTCAGTGACTCGCCGAGCAGTGAGGACTCCACCGCGACGTCGGACGAGACCAGCAGCGGTTCGGGCAGCCAGGGCCCCACGTACTCCTCGCGCCGGGTCCGGCTGCGGCGCATCTCGTCGATGGAGGTGCGGGTGACGGCCCGTACCAGGTAGCCGCGTGGGTCGGCGACGGCGTCCGGGTCGACGCGCTGCCACCGCAGCCACGTCTCCTGGACGACGTCCTCGGCGTCGGCGACGGTACCGAGCATGCGGTACGAGATGCCGAACAGAAGCTGCCGGTACCGTTCGAACGGATCCGAGGTGCCGGATCGCTCGGAGACGGCTGTCGCCTCGGCCATGACTCTCCGTTCCATGTGCACTCAGGTTCAGGACGCGTCGCCATCGATCGCCAACTGCCCTGCCGAGTCTACAATCCCGGCCTCCCACCCCTCCTGCCGATTCCTGCCGTTCTCCATGCGGAATCCACCGATGCCGCGTGCGAATTCCTTTCAGGGAACAGTTTCGGGTTCAGGAAATGCGGCGGGCGGAGGGGGGCGGGGAAAGAATTCCGCTAGTCCATGGCTCCGGCGACGTCCGCCTTCGCGGGCGCCTCCGCGGCCGATTCCGGCTCGGGTCGCGGGGCCGGCGGCAGGAGCATGGCGAGTGCGGAGCCGACGACGGCCACCGCGACCGTCAGGAACAGGCCGTAGCGCACCGCGTCGGTGAGGCCGTCGGCGTACATCGAGTCCGTCAGCCGGCCGGCCTGCTGCCGCACCTCCTCCGGGACACCCTCGGCGGCGAGCCGGTTCTGGAGCAGGGCGCCGACCGCGGCACCGCCGACGACCGCGCCGATCTGCCGGAACGTGGTGAACATGCCGGAGGCGACACCGGTCAGCCGCGGCGGGATCTCCTGCATCGCGAGCGTGCTGGTGGGCGCGAAGACCAGACCCATGCCGATGCCGAAGACCACCTGGCCCGGGATGATGGCCCACACGCTGGAGTCCGGCTCGGCCATGACGGCGGTGAGGGCGATACCGGCACCGAAGATCAGCAGCCCGGGGATGAGCAGCTTGCGGCCGCCCAGCTTGCCGACTGCGCTGCCGGCCAGGGGTGCCACGAACATCGAGACCAGCGGTCCGGGTACGAGGGCGAGACCGGCCTCGCCCGCGGAGAGCCCGAGCACGGACTGCAGGTAGAGGGTGAGCGGCAGCAGCACACCGATGGAACCGAACAGCAGCATCGCGCCGAGCAGGGCGGAGACGGTGAACCCGCGGCTGCGGAACAGCTCGAACGGCACCAGCGGGCGCCGGTCCTGACGGGCCCGCTGGTGCACCGCGAAGACCCCGAGGAGCGCCACACCGAGCGCGATGACGAGCGGGATGCTGAGGAAGGACTCGATGGTGCCCCAGTCGTAGCGCTCGCCCTCGATCAGCCCGTACACGATCAGGGTGAGGCCCGCCGTGGACAGGACGGCACCCGACAGGTCCAGCGAGGACTGCTGGCCCGTCCGGACGTCGGGCACCACGACGAGCGCGCCGAGCAGCGCCACCGCGCCGATCGGGAGATTGATGAAGAAGATCCAGCGCCAGTCGAGGCCGGAGACCAGCGCGCCGCCGACGGTGGGCCCCGCGACCGTGGCCAGACCCGCGACGGCGGACCACACGCCGAAGGCGGCCCCACGCCGCTCCGCCGGGAAGACGGCGCTGATCAGGGCCAGGGTCTGCGGCATCATCACCGCGGCGCCGAGCCCCTGGACGGCCCGGGCCGCGATCATCTGGCCCGGGGTGTCCACCAGGCCGCACACCACCGATGCCAGGGTGAAGACCGCGAGCCCGGTGGCGAAGACCCGTTGCGCCCCGAAGCGGTCGCCGAGCCGTCCGGAGAGCAGCAGCAGCGCCGCGAAGACCAGCATGTAGGCGTTGGCGAACCAGAGGATGTCGTCCAGCGACGCGCCGAGCCCCGCCGCCATCTCGGGAATGGCGATCGTGACGATCGTCGTGTCCAGCAGCGTCATGAAGGAGCTCGCGCAGAGCACCGCAAGCACCAGCCAGGGGTTCCGCTGCCGAGTGTGTGGTGCGTCCGTGACCATCCCGCGGCCTCTCGTTCGTCGTCGTGTGAGGTGCTTCAACAGGACCGACGCAGCCGGAGGCGAAACCGTGACATGAGTACGACGGGAATCAAGGAAACGGTCTGAAACTGCTGGCGAGTTGGGGATGGGGAAGCGACAACGCCCATGGCCTGGACAGGCCTGTCACACTTCGCGGCGCCGCTGCGTCGGTACTGGGTGAGAGTGAAGGCCGCGCACCACGACATGGAAGGCAGGAGCGGACATTGAACGGCGAGACGCTCATCCAGCGATACATCCGGGCCCTCGGGGAGCAGGACTGGGACACCCTCACCGAGCTCTACGACGAGGACGCCGTCTTCTACACACCCCTCAAATGGGGGGTCAAGGGCGTCCCGTTCATCGTTCAGTTCTGCAAGGCCGTACACCAGGGGTTCCCGGGCGTACGGGTGGCCTTGCACGACGAGTTCTCGAACGCGGACGGCACCCGGGTGGCGTTCCGCTTCACGATGCACTGGCACAACACCGGCCCGTTCCTCGGGCAGGAGCCCACCGGCGAGCGCGGGACGAGCATCGAGGCCCACACCGTGCGTGTCCGCGACGGCCGGATCACCGAACAGGTCGTGGCCGTCGGGTCGTTGCACCTGCCGTACATCGAACTCGTGCGCTGGGGCATGGAGTTCCCCCGCGACCTGGTCGACCCCGCGCCCGAGATCGTATCCGCACCGCATGACGGGGGAACGCGTGCCTGAGCCCGCCGCCTCCACTGCCCACGAATCGCACGGACCGCACGAACCGGGTGCCGGGGAGATCCCCTTCGGGATCCGGCCGCCCGAGGACGTCGCCGCGCGCATGCGCGAGCGCGGCTGGTGGCGTGACCGGTCCATCATCCAGGACCTCCTCGACACGGCCGCCGAACACCCCGAGGCCCCGGCCGTCGTCGCAGCCCGCACGGACGCGACCGACCCGGTCACCATCGGCTACGCCCAACTCGCGGGCCACGCCGAGCGTTTCGGCGCCGCACTGCTGTCCCTGGGGATCCGGCGCGGCGACCGGGTCGCCTTCCAGTTCCCCGGCTGGTGGGAGGCCGCCGCACTCACCCTGGCCTGCGCCTGGACGGGCGCCGTGGCGGTGCCGCTGCTGCCCACGATGCGCAGCAGGGAGGTGGAGCGACTGCTCCGGGTGACAGGGGCGAGCCTCTGCGTCGTCCCGGACACCTGGAACGGCTACGACTACGCGGCGGTCCTCGAAGAGATCGCGCCCGGGCTCCCCGAGCTGCGCCACCGGGTCGTTTACGGCGACAAAGTGCCCGACGGAGCCGTCGACTTCGCCGCGTACTTCCTGCACACCGCGCACGAGGACCGGCTGCCGCAGCCGATCGAGGTGCCCTCCGGGCCGGACCTCGACTCCGTGATCCTGGTGATGTTCACCTCCGGCACCACCGGCGAGCGCAAGGCCGTGCTGCACACCGAGAACACGCTCCACGCCGGGACCGCCGCGGCGGCCGGTGCCGCCGAGCGCGGCTGGGACAAGGGTGAGGTGTTCTGCTCACCCCACCCCGTCTCGGGGCTCGCCGGTCTCCTGTACTGCCTCTGGGGGCCGATCCTCGCCCAGGGCACCGGGGTGTACCTGGACACCTGGAACGCGGCGGAACAGCTGAAGCTGATGGCGAAGGCACGCGTCACCCAGGTGTTCGCCGCGCCGCCTTTCGCGGCGCAGCTGGTCGAGGCGCAGCGGGCCGACCCGCACGAGCTGCCCGACCTGCGGTTCGTCATGTGCGGGGGCGCGCCCGTGGTGCCGAAACTCGTGGCCGACGTCACCGACGCCTTCTCGGTGCCGGTGCGCACCTGTTGGGGGATGACCGAACTCGGCATGGGCATCCGCACCCCGGAAGGGGGACCGCCGCCCGGTGCCGTCCGCAGTGACGGCCGGCCCCTCGCGGGCCTGGAGATCTCCCTGCGGGAGGTCCCGGGGGAGGACGGCGTGCACCGGCTCTGGGTCCGTGGCCCCTCCGTCTGCGTGGCCGTGTGGTCGCCCGGCGCGGACGGCGGCGTGGCACAGCCGACGTGGACGCGGGACGAGGGGTGGATGGACACCGGCGATCTGGTCCGGGACGACGGCGCGGGCGGCGTGCGCTTCGAGGGGCGGGCGAGCCGCCGGGTCGGCGGGCCGTACATGATCCCCGTGGCGGACGTGGAGGGGGAGATCCTGCACCACCCCGACGTGCGCGAAGCCGTGATCATCGGATACAGCGGGGAGGACGGCCAGGAACACGCGTGCGCGGTGCTCGCGCCCCGCGCGGACCGGACGCCCGACCTGGCGGAACTGCGCGCGTTTCTCGCCGGACGCGGAATGACGGAGTGGTACATCCCTGAACGGGTCGTGGGAGTCGCGGAGCTGCCGAAGAACGAGAACGGAAAGGTCCTCGTCGGGGAGTTGCGGCCGCTGCTCGCCTGAGAGCCTGTGTCATCACCCCGGCCGGGCGGGCGTCCGTCGGCCGTACGGCACACCGGAAGGCGGCCTCGGCCACGGGCGCATCGAGGCCCTGGCGTCGGCCGCCTCCCGGCCGCTACCGCGTCTGCTGCGCCACCCACTGGGCGATGTGGACGCGGGACGGCACGTCGAGACGGCGCATGATGTGCCGTACGTGATTCACCACGGTCCACTCCGACAGCTTGAGCCGGGCCGCGATCTGCCGGTTGGTCAATCCGTTGCTGACGAGGAGGGCCACCTCGTACTGGCGGGCCGAGAGGCGCGCGGATTCGGGCGTCGCGGCCGGCGCGGGCCCGGTGGGCAGCGGCGCGGCCAGCGCCTCCTGGGCCGCGGCCCGCGGAGTCAGCGCCCGCCCCTCGCGCCGTACCGCCTCGTACTCCGGACCCGAGCAGAACGCGCGCAACTCCCGCACGGCGGTGGCGGGCACGGCCGAGGCAGGGAGCGGATTCGCTCCGGTCGCCTCCCGGATGGCCGTCGAGGCGGCGAGTATCCTCGCGATCCGCTCGCCCTGCTCCGGCAGGCGCTGCCACAGCAGATAGGCGCGGGCTTCCAGGGCCGGGGGCAGCATGGTGCGCTCCCCGACGGCCTGGAGCCGGAGCAGGCCTTCGTGGAGCAGGCTCTCCGCCCGCTCCTGATCGCCGCGCGCGACGCTCACATCGGCGCGCCGGACCAGCACGAGGCCTTGGCCGCGTACGTCCTGCGCCCGCGCGTACACGGTCTCCGCCGCGTCGAGCAGCTCCGAGGCCAGCTTGGAGTCGGTGTGGCGGGCCCGCGCGGCGAGTGCGAGTGCCGCCTCCCCGACCTCTTCCGGCGCCGGGGACGTCCGCGCGGCCGTGAGGACGTGCTCCGCCAGAGCGCGGGAGTCGGCGGACGCCATGTCGGGCCGTGCGGCGGCGAGTTGGGTGCGGGCGGTCAGCTCCTGGTGGCGCTGCCCGCACTCCGCGTGGGCGATGGCGGCTCGCTGGAAACAGTCCGCCGCGAGATGGCTGTCCCCGGCGGCCAGGGCAAGCGCGCCGCGTGCCGCCTCGGCCCGCGCGGTGAGGTGCCGTTGCCCGGCGCGGGTGAGGAATACGGCCGACGCGTCCGCCAACCACCGCTCACCGGTGGCGAGGTGACCGCGCGTCAGCCAGTAGCGGCGCAGGGCCAGCGCGGCCAGGGCGGTGTCGTGCCGCCGCCCCCGCGCGGTGAGATGGGAGAGGGCGGCCCGGACGTTGTCGTGGTCCGTCGCCAGCCGGTCGAGCCATGCGTGCTGCCGGGGCCCGGCCAAGTGCGGTTCGGCCCGCAGCGCCAGCGCGAGGAAGTGCTCGGCGTGCTGATCGCGGACCTGGTCCAGGGTGCCGGCCGCTTCGAGCCGCTCCAGGCCGGACTCCCGGACGATGTGGTACATCGAGCACCGGGTCTCCGCGTCCGAGGTGTGTACGCGCAGCAACGCGTGGGCGGCCAGGGCCTCGACGGTCTCCTCGGCCCTGTCGGCGGGCAGGCCCCAGAGCTCGCCGACGGTGGTGAGGCTCATGCCGCCGACGGCCACCGACAGCCGGGTGAGGAGAGCGAGCTGGTGCTCGTCGAGCCGGTCGTAGCTGCGCTCCGAGATCGCGCTGATGGAGCGGTGCCGGGGCAAGCGCGCCGGGTGGCTGCCCCCGAGGACCGGCCTGCCGTCCCGCAGCCGGGTCAGAAGGACGTCGAGGTCGAACAACCGCAGCCGGTTCGCGGCGAGTTCGACGGCGAGGGGAATACCGTCGAGGCGGGCGCAGATCTCGGCGACGGTCCGGGCGTTGTCCTCGGTCAGGGCGAAGGAGGGAATGATTCTCCTGGCCCGGTCGACGAAGAGCGTCACCGCGGGGTGTTCCTGGAGCTCCGAGACGTCCTGATGGTAGGGAGGCGGAGGCGCGGACAGCGGCCGCACGGGGACCACCTGCTCGCCGTGGGCGTGCAGCGGCCTGCGGCCGGTGGCGAGGATCCGCAGCAGGGGCCGTTCGTCGAGGAGCGCATCGACCATGGCTGACGCGGGGTACCCCGAGAGCTCGAAGCCGTCGAGGACCAGCCAGGACTCGGCCGACGGCGGTGGTACGTCCATGGCCTCGGCCAGCGCCTGAGGGGTCTCGATCTCGTGGGCGTCCACGTGCCGCAGGACGGGCACCGCCGCGTGCGCCACCGCGGCCTCGGCGAGCCGTGTCTTGCCGACGCCGCCGGGCCCGACGAGGGTGATCAACCGGGCCGTGGGCCGCTTGAGCCGCACGGAGAGGTCGAGGAGGTCGAGGCGGCGTCCGACCAGGGGAGTGCGAGCCGATGCCGAGGACCGCGACGCATGTCCGGACCGCAGGTCCGGCGGCTTTCCGCCCCATGCCGCCACATGTGCGTTCATGGGCAGTCCCTGGTTCCGCGCGCATGGCTCTCGGACGCGCTCCGCCGTGCAGTGATCATTTCTGCCGCCCCCGTCGATCTTGAAAAAGAATCTGGCGTCAAAACCGCACAGTTGGTTTGTTCTTGAATTCTATGGGTTGGCGCGTCATTCCCGCACGAACCTTACGGGGCTCCCCAGTGAGCAAGTGCATTGTGCCTGACCGAGATTGGCCCTCGTCCGGGATCTCGTGCGTGACACAGTGTTGGTCGGGCATCGAAGGCCGACGGGGGAGCCATGCTGCGCATCCATTTCACTGGCAGTGATGTGGAGAACGTGAGGCTCGCCCGGCGACCGGACCCGCTGTGGGAGATCGTGTGCAGCTTGTGCCGCTTGCAGACCCGTGAGGGTGCCCTCGCCTTCGCGCCGTGGCGGCGGATGGTCGGCGGCCTGGTCCGACGGGGCGAGGAGGCCCGAGGGGCGGCGTCGGCACTGTCCACTCTGGTCCCACGCGCGGCGTACTTCCCCGACTTCCTCACCCCGCCCGTCGAAGGCGGCCCCCCGGAGTTGCGGGAAGGCATCGACCGGGTGCTCGCGACACCGAAAAGCCGACTGCGCCACGAGCTGGCCCTGCTGTCGGCGAGCGGCGGACGGCCGTGGGCGGGCGCGGAGTTGGCGCGCGGCGACACGGCTGCGCTGGCCGTGTTGGGCGCGAACCTCCGTACGTACCACCGGGAGTTCATCAAGCCGGTGTGGCGGCACATCGACGCGGCCACGGCGACGGACCGGGCGCTGCGCACCCGCGCCCTCGTGGACGGTGGGACGCGGGCGCTGTTGAACACTCTGCGGCCGATGGCGGTGTGGGAGCCGCCCGTGCTGACGGTCGACTATCCGGTCGACTACGACCTGCATCTCCAGGGCCGGGGCCTGCTGCTGGTCCCGTCGTACTTCTGCTGGCGGCGCCCCATCACGCTGGCCGACAGCGAACTGCGGCCCGTGCTCATCTACCCGGTCGACAAGACACCGCCATCGTCCGGCGCCTCCCCGGCGTCGTCCGCCGCCTCCCTGGCGTCGCTGGCCCGCCTGCTGGGGCCCACCCGCGCCGCGCTCCTGTACGAGGCCGCTGTGCTCGCCTGCCCCACCACCTCCGAACTCGCCCATGCGACAGGGGTGTCCCTGCCGAGCGTCAGCCAGCAGCTCGCCGTGCTGCGGGAAGGCGGACTCGTCGCGTCCCGACGTGACGGCAAACGCGTCCTGCACACCGCGACCCCGTTGGGCCATCAGCTCCTCGGCAGGTCCTGACGCCGGCACCTGCCCGACGTTTTGGCTGGAGCCAAAAGCACATGCGCTCCGATTCCCGGGCCGCCCAGGCTGTGCAAGGAAGAGCTGTGCAAGGAAGACACGAACCACGCCGAGCGCAGCCACCGACCGCAATCGAGGAGTGCAAGCCCATGCTGGTCAAGAGATCTGTTCTGGCGACGGCCGCCGCCCTCGCCTCGCTGACGGGAGCCCTGGCCGCCACCCAGGCCCAGGCGGCCCCGGTGTCGCCGCAGGCGGTATCGCCCACGGTCACGCCCGCACCCGAGAAGGTCTTCCACACGACGGACGGGCTGAGCTCCTGTCCGAAGGGCCGCTTCTGCACCGAGACGTGGGACCCGGTGAAGAAGAGCTGGAAGATCCACGTGTTCTGGCAGTGCGGAACCTACGCGCTGAGCAATTGGGAGGGCGTGGGCGCCTACATCAACAACCAGGACGGTGCGTACGCCAAGGTGCTCAACAAGGACAAGAAGCTCGTGTGGCCCGAGATACCGCCGAACAACAAGAAGGGGTGGGGCAACTGGTCGGACGCATGGTTCATCCGCCCTTGCTGACGGTCCTCCGCTGCACGTGACACCGAAGTGGGGTCGCGGAGCCGCGGAATCGCGGAGTCGTTCAGCGATACGGAGGACTTCGACGAAATCGGGGCTTCGCGACGAACTTCAGCTCCTCGCTCTCGCCTAGCGTCACAGGCATGTATCCGAGGAGGAGCCGAAGATGACCGAAGATCTGTACGGGCGCGCAGTCGTCGCCGACACGCACGATGATCTGCTCATGCCGGCGGGGGAGCGGCGGACCCCGCACCGCTGGGCGGCGTTCTTCCGTGAGCAGCCGGGCAAGCCGGGCAAGTGGAGCGGTGCCCGATGAGCGGCGCGCCGCCGGGACGGCCGGCGCTCCAGCTGCCCGCGATGCTCGCGGACCTCGAGGAACTGGTGGTGTGCGAGTCGTTCTCCGCCGACCTGGACGCCGTGGCGCGCAGCGCGGACGTCGTGGCCGCCCAGGGGGCACGCCATCTCGGCGCCTCGCCGGAACGCCTCGTCATCGACGGCGTCACGCATCTGCGGTGGACATTCGGCACCCCCCGCGTGCTGCTCCTGGGACACCACGACACGGTGTGGCCGATCGGCTCGCTGGCCACGCATCCGTGGTCGGTGGCCGACGGCATCGCGCGCGGGCCGGGGGTCTTCGACATGAAGGCCGGTCTGGTGCAGCTGTTCCATGCCCTGGGCTCGCTGCCCTCCCTGGACGGCGTCTGCGTCCTGGTGACCGGGGACGAGGAAGTCGGCTCGGACACCTCGCGGGCGCTGATCGAGGAGGTGGCACGGCAGTGTGCGGCGACCTTCGTCCTGGAGGCGTCGGCGGACGGCGGTGCGTTGAAGACCGCGCGCAAGGGCACCTCCGCGTACGAGTTGCTCGTACGCGGCAGGGCGGCCCACTCCGGTCTTGAGCCGGACAAGGGCGTCAACGCGGCGGTGGAGGCCGCGCATCTGATCCTCGCCCTGGCCGGACTGGCCGAGGAGGCGAACACCGGTGCCCGCGACGGCTGGCGCACCACCGTGGTCCCCACGGTGGTCAAGGCCGGGTCGGCAACCAACACGGTGCCGGCCGAAGCCACGGTCAGCGTGGACGTCCGCGTCCCCTCCCTCACGGCTCAGGAGTGGGTCGACAGCGCGATACGCGGCATGAAGAGCACGGTGCCCGGAGCGCGGGTGGAGGTCCGCGGCGGACCCAACCGGCCGCCGCTGGAGGAAGCGTCCTCCGCCGACCTGTTCGCACGGGCCGGCCTGCTCGCTCAGCGGCTGGGCCTCGGGCAGTTGTCCTCGGCGGCGGTCGGCGGCGCGTCCGACGGGAACTTCACGGCCGGACTCGGCTGCCCCACTCTGGACGGCCTCGGTGCCGTCGGGGGCGGGGCACACGCCGACGACGAGCACGTGGTCGTCGCCGAGCTGGCCCCCCGCGCCCGGCTCCTGGCCGCCCTTGTCGAGGAGGTCACCCGGTGAGCGCCCTCGATGTACGGGAGCTGCACGAACTGCGGGAACTGGAGCGTGTCAACACGCTGTTCGAGGAGATCTGGGGGAGTGCCCCCGGCAGCTCGCCCATGGGGGTCGAGCAGATGCGGGCGCTCTCCCACGCGGGCAACTATGTTGCCGGAGCCTTCGCCGACGGCCGGCTGGTCGGCGCGTCCGTCGCCTTCTTCGCAGCTCCCGCCGGGGAGGCCCTGCACTCGCACGTCACCGGTGCGCTGCCCGGCCACCGGGCGGGCCTGGCCCTCAAGCTGCACCAGCGCGAGTGGGCGCTGGCGCGCGGGCTGCGGCGGATCACGTGGACCTACGATCCGTTGGTGCGGCGCAACGCCCACTTCAACCTGGTCAAGCTCGGCGGGCTCCCGGTGGAGTACCTGACCAGCTTCTACGGGGAGATGGACGACGCGATCAACGGCGGTGACGACACCGACCGGGCGCTCATCTCCTGGGAGCTGAACCATCCCGCGGTGGTCGCCGCCGCGGCATCGCACCGCCGCGCTTCCGTGCAGGTCCCCGACGATGCCGTGACAGCGCTGGCGGTACGGGACGACCTGCCCGTCATCGGCCGTCGCGACGCCGCGACCCTGCTGGTCGAGGTCCCGCCGGACATCGAAGGGCTGCGCCGCACCGACCCCGGCGCGGCCAAGGCGTGGCGGCTCGCGATGCGTGAGGTGCTCGGCGGCCTGCTCGCCGAAGGCGCCCGCGTCACCGGCTTCCACGACCGGACTTCCTACGTTGTCGAACGCGCCCGCCCCCGTCCCGCGTGACCCCTGAATCCTCCCCAGGAGCCCAAGCATCATGAAGATCAATGGAATCGAACTGCGCCGGATCGCGATGCCCCTGCGGGCACCGTTCCGGACCTCCTTCGGCGTCGAGACCGCCCGCGACGTCCTCCTCGTGCGCGTAGTCACGCCCGACAGCGAGGGGTGGGGCGAGTGCGTGGCGATGTCCGAGCCCCGCTACTGCTCCGAGTACGTCGACGGCGCGGCCGACGTGCTGCGCCGCTTCCTCATCCCCGCGCTGCCCGCCGACGCGGACGCCCACGCGGTCAAGCGCGCCATGAAGCCGTTCAAGGGCCACAAGATGGCCAAGGCGGCACTGGAGACGGCTGTCCTGGATGCCCAACTGCGCGCCTCGGGCCAGTCGTTCGGCTCGTTCCTCGGCGCCGAGCGCGAGCGCGTACCGTGCGGCGTCTCGGTCGGCATCATGGATTCGGTCCCCGAACTCCTCGACGCCGTGGCCGGGTTCATCGATGAGGGCTACGTCCGCATCAAGCTCAAGATCGAACCGGGCTGGGACATCGACGCGGTCCGCGCGGTGCGGGAGCGGTTCGGCGACGACCTGCTCCTCCAAGTAGACGCGAACGCCGCCTACACCCTGGCCGACGCCCGCCATCTCGCCAAGCTCGACGCCTTCGACCTCCTCCTCATCGAGCAGCCACTGGCCGACGACGACCTGGTCCAGCACGCCGCGCTCGCCAAGCAGCTGCGCACGCCCGTCTGTCTGGACGAGTCGATCGAATCCGCCGAGGACGCCGCCGCGGCCCTCACCCTCGGAGCCGCGTCGATCATCAACATCAAGCCGGGCCGCGTCGGCGGCTATCTGGAGGCCAAGGCCATCCACGACCTGTGCGTGGCCCACGGCGTCCCGGTGTGGTGCGGCGGCATGCTGGAGACCGGCCTCGGCCGCGCGGCGAACGTCGCCCTGGCCGCGCTGCCCGGCTTCACCCTGCCCGGCGACACCTCCGGCTCGAGCCGCTACTTCGCCACGGACGTCACCGAGCCCTTCGAGCTCGCCGAAGGCCACCTCGATATCCCCACCGCGCCGGGACTCGGCGTCGATCCGGTCAGCGAGATCCTGGAGCGGGTGACCACGGCCAAGGAGTGGATCACCCCTGGACGTCCGAGGGGCGCATCAACCGCAGTCGGAGCATGAGGGCGAAGCGCGTCGCGGGATCCCGCAGATCGACCCGCGCCACCTCGGCGGCCCGCCGGATGCGGTAGCGGAAGGTGTTGGGGTGGACGAACACGCTCGCCGACGCGGCGACGACGTCGCCGAAGGCGTCCAGCCACGCGCGGAGCGTCTCGACCAGGTGCGAGCGATGGCGGGCGTCGTACTCCACGAGCCGGGCCACCGGCCCGAGCAGCTCGTCCCCCTGCACCGCGGCCATGTCCCGCAGATCCAGCAGCAGCGCGTCGATGTACACGTCGCCGATCGAGGCCACGCGTCTGCGGCTCCGGCCGCTCTCGTCGGGCTGGTCGCTTTGGCCGTGCCGACTGTGCTGGGCGCTCTGGCCGCTCTGGTCGTTCCGGTCGCCGGGGCCGCTCATCAGCACCCGCAGAGCCCGGTCCGCCCGCGTCCTCGACCGGCTGAGGGCCGACGGGTCGGTGGCCACCGACCCGATGCCGATCACCACCTGGGAGCGTTTGCCGGCCCGCTCCACGAAATTGGCGGCGATCTGCACCGCCCGCTCCTGACCGGCCTCCGGGTCTGCCGGCACCGGCACGATGGCATAGGCCACGTCGCCCAGCAGCGCGAGAGCCGACCTGGGCTGCACGGCATTGAGGTGGATGCCCAGGGCACTGGTCAGCCGCTGCCGTTCGGCAGCGAGGTGCGCATGGTCGCCCCGCTGCCCTCTGAGACCCATGGCCATCACCACCGTGGGCTCCTCCACGAGCCCCAGCCGGTCCAGGGCATCGGCCGCGCCCATGCCGCCCTCCAGGACCGTGCTCACGAGATCGGCCCGCAGCCGGTTCTGCGCGTCGGCGCCCGCCCGGTGGCGCAGCAGGTGCAGCGCGACGAGCTTGGCGGCGTCCTGGAACGCCTGCTCGCGATCGGGGGTCAACGGCTCCTCGACCGCGGCCCACACCGACCCCAGGAACTCGTCGCCGGCGCGCACCGCGACGGCCACCCGTGGCAGGGCGGTCTCCCCCTCCTCGATCGTGGCCGGGGCGATGTGCACAGGGCGGTCACTGCGGTACAGCTCGCTGAAGACTCCCCGGCTCTCCAGGATCCGCAGGTATCCGTCGGGCACCCGGCGGGCCAGGATCGTGGCGACGCGCGCCTGGTCCGCCTCGTCCTGACGGCCGGAGAAGGCCAGGATGCGCTGACGGCGGTCCTCGATCGTGATCGGTGCGTCCAGCAGTGTCGCGACGGCATTGGCCAGCGCGAACAGATCACCGGAAGGAACCCCTCCCAGCGACTCCACGCCCGGGTCCCCGATGTCCCCCTCGGTGAGCAGCGTCCGCAGGAGCTCCGTCAGCTGCGACCAAGACGCGCCCTGCGTCAAGCTGATCAGTACCACACCAGAGGCTGCCGCCGCGGCTGCCAGCGCCTCGTCGCGCTCCACCGGACCGCGCACCACCAGGGCAGCCGCGCCGTGCAGGCCCAGCTCCCGCAGGAGCCGGGTGATCTCCTCCGTCCCGTAGACCCCGACGCCCAACACGATGGCGCGCGGCGGGTACGTGACCTCGTCCCCCGGGTCGTGGATGACGACGCCGCCCACCTCATCGGTCGGCTCAGGACTTCCGTGCACGAGGTCGAGCAAGGCAGGGCTGAAGTCCTCCATCACACGGACAAGACTGGTGCGAGGGTTCAACGGCATGTCACTGATCACCACCTCAGGCTAAGAGGCCGACCATCACCCGCGTTCGTACAGGCGAACAAGTCCAGGGATGGGGGATCGTCGGCTCATACCAGTGCGACGGCCCGAGCCAGACGGACGGCACAGCCCTGGGGGAGGTGACATCGCCCTGAAGAAGCCGGTCCGGAATACTGCTCGCCCATGGATGAGGTCAACGTCGTCGTCGCCCATTCCGAACGCGCGACCCTGCGCGTCGGCGACGTGTTCCTGAAGGTGGACGCCGATCAGGCGCGCATCGACGTCGAGGTCGAGGCGATGGCGCTGGCACCGGTCCCGACCCCGGAGGTCCTGTGGCGCAAGCCGCCCGTACTCGCGATCGCCGCGCTCCGGGGGACGACGCTCGGCCGCCTCGGCGAGCCGTCGACCGCGTCGCCGACGGCATGGTCCGCGGCGGGCGCCGCCATCAGGAAGGTGCACGACGCACCCTTGCCTCCCTGGCCCGGCCGGGCCGGCCGGAGCCGTGACGAGCTGACGGCGGAACTCGACGGCGAGTGCGAGTGGCTCGTGACGAACGGCGTCCTGCCCGCCGACCTGGTCACCCGCAACCGCAGGATCGCCGAGGCCGCGCTCCGGCCGTGGACTCCGGCGTTCACGCACGGCGACCTCCAGATCGCTCACGTATTCGTCGACGGAGACGAGATCACGGGCATCATCGACTGGTCCGAAGCGGGCCAGGGCGACGCTCTGTACGACCTCGCCACCTTCACGCTCGGACAGGAGGAACGCCTCGGCGACGTCATCGCCGGCTACGGCACCGACGTCGACGTCGAAGTGGTCCGCGCGTGGTGGTCGTTGCGCAGCCTGCTGGCGGTTCGCTGGCTGGCCGAGCACGGCTTCGACCCGACCGCGCCGGGCTGTGAGGTCGACGTGCTCAAGTCCCGGATGTGAGACCGCACAGGCAACCGGCCCTCAGCAGCTGTCTTTGCATCACGGACACGCACCCGTAGGCGCGGCCGGTCCATGCGTCCGATCAGCGATCCAACCTCACTGTGCCGGTCAGGGCGATGAGGAATCGTTGAGGTGAGCTGTTGTCGGGCTGCCCCGGCCCGCCCCGGCGTGCCCCGCCCGGCGTGCCCCGCCCCGGCGTTCCGGCGGAGCGCCCGTTCAGTCGCGCACCGCACCGCGCTTCGCGCCCCGTTTCCAGTTCCGGCGCACCTCCTCGCGCTGGCGCGCGTCGATGCGCTCCGCGATCCACTCGTTCTCGTTCGTGAGCTTGCGGTAACTCTCCAGACGCCGCTGGGAGAGCTCGCCGTCCGCCACCGCCGCCAGGACGGCGCAGCGCGGTTCCGCGGTGTGTGAGCAGTCGTGGAAGCGGCAGGAATCCGCCAGGTCCTCGACGTCCGAGAAGAGCAAGGAGAGGCCGTGCGCGGCGTCCCACAGGCCGACGCCGCGCAGGCCGGGGGTGTCGATCAGGGTGCCGCCCCCGGGGAGTACGAGCAGATCGCGACGGGTCGTGGTGTGCCTGCCCTTTCCGTCGCTGTCCCGCGCGGCCTTGACCTCCTGGAGATCCTGGCCGACGAGCACATTGGCGAGGGTGGACTTGCCCGCGCCGGACTGGCCGAGCAGCACCGACGTGCCGTCGGACAGCCGGGCCGCCAGTTCGTCCAGGCCCGCACCGGTCCGTGCGCTGACGGCGAGGACCGGCACGTCGGGAGCGGCATCGCGGATGTCCTCCGACAGGAAGCGCAGCGTCTCCGGTTCGTGGATCAGATCGGACTTGGTCATCACGACCATGGGCTGTGCCCCGCACTCCCATGCGAGGGCGAGGAAGCGTTCGACCCTCTCCAACTCCAGTTCCACGGCGAGTGAGATGGCGATCACCGCGTAGTCGATGTTGGTCGCGAGGACCTGGCCTTCGGACCGCTTGGACGAGGTGGACCGCACGAACGCGGTACGGCGAGGCAGCAGGACCCGCACGGCGGCCGGGTCGGCCTCGGGGTCCAGGGCCACCCAGTCACCGGCGCAGACGGCCCACATGGGGTCACGTGAGGCGACGGGTGCCGGGTCGGCGTCCAGGGTCAGGACCGAGGAGCCGTCCGCGGCGAGCGTCACCACCTCGCAGCGGCCGCGGTCCACGCGGACGACGCGCCCGGGCAGCAGCCCCTTGGGCGCGTAGGGGGCGAAATCTGCTTCGACCCTGTCGTTCCAGCCGTACTCCGCGAGTGGATGGGAGTCGGCGAGTGGATGAGAAGCAGCAAGTTCTGTCAACGGATTAGCCCTTCGAGAAGCCGCGTGGTCGGAGCCTACCGACGGGGCCGGTCGATGCCAACAGAACAACTGCCGTGCCACACCTGTAATCACTCCGCTTATGCCGGGCTAAGTCCCTGCGTTGAGGGGAGTTCAACACTGAGCCGGAACAGACAGCAACGCATCGTGCGCATGGGGCCGCCGCCAATTACCCTTACGTTTCCGTGACATGGACTTCCCTTCCGATTGCTCCCGATACGGAACATGCCGCCGTGCTGCGTAATGGAAACGTGACGTGGTTCCGGGTGCCCCAGAAGCCCGGCTTCCTCCAATAGTTGGGCGCCAGGGTGGGAAAATCGAAGGAGGCAGGCAACTTCATGCGTGGTGTCGGGAGAATCAGATGGGCCGCGGGGGTCGCGGCCCTCGCCATGGCGGCGACGGCTTGTGGCGGAGAAAGCCAGAGCCAGGGATCTGCCGATGGCGGAACCTTCCGATTCGGTCTGACCGAACCGGTCTCGATCGACCCGGGGCTCGCGTCGGAGACCACGGGACTGATTGTCTCCGAGGTGGTGTTCACCGGTCTGTACCGCGTGAATCACAAGGGTGAGATGGAGCCTCGGCTCGCCACGGCGGCCACGACCAACGACGACTGCACGCAGTGGAAGTTCTCGGTCAAGAGCGGCACGAAGTTCACCAATGGTGAGCCCGTGGACGCGGCGGCCTTCGTGCGCGGCTGGAACCGTTCGGTGAACCCGGAGCTGGCCTCCGACGTGTCGTACCACCTCGACGGGATCGTCGGATACGAGAAGGTGCGCAGCGGAAAGGCGAAGGAGCTCAGCGGGCTGTCCGCGCCCGATGCCACTTCGCTGCGGGTCAAACTCGCCGCGAGCGACTGCGAGTTCGACAAGAAGACCGCGCACACGGTGTTCAGCCCGATCCCCAAGGCGGCCGGAACCGGCGAGAACAAGAAATTCGCCGATGAGCCGATCGGGAACGGCCCGTTCAAGATGGCGGGCAAGTGGGACCACAACAAGAAGATCTCGCTGGTACGCAACGACGGCTACGGCCTCGAGAAGGCCAAGATCGGCCGGGTGGACATCACCCTGCTCAACGATCAGAGCATGTTCGACCTCGAGTACCAGGGATTCCAGACCGGCCTCTTCGACTACGCACACGTCCCGCCGGGCCAACTGAGGGCTGCCGAGGCCAAGTTCAAGCCCGCGGGCAAGTGGGTGACGCAGGATGTCAACGGCATGAACTATCTGCTGCCGATCACCGATCAGGGGCCGCTCAAGAGCCGTGACGCCCGCCTCGCGATCTCGTACGCCATCGACCGCCAGGCCATCACCAAGGGGCTCTACAAGGGTTACCAGCGGCCGGCGTCCTCGATCATTCCGCCCGCGCTGCCCAAGTCGTACCAGGACGGGCTCTGTGCCTCCTGCCTGAAGCCCGACGCCAAGAAGGCCAAGGAGCACGCGAAGGCGGCGGGTCTCAAGCCGGGTACCGAGCTGTCCCTCGTGTTCAACACGGGCGTCGGACACGACCAGTGGATCCAGGCCGTGGGCAAGCAGCTCGAGGACACGCTCGGGCTCAAGGTGAAGCTCCGGGGCAAATCCTTCAGGGAAGGGCTCGAGGCCGAACAGAGCGCGGACGCCACGGGACTGTTCCGGTACTCGTGGGGCGCCGACTACCCCACGCCCGACAACTACCTGTACCCGCTCCTGCACTCCGGTTCCATCGCCAAGGACAAGAGCGGTGAGGTCATGGGCGACAACCGCAGCCGCTACAGCAATCTGAAATTCGACAAACTCGTCGACAAGGCGCGCGCCACGAAGGACGAGAAGAAGCGGATACGCCTCTACAAGCAGGCCGAGAAGGTGGCCATGGACGACATGGCTCTCATCCCCACCTTCCACCGGTCCGAGTACAGGCTGGCGGCGAAGGACAAGTTCAACGGGCTCGATGTCCTTTCCTTCGGAGAGTCGCCGATACTCGAGGGGCTTTCACTGAAGTAGCGCACGGGGGAGCACGAGAGGTGAAGTGAAGAAGCGGCACAGGGGAGAGGACACTTTATGGGGCGCTTTGTTGCCCGTCGTTTCGGGCAGATGCTGATCGTCCTCATAGGAGCGACCGTCGTTCTCTTCATTTGCCTCTTCGTGCTCCCGGGCGACCCGGTCGGCTCGCTGGCCGGCGGTGGTGAGAATGCCCATGATCCGGTGGTCGTGGCCCAGTTGCAGGAGCGCTACGGCCTGGGCAAGCCGTACTACGAGCAGTACTTCAACTACGTCAGCAGGCTGCTCTCCGGCGACCTCGGCGAGGACTACGTGCAGCGACGCGAAGTCAGCGAGATCCTCGCGCCGAAGCTGGTGAACACCGCACAGCTCGCACTGGCCGCCATCGTCATCAATATCGCCGTCGGAGTTCCCGTCGGCGTGCTGGCGGCCCTGCGCAAGTACAGCGTCTGGGACGTCTCGGCGACCTTCGTCTCCACGCTGACCATCGGCTTCCCCACCTTCGTGGTCGGGTTCCTGCTGCAGAAGTTCTTCGTCGTCGAGCTGGGCTGGTTCCCGCTCCTGAGCGACGGCACCATCAAGTCCCTGGCGCTGCCCGCGGTGACACTGGCCATCGTCGACGCGGCGCTCGTGGCCCGGCTGATGCGCGGGACGATGCTGGAAGTGCTCCAGGCGGACTACATCAAGACGGCCGTCGCCAAGGGGCTGCCGCGCAGAACGGTGCTGGTCAAGCACGTGCTGCGGAACAGCATCATCCCCGTCGTCACCTATCTCGGCATCTCCCTCGGCCTGCTGATGGGCGGCGCCCTGATCGCCGAGGCGATCTTCAACTGGGACGGGGTCGGACTCGCGCTGGTCAACGCGGTCCGTCAGCAGAACAACCCGATCGTCCTGGGCGTGGTGACGTATGGGGTCGCTGTCTTCGTCTTCCTGAGCCTGTTGGTGGACCTCTTGTGCGCGGCCCTGGACCCACGCATCCGGGAAAGCTGACCGCCTGAACTTCCGCCGGCCCGACCGTGACTCCGGCCCCGACGAAGGAACCTCCATGAGCGAACTGACCAAGGGGCCGGTGGTCCTGCCCGACAGGCCGTCAGCGGCGGCCCCGGCAACCGAGGAGACCCCGCCGCGGGCGGGCGCCGACGCGGGGGAGGGGGACGACGCCGGAGCCGCGGGGCTTCCGCAGACCACCTACTGGCGGGTCGTGCGCGCCCGGTTCCTGCAGAACCGGCTCGCCGTGGTCGGCCTCGTCATCGTGGTGGGCCTGGTGCTGACCGCCGCCGTGGGCCCCTTGCTCGCACCCCACGACCCGTCCACGCAGGACCTCGACCACACCATGGAGGGGCCGTCCGGCGAACACTGGTTCGGCACGGACGGCCTTGGCCGTGACCTGCTCTCCCGGCTGATCGCGGGCACCCGCCTCGCCCTGCTGATCGGGCTGGCCTCCATCGTGCTGACCTGCGCGATCGGCGTCACGCTCGGTGCGCTCGCGGGGTATGCGGGCAAGTGGGTCGACGCGGTGATCATGCGGACCGCGGATGTGTTCCTGGCCTTCCCGCTGCTCGTCGGCGCCATCGCGATCATCCTGGTGACGGGGCAGGGTGTCTGGCCGGTCATCGCCGCGCTGGCCCTGTTCTCGTGGGCGACGGTGGCCCGCCTGCTGCGCAGTTCGATGCTCTCCGTACGAGAGGCGGACTACGTCGCCGCGGCCCGGGCCCTCGGCGCCGGGCACACCCGGATCGTGCTGCGGCACATCCTCCCCAACTCGATGACACCGGTCCTCGTCTACGCCGCCTTCAACACCGGCACGGCGATCGTCAGCGTCGCCTCGCTCTCCTTCCTGGGGATCGGCGTCGCCCCGGGCGTCCCGGAGTGGGGGAACATCCTCGCCGACGGCCGGCAGTTCATCGGCGTCAGCGATCACCTCTGGGCGTTCCCCAGCGTCGCGATCGTCCTGACCGTGCTCGCCTTCGTCTTCGTCGGTGACGGTCTGCGCGACGCCCTCGACCCGAAGCTGCACTGAGAAAGGCGCACGTGACGACCATCGACAAGACCATGAGCGTTCCGGAGCCGCGTGCCGGTGCCGGTGCCGGTGCCGGGGGCAGTGCCCGGCTGCTCGAACTGCGTGATCTGCACGTCGAGTTCCACACCCGTGAGGGCGTGGTCAAGGCCGTCAATGGCGTCAACTACAGCGTGGACGCGGGTGAAACGCTCGCTGTCCTCGGTGAGTCGGGCTCCGGCAAGTCGGTGACGGCCCAGGCCATCATGGGCATCCTCGACATGCCGCCCGGCAGGATCCCGCAGGGGGAGATTCTCTTCCGTGGGCAGGACATGCTGAAGATGTCCGGCGAGGAGCGCAGGAAGATCCGCGGCCGGAAGATCGCGATGATCTTCCAGGACGCGCTGTCGTCGCTGAATCCGGTGCTCTCGGTGGGCTATCAGCTCGGTGAGATGTTCCGGGTGCACGAGGGCATGGGCCGCAAGGAGGCCAAGGCCAAGGCCATCGAGCTGATGGAGAAGGTCAAGATCCCGGCGGCCAAGGAGCGGGTGAACGACTACCCGCACCAGTTCTCCGGCGGTATGCGCCAGCGCATCATGATCGCGATGGCGCTCGCCCTGGAGCCGGACCTGATCATCGCGGACGAGCCGACCACGGCGCTGGATGTGACGGTGCAGGCCCAGGTGATGGACCTGCTGGCGGAGTTGCAGCGCGAGTACAACGTGGGTCTGATCCTGATCACCCATGACCTGGGTGTGGTCGCCGATGTGGCGGACAAGATCGCGGTGATGTACGCGGGCCGGATCGTGGAGACGGCGCCGGTGCACGAGCTGTACAAGCGTCCCGCGCACCCCTACACCCGTGGTCTGCTGGACTCGATCCCGCGCCTGGACCAGAAGGGCCAGGAGCTCTACGCGATCAAGGGTCTGCCGCCCAACCTGCTCAAGATCCCCGGGGGGTGTGCGTTCAACCCGCGCTGTCCCAAGGCGCAGGACATCTGCCGCACGGAGATCCCGGCGCTGGTGCCGGTCACCGAGCAGGACGGCGCCCAGCTGCCGGGCCGCGGCAGCGCGTGCCACTTCTGGAAGGAGACGATCCATGGCTGAGCCGCTCAAGAAGTCCGAGGGGCCTCAGGAGGAGACGCCGAACGTCTCCGCGGTGGAAACCGTCGAGGTGAGCACCGCCGAGGAGGCCGTCGCGGCCATCGAGGCGCCGGTGGAGCGCGGTGAGCCGATCCTGCAGGTCCGCAACCTGGTCAAGCACTTCCCGCTCACCCAGGGCATCTTGATCAAGAAGCAGATCGGTGCGGTCAAGGCGGTCGACGGGATCTCCTTCGACCTGTACCAGGGCGAGACGCTGGGCATCGTGGGCGAGTCGGGGTGTGGCAAGTCCACGGTCGCCAAGCTTTTGATGACCCTGGAGCGGGCCACGGCCGGCGAGGTCTTCTACAAGGGCCAGGACATCACCAAGCTGTCCGGGCGGGCGCTGAAGGCGGTCCGCCGCAACATCCAGATGGTGTTCCAGGACCCCTACACCTCCCTGAACCCGCGGATGACGGTGGGTGACATCATCGGGGAGCCCTTCGAGATCCACCCCGAGGTGGCCCCGAAGGGCTCGCGCCGCCAGAAGGTCCAGGACCTGCTGGATGTGGTGGGCCTGAACCCGGAGTACATCAACCGCTATCCGCACCAGTTCTCCGGCGGGCAGCGCCAGCGCATCGGCATCGCCCGCGGCCTGGCCCTCAACCCCGAGATCATCATCTGCGACGAGCCGGTCTCGGCCCTGGACGTGTCCGTCCAGGCCCAGGTCATCAACCTGATGGAGAAGCTCCAGGACGAGTTCAACCTCTCCTACCTCTTCATCGCGCACGACCTGTCGATCGTCCGGCACATCTCGGACCGGGTGGGCGTGATGTATCTCGGCAAGATGGCCGAGATCGGCTCCGACGAGCAGATCTACGAACACCCCACCCACCCCTACACCCAGGCCCTGCTCTCCGCGGTCCCCGTCCCGGACCCCGAGGCCCGCGAGGGCCGCGAACGGATCATTTTGACGGGCGACGTGCCGTCCCCCGCCAACCCGCCCTCGGGCTGCCGCTTCCGCACCCGCTGCTGGAAGGCGGAGGACAAGTGCGCGAAGGAAACCCCGCTGCTGGCGATCCCGGAGCGCTTCGTCGGCAAGGACACCCCGGCCGCACACGAATCGGCGTGCCACTTCGCCGAGGAGAAAGCAGTACTCATCGGCGAGTAGCGAGTCTGTCGTGCCGTGTCGAATCGGGGAGAAAAGCTAGTACGGCAGCGGGACATGAGACTCCGTCGAACCGCTGAGGGATCAGCCGTCGGCTGTCGCCATCTGCATCACCCCTGAGCGGTAGGCGAACGAGACCAATTGGGCCCGGTCCCTGAGCTCGAGCTTGTTCCGCAGCCGGTACACGTGCGTCCGTACCGTGGCGATGCCGATGGCGAGGTCCACCGCGACTTGTTCCGTCGACCTGCCGCGCGCGATGAGCGAGAGCACCTGCCGCTCCCGCGGCGTCAGGGCGGCCGCCACGGGCTGCAGACCTCCTTCCGGACGGCTGTCCTGCCGGCGGAACCAGCTGACGAGACGCTCGGCGACCCGGGGCGCCAGCATCATCTGTCCCCGCGCAGCGGCGTGCACCGCCGAGACCATTTCCGCGTGGTCGACCTCTTTGACCAGAAGTCCGGTCACGCCCGCGTGCAGCAGCGCGGAGATGACGTCGTCGCTGTCGTCCATGGTGAAGGCGACGATGCGCGGAGCAGGGGAGATGTCCTCCTTGCGGAGTCTTTTGATCATTTCCAGGCCGGAAAGGCCGTCCAGCGCGAGGCTGGTGATGATGACGTGCGGACGGCGTGTCCTGGCAATCATCATCGCGTGGATCCCGGAATCCGTGGAATCGATGACGCGAATGTCTTCTTCGGGCGCCAGAATCGCACTGATCCCGTTTCGCACAATGGGCAGTTGATCGCAGATGAGTACGTTGATCGGCATGGTCCCCGTTTCGCTTCTCGTGTCTGGGGACATGAGAAGGCGTACGGTATTGATGCCGAAATCACGCACGCATGACCGTACGGCGTCCGGGCAGACGACTGCCTCTGGACGCGACGGCGTACGGCTTGATTTCCCCCCGGTTGGTCTTCCCCCGTCCCGCATCCTCCTCGGCTAGTGACCGAGGAGGTTTGGTTGGTGTAGACCCTGCCGACTCTCGCTGTGCAGGTCAAGGCTTGAGTTTCCCTGGACAGTGTGCTTTTGAGGCCGCCCGAGCGGAATTCCCCGAAGCTTCGGAGCCGTTGTGATCAAGCCACCGCGTCAGGACGGAGAACCGGCCTCGGTCTGTGGCCGCAACTCGGCGAGCTTGCCGTCCGATTTCTGATCCTCATGTACCGCCTCCAGATTGCGGGCATCTCGGACCACGAACAGCAGTGCGGGTGTAAGGAACATCCATATCGCGCCCACAATGAGTACGGTCGTCGTGGACGTCAGACCGCCGGCGGGGCCGACGAGGGCCTGCCCGACGGGCAGCAGCCCGATGCTGCCCAGCCACTCGTACGAACTGACTCTGCTCAGCGAGCCGATGGGGACGTTCTGCTGCATAGCGGTCAGCGAGAAGACGTTGAACATCGAGAGGCCGATGTTGCTGATGACCGCGGCGACAGCGATCACGGGCACCGGCGCGAGCAGCGCGATGGCCAGGAGCTGCAGACCGTAGAGACCGAGCGGTATGAAGGACGCGCGCATGATGAAGCGCGGCCGCATGCGGAGCGCGATCACGCCGCCCAGGATCGAACCGAGCCCGGTGCACGCGCTGATGATCGCCCAGGCGGACGCGCCACCGAGGTCGTCACGGGCCAGGGCGGGGCCGAACACCTGCCAGGCGGGGAGCACGAGGAGGTGGAACGAGGCGGCCCACGCCACCATGGTCCACAGCCACGTCCGGGACTTGAACTCGCCCCAGCCCAGCTTGAGGTCGTTGATGATCGACGAGGCCTTCTCCGTCTCCTCCTGGTCCGCGGCGGACGCGGGCGCGAGACGGATGAGGTACAGCGCGGCCGCGCTGACGGCGAAGGTCGCCGCGTCGAAGATCAGAGCGGCGCCGGGGGAGAACAGCACGACCAGGACACCGGCGATGGCCGGGCCGACGGTGTACGCCGTGTTCTCACTGAGCCCCATCAGCCCGTTCGCCCTGTGCAGTTGCGCAGGCTTGACGACCTCGGGAAGCAGGCCCGTGGCGGCCGGGTGGAAGAAGGCTCCCGCGGTTCCCGCGATGAACTGCAGCGCGACCATCGTCGGCAGCGACGCCGTGCCCGTGAGCAACATGACGCCCTGCGCCAGCTGGGACAGGAAGCAGGCCGCGTCGCACAGGAGCATCAGGCGCCGGCGGGACATGCGGTCGGCGATGACTCCCCCGAGCAGGAGCAGCAGCACGGTGGGTATCACCCGCGCGGCGAGCACCAGGCCGAGGGCCGTGGCGGAGTCGGTCAGCTCGAGGACGGCGAAGGCGAGGGCGACCGGCACGATCGCGTCGCCGATGATCGAGCTCGTCTGGCCTATGTAGAGAAGTCTGAACTCGCGATGACCGACCAGTTCTCGCAGTTCCCCCCTGCGGGCCTTTCGTCGTTGTGTCGGCCCGTCTGCGGAACTGTTCATGTCGTCCTTTCGTGAGTGGGTGCCTGCGCGGCCGAACCGTCCGGCTCTGTTTCCTGCGCGGCCAGGAGGGCGTCCAGCTGATCGGGGTCCATCGCCGCCATCAGCTCCGCGGTCACGGCCTGCGCGAGCTGCGCGACAGTGGGCCCTTCGAGGAGTACGCGGACTTGCAGTCGCACACCGAAGTCACGCCGCACCCTTGCCATCAGGCGGATGGCGAGCAGCGAGTCCCCACCGATGTCGAAGAAGTCGTCGTGGATGCCGACGCGCCGACGGGACAGCACATGGCTGAAGGTGTCCGCGATGCCCCCCTCGATGTCGTCGCGCGGCTGGTCGGCCGGCTCGGCATCGTCCCATGTTCTTGCCGGTGGCGGGAGTTGAGTCGGGTCGAGCTTGCCGTTGGGCGTTGTGGGGAGGGCGGCGAGGGGGGTGATCGTGGCGGGGACCATGTGCGGCGGCAAGTGCTGTGCGAGGTGGCCGTGGAGGGTTTTGAGGGTGACCGAGGTGGCCGGGACGTCCGGGGCCAGGACCGTGTACGCGGCGAGCTGCGGGTGCGTCGGGTCGCCGCGGTCGAGCGTGACCGCGGCGGTGTGGACGCCCGGGTGCGCGAGGAGGGTCCGCTCGATCTCGCCGGGTTCGATGCGGAAGCCGCGGAGCTTGATCTGGTGGTCGCTGCGGCCGTGGTGGTGGAGCCGGCCGTCGGGGGTGCGGTGGGCCAGGTCGCCGGTGCGGTAGAGGCGCCCGCCGGGCACGTGAGGGTCGGGCAGGAAGCGGTTGGCGGTCAGGTCCGGGCGGTTGAGGTAGCCCTTGGTGACGCCGGGCCCGGAGACGTACATCTCGGCGATCGCGTCGTCGGCGACGGGGCGGAGCTGCTCGTCCAGGAGGTGGACGGTGAGGTCCGGCAGAGGAGTGCCGATGGGGGTGCCGTGCGGCCGGGGTTCGCTGAGGTCGGCCGGGGTGAGGCGGTGGTGGGTGACGTGCACGGTGGTCTCGGTGATGCCGTACATGTTGA
Organism: Streptomyces sp. NPDC018029; assembly: GCF_044327655.1. Lineage (NCBI taxonomy): Bacteria > Bacillati > Actinomycetota > Actinomycetes > Kitasatosporales > Streptomycetaceae > Streptomyces > Streptomyces sp. NPDC018029. Next base: position 21,910 of record NZ_JBIRFV010000010.1, on the reverse strand, counting down.
CCAGGAAGGGGGCTTCGGTGCCGTAGTGCGCGGCCCAGTCGACGAGTTGGGCGGGCTGGAGGGCCTCGCCGCCGAAGACGATGTGGCGCAGGCCCGTGGGGCCGTAGCCGGCGCGGGCCGCCGCGCGCGCCAGGTGCGCGAACGCGGTGGGTGTCTGCGACAGCATGGTGACCTGCTGCTCGCCGATCAGGCGCCACATGGCGTCCGGGTCGCGGGTGGTGGCATAGGGCACGACGTGGACGCGGCCGCCGTGCAGCAGCGCGCCGTAGATCTCCCACACCGAGAAGTCGAACGCGGCCGAGTGGAACATCGTCCACACGTCGGTCTCGTCGAAGCCGAAGAGGTCCTTCGACGTGGAGAAGAGCCGCAGCAGGTTGTCGTGGCTGACCGCCACTCCCTTGGGGCGGCCCGTGGAGCCGGAGGTGTAGATGACGTACGCGGTGTCCAGCGCCGATACCCGCGTCCACCCGCCGTCGGCGTCCTCCGTGCCGTCATCGGGAGCGGCCGAGACGTCGAGGTCGACGAACGCGCCGCCGACCCCGGCGAACGTCTCCGCGAGCCGCCCCGGAGCCGCGACCGCCACACACCCGGCGTCCGCCACCGTCATCCGCAGCCGCTCACTCGGATAGCCCGGGTCCAAGGGGACGTAGCCCGCGCCCGTCCGCAGGGCCGCCACGAGCGCGACGATCAGGCCCACACCCCGGTCCGTACACACCGCCACCAGGGAGCCGCGTCCCACGCCCGCCGCCCGCAGCCGCCGGGCGAGCGCCTCCGACCGGCGGTCCAGCTCCGCGTACGACAACGACTGCGCGCCGTCGGAGACCGCTGTGCGCTCCGGCCACCGGCCCACCACCTCCGCCAGCACCCCGCACACGCCCGTGGCGCTGTGCCCTGCCGGATTCTCGGACGCGTTCAACACGGCTGTTCCCCTTTTTCTGACGGTTGGGTCGGTCACTCGGAAGCGGTGGCGACCCAGACGAAGTCCTCGGATTCCGGCGCGTAAGGAGTGCGCTCGTAATCCCCGTACTCGTGCTCGATGCGGAAGCCCGCCTGCTCCAGCAACGCGCGGATTTCCGGCGGGAACCGGTAGATGTTCCTGCGGATGTCGTGGCGGCGTTCCAGCACGAGGCCCTGCTCGTCGAGGATTTCGCTCACCCGGCGACGGGTTATGCTCTGCTTCTCGAAGTCGAAGGTGCTGTAGTCCCACAGGGCGATCCGGCGGCCCGTACGCGGGTGACGGATCTCGTCGACGAAAAGCTGACGATTGTGGTAATTGGTGAAGTCCGCTTCCTGGAAGACCGGGACTCCCGCGACGAAACGCGCCCCCGGCAGCATGTGCCTGCGAATGGTGGCAAGCGCCGCCAGCCAGTCCTCGTCGGTTTCCAGGTGGAACATGGTCTGACCGCCGGCGAGGACGACGTTGAACCGCTCGCCGAGGTCGAAATCGCGCAGGTCGCCCTCGACCAGACCGACCCGCTCCTCGGGCACGCCGGACTCCGACAGATTGACCCGGCCCTGGGCCAGCATCGACGGGGAGCGGTCAACGCCCACCGCGCGGTCGACGTGTGCCATGCAGGGCAGCAATACCCGGCCCGTGCCGCAGCCGATTTCGAGCAGCGGGCCGCCGAATTCCTTGGCCTGGGTCAGCAGGAAGGGCAGATCGAAGCTGTTCAGATCGGCCCAGAGAACGTCGTAGATTTCCGCTTCGTGGAGGTAGTCGTCTTCGGTCCCGGTCACCGGTACTCCTGAGTTTCGTTGACGGTGTGCAGCAGAATGCGGGCGATGTCGTGCACGGTCTTCCCGGACAGCAGACTGAAGTGGTCGCCGGGGAGGGGATGCCGCCGCAGCGGAACCCCCGTGCACAGGGGCTGCCAAGTGTCCGGACGGACGTCCGATGCGTCGGCGTGGAACAGCGTCACCTGCCCGTGATGGGCGCCCGGCGTGTGCCGCTGCATGGCTCTGGTGGCATGGGCGAACACCGCGTACCGGCTGCGGAGTTCCGCGGTGGCGAGCCCGAGGCCGAGCCCCTGATCCGCCAGCCCGCGGGCCGCGCGCTCCAACGCCTGGGGCACGGGTGCGTGCCAGACGGAGTCCGGCAGCGGCACACCGTCGGTCTCGGCGCCGCTCGAACCGAGCAGGTCCTCGACGAACGCCCGCAGCGTCTCCGCCTGGGACCACGGGCCGGTCGCGGCCGGCCACGGCGCGCTGTCGATGAGCGCGACCGGAACGGTCCGCCCGGTCGCGGCGGCGTGGCGGCGCGCCATTTCGTGCGCGACCAGGCCACCGAAGGACCAACCGCCCAGGAGCGCGGAGTGCGCCACCCCGTGCTCGCCGAGCAGGTCGAGATAGTGCTGGGCCAACTCCGGTACGGTCGGCGGGTGTTCCCGGGAGAGGGTCTCGTCGGCGGCGATCGCCCAGACCGGACGCGGTCCTTCGAGGAGCCGGGCGAGCATCCCGTAGCAGAAGACCCCGCCACCGATGGGGTGGGTGAGCACGATCGGATCGGTGCGCCCGGCCGCGCCCTCCCGCAGGACGATCACGCCGCCCGACGAAGGGGCCGCCTCGGGCGGCGCGGTGGCCGCGCCGGACGGCCGGGCCTGCTCCCGCTCCCGGAGCATGCGCAGATACAGCTCGCGCTGGGCCGGGGACAGCGCCTTGATGCGCTCGTCCACGGAAGGCGTACTACCGTCTCGCGTCACTGATCCACTTTCGTTCGCCCCGGCTCCTCTGCTCCCTTTCGTGTGCCGCTACGGCTGGGAGAGCGCTTCCTCGGGCCGCAGGCGCCGCTCGTACAGGTAGGTATAGAAGGGGAGTTCTTCCCGGTGGTAGTCGGCGAGCAGCGGGTTGCTCTCGACCGTGTCCGCGTATTTCTTGGTGCTCTTCACGAAGCCGTCGGTGGCGCTGGCGTCCTGGTGCCAGCGCGCCGTCAGCTGCCACTCGGAGGGCATGCCGGGGGACCAGGAGAGCGTGGTGGGGTCGAACGGAAGGCCGACCCGCTCGCAGTACGCCCGCACGGTCGCCTCCGGCCGTTCGATGAGGTCGTCGGAGTCGACTATGACGGGCTCGGCTCCCTGAGCCTCCGCGACCGCCACGTAGATCTCCTGGAGCCGGGCGAACCCGACCTCCTCGCGGCGCAGTTCGGGATTGAGCGCGTAGTGCGACGCGATGACCTCGGCAGGGTCCCGGATGATGAAGGTGTGGCACACCTCGCGCAGGAATTCCTGATCTTCGAGCACGCCCGGGTAACGGAAATCGGTGGTGTCCTTGAAGAACAGTCTCGATTTCGCTCCCATATCCCCGATGGCGGCGATGAGTTCGGCCTCGGAGTGCACCACCCGGCCTCCTACCTCCGCGGAACCGAAGTCCGCGAGACGGGAAAAGGGCTCGTGCAGGGCGAGGACGTCGTCCCGCCCCATCATCATGCGCAGGAACGCGGTCGAGCGGGAGCGGGGCGCACTCCACAAGGCGATGACCTGCGCCCCCGAACCTCCGCCGCGCAGCGAGTCGTTCATGTCCGGCTCCTCTTCTTGACGGCACGGTCACCGTGGTCCGCCGCTGCTCATGGGGCAGCCGCGGCCAGCAAGCAGACTAATCCAGGGGCCGGATCGCGGAATAGTGAATGGCTTTACGCGGTCGTTCATCGCTGAGCCACAGTGGGGTAAGCGTCACGCTTACCCGGAACAAGCACCGATGGTGAGGACAGTCCCCGGATCCTCTCTTTATCGTTCCGAATCGGTACCCGAAGTCCGGCCGAATGGAGATCTGCCATGAGCGAGCTGGTCAAGAGACTGGCCAAACTGCCCGAGAGTCGCCGGGCAGAGTTCCTCGCGCAGCTCCGCTCGGGAGCCGAGGGCCGGCGAAGCCAGGAACTGACTGCCAGGGACACACAGGAGCCCGCGCCCCTGTCCCATGCGCAGGAGACCCTCTGGTTCATCGACCGGCTCGCACCCGGCCGGGCCACGTACAACGTCGCCAGCAGCTTCCGCATCAGGGGAGCCCTCGACGTCCCCGCCCTTCGCCGGGCGTTGCGGACCGTGGTCGACCGCCACGAGACCCTGCGCACGTCGCTGGTCGACACGCACTCCGGCCCGGTGCAGCGCGTGCTGCCCGTGGACGACCCCCGGGTCGGGGTGCCGCTCACCGTGCGGGACCTCTCCGCCGCCCCGGAGGGCGCCGAGGCCGCCCGGAACTTCGCCACCGAGCTGGCACGCACCCCCTTCGACCTCACCGAAGCGCCTCTGTGGCGTGCGGAGCTGGCGCTCCTCGGCGAGGACGACCACCTCTTCGTCTTCGTGGTCCACCACGTCGTGTTCGACGGCTGGTCGGCCGGCGTCTTCGCGGACGAGCTCTCCGCCGCCTACGCCGCCGAAGACCTGGCCCCCCTCGCCGTCCAGTACGGCGACTACGCGGACTGGCAGCGGCGCCGCCTCACCGGTGACACCTACGAAGAGCTGACCGGGTACTGGCGCGAGCGGCTCACCGGCGCCCCCACCCTGGAACTTCCCACCGACCGGGCCCGGCCCCCGGAGACGACGTACGACGGCACCTACCTGCGCCGGGTCCTCGCCCCTGACCTCACGGGCCCCGTGGCGCGGCTCGCCCGCTCCTGCGGGGTCACCCCCTACGTGGTCCACCTCTCGGCCTTCCTGCTGCTCATGCACCGCTACAGCGGCCAGGACGACGTCGTCATCGGCACGCCCACGGCCAACCGCGACCAGGTCGAGGTCGAGCGGCTGATCGGCTTCTTCGTCAACATGCTGCCGCTGCGCGCCGACCTGTCGGGCGCCCCGAGCTTCCGCGAGCTCGTCGAACGCGTCGGCGCCCTGGTGCGTGAGGACTTCGCGCACGGCGAGCTGCCCTTCGAGAAGATCGTGGAGGTGGCGCGGCCCCGCCGCGACCCGTCGCGTTCCCCGCTGTTCCAGGTCGTGTTCGCCTTCCACAACACCGACGACAAGGGACTCGGACTGCCGGGCCTCGACGTCCGCCAGGAATACCTCGACGCCGGCACCTCCCGCTTCGACCTGAGCTGGAACGTCACCGAGCGCCCCGAAGGCAGCGCCGTGGAGGCCGAGTTCAACACCGACCTCTTCGACGCCGAGACCGTCGAGGGGTTGCTCTCCCACTACGAGCGCGCCCTCACCGCGGTCCTCGCCGACCCCGACCTGACGGTCTCCAGGACCCCGCTGCTCACGCCGGCGGCCCGCGAGGAGATGGTGACGAGGTGGCGCGGCCCCGCCCTCGCCGTGCCCGACCTCTCGGTCCCCGCGCTGTTCGAGGAACGGGTGCGGGCCACCCCGCACGCCGTGGCCCTGGCCGTCGGCACGGAACGGCTGACCTACGCCGAGCTCAACGAGCGGGCGAACCGGCTGGCCCGGGTGGTGCGGGCACGCGGCGCGGCGCCCGGTGAGCGGGTGGCGCTGTGTCTGCGCCGTACGCCCGACCTGATCGCGGGTGTCCTCGCGGTGCTCAAGTCCGGTGCCGCGTACGTGCCGGTCGACCCCGGCTACCCGGCGGCCCGGATGGCCACCATCCTCGACGACGCCGCGCCCGTCGCCGTGCTCGCCCACGAGGAGTGTGCCGGGAGCCTGCCCGGTGGCCACGACGTGCTCGTCCTGGAGCACCTCGCGGACGAGCTGGCCGCTCAGCACGGCGACGACCCGGCGTACGAGGTCTCCCCATCGGATGTCGCGTACGTCCTGTACACCTCCGGCACGACCGGCCGCCCCAAGGGCGTGCTCATCGAGCACCACTCGGTGACCGGCTTCGTCGAGGCAGCGCGGCACCTCTTCGACATCACCCCCGACGACCGCGTACTGGGCTACGCGTCGGCGAACTTCGATGTCTCCGTCGGCGAGACGTTCAACGCGCTGCTCACCGGAGCACAGTTGCACCTGGTGCCGGACGACGTGCGGCTGGACGTGGGTCTGCTCCAGGAGTTGCTGGAGAAGGAGCGCATCTCCCTCGTCGATCTGCCGCCCGCGGTCCTGGCCCTCCTCGACCCCGACCGCCTGCCCGATCTGCGCATCGTCTTCGTCGGTGGCGAGGCCTTCCCCGGCGAGCTGGTGAACCGCTGGAACCGGGACGGCCACCGCTTCTTCAACGGCTACGGGCCGACGGAGTGCACGGTCACCATGGTCGTCCACGAATGCCCCGGGCACTGGGACGCCTCCCCGCCGATCGGCCTGCCCATCGCCAACCACGTGGCACACATCCTGGACGAGCACCTGGAGCCGGTGCCCTACGGCGTGATCGGCGAACTCCTCGTGGGCGGCGAAGGCCTGACGCGCGGATATCTCGGAGCCCCCGAGCTGACCCGCGAGAAGGTGATCGCCGACCCGTTCGACAGCACCGCGGACGGCCGCCTCTACCACACCGGTGACCTGGTGCGCAGGCGCCGTGACGGCAGCCTCGTCTTCGTCGGGCGCAAGGACCAGCAGGTGAAGATCCGCGGCCTGCGCATCGAACTCGGTGACGTGGAAGCCGCGTTGGCCACCTGCCCCGGCGTCAGCCAGGTGGCCGTCGTGCCCTGGGCGGACCCGCACGGCGAGCGGCACCTGGTGGCCTACACCGCCTCCTCGGGCGCCACCGTCGAAGCGGCGGAGCTGCGGACCCACGCGGCCGCCCGGCTGCCCGGCTACATGGTGCCGTCCTTCTTCGTCACACTGGACGCGCTGCCGCTCACGGTCAGCGGCAAGGTCGACCAGCGGGCCCTGCCGGACCCCGACCCGGACCACCTCGCCGCACGGGAGACCGGCGGCGCCCTTCCCCGCACGGAGACCGAGCGCGTCCTCGCCGAGGAGGTCTTCGCCAAGGCTCTGCGGCAGGAGCGGGTCGGCGTGCACGACGACTTCTTCGCGATCGGCGGCAACAGCCTCCAGGCCGCGTCGCTCATGTCGCTGCTCTCCGAACGCTTCCAGGTACGGGTCGGCCTCGCGGAGTTCTTCCGCTCGCCCACGGTCGCCCACCTCGCGGAGACCGTCGACCGGCTGCGCGCCCAGGCCGACGGCAGCGATGACCTGCTCGCCCTGATCGAGGGGATGTCCGACGAGGACGCGACCCGCCTCATGGACGAGGACGCGACCCGTCTAGAGGACGCCGGGGACAGGCAGAGCTGACCCGGTGACACGGACCGTACGAACGAGAAGAGACCAGCGACATGCACTTCGGCTTCACCCCGGACCAGGAAGCCTTCCGCGTCCGCGTACGCGAGGAGCTCGGCGCCGGGGACATCCGAGCTGAGCTGGACCGGCTCCTGGCCGACACCGGCCGGGAACCGGACGTCCGCCCGCTGTACCGGGCACTCGGCCGGCGCCGCCTGCTGGCCGCCAACTGGCCCGAAGAGTTCGGAGGCCAAGGCGCCACGCTGACCGAGGCCTCGATCGTCGCCGAGGAGCTGGCCCGCGCGGGCGTGCCGGACACGCTGCACGTCAACACCGTGCAGATCGTCGGAATGTTCCTGCTGCACGCCGGATCCGAGCAGCTCAAGGCGCGTCACCTGCCCGCCGTCGGGGAGGGCCGGAGCTTCGCGAGCGTGCTGTACACGGAGCCGGGGGCCGGGTCCGACCTGGCCGGGCTGCGTACCACGGCGGTACGCGACGGCGACCATTTCGTGATCAGCGGCGTTAAGGCGTACAACCTCAAGAGCGACATCACCGACGTCGCCCTGTGCGCCGCGCGGACCGGCGCCCCCGACGGGCGCTACCAGGGCATCACCCTCTTCATGGTCGCCATGGACGCTCCCGGCGTGCGCCGGGAGACCATCGCGGGAATCGCCGACGAGCAGTTCCACCGGGTCGTGCTCGACGAGGTACGGGTGCCGGCCGACGATGTCGTCGGCGAGGTCGGCCAGGGGTGGCAGCTGCTCACCCAGGCGCTCGCCGTGGAACGCACCGGTCTCGACTACTCGCTCAAGGCCGAGTCGTGGTACGCGGCCGTGGTCGCCGGTGGCCTCGAAGCCGCGGAACTGGAGCGCGGCGGCCGCTTCGGCGCCGAGGTCGAGGCCGCGCGGCTGCACACCTGGTGGGTGCTCAAGCAGCTCGACCAGGGGCTGGACGAGGCCGACACCACAAGCGCGGCCGTGGCCAAGTACGTCACCAGCGAACTGGCCCGTGAGGTGGCCGCGTGGGCGAACACGCTCCCGCCCTCCCTGTCGGCGGCCGCCGCCTCGACCCTCGAGGCCGCGTACCGGGAGGCGCCCGGGCTGACCTTCTCGGCCGGCACCTCCGAGATGATGCTCCAGATCGTCGCCGCGGGCGAGGGCGGCGGTACGGGGGCCGCCACGGAAGCGGTCGAGGACACCCTGACCCGCCACCTGCGGCAGGCGATCCGCACCCGCTTCGCATCCGTTGCGGCACGCGACCTCGGGACTGATGCCGTCCACGGCGCCCCGGCGCTGGACGGCGCGTCCTGCCCGAGCTGGCCCGCGCTCGCCGAGATCGGTGCGCCCGGCTTCGAGGTGCCCGCGGAGGCGGGCGGACTCGGACTGGGGCTGCCCGGCTCCCTGGTGGTGTGCGAGGAACTCGGCCGCGCCGCCCTGGGCGGCCCCTACCGCGCCACGGCACTCACCGCCGACGTGGCGGGGCTCAGCGCCGCCGACGGCGCCCACGAGGCCGTGCTGAACGGCTTGAGTTCGGGTGAACTCACCGTGTCCGCCGACTCGTTCGGAGCTGGGAAGTCCCTCGCGGCGCATCCGGCCGACGGAGGCTGGACCGTCTCGCTCAAGGCCGCCGAGGACACGCACGAGCCGGACACCACACACCGGCTGCTCTTCCTGGAGACCGCGGACGGAGTGGTCGCGGCCCTGCTCCCCACGGACGGCGCGGGCGCACACGGCGACGTGTTCGTCCCGCACGATCACGTCCTGGGCCGGCCGTCACCGGCGCAGTGGACGGAGCTCACGGCCCGCGCCCGCATCCGGCAGGCCGCCTACCTGCTCGGCCTGGCCGAGGGCGCGCACGCCGCGGCCCGCGCGCACACGCTGCGCCGCGAGCAGTTCGGCGCCGTGCTCCACGACTTCCAGGGCGTCTCCTTCGCACTGGCGCGCGCGGCGACCCGTGTGGAGACGGTGCGCCTGGCGGTGCTCAGGGCGGGAGAGCTCGCGGACGAGGACCGGCCCGCCGCACGCGCCGCGCTGGACGCGCTGGCGCTGGCCGCGGAGACGGCGGCCGAGGTCACGGCGACCGCCGTGCACGTGTGTGGGGTGCGCGGTCTGACCGCCGAGCTGCCGGTGCAGCGCCACTACCGGCTGGCCCGCACGGAGACCGTCCGCATGGGGGCGCCCGCCGGGCTGTTCCGCGAGGCGGGACGGCTGCGGCTGTCCGGCGGGAACGACCTGGAGCTGCTGACCGCCCCCACCGGCACGCCATGACCGAGCACCACCGAACCAGCACACGACCGAGAACCGAGGAGACGTCCATGGCCGCAACCGAACAGCCCGAGGCCGCGGAACAGGAGAGCGAGCTCCAGTACCGCGTGGTCGCCAACGATGAGGAGCAGTTCTCCATCTGGCCGCTCGGCCGCGAAGTCCCCGCGGGCTGGCGCGACATGGGGGTCAGCGGACCGGAGGCGCGGTGCCTGGAGCACATCGCCGAGGTCTGGACCGACCTGCGGCCGCTGAGCCTGCGCCAGGACATGGCGGCCGGCGTCGCCGCGCCCTCGCCGGCGCTGCCCCGATGACCACGGACACCACGGTGGACCGGTGGTTCTCCGGCGAGCGGCTGCCGCGGGCCCGGGCCCGCCTGATCGCGTTCCCGCACGCCGGGGGAGCGGCCAGCGCCTACCAGCGGTGGTCGACGTGGGCGGGCCCGGACCTGGAGCTGCGCGCCGTGCAGTACCCGGGCCGCGCCGGGCGGTTCACGGAACCGGCACACACCCGGTGCGAGCCCCTGGCGCACGACATAGCCGCCCGGCTCCAGACGTTCATGGACCTCCCGCTGGTCCTCTTCGGCCACAGCATGGGCGCCCTGGTGGCGTTCGAGGTGGCGGTGGAGCTGGAGCTGACGTACGGCATCCGGCCCGCCCACCTCATCGTGTCCGGCGCCCCGGCCCCCTCCGTGCCGTCCCGCACCACCTCGATGCGCTCCGACGTCCCCGACGAGACGCTGGTCGCCGCGATGCGCGCGCTGGGCGGCAGCAAGGAGGAAGTGCTCGCCGATCCGGAGCTGCTGCCCCTGATCCTGCCGGTGATGCGCGCGGACCTGGCGATCGGCGAGAGCTACCGGCCGCGCGCCCTGACGCGGATCGGCGCCCCCGTCACCGTCATGTCGGGCGTCGACGACGCCTCCGCCACCGCCGCGGACATCCGGGGCTGGCAGGAGTACACCACCGGAGAGTTCCAGCAGCTCTCCTTCCCCGGCGACCACTTCTACCTGCACGCGGAGCACGCGCGGCAGGTCTTCGGCCGCGTATGCGACCTGGTCGGGCAGTACGCGGCCGACGGAACGCGGCAGTCGGACGGACGATGGAGCGAGCACACCCAGTGACGTACGCGGAACCGCTGGTCCACCAGCTCTTCGAGGCCCAGGCCACCGCCGCGCCGGACGCCGTGGCCGTGGTCCACGGCGCCGTCTCGGTGAGTTACCGGCAACTGGACGAGCGCGCCGACGCGCTGGCCCGGCAGCTGCGCACGCGGTGCGCCCACGCGGTGGACCGGACTCCCGCGGGGGAGCCGGTGGTCGCCGTCCGGATGCCGCGCGGCCCGGAACTCGTCACGGCGCTGCTCGCCGCCGCCAAGGCAGGAGCCGCCTACCTGCCGCTCGATCCCGGGCTCCCGGCGGACCGCACCCGGTATCTGCTGCGGTCCGCCGGGGCGCGGCTGCTGCTCACCGACGGCAAGCGCGTGCCGGACGCCGACGCCGCGGCCGTCGCCGGGGACCTGCCCGTGCTCGACGTGAGTGCCGCGCCCCGGGACAGCGCGGGCGCCGATGTGGACGGCGCGTCCCGGGACAGCGTGGGCGCCGATGTGGACGGCGCGTCCCGGGACAAGGCGGGCGCCGATGTGGACGACGCCGTACGCGACGACCCGCGACGCCTCGCCTATCTCATCCACACCTCCGGCTCCACCGGCCTCCCCAAGCCCGTGGCCGTCGAGCACCGCTCCCTCGCGAACCACGCGCGGGCCATCCGTACGCTCTTCGGGTTGTCCCGGACGGACCGCGTGCTCCAGTTCACGAATCCCGGCTTCGACGTACTCGGCGAGGAGGTCTACCCGACCCTGGCCGCGGGCGGCACCCTCGTCGTCCTGGACGACACCGCGCTGCCCCCCGCCGCGATGGAGGACTTCCTCCGTACGCACCGGGTGACGGTCGCCAACCTCCCGACGCCGTACTGGGCACAGTGGTGCGCCGACCTCGACCGGACACCGCGCCCCCTGCCCGGGAGCCTGCGGCTCCTCGTCGTCGGCAGCGACACCACGCACACCCGCACCCTGGCCGCCTGGCGCAGGCACAGCGCCGTACCGGTGATCAACGCCTACGGGCTCACCGAGACCACGATCACGGCCACCGCCGCCATATATCCGGACCACGCCCCGCTCCCCGGCGGCAACACACTGCCCATCGGCACCGCACTCGACGGCGTCGAGGCGTACGTCCTCGACCACGCGATGGTGCCCTGCCCTCCCGATGAGACCGGTGAGCTGTACATAGGCGGCCGCGCGGTGGCGCGCGGCTATCAGGGCAGGCCCGACCTCACCGCCCGGCGCTTCGTACCGGACCCGTTCGCCGGGAACCCCGGCGGCCGCCTGTACCGCACCGGCGACCTGGCGCGCCGAGACGCGGACGGCGCGATCGAGTTCCTGGGCCGCGACGACCACCAGGTCAAGATCCGCGGCCACCGCGTCGAGCCGGCGGAGGCGGAAGCGGCACTCGCACAGGACCCCCTGGTACGGGAGTGCGCCGTGGTGGCCATGACCACGCAGGCAGGGCACACCCAACTCGTCGCCTACATCGTCGGGGACGCCGATCCGCAGCGGCTGCGCGCACGCGCCGCCCGGTCCCTGCCCGACCACGCGATCCCCTCGGCGTACGTCGCCCTGCCCGCCCTGCCGGTCACCGTCCAGGGCAAGCTGGACCGCAAGGCCCTGCCCGCGCCCGAGCCGGAGGAGCGCCACAGCCCCTACGTCCGCCCGGTGGGGCCGGACGAGGAACGCCTCGCGGCGCTCTGGAGCGAGGTGCTCGGCGTGCCCCGCGTGGGACGGACCGACGAGTTCATCGGGCTCGGCGGCGACTCCCTGCACATGGCCCGGGTCCTCGGCCGGATCGCGCAGGAGTACGGGACGCACGTGACCGCACGCGAGTTCCTGGCGGCCGGCACGGTCGAGGACCTCGCCGCCCTGGTCCGCGGCGGCGCCCCCGTACCGTCCCCGGCGCGAGAGACCGCCCCTGAGGACGCGGTCTCGCCCGGCGAGCAACGCCTGTGGGTCCTCGGGCAGTTCAGGCCGGCGGCCGGCACCGCGTACAACGTGCCGAGCGCGCTGCGGCTGTCCGGCCCCCTCGACGTCGCCGCCCTCCGGCTCGCCCTGGGGGACGTCGTCGAGCGCCACGAGCGCCTGCGGACCTCCTTCCACTTCCGGGACGGCCGCCTGACGGCCGAGATCGCGCGGGACTTGACGGTGCCCTTGCCGGTCATCGACCTGAGCGCGGGCGAACAGGGCGCGGCGGCCCCGCTCGTACGGGCCGAGCAGCTCGCGCGGCAGCCGTTCGACCTGGCGAGCGCCCCCCTGCTGCGCACCGCGCTCATCCGGGTGGCGCCCGACGACCACCTGCTCGTCGTGGTCACCCACCACATCGTCTCGGACGGCGTGAGCAGCGACGTCTTCGACCGGGACCTGGCGGCGGCCTACGCGGTGCGGCTGGCCGGCGAGGCATCGCCGTGGCGGGAAGCCTCCACCGGATACCGCGACTTCATCCGTACGCAGCAGGACCTGGACGGCTCCGCCTCGGCGGACGCCCTCGTCAAACACGTGGTGGAACGGCTGAGCGGCGCACCCACGGTGCTGGAGCTCCCGGCCGACCACCCACGGCCCAAGGCCATGAGCTATCGGGGCCACCGCCTGTCGCGGAGCACCCCGGCCGGTCTCCTCGCCGCGGTCACCCGGCTCGCGCGCGAGGAGGGGACCACCCCGTACTGCGTGGTCCTGACCGCGTTCGGCGCCGCGCTGCGCGAACTCTGCGGGCAGGACGACCTGTTGATCGGATCGCCCGCGGCGGGACGGCCGGGGCCGGACTTCGAGGACGTCCTCGGGTTCTTCGTGAACACGGTCGTCCTGCGGCTCGACTTCCGGGGCACCCGGTCCTTCCGCGACGCGCTGCGCCTCGCGCACGGGCAGGTGCTCGACGCGATCGAGCACGAGTACGTCCCCTTCGACCGGCTGGTGCAGGAACTCGTCACGGAACGGGTGCTGTCCGTGCCGCCGCTCGTCCAGGCGGCCCTCGCCTACCAGGGGCCGCGCCGCCCGGAGGCCCGCCTCGCGGGAGTGCGGGCGACGCCGGTGCCGCTGCACAACGGCAGCGCGAAGTTCGATCTGACGCTGGAGATCGAGGAAGTGGCCGGGGAGATGGTGGCCACCGTCGAGTACAGCACCGACCTCTTCGCGCGCGGCACGGTGGAGGACCTGCTCGACCGCTGGACAGCGGTGATTTCAGAGGCAGTCGCACGGCCGGATGCGGTCCTGTGCGACGCAAGGGGAGGGGCGAGGACATGACGGAGACAGGTGCGCGGGGGATGCCGGCGGGGGAGGGGCTCGAGCGGCTGCGCGGGGTGTGGTCGCAGGTGCTGGGGCGTGACTCCATTGCGGCGGACGACAACTTCTTCTCCCTCGGCGGGGACTCGATCACGGCGATCCGGCTGGTGGCGGAGGCGTGCGCGGTGGGCCTCGACATCAGCGTGGAAGAGGTGTTCCTCCACCCCACGCTCGGTGAACTCGCCCGCGAAGCGGCGGGTGTCGGCGACGAGCCCGCGGCGGAGCAGCCCGCGACGGGTGCCGCGCTCACGACGACGCTCGCCGACCTCGACCCGGAGCTCGTACCGGCGGGCGTGGTGGCCGCCTACCCGCTTTCCTCGCTCCAGCTGGGCATCCTGTACCACTGCGAACTCAGCGACGACCCGGCGCTCTACCACGACCTGACCCGGGTGCGCGTGAGCGGCCCGTGGGACGAGGCGGCTCTGCGGGACGCCGTGGCGGCGCTCGTCGACCGGCACGAGATGCTCCGCACCTCCTTCGAGCTCGCCGAGTTCCGCGAGCCCCTGCAACTGGTCCACGGCACGGCCACGGTCCCCCTGGAGACCCAGGACCTGAGCGGACTCACCGACGAGGAGCAGCAGAAGGCCCTGGACGACTGGTGGCACAGGGAGTCCGCGACCGCCTTCGACGAGACGAAGGCCCCGCTGCTCCGCATCCACGTGGGTGTCCTCTCCCAGGACTCCTTCCACCTCTCCCTGTCGGTGCATCACATCCTCCTCGACGGCTGGAGTTTCGCCCGCCTCGCCACCGAGGTGCTGATCGAGTACGAGCGGCGGCTCGGGTACGACGGCCCGGGACTCGAGACGATGCCGCAGGTTCGCTACCGCGACTTCGTGGCTGCCGAGCAGCGCGCCACCCGGAACGCGGCATCCCGTACGTACTGGGGCGAGCTCCTGAAGGGCATGCAGTCGCTGGCCCTTCCGGCGCCCTCCCTCACGGAGGAGCCCGAAGTCGCCGAGGTGGTGCAGGAGTTGCCCGACGAGCTCGCCGCGCGGGTGCAGGAGTTCTCGGCCGCTGTGGGAGTCCCGGCCAAGAGCGTCTTCCTGGCCGCGCACCTGTGGGCGATGGGTGAGCTCTGCGGGACCGAGGACGTGGTGACCGGGCTGTGCGGGAACGGCCGCCCGGAGTCGGAGGGGGCGGACCTGGTGCTCGGTGTGTTCCTCAACGTGCTGCCGGTGCGCGTACGGCTGGAGCACGGCAGCCGGCCGGAGCTGGTCCAGGCGGCGTTCGACGCGGAGCGCGAGCACCTCGCCCACCGCGGCTACCCGTTGGCCCGGATCCAGAAGGACCTGGGGCACGCTCCCTTCGAGGCGATGTTCAATTACACGGACTTCCACGTCTTCGACAAGGTCGACTCCCTGCGCCGCATCAGCACCGACCGGTGGAGCTTCGCCGACCGCACGAACTTCCCGGTGCTCGTCGAGGTGAACCGGCTCCCGCAGCGGAAGACCTACGAGCTGAGCATCCGGGTGGACCCCGCACAGGTGTCCGGGACGCTCGCGCCGAGGATCGGCGAGTCGATGGTGCGGGCCCTGTCCGCCATCGTGCGCCGGGCGGACTGACAGCAATGCGGCAGTGAATCAGTGACAAGCGGAAACGAGGTTCGATCGTGGAGTACCGACGCTTCGGCAGGCTCGGGTGGCAGGTCAGCGAAGTCGGCTATGGAATGTGGGGAATAGCCGGAGGCGAAGGCGGCTGGTCCGGCGCTGACGACGCCACGGGCCAGGAGGCTCTGGAGGAGAGCATCCGGGGCGGCTGCAACTTCTTCGACACCGCCTGGATTTACGGGCGCGGCCACAGTGAGGAATTGCTCGGAAAGCTCCTTGAGCGGCACCCGGAAGAACAGCTCTACATCGCCACGAAGATTCCGCCGAAGGACCGCAAGTGGCCCTCGACGCGGGACTCCAGGCTTGCCGATGTATTTCCCGAGGACCACATCCTCGAATACACCCGCAAGAGCCTCGAGGGGCTCGGCACGGAATCGATCGACCTGCTGCAGTTCCATGTGTGGGAGGACAGCTGGGCCGACGACCGGAGCTGGCAGGACCCCATCCGTCGGCTGAAGGACGAGGGAGTCGTCAAGGGCGTGGGCATCAGCGTCAACCGCTGGGAGCCGACCAACGTCCTCAAGACGCTCGACACCGGGCTCGTCGACTCGGTCCAGGTGATCTACAACATCTTCGACCAGGCGCCGGAGGACGAGTTGTTCGCTGCCTGCCAGGAGCGGGACATCGCCGTCATCGCGCGGGTCCCCTTCGACGAGGGCACCTTGACCGGCACCCTCACCCACGACACGACCTGGCCCGAGGACGACTGGCGCAGCTCGTACTTCGTGCCGGAGAACCTGCACGCGAGCGTCGACCGCGCGGACGCGCTCAAGAAGGTCGTGCCCGCGGACATGACCATGCCCGAGCTGGCGCTGCGGTTCATCCTGCAGCACCCCGCGGTGAGCACCGTGATCCCGGGCATGCGCAGCGTCCGCCACGTCGCGGCGAACCTCGGGGTGAGCGGGGCGGAGCCGCTGTCGGCGGAGCTGTACGCCGAGCTGCGCAGGCACCGCTGGGACCGTACGCCGACGGCCTGGTCGCAGTGACGGCCCGGTCCCGGTAGGGCCGGCCGAAGAAAGCCGGGGGCGGGGAGTTGAACTCCCCGCCCCCGGTTTTTCGGGCGGTCCGGCAGGCGAGGTGCTAGCCCGCCTGCGTGATCCAGTGGTGGCCGCCGTGCGTGAACCGCGTCTGGCGCGCCGTCCCGGGCGCGTCCGTGAGGTCGAGCAACCGCTGGACCTGGACGTTCCCCCGGTACAGCGTCGCCTCCACGGTGCCGCTGACGCCGGCCGCGAGAAGGTCGACGCCGCCCGCCGCCGCCCGTCCGGACGCGTCGTGGAAGCGCCCCTCGTACACGGCGGTGCCGAGCGTGGCGGACAGCTGACGCAGCAGCGCCGCCGAGGGCTTGTCCAGGCATGCCTGGTACAGCGCGTCGAGGCAGGGGCCGAGGACGTCGAGGCCCGGCGCCTCGTACACGCCACGGCACTTGGTCCCGTTCACCCGGTTCTCGACCACGGTGCGCAGCGATATCCCGTGCCGGCCGCCGAGGGCGTTGGCCCGCTCCATCGCTTCGAGCGGGGTGACCGCGGTGCCGTCCACCGCGACGGGACGTCCGCCCTCGAAGCGGACGGTGAACGTCTCGGGTTCGGCGGCCGCGTCCTGCGGCCACACCGTCATCAGCGGCTCCACCGACGCGGGCGCGGTGGTCAGCGACTCCAGTGCGTCGCTCTCGTGCGAGAAGCCGGCGAGCCCACCGTCGACCGAGTACGCCACCCAGTCCGTGAGCTCCTTGGCGTAACCCAGGCCGGACAGGTACGCGCTCATGTCGGCGCGGGTCGGAAACCGCTCCAGCATCCACGCCCTGGTCCACGGCGTGAACACCGTGAGGTCGGGCGTGAAGCGTGCCGCGTAACGGGCGAACCTGGACTGGTCGTTGCCGCCGCCCACGCAGCCGTGGGCCAGTACGTCGCACCCGTCGGCGCGCAGGACCGGGCCGAGCCCGCCGACCAGGACCGCGCGCGAGGCACCGGTGGTGTTCCAGTAACCGCCCTCGTAGGTCGCCTGGTACGTCACGAGGTCGAGCGCGGTGCCGGCCATCTCGGCACGCAGGTCGACGACCTGGGACTTCAGTCCGTACTGGGAGAGGCGCGCGGCGAGTTCCCCCGCGGGCAGCGGCGCCTGCTGGCCGATGTCGGCGACGTAGCAGGTCACGTCGACATCATTTTCCGCGAGCCACGCGGCGACGGCGGTGCTGGAAAGCCCGCCCGAGGTGAACAGGCCCACGCGCAGGCCCTTGAGTTGTTTCAAATCCATCTGCGTATTACCCCCGGGGCCGTGCGTCGACATTGTGGATACCGAATTCCGTGACGGACCGGTCCGTGACATCAGTATCCCCGTTCTCGCTGCGTCAACGCTCACTCCACCTGCGACGGTCAGGTCGCCGAAGGAGTCACATCTGTAATTGCGATGCTTACGGACGTGGTAATCACGTAGCGGTACCGCGACTCCTTGCGGCGGCCTTACCTTGTTCCGGAATATTCGGGGAATCACGATTCGTTTTCCCGGTTCGGAACTTTCGGTTCAGTCGAAACAAGTCCGAACAGTCGGGGCACAGTAGGCCGCCCACGAAGCGGCCCGTCAAGGGGGCGTCCGGTATGTCCGAGCGGTATCGAGTCGGGTCGCGTAGTGACGTTGCGGAGCCATCCGCCGACGATCCGGGAGACCGCACCGTCCTGCAGCTCTTCGAGGCCAGGGCGGCCGCGACGCCGCAGGCGCCCGCCGTCACCCACGGTTCGCTGACGCTCTCCTACCGGGACCTCGACGAGCGGGCCAACGCCCTCGCCCGGCACCTCACCGAACTCGGCGTCGGGCGCGGCGACTTCGTCCCGCTCGTCGTCGACGGGGGAGCGGAGCTGCCCCTCGCGATGATCGCGGCGATGAAGCTCGCGGCACCGTTCGTCCCGGTCGACGACTCGGGCCCCGTGGACCGCCTCGTCCGGATGATCGAGACGCTCGACGCCAAGGTGGTGCTGACCTCGGAGGGCGGCCGCCGACTCCCGCTCGCCGTCCCCGTACTGCCGGTGCGGCCCACGGAACCGGCGCGCGACGCAGCGCCACCGCCCATGCCCTCGGCCACCCTGAACGACATCGTTTACGGCTTCTACACCTCCGGCTCCACCGGCCTGCCCAAGTGCACGCTCAACGTGCACCGGGGCCTGCTCAACCGCTTCGCCTACATGAGCCGCAGGCTCAGCAGCCAGGTGGACGAGGTCGTGCTGCAGAACAGCAGGCACCAATTCGACTCGTCACTCTGGCAGTTGCTGTGGCCCCTGACCACGGGCAGCCAGGTCGTGATACCCGAGCGCTCGGGCATCCTCGACCTCGAGGCGACCGTGGACGTCATCCACCGGCACGCCGTCACCACCACCGACTTCGTGCCCTCGATCTTCAACACGCTGGTGGAGCTGCTCACCACGGAGCCCGGCCTGATCCACCGCCTCGGCTCCCTGCGCCGGCTGCTCATCGGCGGCGAGGAGATGACCGCGGATGCCGTCCGCACCTTCCGGTCCTATCTCCCGGACGTCGACATCATCAACACCTACGGCCCGACCGAGGCGTCGATCGGCAGCGTCTTCCACACGGTGAGCGACGCGGACCGCGACCCCATGCCGATCGGCCGCCCCATCGACAACACCTACGCGGTGATCGTGAACGACCGCGCGGAACTCGTGGAGAGCGGGGAGACCGGCGAGATCTGGATCGGCGGCGAGTGTCTCGGCCTCGGGTACGTGAAGGACCCCCGCAAGACCGCGGCCGTCTTCGTGCCCAACCCCTTCCCCGAGATCCCCGGCGACCGGCTGTACCGCACGGGTGACCTCGGCTACCGGCGGCCGGACGGGCTGTTGCAGTTCGTCGGGCGCCTCGACCACCAGGTCAAGATCGGTGGCGTGCGCATCGAGCTGTCGGAGGTCGAGGCGGGGCTGCTGAGCCACCCGCTGGTGCGGGAGGCCAAGGTGATCGTGCACGAGGAGGGCGACAGCCGGGCACTCGTCGCCTTCGTGACCGTGCGTTCCGCCGAACTCGGTACCGCCCGGCTCAGGGAGCACGCCGCTGCGAGCTTGCCGCCCGCGCTGACACCGCGCCGCTTCGTCGTCCTGGACGCCATGCCGCTCACCCCCAACGGCAAGGCCGACCGCAAGGCACTCAAACAGCTGGCCCAGTCCGGCCACGCCACGGACCAGCCCGACCTGCCGGAGCCGACCGTCACCGGCGGACCGGCGGGGGCGGAGCACGCCCCGGAATCCGTCGAGGTCGTGGTCCGCGCCACCTGGCTGGGCTTCCTGCCCGTCGGACAGGTCGACCCTGGCGCCGACTTCTTCGAACTGGGCGGTGACTCGCTCGGTGCTCAGCGCCTCGCCGTGGCCCTGAGCGAACGGTTCGGTACGCGAGTGTCGGTGCGGGACGTGTACGAGCGCCCGACCGTGGATCAGCAGGTGGCCCTCCTGACCGGACACGACGCCCACCAGCCGGCCCCGGACGGCGCCGCCGACGAGGCCGCGGCCCGCGAGCTCGGTGAACTCCTCGACGCCGACGCGGTGTTGCCCGAGGACATCGTCCCGCCGCCCGTCGTCACCGGGCCCGCGTCCCCGTGTGACGTGCTGCTGACCGGCGCCACCGGCTTCGTCGGCGGTCAGCTGCTGCACGACCTGCTGGTCGGCACGGAGGCGGTCGTGCACTGCCTGGTACGGGCGGACGACGCGACGGACGCCCGGCAGCGGGTCGTCGCGAACCTGCGCGAGTACCGCCTCTGGGACGAGACGTACGCGGGCCGGATCGAGGGGGTGCCGGGAGACCTGCGTCTGCCTCGACTCGGTCTTGACCAGGCGGAGTTCACCACCTTGGCCGAGCGCGTCGACACGGTCGTCCACAACGGCGCGATGGTCAACCTCGCCCGCGGCTACCACGCCCACCGCGGAGCCAACGTCCACGGCACCGTGGAGATCCTCCGCTTCGCCACCACCCACCGCGCCAAGCAACTGCACTTCGTCTCGACCCTGGGAGTGTTCACCACGGGGGAGGACGGCGTCGGGTTCATCCCCGAGGGCCCCGTGCCCGCCGACGTGGTGCCCGCCGACGGCTACAGCCAGTCGAAGTGGGTCGCCGAACGGCTGCTCGCCGAGGCCGCCGAGCGAGGCCTGCCCGTCACCGTCCACCGCTTCGGCGAGGTCACCCCGCACTCCGTGACCGGTGTACCCAGCCGCTCGGGACTGCACGACCTGCTCGTCAAGGCCTGCCTGCAGACGGGGATGTGGTTCTCCAGCCCCATCGTCACCGACTACACGCCGGTGGACCACGTCAGCGCGCTGGTGGTCGCCGCCGCCTGCCGGGGCGAGCGGGGGTGGCTGCACGAGGTGCAGCCCCACGCGGTGGGTTTCGACGCGCTGATGGCCGTGTTCCAGGAAATCTTCCTCCTCACCGAAGTGGCGTACCCGGTGTTCTGGGAAGAGGTGCGGCGGCAGTCCGCCGCGTCGCCGGACAACAGCGACCTCGTACGGGTCCTCGCGTTGCTGCCGCCGCCCGAGGACGACGCGGGCACCGACGGCGACGGGGGACTGCGGGTGAAGGAGAGCCTCGCGGGACTCTTCCGCCAGGACCCGGCGGCGGTGGGCAGGGAGCGGGCCGAGCGGCTGGCCACCGAGGCCGGCCTGGCGTGGCCGCCCGTCGGACGCGACGTGTTCCGGCGGTACGCCGCCTTCTACCAGTCGATCGGCTGGTAACCGCATGCCCACTACCGACGATGGCGGGACGGTGTGGCTCACCGGCCTGCCCAGCGCCGGCAAGACGACCATCGCGTACGAACTGGCGGGCCGCCTGCGTGCGGAGGGCCGCCGGGTGGAGGTGCTCGACGGCGACGAGATCCGGGAGTTCCTCTCGGCGGGCCTCGGCTTCAGCCGGGAGGACCGGCACACCAACGTGCAGCGCATCGGCTTCGTCGCCGAACTCCTCGCCCGCAACGGCGTGCTGGCGCTTGTGCCGGTGATCGCGCCGTTCGCGGACAGCCGCGAGGCGGTGCGCAAGCGCCACCAGGCGGGCGACACCGCCTACGTCGAGGTGCATGTCGCGACGCCGGTGGAGGTGTGCTCCGTGCGCGATGTGAAGGGTCTGTACGCCAAGCAGGCGAAGGGCGAGATCTCCGGTCTGACCGGGGTCGACGACCCCTACGAGGCGCCCGAGTCGCCCGACCTGCGCATTGAGTCGCAGAACCAGACCGTGCAGGAGTCCGCAGCCGCGCTGTACGCGCTGCTCGTCGAAAGGGGTCTGGCGTGACGATCAGCGTGCCTTCGCTGCCACACGTGACCGAAAGCCCGTACGTACTCACCCACTTGGATGCTCTGGAGTCCGAGGCGGTGCACATCTTCCGGGAGGTGGCGGGTGAGTTCGAGCGGCCGGTGATCCTCTTCTCCGGCGGCAAGGACTCCATCGTCATGCTGCATCTGGCGCTGAAGGCGTTCGCCCCGGCGGCAATCCCGTTCTCGCTGCTGCACGTGGACACCGGGCACAACTTCCCCGAGGTCATCGAGTACCGCGACCGGGTGGTGGCCGAGCACGGGCTGCGGCTGCACGT